>NZ_JAPUVR010000129.1 GCF_029255125.1 Accumulibacter sp. | reverse complement strand
CCACGACGGCGCCTTCCTGGTGACCGTACAGCACCTTGACGGTCGTGTCGGTGTCGAGAATCCACGCGGCGTCCAGCAGCGCCCCCGTGCTCTCGTCGAGATGCCCGTCGAGCCAGGTCGTCCCAGTAGCTTCCGGAAGCCGCAGCAACCCCTTGCCGAGAGCGTCCTCAGAAACGACTTTGCTCATCTCCAGCAAGCCAGGATTCACCGCATCGCCCGGATGGTCGTGACGTGCGAATAGCGCCGGTGCCCCGATAGAATCGACAGCATCCACGTGCCCAGAACGTCCGCGATCGACGGCGCGTTCGGGCTGTCGTACGTCAGTGGGCAGCCTGCCAGCCACCGTGACCACAGCCCCGTCAGATGTAGAAACTGGATGAAGCAGGCCAACTGACCCATTGGCGTCGCTGCACTTGCCGTCTCCCAACGCACCTGAACCTTGCCCGCCATCGTCTGCGCGCCAGCACACGACAAAAGCATTTCTTTGCGCCTCTCCAGCTTCCGTTTCGCCTCACCCATCTGGTGACCTCTCTCATCCGACAAAAAGCCACACATTGCCTGAGGTTCGGCCGGTTTGCACGCTGGTAACTGCGGTTCTTAGGATCATGGCACAGGACAAGGCCGTGTGCCAAGTAGGATCATCGGCTCAATACAATTCAATTTTCACGCGCCGGCCCGGTGGCCGACACGCGCGCGGCGTACGCGTGCAGCGCTTGACGCCGTTGGTCCGAAGCGGCCGCGCTTGCCGAGGCGCAAGCCCTGCGCTGGCGGCCGAAGGGCGTGGCCAGCGGAACGTCGGCCTGTCCGGCACGCTTGCAGCGACCGGTCAAAGCTCCTAGGATTGCGGAAAAAGACACGCTGGTCATGGGTGCAGCGCGGAGGCTGAGCTTCGCCGGTTGGCAAGGAGTGGATACTTGAGCAGCAACACACATTGGACCACCTTGGCCAGCGAGCCGGCGCCGGTCGGCGCCCGACGCGGGCCTTCCCGGTCAAGGCGTCATGGCTGACCCGGCCGCGCCATCCGTCCCCGCCTCGCCGAGTCCGTCCGCCCCTGCGGCGCAGCGCGCCTCGTCGCGAGCTCCACGCCGGCGCCGGACCTCAGCCCCGGGCGGCGGCTTTACACGCTTGATGCACGCCGCTCTGGGGCTGATCTGTCTCGCACTCTGTGCTGCGCTCGCCTGGCATCACCCGCTGTCGGGCACGCTTGCCTTGAGCATCTGCGGCGCCCTGGCGCTGCTCTCCGCCTGGCGGCCGCTGGCCGGACTGGTCGTTCTGCCAGTGGCGCTGCCGGCGATCGGGCTGATGCCGTGGACCGGCTGGTTGACTTTCGAAGAACTCGATCTGGCGGTGCTCGCGGTTGCCGCCGGTGCCTATGCGCGTGGCGACCGGGCGGCTTCGCTGACAGCGGCCGGCGCCGCCGGCGGTGCGACCGCGCTCAAGCGATTGCTCGTGGCGAGCTTTGCCGCGGCGCTGATCGTCAGCATGACGCGCGGCTTTGCCGACGCGGGCGGCTTCATCTGGGGTTGGTGGCAGGGTTACCACGAGCCGATGAACAGCCTGCGCGTGGCGAAGAGCTTTTTCCTCGCCATGCTGCTCGCGCCTTTGTGGCGCATCCAGTTGCGGGCTCGCCCGGAGCGCGCAGGGCAGTGGCTGGGGAGCGGGCTGGCGGGCGGGTTGCTGATCGTCGCGCTTTTGGCGCTCTGGGAACGGTGGGCGTACACCGGCCTGGCCGACTTCTCGCGCGACTACCGGGGGACGGCGCTGTTCTGGGAGATGCACGTCGGCGGAGCGGCCTTCGACGGGTTCCTGGTGCTGACGATGCCCTTCGCCGTACGCGAACTGTTGCGGCCGATTGGCGTTTGGCGATGGTCGATCGCCGCGGCGGCCGTGGTGCTCGGCGCGTATGCCTGTCTGACCACGTTTTCGCGCGCAGTCTACCTGGCGGTGCCGATCGGCTTGCTCGCGCTCGCTGTCTTGCGTGCGCAATCGGCGCGCCGGCTGAGCCCTCCCGCCAGCGCGGCAAGCGCCGCCAGCGGTGGTAGCGCGGCCTGGCTGATCGGTGCAGGGTTCGGCGTTGCCGCCGTCGCCATCTTCCCGACCAGTGGCTACCGCGGCATGCTGGCACTGTTCGGCGCAGTCGCCTTGCTGCTGCCGATGGCCACACCGCTGCGCCGTATGCCGACAAGTGGCTGCGTGGTCGGCGCGCTGGCCGGCCTGGTGTTGTCGCTGGCACTCGTGCTGCTTGCCTACCTGCTGCCCAAGGGGCCGTACGTGGCGTATGCGCTGGCCTGGGTCGCTGGGGCACTGGCGCTGCTCGGCGCACTGCGGCGATCAGCGGCGACGCGCCTGTCGCGCTCGGCAGCGCTGCTCCTGGCGGCCTGGTTGAGCTTGCTTGCCGCGATGCTGCTCGTCGCCTGGCACTGGGGCGGCGCGTCGGCTCTCGCGCCAATGGCGCTGGTCGTCATCTTGCTGCTGGCGGCGGCCGTGCTGGCGGGGCGCAGCAAGGCCGCGCGCTGGCCCGAGTCGCTGCGCTGGCAGGGCTGCCTGCTCGGTGCGCTGGCCGCGCTGGCGACGACGGTCGGCGTTGTCTTTGGTGGCGCGTACATGAGCGAGCGTTTCGCTACCGGTGCGCGTGATTTCGACGGCCGCCTGGCGCACTGGTCGGCCGGATTGGCTCTGCTCGACGACCCGCTGACCTGGGCCTTCGGTAAAGGTACCGGCCGCTACCCGGCAAACCATTTCCTCTCGGGCAAGCTCAAGGATCAGGTCGGCGACTACCGTCTGCGCGAGGAGGGCGGCGAGCGCTACCTGGTGCTGACCGGTGGCAAGCACCCGATCGATTGGGGCGAGTTGTTCCGCATTTCGCAGCGGGTGGCTCCCTTCGTCGGGCCGGTCAGCGTGCGCGCGGACGTTCGCTCGGCGATGGCGACCGGACTACACTTCGAGATCTGCCGCAAGCATCTGCTCTACGACGACGGTGCGTGCATGATCGGCGTGCGGCCGGTGAGCGCGCAAGCCGGGAAATGGCAGCCGGTGGAACTGCAGTTGCCAGGTGCGGGTTTGTCGAGCGGCGATTTCTTTGCGCCGCGTTTCATCACCTTCTCGGTTGGCGTCAATACCAGCGGCGGTCTGGTTGAACTTGACAACCTCAGCGCGCGCGACGCCGGGGGACGCGAGTTGCTGGCCAATGGTGACTTTGCGCGCGGAATGGCGCGTTGGTTTTCTTCCAGTGACCGGCACCACCTGCCCTGGCATATGAAGAACATGTTCTTGCACGTGCTCTTCGAGCAGGGCTGGGTCGGGCTCGTCCTCTTCTCCGCGCTTGTCCTGGCGGGGCTGTGGCGGGTGTCCTTGGGCAGCGCGCGCGACCACAGCATGTCGGCCGCGCTCGTCGCGGCGATCGTCGGCTTCCTGGTCGTGGGTCTGTTCGACAGCCTGCTCGATGTACCGCGCGTAGCGTTTCTTTTCTATCTCGCGCTGCTCGTCGCGCTTGACCTGCCAGAGGAGATTCATCGGGCGGACGCGGCGCCGGCTGCCCTGCGCTGAAAGCCCGCCCAGCGGATTCGGCGAAGCCGCCGTAAAGTGTGCGCTATGCGGGAGCAGACAGGCGGCCGCCGGCTATTTCGTCCGGGCGCGCGGTGTGCTCTGATAGGCACCGGGCGACCAGACATCCGGGGCAATCGTCCGCGTCTGCAGCGGATGCAGATACTCGCCATCCGGCGTCAGCTCGACCTCGTCGATGCGACCCGCTGGTGCCACCGTGCCACGCAGCGGTGAGTCCTCGCGCAGGCGATAGAGCTCATCACCGCGGAGTGCAGCGAGGTCGGCGGAAGTGCCGGTTGCGTTGCCGCGGCGGACGGCCTCGACCGAATCCAGCGTCATGCCGGGTCCGAGCAGCAGGTTGTTGATCAATACGCCGCTCACGCCATTGCGCAAGTCGAGCGTGCGGACGCCTTGCGGGCGGTCGTTGACCAGCGTGTTGTGCGCGAGGAAGAGACGATTGACCGGCCAGCGGGGGCCTTCGGCGCCGATGCTGACGATCGTCGAATTCTCGCTCGAACTGGCCTGCTGGATCAGATTGCCGACGACGATTGCGCGGCCGCCGGAGGGGAACTCGAGTTCATAGCTCGCCTGGCCACCCGGCTCGTCGGTCAGGCGGTTGTAGTAGATACGGCTTTCCTTCGCGCGCGACTTGAGCAGGTGTCCGACGCGCGCATGGTGGAAGTAGCTGCCACGCACCTCGAGCAGGCCGATGGCGCCGGCGTAGAGGTTGTGACTTTGCCCATCGCCGGCACCGTTGTGGCCGAACTCGCTGCCGCGCACGGTCAGCGATATGCGTTCGTCGCTGGCGGTCAGAATGCCGTTTTCGTTGTCGATGAAACGACAATCGACGACGACCAGCGCGCCGCCCTCGAGCCGGATGCCGGCGCCATTGCGGTCCGGTACGCGGGCGCCGAAAAACTCGATGTTCTCGATGTGCACCTGCTCGCCGCGCACGACGAATATCGCCTTGTTCTCGGCGGCAGAGCCCATAGCCAGGAGGCGCGGCCGCCCGCCGACGCCGCGAATCGTGATGCGCTTCTGCTTCCACACGGCAACATCGCCGCGATATTCGCCGGCGACGACTTCGACCGTGTCGCCGTCTTGCGCGCGCATGGCCGCCTCGTTCAGCGTCCGGATCTCTTCAGCCGGCCCGACGCGCAGCGTGGCAGCAAGAGCCGGCACGGCGCACGCGAGGGCGAGCAGCGTTCCAGCCAGAAACGTGGTTTTCCTCATCAAGGCCTCCTGCGCGATACGCCGGCACGATACGCCGGGAGTTTGCCGCGGGCAGCCGCCCAGCGGCGGTCGGCGCCAGCAGCGCGGAGCAGCCGTCGCTAGCGGTGCTTCTTGTCCATCTCGCGTGCCGCGCGCACCATATCCGCGTCGAGCACAGCGGTATCGGTACCGTAACAGCGCGGCATTTCGATTTCCTCGAAAACCGGCTGATCGGCGTCCGTCGGGCTCGGACTGGTCGTCTTGCCGGCCACCGATCCGTACTGCTGGCCGCGCCAGCGAGCGATCATCAAGTCCTGTTCGCTCAGCCCGGTCTTCATTCCGGGCGGTACGACCGCGCCCAATTCGATCAATGCCTTGACGACATCGGTTCGGTTGCCGCGGATGGCCATGGACAGGGGAGAAGTCGGCTGCGCGTTGTTTCCCACATTGACGCGCGCACCGCGGCCGACCAGTTCGCGAACGATATCGACGTAACCCATGAAACACGCGACGCCGAGCGGCAAACCAGGGTCGCCCCGCCCATCGTCGAGTTCGACCGGTGCGCCGGCGTCGAGCACGCGGCGAACATCGCCCAGACGGCCACTACGAATGGCCCGCAGCAGTTCGATGCCAGCGCTCACCAGCGATCCTCCTGCTAATCCACCAGCCGAGTGGCGCTGACGATCACGCCATCGGCGTCGGCGTAGAGCCATTCGTCGGGGCGGAAGACGACGCCGCCGAAACTTAGCGCCAGATTGCGTTGGCCAACGCCCTTCTTGATACTTTTCAAGGGGTGCGTGGCGAGCGCGAAGACGCCCAGGTCGATGCCGCCGATGTCGTCGGAATCGCGGATGCAGCCATAGACGACGATTCCTTCCCAGGCGTTCTTGTGCGCCAGCCGCGCCAACTGATCGCCCACCAGCGCGCAGCGCAGCGAACCGCCGCCGTCGATCACCAGCACCTTGCCCTGGCCATTTTCGGCCAGTGCTTCGCGCACCAGCGAGTTGTCCTCGAACAGTTTGAGCGTGACGATCCGCCCGGCGAACGAGCGCCGCCCGCCGTAGGAGCGGAACATCGGGGTGACGACACGCACGCTGCCGGCGGCCAGCTCGTCTTCGTGGTCGTCAAGCAGATCAGGGGTCTTGAAAGTCATCTCGCTTCCCTTTGCCAAGATGTCCAGCGATGGCGCAACGCCGAGCGCCAGGGCGTTTCGCCAGGCGAAAGCAGAACGGTGAAGTCGTTCAACTGATCACCTCTGCCTGCTCCTCGAAGATCAGCTTCACCTTGTTGTCCTCGCCGAGCGTCACGATGACGTGGCCGCCGTTGGCCAGGCGCCCGAACAGCAGTTCGTCGGCGAGCGAAGCGCGGATCGTGTCCTGAATCAGCCGGGCCATCGGTCTTGCCCCGAGCAAGGGGTCGAAACCGCGCGCCGCCAGATGCTCCTTGAGCTCGGGTGTAAACACCGCCTCGACCTTTTTCTCGTGTAATTGCGCTTCGAGCTGCATCAGGAACTTGTCCACGACGCGCAGGATAACCTCGTGATCGAGCGCGCGGAAGGAGATCGTCGCGTCAAGTCGGTTGCGGAATTCGGGGCTGAAGATGCGCTTGATCTCGGCCATTTCGTCGCCCGCCTGGCGGGTCACGGCGAAGCCCATGGTCGCGCGCTGGATGGCGTCCTGCCCGGCATTGGTCGTCATGATGATGATCACGTTGCGGAAATCGGCCTTGCGCCCATTGTTGTCGGTGAGCGTGCCGTGATCCATCACCTGCAGCAGGATGTTGTAGATGTCCGGATGCGCTTTTTCGATCTCGTCGAGCAGGAGGACGCTGTACGGCTTCTTGGTGATCGCCTCGGTGAGCAGCCCGCCCTGGTCGAAACCGACGTAGCCGGGTGGGGCGCCGATCAGGCGCGAAACCGCGTGCCGTTCCATGTACTCGGACATGTCGAAACGCACCAGCTCGTTGCCCAGGCAGTAAGCGAGTTGCTTGGCAACCTCGGTCTTGCCGACGCCGGTCGGGCCGGAAAAGAGGAAGCTGCCGATCGGTCGGGTCGGGTTGCCAAGGCCGGAGCGCGCCATCTTGATCGCCCTGGCCAAAGCGTCGATCGCCGCCTCCTGCCCGAAAACCACCGCGCGCAAGTCGCGCTCAAGGTTGCGCAGATTGTTGCGGTCATCGCTCGAGACGTGCGTCGACGGGATGCGCGCGATCTTGGCGACGATTTCCTCGATATCGATCTTGCCGATCAGCTTCTTCTGCCGCGATTTGGGCAGGATGCGCTGCGCGGCGCCTGCCTCGTCGATCACGTCGATCGCCTTGTCGGGCAGGTGGCGGTCGGTGATGAAGCGCACCGAGAGCTCGACGGCCGAGGCGAGCGCGGCGTTCGAGTACTTGATCCCGTGGTGCGTCTCGAAGCGCGATTTCAGTCCGCGCAAAATTTCGATCGCCTCGGCGCTCGACGGCTCATTGACGTCGATCTTCTGAAAACGGCGCGACAGCGCGTGATCCTTTTCGAAGATGCCGCGGTACTCGTTGTAGGTGGTCGCTCCTATGCACTTCAACTGGCCGGTCGACAGCGCGGGCTTGAGCAGATTGGACGCGTCGAGCGTGCCGCCGGAAGCCGATCCGGCGCCGATCAGCGTGTGAATCTCGTCGATGAACAGGATCGCCTGTGGATTCTCGGTGAGCTGCTTGAGGACCGCTTTCAAGCGCTGTTCGAAGTCGCCGCGGTATTTGGTTCCGGCGAGCAGCGAACCCATGTCGAGGCAGTAGACGTTGGCCTTGGCGAGAATCTCGGGGATCTCGCATTCGACGATGCGGCGCGCCAGCCCTTCAGCAATCGCCGTCTTGCCGACACCCGCTTCGCCGACCAGCAAGGGGTTGTTCTTGCGCCGCCGACAGAGCGTCTGGATGACCCGCTCAAGCTCCTGATCGCGCCCGATCAAAGGGTCGATCTTGCCCTGCAGGGCGAGCGCGTTGAGGTTGATCGTATAGGTTTCGAGCGGGCCGGCCGATCCCGGTTGTTCAGCCTCGCTTTCGACTTCCTGTTCGTTGCGCGGCGTGTTCTGCGGGACCTTGCTGATCCCGTGCGAAATGAAGTTGACCACGTCCAGACGGGTGACGCCCTGCTTCTGCAGATAATAGACCGCGTGCGAGTCCTTTTCGCCGAAGATCGCGACCAGCACGTTCGCCCCGTTGACCTCCTTGCGGCCGGAAGACTGGACGTGCAGGATGGCGCGCTGAATGACGCGCTGAAAACCCAGCGTCGGCTGCGTGTCGATGTCGTCGTCACCGGCTACCGTCGGCGTGTGCTCGCCGACAAAGCGAACGAGATCCTTGCGCAACTGGTCGATGCTGGCGCCACAGGCACGGATGGCTTCCGCCGCCGACGGGTTGTCGAGCAGGGCAAGTAGGAGATGTTCGACCGTGATGAACTCATGCCGCTTCTGCCGCGCCTCGACGAAGGCCATGTGCAGGCTGACTTCAAGTTCTTGCGCAATCATTTTCAGTTCTCCTCCATGACGCACGCCAGCGGATGCTGGTTGCCCCGTGCGAAGGCCGTGACCTGCTCGACTTTCGTCGCCGCGACGTCACGCGGGTACGTTCCACACACCCCCCGCCCCTCGGTGTGCACTTTGAGCATGATTCGCGTCGCCTGTTCGCGGTTCATGGCAAAGAACCTCTGCAGAACCGTGACGACAAAGTCCATCGGGGTGAAATCGTCATTCAGCAGCACGACCCGGTAGAGGGGGGGTGGCGTCAGTCGCGTGCGTCTTGCTTCGAGTAGGGAGCCGTCCTGATGCTTCGTTGCCATGGTCTAATTCTAACCAGTCTTGGCGGATGCGCAATACTGCTTTCTTGCTGCTGGCGGCTGCGCGCCGGGGGCGATCAGCGAAAAAGCTTGACGCATTACCCTCACTTGGCGTACAAAGGCCAAATGTTTTTAATTTGAACGTCGGTTGCCACTTCGCCAAGCGTGAGTGCCCGCCGCAAACGTTGCCGAATTAGAAGCATGCAAGTCGGGTAACGCCCGGGTTCAGTCTTTTTTCAAGGAAGTAGTAATATGGCAACAGGTACAGTGAAGTGGTTTAATGACGCCAAGGGCTTCGGCTTCATCACCCCAGATGATGGCAGTGAAGATCTCTTTGCGCATTTCTCCGCGATCGCCATGGGTGGATTCAAGACCCTCAAAGAGGGCGAAAAGGTTTCCTTCGACGTGACGCAGGGCCCGAAGGGCAAGCAAGCTTCGAATATCTCACGCGCCTGAAGCTTTCAGGCACGCAATCAGGGACCCGCCTCCGGCGGGTTTTTTTTGCCCGCAAACGGGCGCCGGCAGCCCGGCCAGCGTGCCCCGCGCCGGTAAGCACCCGGTCAAAATCATGGATAACCCATATCTTTACCTGATCAGCGCTGCGATTGGTCTTTGCTCAGGCATCGTGATTGCCTGGCTGCTCTTGCACGGACGCATTGCCGCGGCCGCCGAACAGGGCCGCGCCGAAGTGACGATCGACCTGGCCAGGGCTAGCGAACGGGCACGTGCCAGCGAGGCGGAGCTTGCCCGGCTGAATGCGGCGCACGCGGCAGTGAGCGCCCAGGCTGCTGATTGGCGAGAAGCGCTCGACCAGGCGCGTGACGATCTGGCGATGCTGACCGAACGCGCCAGCCGGATTCCCGGGCTGGAAAGCAGGCTGGCCGGAGTCGAGGAAACGCTCGCGGCAGCGCAACTGCGCGCCGGGGAATTGCGCGAGCTGAACGGGCGCCTGAGCGCCGAGCTGAAGGCCGAGCACGAGACACTCGCCCGCCTGCGTGACGACTGGCAGAGCGAGCACGCGCTGCGCGGCCAGGCAGAAGCACGCGTCAGCGAACTGGGCACGGCGCTAGCCGAACTGAATACCCGCCTGGCCGCCGAGCGTAGCCAGGCGGAAGAAAAGCTCGCGCTGCTCGTCGCTGCCCGCGACGAACTGTCGAACCAGTTCAAGGCGCTCGCCAACGATATTCTGGAAGAGAAGGCGAGGCGCTTCGCCGAACAGAATCAGACCAACATCGGGCAGATCCTCGATCCGTTCAAGGAGCGCCTGAGCGAGTTCAAGGCGAAGGTGGAGGAGATTCACAGCCAGGATACCGAGCAGCGGGCCAGCCTGCGCGCCGAGCTGGCGCAATTGAAGGACCTCAATCGGCAGATCACCGAGGAGGCGCATGGCCTGGCGACCGCGCTCAAGGGACAGGCGAAGAAGCAGGGCAACTGGGGCGAACTGGTGCTGGGCAACGTCCTCGAACGTTCGGGACTGCGCGAGGGCAGAGATTTCCGGCGCGAGCTCAGCTTCGCGACCGAGGCGGGCCGCAAGCGCCCGGACGTCGTCGTTTATCTGCCGCAGGGCAAGCACCTGGTGATCGACGCCAAGGTTTCGCTGAACGCCTATACCCGCTACGTCAATGCGGAGGATGAGGGCGAACGCCAACGCGCCCTGCGCGAACATATCGACGCTCTGGCCGACCGCATCGCGGAGCTGGCGGACCGCGCCTACTTCGACCTGCCGGGATTGAACACACCAGAAATGGTCTTCATGTTCGTCCCAATCGAATCCGCTTTCGTCGATGCGCTGCGTGCCGACGAAAGCCTGTTCCAGAAAGCCATCGAGCAGAACGTGCTGGTCGCCACACCGACGACCTTGCTGACCAGTCTGAATATCGTCCGCCAGCTCTGGCGTTTCGAGGAACAGAATGCGCATACCGCCGAACTGGCCGACCGTGCCGCCAAGGTCTACCGCAAGCTGACCGGATTCCTGGCCAGCATGGAAGCGGTGGGCAGCCAGCTCGACAAGGCAAAAGATTCCTACCAGAAGGCGATGGGCCAACTGGTTACCGGTAAAGGCAACCTGATCAGTCAGGCAAAAGACTTCGAGCGTCTCGGCGTTTCGGTGCAGGCCGCCTTGCCGGAGCAACTGGTGGCGCGCGCGGCACTCGAACTGGAACATTTGCCAGCGTCCGACGACGAAGCGGCATCGACGCCGACATGAAACGATGAACGACCTGAACGCGCTCTTGCCGGAGGCCGAACGACCAGAGGAAAGGCTGATCGGCGACCGAGAGTTTGCTGGTCTGGTCAGCGAGCTCTGCCGGCCACTGCTCGAACTCGCCGACGGGCTGACGAACACGCAGCCGGCCGAGCCGATCCTGACGCGCCCGCTGATCGGCCGACTGCTGTTGGAGTCGAAACAGGTCGAGGCGCTGCTCGACGAATACGGCGCGTGCCGGAATCGCCAATGGAGCCGCTTTCGTTCGCTGATCGCGGCGCTGAAGAACATGGCTCGCTTTGCCGAGGTGCTCGCCTGCATTCGGCGGCGCCTGCCGGCCTACCGGCTGCTGCCGGTGCGCGGTGATTTTGCTTCGGCGAGCAGCGCGCGGCTGCACCAGATGTGCGGCGGGATTCGCGAAATCGCCGCCCGTTTGCTCGATGAGGCGCAGGCGCTTGGTATCGAGCGGCGCGCAAGCGCTCGGGCGTCGGCGGATTTCGCGGAAAAGCTGCCGCCCGGTCGCCTGGCGCACACCAGCGACGAGCGCCAGGGCGGTGACGCAGCGAGCACGGTAACGCATCTGGCGACGGAGTTCCTGAATCTGGCGGCCGAGGCCGACTGGCTGGGCAGCGCGGCACAGCTTGCAGCCGAAGAATGGAGCGCTTGTTTCCCCGACCCGGTGAGCGAGGAGCGCCTGCGTCAGCTCGTCTTTCGCTTCCACAGTCTGCAGTCGCTCTATGACACGCACGTCGCGGCGACCGGAATCGAGAGTTCCGACGCCAAGCTGCCGATCCTGCGCGGCCACGCGACGGTCGTCTATCACCTGCTCGACCTCGCCACCGACCTGGCCCACTTCTACGAGCGGCATCTCGGTCCACTCCCGGGCGATGGAGATCCGCGGAGGTTGCCGGGGGTCGATCGCGAACTGATCATGGCGACGCTGTTCGGCTACGCGCTGGCCTTTGCCAGCGACTACCTGGCGGGCGGGCAAAGCCTCTGCCGGGACATCCTGCGCCGCTACGCCGAGTTGGCCGAGCTGCAGGTGCCGGTGCCGACCTACCGCGGCTTCCATGTGCGTCCGTCCAATCTGGTCGCGCGTATCGTGGCGCACTACGGAAGCGCGGTCGTGATGGATCTTGGCGGTACGCGCTTCGATGCCGCTTCGCCTTTTGAGCTCTTTCGCGCCAACGAGACGATCAACGCCGGCAAGCGCCGCTGGCTGGCCGGGGAGATCGCCCGCGTTCGTCGTCCCGGCGAGGCGGGCGAGCCGGCGGACACGGCCGATGCCGTGCGCTCGGTGATTCAGCAACTGGCCGGTGAGGGAAGGATCGTGCTCTACCGTCAGCCGCTGCAGTTTTCGGCCGAGATTGGTCGACGCGCGGGCGGCGGGCTGGAGAATGCCACAGCCGAGATCGCCCACCTTCAGGCGACCGGCCAGCTCGACATCAGGACCGATCTGACGGTGACTTTCATCGGCGACCGGCGCGTCCTGGCCGACCTCGACCTGCTCGCGCGGAACGGCTACGGCGAAGACGCTTTCGGCAACAATGTCAGCTTGCCGAGCGCGCTCGCCTACCTGCGGCGCTAGCCCGGCGGACCCGCGGGCGAGGAGGAAGCGATGAACACGACGCACCATCGACTCGAATTAGCCACGCGTCGGCGTGAGGAGCTGATCGACCTGAGCGATCAGGTGCGCGCCGCTGTACGCGCCAGCGGCGTCGTCGACGGTCTCGTTTGCGTCTATGCGCAGGGTGCCACGGCGGCGATGATGATCCAGGAAAACTGGGATGAATCGGTGCAGACCGACGTCGTCGATCTGCTTGCCAAGCTGATTCCGCGCGGCGTCTGGCGGCACGATCAGCAGGACGGCAACGGCGACGCTCATCTCAAGGCGGGGCTGGTCGGTCCGTCGGTGACCATCCCGCTGATCGATGGGCGCCTGGGTCTTTCGCGCTGGCAGAACATCTTCTTCTGCGAGTTCGACGGTCCACGGCACGACCGCCGGGTGCTGGTGAGCATCGTCGGCGATCGCCCGCTGCCGCCGGCGGATCACGCGCAGGCGTAAGCCGGCCCGGCAACAGCCCGGGCGCGCCGGGCGGAAACGCTGGGCGAGCCCTGCCTAACCGTAACGCCCTTCGATGTAGTCGGCGGTCTCCCGATGTTGCGGGGTGACGAAGACCTGCTCGGTGGGCGCGTGCTCGACCACCCGGCCCATCAGCATGAACACGCACTCCTCGCTGGCCCGCCGTGCCTGCGCCATGTTGTGCGTGACGATCAGGATCGTATACTCGCCGCGCAGTTCCCAGAGCAGCTCCTCGACCGCCTCGGTGCCCTTGGGGTCGAGCGCCGAGCAGGGCTCGTCCATCAGGAGGATTTTCGGCTTCACCGGCAGCAGGCGAGCAATGCACAGCTTCTGCTGTTCCTCCAGCGAGAGCTCGGTCGCCCTGCGCCGCAAGCGGTCCTTCACCTGATCCCAGAGAAGGACCTGGCGCAGCGACTGCTCGACGATTTCGTCCGCCGTTCCCTGCACCACGTCGCCGCCGCCCTTGGCGTGCAATCGGTGGCTGAAGAGGATGTTGTCGCGAATCGAAATGGGCAGGGGATTCGGTCGCTGGAAGACCATGCCGACCTGCTTGCGAACCTGCACGAGTTCGACCTGCGGAGCGTAGATGTTTTCGTTCATGACGTGCACGCTGCCTTCGATGCGCACGTAGCCCAGGCGCTCGTTGATCCGGTTGACGCTGCGCAGGAAGGTGCTCTTGCCGCAACCGGAAGGGCCGATCATCGAGGTGATCAGGCCTTCCCGGATGCGCAGATCAACGTCGTACAGCGCCTGAAAGGTGCCGTACCACAGGTTAAGCTTTTCGCTGGCAATAGCATGGCGGCCATGCGAGGGAAGGGGCTGCAGCAGGGCAGCATTCGGTTCAGTGTTCATCGTCGATCGGGTCCTTGCGGAGCAATGCCGTGCGCGGTGGCGGGCGGTGTGGGTCGGCTAGCCAAAGCGCCCCTCGACATAGTCGCGGGTACGCTGGTCCTTTACCTCGCCGGTGAAGAGATCCTCGGTGATGCCGATTTCGACGCACTCGCCGGCGAGGAAGAACGCCGTGCGATCGGCCAGGCGGCGCGCCTGCTGCACCAGGTTGGTGACCAGGATGATCGTCACTTCCCGGCGTAAATCCTTCAGAACGTCCTCGATGCGCATCGTCGTTACCGGATCGACAGCAATCGAGAACTCGTCGAGCATCAGCAGATCGGGCTCCTGCGAGAGCGCGCGGGCGATCGTCAGGCGCTGTTGCTGGCCGCCCGAGAGCAGGCTGCCGAGTGCGTGCAGGCGATCTTTCACCTCGTCCCAGAGCGCCGCGCGCGTCAGGCAGCGCTGGACGATCACGTCGAGCTCGGCCTTCTCGCGGATGCCGCGCAGGCGAGGCGAAAGGGCAACGTTGTCGTATACGGTCATCGGCAGACCGACCGGCAGCGGAAAGACGACCCCGATCCGGCTGCGCAGCGCGTAGACGTTCTTCAGGTGGCGGGTGTCCAGACCATTGAAACGGATCTCGCCGTCGACCTGCATGCCCGTGGTAAACACGTCCATCCGGTTGATCGCCTTGAGGAACGAGGTCTTGCCGGCGTTGGCCGGGCCGATGATGCCGAAGATCTCGTGCTCACGGATCGACAGCTTGACCTTGCGCAGCGCCACCGTGCTGCCGTAGCGGATCGTCAGGTCGTTCACTTCGAGCTTGTTCGGCGCTCTGGCAACCGCCGCCAGGGCGCCGTCGGTGGCCGCTGCCGGCCCCGCGAGTTCTACCATTTCTTTTTCCCCCTCAGCCACATGCGGAATGCGATCGAAACGCTGTTCATGGTCAGAACGAGCCCGATGAGCACCAGAGCGACGCCGAAGGGAAGCTCTTCGGCAATCCCGGGAACCTGCGTGGCGACGACGAACAGGTGAAGCGAGAGCGCCATCGTCTGGTCAAGGACGCTGTGCGGCAGGAAGGGCGTGAAGAAGACGGCGCCGGTGAACATGATCGGCGCGGTTTCGCCGGCGGTGCGCGACACTTCGAGGATGACGCCGGTGAGGATGCCGGTGATCGAGTTGGGCAGAACGACGCGGCGGATCGTCTGCCAGCGTGTCGCTCCCATATTCCAGCAAGCCTCGCGGAAGGCGGGCGGGACAGCCTGCAGCGACTCGCGCGTGGCGACGATGACCACCGGCATCGTCATCACCGCCAGCGTCAGGCTGGCGGCCAGGATGCTGGTGCCGAACTTGAAGAAGAGGACGAAGGCGCCCAGGCCGAAAAGCGCGTGAACGATCGACGGGACACCAGCCAGGTTGATGATCGCCAGGTTGATGATCCGCGTGAACCAGTTGTCGCCGGCGTACTCGCTCAGGTAGATGGCCGCGAAAACACCGATGGGCACCGAGAGCAGGAGGGCGACGGTGACCAGCCAGACAGTGCCGAGCAGCGCCGGGAAGAGGCCGCCGCTGCGCATGCCGTCGGTTGGTGCGGTAAATAGGAACTCCCAGGAGATCGCGCCGCCCCCCTTGACGAGCAGTGTCGCGAGGATGAGCAGGACGGGCGTGATGAGAAGCAGCGTCATGAGCCCGAAGAGCAGCCGGAAGCGCTGCTGGACGCGGGCGTTGCGCTGGTTCAGGTCGCTCGCCTGAAAGAGCGCTGGGTTGGCAGTGGTCATGGCTTAGCCCTTGCGTATGCCGCGCACGATCAGATCGGCGCTCAGGTTGATGATGAAGGTGATCAGGAAGAGAAAGATGCCAATCGTGAACAGCACCTGATAGTGCTCGCCGCCGACGACGGCTTCACCCAGCTCGGCGGCGATCGTCGCGGTTAGCGCGCGCACCGAATCGAACAGACTGTCCGGGATGTTGACCGCGTGACCGGTGGCCATCAGGACGGCCATCGTTTCGCCAAAGCCGCGACCGACACCGAGCAGGACGCCGCCCAGCAGACCGTTCTTGGCCGCCGGCAGGACGACCTTGTAGACCACCTGCCAACGTGTCGCGCCCATTGCCTCGGCCGCCTCGCGGTAGCGGTCGGGAACCGCCTTGAGCGCATCCTCGGCGATCGAGGTCATGATCGGCGCCGCCATCAGGCCGAGAATGATTCCGGCGTTGAGCACACAGAGACCGACCGGGATATCGAACCACTTGATCAGCAGCGGATTCATGATGACCAGGCCGATGAAACCCCAGACCACCGACGGGATGGCGGCGAGGAGTTCGACGAGCACCTTCAAGGCCTCGCGTGTCTTGCCGCTGGCGAACTCGGCGATAAAGATCGCCGCGCCGAGCGAGAAGGGTACGGCGACGAGCATGGCCAGGCCGGTGACGCTGGCCGTGCCGGCGATCAGCGCCAGGATGCCGTACTCCGGATCCTCGGCGTCGCTCGGCGACCAGTACGGGGTAAGAAAGAACTCGCGGAAATCCAGCTTGGTGAAGATGAAGCCGATGCCTTCCTTGGTGACGAAGAAGAAGATTCCCAGGACGAAAAGGATGGCCGAGATGCCGCAGACGAAGACGACCGCGGCAACCAGTTTGTCGATGTACCAGTCCGCGTCGCGGCGATCGAAGCCAGCGAGGGGACGGGCAGCAGCACGGTGCGCCAGCGTCGGTGAGCGAGTCGTCATGTCAGTCGCTCTCCTCGCCGCGCAGCGTCGCCATCAGCCGGTTGACCAGCGCCGAGACTTCGCGCGTCAGCGGTCGCAGGTCGGCGTTCTCGCCGGGACTTTGCGTGAGCCGCCACTCGAGCGCCACCGTATGGAAGGGAATCTGCTCGACGTACGAACTCACCGGCCCCTGCAGGCTGACGATGAGCTGGTAGCTGGCGAGCTCCTGATGATGGCGGCCCAGCGCCTGCGGCTGGTGGCGGGCGAGGTCTATGCCCACTTCCTGCAAGGCGGCCAAGGTGTGTGGCGTACACACCCCGGCGCGACGCCCACGGCTGTGGTACTCGCCAAACTGGGCAAAGTTCTTGCGCGCGATCGCTTCGGCGAGCGGGCCGAGCAGGCTGTTATCCTCATCCAGAAAGAGGATACGATGGAACTTGGGGCCGCGGCCCTCGCCGGTCACCGCATAAACTGCGTCCTCGCAAATGTTTTTCGCCTGATCGGAAACCCTTTCCAGCGAATTGAATACGGTCAGGTAGGCGAATAGATCCTGGACCTTGAAGTCGTCGCGCGCGGCGAGCAGATCGACGAAGGCCATGTCGAAAGTTCTTTCGACCTGATCGGCGATGCTCATCGTCGCCCTTGCCTGATCGGCGTTGCCCTCGACGAACGCGGCGACGGCCTGCTGCAGCATCTGGCGCGATTCACCCGCCATCAGCTCGATCTCGCGCGCCATCGTTCCCTCCGGGCGGGCCAGGCGGACGGCTTCGCGACAGATGGTGACCGCGTAGTCGCCGACCCGCTCGAGCGCGACATTGGCGTGAATGACCGCCGACATCAGGCGCAGGTGCCCGCCACTCGGCAGGTGCACGCCGATGAACGCGTTGCACATCCGGTCGAGCTCGTTGCTTACCGCGTTGACCCGGTTGTCGGCGAGGATGGTTGCGTAGGCCAGCGGGTCGTCGTCGGCGAGCAAGGCATGCACCGCGTCGGTCAGTGCGCTTGCCACCTGGCTGGCAAGCAAGGCCAGTTGCTGGCGGATCTTCGACAGGTCTTTCTCGATACGTTCTTCGTAATGACTCATTGCGACTTTTTCCTCAGGCGCAGAAACTCGGGCTTGCCGCGGACAGGCGTAGACGGCCGGCAGCCGCCGGCCAGGGGACTACTTGCAAGTGGTCTTCTTGATCGGTGCGTAGCCTTCCTTCTCGATGATGCACTGACCGGTATTGCTCTTGATCCAGTCCAGGTACTTCTTGACCTCGCCGGCTGGTTCGCCATTGGTGTACATGAAGAGGGGACGGGCGATCGGATACGTGCCGTCGAAAGCGGTCTGTTCGGTCGGTTTGATGCAGGGCTTGCCGGCCGCCGAGGCGACGCAGAGCGCCTTCATGTGGTCGGTGACGTAGGCCAGCCCGCTGTAGCCAATCGCGCAAGGCGTCTTCTCGACCAGGTCGGCGACGTCCTTCGAGCCGTGCATGTCGAGCGTGCCCTGGCGGAACTTGCCCTTCTCGCCGAGCACCGCCTCACGGAAGTAGGCGTAGGTACCGGAGTTGTTCTGTCGGCTGACGACGACGATGTCGCCTTTGCAGCCGGGTATCGTGATCCCCAGGTCACTCCACTTGCCGGCCCCACCGTCGCGCCCATAGATGCGTGCCAGATCACTCAGCGTGATCGAGTTGCCGGGGAAGTTCTTGTGCACGAAAATGGCCAGGGCGTCATAACCGATGATGTGCTCGACCGGTTGCCGTCCCTTGGCCTGCGCTTCCTTGATCTCCTTCTCCGACATCTTGCGGCT
>NZ_JAPUVR010000128.1 GCF_029255125.1 Accumulibacter sp. | reverse complement strand
ACTCCTTCGCAACGTGAGGTGCCAAATTATGCCAGGAGCAACCTCTCGCCTGGTCAAATAACGTGCCACATCGAATTCCTGAGCTCTGCCTCAATACCCCGCCGAGATCCGGAAATCTGAAATGATTACGAGCGGTTCGCCCACCTCGTGTTTGAGCACCACGGCCGCCAGCGCGCTCGAAACGTCGGACCGGAGAGAGAAAGGGCGTCGCCAGATCCAGATCCGCCAAGGTCTTGTCGCTCTTCAGCGCCGCTCGTGCCACAGCGCCTTGCGGACCGGCATCTGCTTCCTGCTCGTCCTTCTCGTCAAGCGCTCGCTCCTGTTGGAGTTGCTTCCGCAGGCGTACGATCGGGGCTACCACTCATCCTGCTGCCCAATGATCCGGAGCCTGCTCGCCTTATACGTAGCCAAGAGTCTGAAAGCTGTGAAGACTTGCCGCAGTCAGTGCGCGCAGCTCCGCGAACAGAACATTGTCGATGTGAGTAAAGTTGAAGCAGGACTTGCCCTGCATCCTGCGGCGCAGCGCGGGCGAGACTCCGGCCAAGAGCCCTGGGGTGACGTACACCGGCATCAAGTGGTAGCTGACGTACGACTTCTTCAGCATGACAGCGCCAAAGCACATCGGCTTCCTGCTCTTCTGGACGAATTTCGTATTCAGAACCAGGCTGGATTCGTCGTCTTGTGCAGTCGCGAGCCTGGCCGCGTAGGGCGCCATCACCGACTTCAGCTCTTCGAAGACGGGTCGGAGTTCGGGCATGGTCTGAGTCCCTCGGTTCGTGCAGGCGCGGAGTGCGTGGCTGCACCGTCTGATCAGGACAGGCAAGAGCCTCGCAGCGCCCCGTCCCACGGCAGCCGACGAAGCGCTCACTGATCGGCCGGTTCGATGAAGCATACTCCTACCGGGGGTAGAAGGCGCGCTAGTCCTGTTTCCTCGAAGAAGCGCGAGGGGAAACAATCAGCAGGGCCGGCTGGTGCGACACCCACCATCGGCCGTGTGCCGACCTTCCACGCTGCGCCGACGGATATGGCCCGTTTGTGCAGCTCCCGATAGCCTGCTCGGCCCCATTTCTGTCGATTGTTTCCCGAAGTGGCAGCGTAACCTGCGTCGGCCGCACTGGTCGAGATCGTGTAGCGTGCTCAGCACCTCCGTGCTGCGCATGCGCGCTTTCCAACCCGGCCGCCTTTCTCTAGGCGCTCCGACCAGGGCGACCCCGCGAGTGCCACTTGTCCGATGCGTCAGTTCCCGCATGTTGTCCTTGCGCTTGTCGTGCGCCTTGTCGGCCACCTTGAGCCGAGCACCGTAGCGGCTGATTGGGATAGGGACGGTCAGTTGTCCTGAGCCCCCCTCCCACACCACCCGGCATGCGGGTCCGCAGCGGGCGGTTCGAGTAGTTGAGGTCAGGAGAGTCGGGGAACGCCGACTCGGTCGAGGTGGGCCATGGGCATTGGCCTGTCCGACTCAAGCCGCCTGTTGTGCTACCAACGGTGGCATTACTCGCCACCCGCGCCGCCTGGTCTGAACGGGCTCGCCAGGCCCGTCTATCTCGGTGGAATCTCGCCCGCGTCGCCAACAATGCTTGAGCTGCAAAGCGCGCAGGCAGGGTCGCCATGCGTCCAAGCTGCGAAGGACTCCGGGGGTCTGCGCCAATTGGAAATGCGCTTTGCAATCGGGAATGTAACGCCGCAGCTCTGGCGCGACTTCGTCGAGGCTGCGTCGGCACGTGCGCCGAGCAATTTGCCGAATGCGCTGCTTGACGGTGTCGCTGGCCTGCGCAGCGACTGACCGCTTGACGCCATCCACCACGCGCCAAAGGCGGGCCAAGCACGGCGCCGCCGCTGCGAGGGCTTCCCCGGCGATCGCGCAAGCCGCCAAAGAGCCGATCGATCGCCAGGCGGCGCCCACTCTTGCAGGGCCAGCCGCTCTCCGTACGCTGGCGTCGCAGCGCGACTAGCCTGGTCGGTCGTCGCACACGGTCTGCTCCAGCCCCTGCTGCAAGGCGAGCCAGACGCGCGGCGAATAAAGCATCGCCAGATGCCCCAGGCCGGCGATTTCCTCATGCTTGCCTAGGGGAAGGCGGAGCAGGTGTTGCGGAGTGACGAACTCGTCGTGCGGGCTGTAGATGACCAAGGGGCCAACCTTGGCCGGCGGCCAGGCTAATGATTCCAGCCAGCGGCTACCGGGGCGCATCTGGCGGCCGTTCTCGCCAAGACCGAGCTCGGCAAGCCGGCTACCCTGATGCGGCGTGCCGAGCGTAATCAGGCGTTTGACACGCGCATCGCCAAAGCGCTGCAGGTACGCGCGGGCGACCAGGCCGCCCATGCTGTGCCCGACAAGGACAAGTTGGCTGGCGCCCGTTTCGTCGAGCACGGCGTCGATGCGGTGCGCCAGCGGCTCGACGTAGGAGTCGATCGCGGCGTAGACCGGCTCGAGGGTGATCGTCGCGACGGTCCAGCCGGCCGTCTCCAGACGTCGCCGCAGCCACCACCAGGAAGCGCGCGAGCAGCAGTAGCCATGCACGAGCAGCACCGGCGTACGTCGCTGCGGGTCGCCCTGAGGCGCCGCCCGGCGCAAACGATCGGGCGCCATCCACCATCTTTCAAGGGGAAAGATGACGACGAAAGTCAGCACGTGCGCCGCGTATTCGGCAAGCACCATGCGCAGCCGCTGGCCCAGCGAAAGGTGGGGGACCGCAACCGACCAGCGGCGGGCAAGCGCATAGATCACGCCGATCAGCAGCGCGCGCAGGACGAGCACGCCAGCCAACGCGAACGCTCCCGCGGTTGCCGGCGAAGCGTCGAAGCCATGAACCGCCAGCCCGACGAAGAAGGCGACTTCCAGCAGCAGGGCAAGAGCGAGTGAGCGCGCGAGCATCAATACAGACTCCGTCAGGGAATCAGCGGTGGCGGGCGACCGAGCAGATCGGCCGCAAGCAGGCTGGCGTTGCGCGCCGTCAGGCCGTAGATCGAAAGCTGCGGGTTCACGCCCAGACTCGTCGGAAACACCGATCCGTCATGCACCGACAGGTTTTCCAGCCAGAAGTGCCGCCCACGATGATCGACGACACCGCGCTGCGCGCCGTCGGCCATGGCACAGCCACCCATCACATGCGCACTGACGACACGGCAGACGAACGGCTTCAACGGCAGCTCGGCAATTCCCTTTCGGGCTTCCGGCCAGCTCGTGTAACCGGGCGCCGCCTCATGCACTGGGCTAACCCAGCGTGCGCCGGCGGCAAACTGAATTTCCGCCATGGCCAGCAGAGCGCGTCTGGCCGCTTCCCAGATGGTCTCGCCGAGCGGGTAATCGAGCACCGGCAGACCGTCGCTGCCGAGGCGAACCTGTCCGCCACGGCTTTCTGGATGAAACCCGTCGCGTAACAGGGCGAGTAGCACATTCGCGTGGGTGAATTCGCGCATCAGGCGCACATGCGCTTCGCCAAAGCCGTGCAGCGTCGTCGCATAGAGCACCGGATGAAGCGGCGCTGCCTCGAGCTTGAAGCCGAGCGGGCCGTCGATCGGCGCCTGGTGCAGGAAATGATCCGAGTAGATCGACTGCGGCGCTCCCGCGTACGCGTCGACGCGATCCGGCATCAGCGCCGCGGAGATGACTACCGGATGAAGGAAGGTCCGGCTGCCGAGCAGCCGCTGCGGGTCGGGAACACCGCTGCGCAGGAGCAATGCCGGACTGCCAATGGCGCCCGCCGCAACGACGAAATGGCGGGCACGCAGTTGCACACGCCGGCCCGACGGGCGAATGCCGTCGGCCTGCAAGGCAAGACACTCGAGCGCGCTGATCCGGTTGCCGACAAAGCGCAGACGTTCGGCGCGCAAACGCGTACACAAGGTCGCGCCGCGCGCCAGCGCGGCCGGGATCGTCGTCAACAGCATCGACTGCTTGGCGTTGGTCGGGCACCCCATGCCGCAATAGCCAAGATTCCAGCACCCCTTGACGTTGCGCCGAATGCTGCCGGTAGCGATGCCGAGCTGCTCGCTGCCTGCCGCCAGCACTCGGTTATTCGGGTTCGGCGGCGTTTCCCAGGCACGCACCGAGAGCTTGCTCTCCATCACGGCAAACCACGAACTCATCGCCGTGCTGCTCAGTTGGCGCAGCCCGAAGCGGCGCTGCCAGTAGTCGAACACTTCCGGCGGCGTGCGGAAACTGCTCGTCCAGTTGACCGTCGTCGACCCGCCAACGCAGCGCCCTTGCAGGATGTTGATGGCCTTGTCGCTCGTCTTGCGCGCCGCCGATTCCTGGTACAACTCGGGGTAGGCGTCCGCTTCGCGCATCTTGAAGTCGGCCGACGAACGTAGCGGGCCTTCCTCGACGAGGACGACGCGCAAGCCGGCGGCGCTCAACAGGTCGGCCGTCACCCCCCCGCCGGCACCGCTGCCGACGATAACGACATCGGCTTCGAGGGTCGTCAGGTTGCGCGTCAGCAGCGAAGCGTCGAGGTGCCGCCAGCCGCCGGCCAACCCGCTCCGGATCGGATCGTTCATCAGAAATACCCACGCGGAGGACCAGGATAGCCAATCGCCTCCCAGGTGTCCGGATGCGCGTACCAGGCACCAAAAGTCAGGTCGTGCAGCGCGGCATAGGCGCTCTGCAACAGACTCAGCCGGCTCGTCCGCCAGGACTGCAGAAACTCGGCCACCTCGGCGACGCTGGCTGAGCGCCACGACTTGCCGACGCCGATGATGATCATCCGTCCGGGCGCCAGAACCATCAGCGAAAACAGCTCGCCGAGTTCCTTCTGCGTCGCCAGGGCGAGGCCGGCAATCTCCGTGCCGATCGCATCGACGGTCTGCTCGACGAGGCGCCGCCGCGCCTCGCGCTCGCTGGGTAGCGCTCCGTCGAGTAGCGCATTGGCGATCGCCGCGAGCATCTCGCGTTCGCCGACGGCAAAAGGACGTGCCCCGGCAGCGTTCAGCCAGCCGCAGAACGAGAGCAGCAGCCCACCGGCCAGGCCGGTGCGCACGAACTGACGACGCGCGCCGTTCATCGCAGCAGCAGCCCGGTCAGGCGCGCAAACAGCTTGCCGTAGGGCGGCTTGAACAAGCCGACAGCGGACAGTCTGGACTGGCGAAAGACCGCCTTGCGAACCGAAAACGTCTCGAATCCGGCAAAGCCGTGATAGCAGCCCATACCGCTCGGGCCAACGCCACCGAAGGGAAGATCGTCCTGCGCGATGTGCAGAATCGTGTCGTTCACCGTCACTCCGCCGGAAACCGTCTGGTCGAGGACGCGTGCGATGCGTGCGCGGTCGTTGTCGAAGTAGTAGAGCGCCAGCGGCCGCGGCCGCTGGTTCACGAAGGCGATCGCCTGATCCATGTCCGCGTAAGGCAGCAGCGGCAGCAAGGGTCCGAAGATTTCCTCACGCATGATGCGCAGATCGGCGGGCAGATCAAGCAGCGCAACAGGTGGCAGACGGCGGCTCGCCGCATCGGCGCTGGCACCGGGCGCCAGATCGACGACTTGTGCGCCGGCCGCCCGTGCCTCGGCGAGATACCCGACCAGGCGATCGTATTGGCGCCGGTCGACGATCGTCGAGTAGTCGGCGCTGCGCCCGATATCCGGATAGCATCGGGCGAGCACTTGCCGGGCGTGGGCAATGAACGCCTGTTCGCTGCCCGCCGGCAGCAAAACATAGTCGGGTGCGATGCACGTCTGCCCAGCATTCAGACACTTGCCGATGACGATACGCTCGACGGCGTGGGCAAAACTGGCGCCGTCGGCTGAACCAGGGCCGATGATGGCGGGCGACTTGCCACCGAGTTCGAGCGTCACCGGCGTCAGGTTCTCGGCCGCGGCACGCATCACGTGACGGCCCACCGGGGTCGACCCGGTAAACAACAGGTGGTCGAAAGGAAGCCGGGCAAACTCCTGCGCGACGCCGACATCGCCTTCAACGACCGACACTTCGTCGTCGGCAAAATGCCTGGCGACGAGGCCGGCGAGGAGCGCCGAGGTCGCCGGGGTATACTCCGACATCTTGATCAGCACCCGGTTGCCTGCCGCAAGCGCCGACGCGAGCGGTGCAGCAGCGAGAAAGACCGGGTAGTTCCAGGGCACGATGATCCCCACCGCGCCCAGCGGCTGATAGCGCACCTCGGCCCGCGCCGGCTGGAACCAGAGGGAAACCGCACGCGCCTCGGGACGCATCCAGCGCGCCAGGTGGCGCCGGGCATGGCGGATGGCTTCGTGACTTGGAAACAGTTCGAGCAAGCGCGTCTCAGCCGGCGAGCGATGGCCGAAATCGCGCCGCACGGCGTCGGCGATTGCCGCTTCATTGTCGAGCAGCAGCCGATCGAGCGTGTGCAGGCGGCGCTCGCGCAACTCTCGCGGCGGGTTCGGATCGAGCCGCGCCGCCGCGTGCAAGTGGGTGAACCGGTCAAGCAGCGAATCGGAGTGCGACATGCGCATTTCCTCTCTATCTGGGTGAGCACCGGAAGTGTATGCCGAGCTGCGTACTGCTGTTAGGCTCGCGGCTCTAAACACGGCGGCGGGCAGCACGAGATAATGCATGTCCATGGATGACTTGACGACTTCGCACGATAAACAGCGCAGCGCCGACGCCTTGCGGCAGCATCTGAAATCGGCCAAGGCACTACGCGAGCTGGCCAATGTAGCACCGCTTGCCGCAGACCATCGCTTGCGCCTGCGCGCCTGGCAGGCGGCCCGCCTGGCCCGCACGCACACCGACCTGCTGAGCAGCCGGCGCTACGCGCAGGCGGCGCAGTTCTTTCTCTCCGACCTCTACGGACCAAAGGACTTCAGCAGCCGCGACGAAGAAGTCGAGCGCATCCTTCCGCTGCTGATCAAGATGCTGCCCGCCTCGGCGCTGCATACCGTCGCCCTGGCGGTCGAACTGGATGCGCTGACCGAAGAACTCGACTCGGCGATGGTCGCCCAGTTGCACCGCGCCGGCCTGATCGAGCAGATCGACGACGACGCGTATGCGACGGCCTACCGCGCTGTCGGCCGTCGGCCCGAACGCGAGCGCCAGATCGTGCTCATTCGCCAGACCGGCGAAGCGCTCGACCGGTTGGCGAGAAAACCGCTGCTTGCCGGTCTGCTCAAGCTGATGCACGCACCGGCGCAACTGGCCGGACTCGCCGACTTGCACGAGTTTCTTGACCGCGGTTTTCGGGCGTTTCGCGGCATGGGTGCGGCGGACGAATTCCTCGACTCGATCGAGTCCAAGGAAAAGACGCTGCTCGGCAAACTGTTCGCCAATGCTGGAGAACCGTTCGCGCTCTGAACCGGTAGCAAGCAAGGATCCTCCAGCGCCCGCCAACGACGCGACAGCGCGATGGGCTGCGCGTGCAGGCGGCGAGAGGGCCAGCCCGCCGCTCGCCGGCGCAGAAGTCGTGTCGCGCCATGGCGACGTGTTCACAAGCTCCGGGCAAGCACTTCGTACACGCCGTCACACAACGGAACGCAGAACATACAGACGAATAGCGGCTCGATCGGTAGCATTCGAACTGTCGCCGGGGCGCTCCTCCTCCCCTCCCCCCTCCCCCGGATCGTCACGGCGACAGCAGCACCGGCCCGCCCAGTCCTCTCCCTCTGAGCGGGCCTTTTTTCGCCCGGCGTCGGCCGCCGGGCGAAAAAAGGCCAGTTACGCGGCGATGGCACGGCGAGCGACCGGGCATTACAATACGCGGCGCTTGTCGTCCGGACAAGAACGCAGGAAACAGGAAAGGAGACAGCAGGCCGATGGGACCCTCACAAGCGAGCTTCTTCTTGCGCCAGCCCGCGGGCGGCTCGGCGCTTGGCGTGATCAGCCGGGTGCTGACGATGCTTGCCGGCGCTGCCCTGCTCGTCGTCGGTCTGATGTTCTCTTTGCTCGCCGTCGGCATCGTACTCGTCACCGGCCTGCTGCTCTTTCTCTACGTGAAGTGGCGGACGCGCCATCTGCGCAAGCATTTGCGCGAGCAGCAAGCGGCGCACGCGCAGCACGCCGGCGCGGGCGATCCCAATGTCAGTGGTCTGGTCATTGAAGGCGAAGTCCTCGCTGCCGAATACGATACCCCGGCAAGCGAAGCGACGCCTCGCCTGGACCACCGCTGAACCGCCTGGCGAAGCGGCGATGAGGCTGTCGGCACGCCTCCTGCTGCCCCTCGTCCTGGCGGCCGCCAGCCTCTCCGCGGCGCCGGTCGCGCGGGCGCAGAATCAGGGTTTCTCGTCATGTCTGGCGGCGCTGCGCGGCGACGCGCCGGCGCGCGGCGTTTCGCTGCCTGCCTTCGACCGCCTGACGCAGGGCTTGTCGCCGGACATGAGCGTGCTGGAGTTTCTCGACTATCAGCCGGAGTTTCGCACGCCGATCTGGGACTATCTGGCCGGACTGGTCGATGAGGAAAGAATCAACGACGGAATCGCGTTGCGCGAAAAGTGGGCCAGCACGCTGGCCGCTGCGGCCGAGCGCTATCAGGTCGATGCGGCGACCGTCGTCGCCGTCTGGGGAGTCGAAAGCAACTATGGGCGCAACTTCGGCAAACGGCCGCTGCTCACCTCGCTCGCCACGCTCGCCTGCTTCGGGCGTCGCCAAACCTACTTCCGCGGCGAATTTTTCAGTACGCTGAAGATCCTCGCCGCCGGCGACATTGCGCCCGAGCGCCTGGTCGGCTCGTGGGCCGGCGCTTTCGGCCACACGCAGTTCATGCCGTCAACGTTTCTCCGCCTGGCCGTCGACGGTGATGGCGACGGCCGCCGCGACCTGATCGACAGCATTCCCGATGCTTTGGCCTCGACCGCCAACTTCCTGCATCGCGCCGGCTGGCGTTCGGGTGAGCCCTGGGGTTACGAAGTCGTCCTGCCACCCGGTCTCGACACCAGCAACGCCGGGCGACGCAACAAGCGAGCGCTGGCCGAATGGAAGACGCTGGGTGTGCGCCGCGCCGACGGTCAGGCGCTCACCCCCGGTGACGCGGCCGCCGGACTTCTTCTGCCCGCCGGACCACAGGGTCCGGCTTTTCTTGTCCTGCGCAATTTCGATGTGATCTACGGCTACAACGCGGCGGAGAGCTATGCTTTGGCAATCGCCCACCTGGCTGATCGCCTGCAAGGTGGCAAGCCGTTTGTTGCCGCCTGGCCAACCGACGATCCTGGCCTGTCGCGCCGCGAGCGCCGTGAGTTGCAAACACTGCTGGCTGCCCGCGGCCACGAGATCGGCGAAATCGACGGCATGCTCGGTGCCAACTCGCGGCGCGCCATTGAAGCCGAGCAAAGGTCGCTCGGCCTGCCGGTCAATGGGCGCGCCGGGCAGAAGTTGCTCGCCGCGCTGCGCCCGCGCAACGCTGGCCGCTGAGGACCGCAAGCCCAGCGGCGATGGGCGTGTTCCCCTGCTGCCCCGCGCCACGCTCAACCGGGCCTGAAAACCCGCGGCGCGCCGCGGCTTTAACCGACCGGATGACCGACGACGCGCTCGCCTCCGACCAAGATCTGGCCAGCCGCCAAGCGAGCGCGCAGTGCTGAGCGTTGCCGATCTCGCCAAACGCCATTCCGGCGCTGCTCGCCCGGTGTTCAGCAGTCTCTCCTTTGCCGTCGCAGCCGGCGAAATCGTTGCCCTGGTCGGCGAATCGGGAATCGGCAAGAGTACGTTGCTCAACTGCATTGCCGGCCTCGACACCCCGGAAACGGGCGCGATACGCATCGGCCGCGCGCAAACCGACATCGTCCGCCTTGACCCGGCAGGGCGTGCCGCGCTACGCGCGCGTCAGATTGGCTTCGTCTTCCAAGCATTTCACATCCTGCCGACGCTCAGCGTCGAACAGAACATCGCGGTGCCGCTGCTGCTTGGCGGCGTCGCGGCGAACGAACGCGCGCAGCGCATCGAAGCGCTGCTCGCCCGCGTCGGCCTGAGCGGCTTCGCGCTCCGACGGCCGGCAACGCTTTCCGGCGGGGAATTGCAGCGC
The DNA here is from genome assembly GCF_029255125.1 of Accumulibacter sp. GTDB lineage: Bacteria > Pseudomonadota > Gammaproteobacteria > Burkholderiales > Rhodocyclaceae > Accumulibacter. The sequence continues at coordinate 51,697 of NZ_JAPUVR010000128.1, read as the reverse complement.
GTAGCCATCGCCCGTGCGCTGGTGCATAAGCCGGGCCTGATTCTTGCCGATGAGCCGACCGGCAATCTCGACCCGCGCACCGCTGGCGAAATCCTCTCGCTGCTGCTCGCGCAGGTGCGTGCAGAGCAGGCGGCCGCGCTGATCGTCACCCACTCGCAGCCGCTTGCCATGCGCTGCGACCGCATTCTGACGCTGACCGCCGAGGGTCTGCGGTGAACACGTTGGCCGCTTGGCTGATCGCCGCGCAGTTCGCCCGCCGGCGCACCACCAGCCTGCTCTCGCTGCTCGCCATCGCGCTTGGCGTCGCGCTTGGCTACGCCATCCACCTGATCAACGACACCGCGTTGGCCGACTTTCGCCAGGCGATGCGCAGCGTGCAGGGCGAGCCCGATGCCATTGTTGCGCCACGCGACACGACCGGCAGCGTCGGGCTCGCACTCGTCGAAGAACTGACCCGCGATCCGGCTGTACTCGTCGTCGCACCGGTCATCGAAGTACGCGTCCGGGTCGACCAGCACGCGCTGCCCGTCCGCCTGATCGGCCTCGATGTGTTCAGCGCACCTGCGGTGATGCCGGCGCTCCTGCCGGAAGGACGCGAGGCCCAGGCCAGCCGCGCCATTCTGGATGGCGGCGTCTATGCCTCACCGGCGCTGCTTGCCAAACTGGCGCTCGCCCCGGGCGATCACCTGAGCCTGTGGCGGGGCAATTCGCGCTGGCCGGCAGTACTCGCCGGCCAACTACCAGGCAGCCGCCCGGGCGACTTGCTCCTGGTCGCCGACATCGCCTGGGTGCAAGCGCATTTCGGCCCGCCGGCCGGGGTCGGCGAAGCACGTATCCGCCTTGCCCCTGGCGTCGATGCCACGCGTTGGCGCCAGGCGCTGGCCGAGCGACTGCCGAGCGACCTGCTGATCCGCAGCGACGACGATGACAGCGCGCGTGTTTCCAACCTGTCACGCGCCTACCGGGTGAATCTCAACGTACTTGCCCTCGTCGCGCTGCTGACTGGCGCCTTCCTCGTCTTCGCAAACCAACTGACGGCGGTCGCCCAGCGGGCGAGCCAGTTCGCCCTGCTCGGCGTACTCGGACTGTCACCGCGCCGACTGATGCTGCAGATCCTCGGCGAGGCGCTGGCGATCGGCCTGCCCGGCGCACTGCTCGGACTGGCACTGGGCCATGCGCTGGCCACCGCGTTCACCCAGACGCTGGGCGGCGACCTCGGCGGTGGCTACTTTTCCGGCAGCGCACCGACGATTATCGCTCGCCCGCTTCCTGCGCTCGGCTTCCTGGCGCTAGGCTGCGCCGCCAGTCTGGCCGGCGCAGCTTATCCGGCCTGGCTGAATCGCCAGCAGGATCTGGCGCAAGCGCTGAAAAGCGGCTTCGCCGAGGAAACGGCAAGCAGCAGTGCGCGACACCTGTGGCTGCCCACGGTCCTCGGCGTGCTGGCATATGGTCTGGCGCAGTTGCCGCCTGTCGGCGATCTGCCGCTCGCCGGCTATGCGTCGATTGCCCTGCTTCTTGTGATGGGAATTACCGCGGCACCCTGGCTGACGCAGCGGGTTTTCGCCGCCGGCGCCGAACTGCCGCTCGCCGCGCACCAGCGCATCGCCTTGCAGAACGTCGCGCAAGCACCGCTGCTCGCCCAGGTCGCGGCGAGCGGCCTGATCGTCAGCTTCGCCCTGACGATCAGCATGGTCACCATGGTTTCCAGCTTTCGCCTCGCTGTCGACCGTTGGCTGGACGAGGTGCTGCCGGCACCGCTCTATCTCCGCGGCAAGGCAACCCCGTTGCCGGATGAGCTGCTCGCCGCACTGCGCCAGCCTGATTCGCCGTTCGCCCGCTTCGAGCAAACGATGCACGCCGCGCTAGCGCTCGACGTGCAGCGGCCGAACGTCGCCTTGATCGTGCGCGAGATTGATCGTGACCAGCCCGAAGCTCGCTTGCCTTTTACCGGAGCCGTCAGCCAACCGCCACCGACGCAGCCGGTCGTCTGGATCAGCGAAGCCACGCAGGAGCTCTACCGGCTGCACAGCGGTCAGCGCGTGCGCCTGCCGCTCCTCGGACGCGAGATCGAGGTTTTCATTGGCGGTGTCTGGCGCGATTACGTGCGCCAGTTCGGTGCCATCGTCATCAGCCGCAGCGACTACGAGCGTTTGGGCGGCCGCTTCGCGGCGAGCGACCTGGCGCTCTGGCCGCAAGCCGGGCACAGCGCCACGGCCGCTGCCTGGCTGGCGCCGCTCGCCGCCAGGTTTGGTTGCGAGGTAGCCGATGCCGGCGAAATCCGTCAGTTGAGCCTGTCGATCTTTGACCAGAGCTTTGCCGTGACGCATGCGCTCGAGGCGGCTGCCATGCTGATCGGCCTGTTCGGCCTGGCGGTCACGCTCGCCGCCAATGTCTGGCTGCGCGCGCGCGAACTGGCAACGCTCGGCGCACTTGGCTTCGACCGCCATATGCTCAGCCAGGCGGTCATTCTCGAGGGTGTGCTGATCGCGCTCGTCGGCTTGCTGATCGGTCTTGCCTGCGGGATCGCGATTGGTGCAGTGCTGACCTACGTCATCAATCCACAGGCTTTTCATTGGCGTATGACGCTCAGCGTGCCCTGGCCAAGCGCCCTCGCCGGCGCTGCGCTGACCCTCGCCGCCGCCACCGTCGCCAGTCGCTACGCCGCCCGCCAAGCGACGCGATTGCCGTTGGCGCAGATCCTGGCCGACGCCCAATAGCCGAAAGACAGGCCGCCTTGTCCCGCCGAAACTTCCTGCGCTGCGCCCTTCTGCTACCTGCGCTGGCGCGCGCCGCCAGCCCGACGACGGTTTCGCCCTACCCTGCGGTCGTCCCCGGGCATCGGCTGATTTTCCCGCGCGACCACGGCGCTCACCCCGAGTTTCGTACCGAATGGTGGTACGTGACTGGCGCGCTCGATACTCCACGCGCCGACATCGGCTTTCAGTTGACGTTCTTTCGCAGCCGCCCGGGAATCGCCGAAAACTTGCACTCACCGCTCGCGCCGAGCCAGATCCTTTTCGCGCACGCCGCCCTCAGCCTGCCCGGTGACCGCCTGCGGCATAGCGAACGCAGCGCGCGGGCCAATCTCGGCGCTGGCTTTTCAACCAGCGATTGCGACGTGCACATCGGCGCCTGGCAACTTGCGCGCGAAGGGCGCAGCAGCGGCGAGATCTTCCGTCTGCGCATGCACAGTGCAAACTTCGCGTACGAACTCATCCTGGAGCCGACGCAGCCGCCAATGCTGCAGGGCGACGACGGCTACTCGCGCAAGGGACACGTACCTGGCCTGGCCAGCTACTACGTGAGCTGGCCGCAATTGCAGACCACGGGAACGCTGATCCTCGACGGCCGCCGGCACGCGGCAAGCGGACGCGCCTGGTTTGATCACGAGTGGTCAACCGCCATCCTCGGCGGCGCTGCCGTCGGCTGGGATTGGGTCGGTATCAACCTGGCCGACGGTGGCGCTCTGATGGCTTTCCGCCTGCGTGATCGGCAAGGATCGACCGTCTTCGCACACGCCGCCTGGCGCCAAGCGGATGGCCTGGTGCACCGTTTCGACGACCGATCGCTGAGCTTCACGCCGCGCCGCTTCTGGTCGTCGCCGCGCAGTGCGGCGCGCTATCCGGTCGAGCTGGAGATCCGTCTCGGTGCGCACGTGCTGCGCACGCTGCCACTTCTCGACGATCAGGAACTATCGACCAGCCGCCCGACTCCGCTGACCTACTGGGAAGGACTGGTCAAGCTGGAAGGCAGCTTCAACGGCCGCGGCTACCTGGAAATGACCGGCTACGCCGGCCATCTGCAACTCTGATCAGCGCAGCCCGGGCGACCGGGGCTCAGCAATTGCCCTTCTTCGCCTGACCGGGTGGGCAGTGGTGGCCGCGTCCCTGCGCCGGTCCTTGCCCCGCGGGTGGCTGCGCCTTGCCGTGATTCTTCTCCCAATAGACGGGGTCGCGCCAGGTTCTGCCGTCCCAGTAATAGCCGCGCCGGTCGCGCTCACCGATGCTGATCGTTGTGCCACCGCTTTGAATACGAACGCCCGGGATGCTGACGCTTAGGTCTGCCGCCAGGGCTGACGAGGATAGTACGCTCAGGCCGGCAAAGCCGAGAGCAAGCAGAGGTTTCATAGGGGTTTTCCGGCGAACAGGTGGACAAACGGTCAAGCGAAAAGAAGACAACGCCAGCCTGATCCGCCCGGTTGACCGACCCTGGCCAAAACTGCGCACAACGGGCCGCGACTCGCCGGGCCAGAAGCACTGCCCGCCAGCGGCATCACTGCGCTGCGCACCGGATTCGTCAGGCGCATTGCAAGCACCCCCTCACAAACCGAGAAAATCCTTGATCTTGTCGAGCATCCCGGACTTCGGGGCGGGTGCGTCCGCCAGCGGCGCGTCGAGAAACTGGCTGGTAAAGCTGTCGATGGCAAGCTCGCGCCGCCAGAGGATCTCGGCGATCGCTTCGGCAATCTGCGGCCGCGAGCGGATCAACTCCTCCAGCGTCGCCTGGTCGAGGCGGTAGCAGAAGACGTCGGTCTTGGCAACGACCGTGTCGCGACGCGCCTCACCGGTCAGCACACCGCGCTCGCCGAACGTCTGGCCCGCCTGGATCGTCCGGAAGAGTTGTCGCGGCTGACCGGGAAAGTCGATCCACACCTCGGCCTCGCCGCTCGCCAGGAGGTACAGCCAGTGCGCTGCATCGCCCTGATGGTAGATGATGTCGCCGGCAGCGAATGGCGCATCGACCAGATGCTCGCTCACCGTACGCAGTTCCTCTTCCTGCAGGCGCGCAAACAGCTCGACCTTGCGCAGGTCAAGCACGCGCCGCTCAATGTCGCGTCGGCGCACGGATTGCCGATAGGCATCGTTCTCCTTGGTCACATGTACCGACTGGCCGGGCACCGCCAACTGCATGCCGGCGCGTTGCAGGGCGGCAAGCACATGCACACGTACCGCCGAATCGGTCGGATCATCGGGTTGCGGATCAAGCATCCAGTAACGCAGCGCATAGCGCGCGTAGCCCGCACCAAAGTCCATCAGCACACAGGTCGGTGCCGGGTCGCGCGCGACATTGGGAATCTCGGCCGTACCGATCGTCTTTTCGACGTTGCGAATGACCTGCGCTGGCGGCGAATCGTAGGTGACGTTGAACCACACCCAACGGCGCCAGGGCCAGTCCTTCCGATCGACACGGCCAAAGACGACGAAGCGCCCCTTCATCAACTGACTGTTCGGAACGACAACCAGTTCACCGTTGCGCGTGCGGATCGTCGTCTGCCGCCAGCGAATCTGCGTCACCTGGCCACTCAGGTCGTCAAGGCGTATCCAGTCACCCGTCTGCAGCGAGTTGTCGAGTTGCAGCGCAACCCCGGAGAGAATGTTGCCCAGGGTATCCTGCATCGAAAAGGCCAGCACGGCGGTAATCACCGCCGAGGTCGTCAACAGACTTGCCGGATCGAGGCCAATCAGGTGCAGACGGGCCATGATGAACGCGCCATAGATGACGAGCAGGATGATGTCCTCGGCGATCCGCGGCAGGACAAGCCCGGCGCGTGGCAACACCACCCGGTACAGGAAGCGCGCGACCAGGCTGAAGAAAGCCATTCCCGAACCGATGATGAAAAACTGGTGCGCCATCAGCGCCATGCGCGAATAGTCGAGCGCTTCGAGCAAGGCAGCGCCGACCTGTCCACCGACACAGATCAGGAAGATCGCCACCGTCTTCCCGATACGCTTCTTTTCGTTGGGCAGGAAGCGCAAGGAAAGAAGCGTCACGATGACAAAGAACGCAATGACGAACTTCGTTTCGGACAGCCAGAAGTACGCCAACATCCTCGAGAGCATTCCTTCCACGAGCTTTCCTCCTGACACTCTGGCGATCTTGGGGGCGCGCCGCTGGCACTGTCCGACACCGCTACGGACGTTCCGGCGGGCTGCGGCAAACGCTGTCCGCGCGGGACTGGCGGCTGCCGCCACCGAACGGAGATGACGCAATGTAGCGCAACTTCAAGTCGATCGCCACATCGCGCCAGTGATCGGCAAAGCCGGCCCGGCTTGTTCGGACAGCCAACGCTCTTCGACAAAAGGAGCCCGGCCAGTTCGCGCCGGCGCAGCGCCGACGAATCGCCCGAGCCTCTTTACCATGCCTTACGCCGCGGCTCGCCTGGCCGACGCGAGGCCTATGAAGTTCGTCGCCTCAGGCGTCTGCCCCGCGCAGGACTGCCGGTCGTCGAACGACCTACTGGCTGCGTAGATCGTGCCCACCACTCAGGCGATAATGCGTACTCGGCGCAACGATGATTTCCGGATAAGCCATGCTCAAGCTCTACACCTACTTCCGTAGCTCGGCCGCCTACCGTGTGCGCTGTGCGCTCAACTTGAAGGGTCTGGCGTGGGAAGCGGTACCGATCCATCTGTTGCGCGCCGGCGGCGAACAGAACCAGGCAGCTTACCGCCTGAAGAGCCCGCTGGGCACGGTGCCGGTGCTGGAAAGCGAGGCCGGCGTGCTCAGCCAGTCGCTGGCGATCATCGAGTACCTCGACGAGACGCAGCCGCTACCGCCACTCCTCCCCTCATCCGCCTGGGAGCGCGCGCGGGTGCGCGCGATCGCCCAAACCATCGCTTGCGACATTCACCCGATCAACAACCTGCGCGTATTGAACTACCTTGGCGACCACTTCGCTGCCAGCCAGCAGCAGAAAAACGCCTGGTATCGGCACTGGGTGAGCCAGGGACTGGCGGCGGTCGAGCGATTGCTCGCCGGACATGCGGCAACCGGCACCTTCTGTCATGGCGAAACGCCAACCCTGGCCGACTGCTGCCTGGTCCCGCAGGTATTCAATGCGCGCCGCTTCGACTGCCCGCTCGAGGCGCTGCCGACCATACGCCGCATCGTCGAGGCCTGCGAGCAGTTGCCCGCGTTCCAGCAAGCAGCGCCAGCCAGGCAAGCCGACGCCGAATGAGGCCGAGGGTGGCCGACTGAGTGCGTGGACGGGGGCCTCGCGCCGACTTGGCGGGCGTCGGCCGCTGCATTCGACCGTGTTCCGCCCGCCTTCCCCCGCCCACCGGTCGATCAGCCGCGCCAACGCCCTGCGCCATTGCTCCGACCGGAGCCGGTCGCAACCAGCAGCAACAGGAAGCAAGCGACAACGACCAGCCCGATACCGGTCTGCAGCAGAGTCCCTACCTGAAAACCGGCGAGGTAGAAGCTGCCGGACAGCCGCACCGCACCGGCGACGACACAGACGAGCAGCCCGAGCACGCCAGCAGCTCGCCCCAACAACAGCAGAAGGCCTTCCATTCGATTCCCCCAAAGAAGTAGGTCGTCCCGCTACGGGACCGGCGGCGCCAAGTGTTTGCCGCTTGACCGGCATGTTACGATTGATTGCTGATCCATTCCATTACAATTTCAAAGACGGAGGGTAGACAGGGATGAGCGAAGAGAATGCAGCAAGCAGCACTGCGGCCGCCAGCCGCTTCCCGCAGATTCGCCGCATCGAAGTCAGCGCCATTCCGCGCTGGCTGCGTGCCGCTTGGCGCGATTTCTGCCAGTCCAGTCCAGCCAGTCTTTTCTATGGCGCTGCCTACGCCGCCTGCGGCTGGCTGATGCACGCCGTTTTTTCACACGCCTACGCCCTGTTCGCTGGTCTGACGACCGGCTTTCTGCTCCTCGGACCCTTCCTGACGCTCGGCGTGTCCGATCTCAGCCGGCGCATCGAACGCGGCGAGCAGCCGCCCCACCTCGGGCCGACGCTCGCCGCCTGGCGACCGAACCTGGCCAACGTCGGCCTCTTCGCCGCCGTCCTGGCGGTCGTCCTGCTCGTCTGGGCACGCGCCTCGATCGTCGTCTTCGCGCTCTTCTTCACCGGCGGCCTGCCGACTTTCGCCGACGTGGTGCGTACCGTCCTGACCTTCGAGCAAGCCGACTTCGCGATCGCGTACTTTGGCGTCGGCGGCTTCTTCGCCATCTTCGTCTTCATGATCAGCGTCATCGCCATGCCGCTGATGCTCGACCGCAAGACCGACGCGATCACCGCCGCGATCGCCAGCCTGTTTGCCTGCGGCCGCAATCCGCTGCCGATGCTGCTCTGGGCAGCATGCATCGCGCTTCTTGGCGCGATCGGCTTTGCCACGCTCTTTCTCGGCCTGATCGTAACGATTCCGCTGGTCGGGCACGCGACCTGGCACGCCTACCGCGATCTGGTCGTCGAAGAGGACGCGCCGTCCACCACCGCAAGCTGAGCGCTGGTGACCGGACTCCCGATCGAGGCTACTCGGGCAGCGCGTTAAGCTGGTAGAGGCTTTCCAGTTGGCTGCCCGGTTTGCCCAGGAAGCCGAACCAGCGATCGTGGATGCTGAGGATTTCCCGGCTGCGATAGAGGCGGGCGAGCTCGCGATTGATCAGCAGGCGAAAATCGGCGTCGTTGCGACGCAGCATCAGCGCATACGGCTCATACGAGAAAGTCTCCGGTCCGAGCGACCAGTCGGTCTGCTTGCCGGCGTCGAGTGCCAGTCCGATAAGCAACGAGCGGTCGGCAAAGTACGCATCCACCCTTCCGCCGAGCAAGGCAGCCAGTCCTTGCGTGTGATCGCCAACCTCGACCACCTCGGCGGCCAGTTTGTCTCGGGCAAGAATTTCGGCGAGCGTGCGCTGATTGGTCGTCGCCGCGGCGACGGCTATTCTTTTCCCCGCCAGATCGTCGACGCGACGAATTCCGGCAGTGCGGCGGTACAGGTAGCTGGCGCCGTCCGCAAAGATCGGCAGGCTGAAATCCACCTCCGCCATGCGCGCGAGTGAACTCGTCGTCGAGCCACACTCGACATCGATTTGCCCGGACCGGAGTTTACTGATCCGATTGGCCGGCGTCACCGCCACCCAATGCAACTGCAGTTCGTCCAGCTCGAGCTGCTTGACGACGGCCGCAGCAATGCGCAGGCAGAGATCGACCGAGTAGCCCCACGGCTGATTGTCCTCCCCGGTAAATGAAAAAGGAATCGAGCTCTCGCGATAGCCGAAGCTGATGCTCTTCGACGCGCGTATCCTGTCCAGCGTACCCGCCGCCAGTGCGGGCAGGGCGAGCAGCGACAGCAGGCTGACGGAAACCAGCGCACACCAGCGGGAGAGCCTCATACGGTTTTTCCTCCTCATCATGTTTATCCATTTCCTCCCGGGAAGCGGCGAGCGATCACATGCACGCCTGGCGTCGGCAACCCCGGCTAGCGCCAGGCGGCGAGAAATTCCAGCCAATGCGCGCGGCCGGTCTTCTCGATTTCGCGGCGCACGAACGCGATCTCTTCGGCATACTCGGCAAGCCCCAGTTCGCCGCGCATCAGGCGAAAGCGTATCGACACCAGATAGGTGTTGAGCACATCGGTCTCGCAGTAGTTCCGGATCGTCGCGGTTTCCCCGGCAAGCCATGCCTGCCAGACCTTGCCGCCGTCCATGCCGAGCTTGCCCGGGAAACCGATCAGCTTGGCCAACTCGTCGAGCGGCACGGCGGCGCGCGCCTGATAGAGCGCCAGCAAGTCCATCAGATCGAGATGGCGCGTGTGATAGCGCCCGATGTAGTTGTTCCACTTGAAGTCGCGGCTGTCGGCATAATCGGCGTCGCCCAGATCCCAGTAGCGCGGCGCGACAACGCCGTGCAGTAATCCCCGGTAATGCAGGACCGGCAGGTCGAAACCACCGCCGTTCCACGAGACGAGTTGTGGGGTGAACTTCTCGATCCCGTCGAAGAAGCGCTGAATGATCTCGCCTTCGCTCTGCTCAGGGGCGGCCAGCGACCAGATGCGCAGGTCCTTGCCGGCGCGCAGCAAGCACGAAATGACGACGACGCGCTGCAGGTGCAGGGGGAGAAAGTCGTGCCCGTGCGCCGCCCGACGCTGCTGGAAAGCCAGTTCGGCAACTTCGCTGTCGGACAGGTCGGAAGCCAGACCATGCACCCGACGCAGCCCGCCGACATCGGGAATGGTCTCCAGATCGAAGACGAGAACCGGCTTCATCATCCGATCAGGCAGGAAACACTCCGGTCGACAGGTAGCGATCGCCGCGATCGCAAACGATGCTGACGATCGTCGCGTTTTCGAGCTCGCTGGCCAGGCGCAGCGCAACGGCCAAGGCACCGCCGGAAGAAATCCCGGCAAAGATTCCCTCCTCGCAGGCCAGACGACGCGTCATGTGCTCGGCTTCGCCCTGCGATACGAACTCGATGCGGTCGACCAGCGCCGGATCGTAGATTTTCGGCAGGTAGGCAGCCGGCCACTTGCGAATGCCCGGAATCTGCGAACCCTCCTCCGGCTGGCAGCCAACGATGCGGACCTGCGGATTACGCGCCTTCAGGTAGCGCGACACGCCCATGATCGTTCCGGTCGTCCCCATGCTGCTGACAAAGTGCGTCACACCGCCGGACGTCTGCCGCCAGATTTCTGGACCGGTTCCGGCAAAGTGCGCCAAAGGGTTGTCCGGATTGGCGAACTGATCCAGGATGATGCCACGCCCATCGTTGCGCATGCCTTCGGCGACATCGCGCGCCAGTTCCATCCCGCCATCACGCGGCGTCAGCACCAGTTCGGCGCCGAAGGCGCGCATCGTCTGCCGCCTTTCGACGCTCTGATTCTCGGGCATGACGAGAATCATCCGGTAGCCGCGCAACGCGGCGGCCATCGCCAGCGCGATTCCTGTGTTCCCCGAAGTGGCTTCGATCAGCGTGTCGCCAGGCCGTATGTCGCCGCGCTCTTCGGCGCGGACGATCATCGACACGGCCGGCCGGTCCTTGACCGAGCCCGCCGGATTGTTCCCTTCGAGCTTCGCCAGCAGGAGATTGCCGCGCGCATCGCCCACCGCCCCAGGCAGGCGCTGCAGGCGCACCAACGGCGTTTCACCCACATAGTCTTCGAGCGTTCTATGCATGTTGGTCAAGCCACTCGACGTAGCGCGCAACGCCTTCCTGGACGGTCGCGAAGGGCAGTTCGTAGCCGACCTTGCGCAGTCTCGAGATGTCCGCCTGCGTGTAACTCTGATATTTTCCCGCCAGATCGGCGGGAAACGGAATGTACTCGAGCAGGCCGCGCTGCACCAGCTCGGACAGCTCCAGTTCCGCTTCTCCGGCGAGCGCACGGCAACCGTTGACCGTGGCCGCTGCCAATTCGTTGAAGCTCTGCGCGCGGCCGGTACCGACATTGAAAATACCCGACTTGTCGGGGTGATCGAGAAAGAAGAGATTGACGCTGCTCACATCGCCGACATAGACGAAATCGCGCTGCTGCTCGCCGTCGGCATAGCCGTGGCTGCCGGCGAAGAGCTTGACGCGGCCTTCGCTGCGGAACTGTCGATAGTGATGGAAGGCAACCGACGCCATGCGCGCCTTATGCGCTTCGCGCGGTCCATAGACATTGAAATAGCGCAGGCCGACGACCTGCGAAGCGAATGAACCGACCTCGCTGAGGCGGCGGCGAACGACCTGATCGAACAGGAACTTCGAATAGCCATAGACGTTCAACGGTGATTCGCACGCGCGCTCCTCGCGAAATACCCTGCCGCCACCGTAAGTTGCTGCACTCGAGGCGTAGAGAAACTGAACTTCCTGATCCAGGCACCAGTCGAGCAAGGACAGCGAATAGCGGTAGTTGTTTTCCATCATGTAGCGACCGTCGCTCCCCAGCGTATCCGAGCACGCGCCGAGATGAACAACCGCCTCGACGTCACCATCGAAGTCGCCTTCTGCCAGTCGTTCGAGAAAATCATCCTTGTCGATGTAGTCGGCAACCTCACAATCGACCAGATTGCGGAACTTGACTGCCCGCGTCAGGTTGTCGACCGCGATGATCTTGCGCAATCCACGGTCGTTGAGTGCCTTGACCAGATTGGAACCAATGAAACCAGCCGCTCCGGTAACAATCGTGTACATTGAACCTCCTCACCTCAATTGAGCGCAGAATCGAGCTCGCGGCGACTGACCACCGCCGTTCCCAGCTTGCCGACGACGATTCCCGCCGCCACGTTGGCGGCGCGCACTGCGTCGGCCCATCCAGCACCCCCGGCCAGCATGACGGAAAGCGTCGCGATCACCGTATCACCGGCGCCCGAAACGTCGAAGACTTCGCGCGCCAGCGCTTTTTCGTGCACAGCGCCGCCCGCTCGGACGAGCGACATTCCTTCCTCGCTACGCGTAACCAGCAGCGCCTCGAGATCGAGCGCACTGCGCAAATTCTCGGCCTTGCGCACCAGTTCCTCTTCATCTTGCCAGCGTCCAACGACCGCGCGCAGTTCGGCCCGGTTCGGCGTGACCACCGTCGCGCCGGCGTACCTGGCAAAGTCATCGCCTTTGGGATCAACGAGGACGCGCTTCCCGGCTGCACGCGCCAGCCGGATCATTTCGGCGATGTGCGCCAGCCCCCCCTTGCCGTAGTCGGAGAGAATCACCGCATCGCAGTCGGCCAGACGCGCGGCGAACTCGGCGAGCTTGGCGCGCAGCACCTCGTGCGATGGCGTCGTCTCGAAATCGATGCGCAGCAATTGCTGCTGGCGCCCGATGACGCGCAGTTTGACCGTCGTGCTGATTGCGCGATCGACGTGCAGGCTGACCGCGATACCGCTCGCCGACAGCAGGCGCTGCAGGCTCTGCCCGGCTTCGTCGTCACCGACGACCGAGAGCAGGCCGACCTGCGCACCGAGTGCCGCCACATTGCGCGCCACGTTTGCCGCGCCACCCGGCCGTTCTTCGCTCCGCTCGACCTTGACCACCGGCACCGGCGCTTCCGGCGAGATGCGCGCCACATCGCCAAACCAGTAGCGGTCGAGCATGACATCGCCGACGACGAGAACGCGCGCCGTCGCCTGATCAGGGATGTGCATGACGGCTCTGCCCGGCAGGAAGAAGCGTGTTGCCGGCAAGCGCCGACCGCGCTGGCCGCGACCACCGGCCAATACCCGGACGGGCGTCGTACTGCAGCCATCCGCCCAGATCCAGCGAATCGGCGGACAGGGCCTGACATAAGCGGACGAACAGGCGGGTCATCGGCAAGTACATTGAAGCTGCGCCGAGCAAGCGGCGGCAGCAAGGTTGCAAGCTAGGGAGCAAGATCGAATTCTTCGCTGCGCTTGGGCGAGTAGGTTTCCCAGCCGCCGCACGCCGGGCAGCGCCAATAGAACTGGCGCGCCTTGAAGCCGCAATTATCGCATCGATAACGCGCCAATCGGCGCGTGTACCCGTGCACGATTCCCTTGGCCAGTTCGAGATCGGGGCGCACATCCGGCGCAGCAACCAGCAGCCGCGCTTCGAGCAGCTTGTCGAAGCCGAGCAGCGTCGGATTGCGCTTGAGTTCATCGCGCACCAACTTGTACGCCGCTTCCGGCCCGTCGGCTTCGAGGACAAGCTGAAAAACGACGTCGAGCAGGTCGAGCGACGGATATTGTTCGAGATAGCCGTTCAGCAAGCGCAGACCCTCCTCGCGCCGCTCGAGCTTGCGGAAAGCTTCGAGCAGGCGCTGTGCGACCAGGGCAAGATACGTCGGGTCCTGCTGCTCTATCCGTTGCCAGGATTCGATGGCTGCTCCCGGCTGCTCCTGCTGCAGGTGGATGTCGCCCTGCAGCAGACTGGCGCGCACGCACTTGCGATTGCGTTCGAGCGCGGTCTGCAGGTAGCCAGCCGCCAGATCGTGCCGCGAACGAATCATCTCTGCGGCTGCCAGTTCGCAGAAATACTCGGCAATCTCTTTGTGCGAGGCGTAGTCGGGCAGCTCCGAGGCAATCGCGATCGCCTTCTCCCAGTCCTTTTCGAGCTGATAGATTTCCAGCAGGTTGCGCTTGGCGTCTTCCGCCAGCGCCGAGTCGCGCAAACGGTCGAAAACCTCTTCGGCCCGGTCGAGCAGCCCGGCTTTCAGGTAATCCTGACCGAGCTCCGATAGCGCCTGCAGTTTCAGCTCCTGCTTCAGGTCTTCGCGTTCGATCAGATTCTGGTGCATGCGAATCGCCCGCTCGGTTTCGCCACGCCGGCGGAACAGGCTGCCCAGGGCAAAGTGCAGTTCTATCGTCTGCGGATCAACCCGAACCGCCTCGACAAAAGCCTCGATCGCCCGGTCGGGTTGCTGGTTGAGGAGAAAGTTGAGCCCCTGGAAGTAGGAGCGCGGCAGGCTGCGCGACTCGCGCACCAGGTGCCGGATGTCGATTCGCGCCGCCGCCCAGCCAAGGCCGAAGAAAAGCGGGAAGAGCAGCAACTGCCAGTATTCGAACTCAATCATGCCCGATCAACCTTCTCCCTGTGCAGCGCCCGCAGCGTCTTCCCCCGACCCGATCACACGCGCTGTTCGCGCTCGCCAGATCGTGGCAAACGTGCCTGTTCGAGCTCCCGCCTGAGCCCAGCCAGCTCACGACGCATATGAAAGATGGTCGCCATCAGCGACAACACGGCGAGAATGGCCCCGCCAATAAAGAAACTCAGGAGAACGATCACCAAGGGCGCGTGCCAAGCCAGGTCGAAGAAGAAGCGCACGGCGACCGGATCGGTGTTGCGCACGGCAAACGCAAAGAGGAAGAGAAAAAGCAGAATCCGCGACAGCCAGAGCAGCGTACGCATCACTCACTTCCCGGCGAGAAACGGGCGGCTCGCGCCGCCCGCATGCTACGACTAAGCGACCACTCAGACCACCGGTTCCTGCGAGCCGTCGACGCGTTCCCGCAATTCCTTACCGGCCTTGAAGTGCGGTACCCACTTTTCCGGGACATCGACCTTTTCACCCGACTTCGGATTCCGGCCGGTGCGTGGCGGCCGGTAGTTCAGCGAAAAACTTCCGAAGCCGCGAATCTCGATGCGGTCACCCCTGGCCAGCGCTTCGGCCATCGCCTCGAGGATCATCTTGACCGAAAGGTCAGCATCCTTGGTCACGAGTTGGGAAAAACGCGCCGCCAGTTGAGCGATAAGATCCGACTTGGTCATCCGTCATCCTACTGAGGGGTGTTGAGCTTGGCCTTGAGCAAAGCGCCAAGGTTGGTCGTCGCCGAACTGGCACTGCTGTCGGCCGAGAACTTCTGCATCGCCTCGTGCTGCTCGGCCTGATCCTTGGCCTTGATCGACAGACTGATCGAACGCGTCTTGCGATCGATGTTGATGATCATCGCCTCGATCTTGTCGCCTTCCTTGTACACCTTGCTGAGGTCGTCTATGCGCTCGCGCGAGACTTCAGAAGCACGCAGGTAGGCTTCGATGTCGCCGTCGAGAATGACCACCGCGCCGCGCGCGTCAACCGACTTGACCACACCCGAAACGATGCTGTTCTTGTCGTGCGTGGCAATGTAGCTGGTGTAGGGATCACCGTCGAGCTGCTTGATGCCGAGGGAAATCCGCTCCTTGTCGGTATCGATGGCAAGCACCACGGCTTCGACCTCGTCGCCTTTCTTGAAGTTGCGGATTGCCTCCTCACCCGGCAGCGACCACGACAGGTCGGAAAGATGGACGAGGCCGTCGATACCGCCCGGCAAGCCGATGAAGACGCCGAAGTCGGTGATCGACTTGATCGCGCCGCGCACCCGGTCGCCCTTCTTGTAATTCATGGAGAACTCGTCCCACGGATTGGCCGCGCACTGCTTCATGCCGAGCGAAATGCGGCGGCGGTCCTCGTCGATCTCGAGAATCATCACCTCGACTTCGTCGCCCAGTTGCACCACCTTCGACGGATGGACGTTCTTGTTCGTCCAGTCCATTTCGGAAACGTGCACGAGGCCTTCGATGCCCTGTTCGATCTCGACGAAGGCGCCGTAGTCGGTCAGGTTGGTCACTCGGCCGAAGAGACGCGTGGTCGGCGGATAGCGGCGCGAAATCCCTACCCATGGGTCTTCACCCAACTGCTTCAGGCCGAGCGAAACGCGGTTCTTTTCCTGGTCGAACTTGAGAATCTTCGCTTGCACCTCGTCGCCGACAGCCAGCACTTCCGACGGATGGCGCACGCGGCGCCAGGCCAGATCGGTGATATGCAGCAAACCATCGATGCCGCCGAGGTCGACGAAGGCGCCATAGTCGGTGATGTTCTTCACCACACCCTTGACCACGCTGCCTTCCTTGAGCGCCGCAAGCAGCGCGTCGCGTTCCTCGCCCACACTGGCTTCGAGCACCGCGCGGCGCGAAACGACGACGTTGTTGCGCTTGCGGTCAAGTTTGATGACCTTGAACTCGTAGGTCTTGCCCTCGTAGGGCGTAGTGTCCTTGACCGGCCGCATGTCGACCAGCGATCCCGGCAGGAAAGCGCGGACGCCGTTGGTCATCACCGTCAACCCGCCCTTGACCTTACCGGTAATCGTTCCGACGACCAGCGTTCCGTCGTTCAGCGCCTGTTCCAGCGCGTTCCAGGCGGCGACCCGCTTAGCGCGGTCACGCGACAGACGTGTTTCGCCAAAACCGTTCTCGAGCTGTTCGATGGCAACCTGAACGAAGTCGCCGATCTTGACCTCGACCGCGCCCTGATCGTTGAGGAATTCCTCGAGTTCGATGTAGCTTTCCGACTTGAGGCCGGCGTTGACGACGACGAAGTTCTGATCGATGCGAACGACTTCGGCGGTGATGACTTCTCCTGGACGCATTTCCTGGCGACCCAGGCTCTCTTCGAAAAGCTCGGCAAAGCTTTCCTGCATGGTTGGGTTGGTTGACATATGAGTTGAGTTGAATGACCTGTCCGCAGCGCTGCGGGTTGAGTTGAGAAAAAACCATCCACCCGGACCAAGAAAAGCAACGCCGGCGGCAGGCAGCGGCCCTGCCCGGCAGTACGGGGCCGGGGAGTGACCGCGCCGGCCGGACGGCGGGCCGGACGGATGACACTGCGGGCGAGCGGTGAGCCGCCCTAGCCCTTATTCGGAAGCTTGCTGACCCAGGCGAGAACCTGCGCCACCGCTGTTTCGATGGTCAGATCCGTCGTGTCGAGCAGTTCGGCATCCGCACATTGCTGCATCGGCGCGACGCTGCGTTGACTGTCCCTTTCGTCACGTTCGCGCAGATCCTGCAAGAGGTCTGACATATTAGCAGCGATTCCTTTTTCGATCAACTGCTTAAGCCGCCTCTTCGCACGCATTTCCAGGCTCGCGCTGAGAAACACCTTGCACACCGCATCCGGGAAGACGACCGAGGCCATGTCGCGCCCGTCGGCGACCAGCCCGGGCGGCCGCCGAAAAGCGCGCTGGCGGAAAAGCAGCGCAGCGCGCACCTCGGGCAGGGCGGCGACGCGAGACGCTGCGCGCGATATTTCCTCGCTGCGGATCGCTTCGTCGACTGCGTCACCGGCGAGCAGGATCGCCCCGCTGCTGAAGCTGACGTCGAGCTCGGCGGCAATTGTCGCCATCCGGCCGGCATCGTCGCAGGCGACCCCGGCGCGCTCCGCCGCCAGTGCGGTCAGCCGATAAAGCGCGCCCGAATCGAGATAATGCCAGCCGAGCGCCTGTGCCACGCGCTGCGCAATCGTTCCCTTGCCGGAAGCCGAAGTGCCGTCGATCGCCAGCACCGGCACCGGCTGCGTCACCTCGGCAAAGCGCGCGAAGTACTCCGGAAAAGTCTTGGCAACGACTTCCGGCTGCTTGATGCGCAAGGGCACGCCGAGCGCCGCGAGCGAAAAGGCCATCGCCATCCGGTGGTCGTCGTAGGTGTCGACGACTGCCGGCAGCAGCGCCGGTGCAGGCGTCGGCGGGAAGACGCGGATGAAGTCGGCGCCTTCTTCGACGCGTGCGCCGAAGCGGCGCAACTCGCACGCCATGGCGCTGATCCGATCGGTTTCCTTGACCCGCCAACTGGCGATGTTGCGCAGCGTCGTCGGTCCGTCGGCAAACAGCGCCAGCGTCGCCAGCGTCATCGCCGCGTCCGGAATCGCATTGCAGTCCAGGTCGATGCCGCGCAAGCGGGCGTGTCCGCTGCTCGTCGCCGGTGCTGCGGCGGCCAACCAGTTGCTGCCGCTGCTCACCTGGGCGCCCATCATCGCCAGCGCGTCGGCAAAACGCACATCGCCCTGTATCGAATCGGCGCCCAGACCTTCGACGCGCAGGGGACCGCCGCCAAGCGCGCCGAGGGCGAGAAAATACGACGCCGACGAGGCGTCGCCCTCGACCTCGACCACCCCCGGCGAACGGTAGGCGCTGCCCGCCACGACGGTGAAGCGCTGCCAGCCCTCGCGTACGACCTCGACACCGAAACGCGCCATCATCTGCAGCGTCATGTCGACGTAGGGTTTGGAGATCAGTTCACCGAGCACTTCGACGCAGGTCGTGCGCCCGCGGCGCAGCGGCAAGGCGATCAGCAGGCCGGTCAGAAACTGGCTGGAAACTTCGCCGCGCAAGGTCACCAGGTCGCTGCCGTCGGCCACCGGCGATCCGATCAGCAAAGGCGGAAAGCCCTCGCTTCCGGCGTAGCGCAGGTCGGCGCCGAGTTGGCGCAGTGCCTCGACCAGATCGCCGATCGGCCGCTCGTGCATGCGCGCAACGCCCGTCAGGCGGTAGTCTCCGCCAGCCACCGCGAGCACTGCGGTCAACGGGCGAAACGCCGTCCCCGCGTTGCCGAGAAAGAGGTCGGCTTGCCTGACCGGAAAGCGCCCACCGCTTCCGACGACGCGGAAAACCGTCGCGGACTGCTGGACGACGTCGACGCCGAGCGCGCGCAGCGCCTCGAGCATACGTTCGGTGTCGTCGGAAAGCAGGACATCGCGCAGTTCGGTCTCACCGCTGGCGAGCGCCGCAAGCAGCAGCACACGGTTGGAAATGCTCTTCGAGCCGGGCAGGCGAACCGTGCCGGCAGCGCCCAGCATCTGCGGCAGATCGAGGAAGGTGCCGCTCATTCGCTGGCCTTTCTGTCCGCCCAGGCACGGCGGGCCTCCCGGGCAAGCTCGAAGACCGCTTCCAGGCGCGCCCCGTCGCCCGCCGCCAAGGCCTCGCGCAAACCTTCGAGCTGTGCCCGATAGCCGTCGAGCTCGGCGAGCAACGCGCTGCGATTGGCCAGGCAGATGTCGCGCCACATCTCCGGATGGCTGGCGGCAATCCGCGTAAAGTCGCGAAAACCGCTGGCGGCGTAGGCAAAGAGCAGTTCGTGGTTACTGCGGAGCGCCAACTCATGGACGAGCGCAAACGACAGGAGGTGCGGCAGGTGGCTGACCGCGGCAAACACATGATCGTGCTCGGCCGGGCTCAACTCGCGCACCAGCGCCCCGCAGCACGCCCAGGCAGCGCGCACACGCTCGACGAAGGCTGGCGGGTTTTCCGCCAGCGGCGTGATGACCACCTGCTTCTGCCGGTAAAGGTCGGCGCGTGCGGCGGCCGCACCGCTGTTTTCGGCGCCGGCGATCGGGTGCGCCGGAACGAACTGCCCGAGTCGTTCGGCGAAATGCTCGCGCGCCGCGGCGACCACATCCTGCTTCGTGCTGCCGGCATCAGTCACCACCGTCTGCGCCCCGATAAACGGGGCAAGGCGCGCCATGATCTCGCCGCTGCGACCGACCGGCGCGGCGATCAACACCAGGTCGGCATTGCAGACTTCCTGACCAACATTGAAACCGATGCGGTCGAGCAGGCCGAGTTCGAGCGCCTGCGTCAGCGAGCCGAGCGTGCGCCCGAAGCCGACCACTTCGCCGACCTGCCCGGCCGCCTTGAGCGCCAGGGCGAACGAGCCGCCGATCAGACCGACGCCGAAAACGACGACCTTGGCAAACTGCGGAGCGCTGCTCACCGCCCGCCCCCTGCTGCCCCGGCGCGGTCGACCGTGATCGGTCTCACCAAGCCCGCGCGGGTCATCGCGCCGCCTCCAGCGCTGCCAGGAAGCGATCATTCTCCTCGCGCCGGCCGATCGTCACACGCAGCCACTCGGGCATCGCATAGCCGGCCAATGGGCGGACGATGACACCCTGGCGCAGCAGGCGCTGGTTGATCGCGGCCGTGTCGCCAGCGCGGAAGCTGACGAAATTGCCGCGCGAAGGAATGTAGGCAAAACCGAGCGACTCCAGCCCGGCGACGATCTGCTGCATTCCGGCGCTGTTCAGCGCCTGACTGCGCGCGACGAACTCTTCGTCTGTAAGCGCCGCGGCCGCCGCCGCCAGCGCCAGATTGTTGCAGTTGAACGGCTGGCGGACGCGGTTCATCAGGTCGGCAACCTCCGCCGAAGCCAGCGCGTAGCCGACACGCAGACCGGCCAGGCCGTAGATCTTGGAGAAGGTCCGAGTGATCACCAGGTTCGGCCAGCGGGCCAGCCAGGCCGTCGTGTCGACGCGCTCGGCGGGCGGCAGGTACTCGTTGTAGGCTTCGTCGAGAACGACCAGAACGTCATCCGGCAGCGACGCAATGAATGCCTCGAGCTGCGCGCAGGGGACGAAGGTGCCAGTCGGATTGTTCGGATTGGCGATCCAGACGAGTCGCGTATCGGGCCGGATCGCTGCCCGCATCGCCGTCAGGTCGTGCCCATAGTCGCGCGCCGGAACGGCGATCGGCTCGCCTCCGGCGGACAGCGTGGCGAGCGGATAGACGGCAAAGGCGTATTGCGCGAAAACCGCCGAACGACCCGGCGCGAGGAAGACGCGCGCTGCCAGGTCGAGCACATCGTTCGATCCGTTACCGAGAACGACGCGCTCCATGCCCAGCCCGTAGCGCTCGGCGACAGCGCTTTTGAGAACGAAATCGTCCGGATAGCGCTCGATCGTATCGAGCGCCGCGACCAGCGCCGCACGCGCCTTCGGGCTCATGCCCAGTGGATTTTCGTTGGACGCCAGCTTGACGATCTGATCGACCGCCAGACCCATTTCGCGCGCCAGCTCGGTGATCGGCTTCCCCGGCTGGTAAGGCGAAATGGCGCGAACGTAGGGAAGCGACTGGGCGAACAGGGTCATCGCAGGTCCTTCGCAGGTTGTGCTCAGTAGGCAGCCATCGGATACGAGCCGAGCAGCTTGAGGTAAGGTGCGCGGCGAGCAAGTTCGGTCAGCGCCGAATGCACGGCGGCGTCGGCGCGGTGACCTTCGAGATCGACGAAGAAGACATACTCCCACAGCGTGTGACGCGCCGGCCGCGATTCCAGGCGCGTCAGCGAAACGCCAGCGTCCGAAAAAGGCGCCAGCAGACGGCTGAGCGCGCCGGTCTGGTTCTGCGCCGACATGATCAGCGAAGTCTTGTCGCGCCCACACGGGCCGGCATCCTGCCGGCCGATCACGACGAAGCGCGTCGTGTTGTTCGGCTCGTCCTCGATGTTGCTCGCCAGTTGCGGCAGTTGATAGCGTTCGGCCGCCGCCTGACCGGCAATCGCTGCCGCGCCGGGCTCGCTACCGGCAAGCTGGGCGGCCTGTGCATTGCTCCCGACCGGAATGCGCTGCGCCTTCGGCAGCGAGCGGTTCAGCCAGTCGTGACACTGCGCCAGCGACTGCGCGTGCGAGTACACTTTCGTCACCTCGTCGAGCGCCCGCGCATTCGACAGCAGGTGTTGGTGGATGCGCAGGACGACCTCACCGCAAATCTTCAACGGCGTGTTGAGCAAGAGGTCGAGCGTCCGCCCGATCGCGCCTTCGGTCGAGTTCTCGATCGGCACCACCGCGTAGTCCGCGTGCAGCGCTTCCACCTCGCGAAAGACGTCGTCGATCGAAAGCTGCGGCATCAGTCTGGCCGCGTGCCCGAAGTGCTTGGTGACGGCGCTTTCCGAGAAAGTACCGAAAGGGCCAAGGAAGGCGATGCCGAGCGGTTGTTCGAGCGACAGGCAGGCCGACATCACTTCGCGAAAAAACCAGGTGACGCTCTCGTTCGGCAGCGGGCCAGGGTTCATCGCCTGAATTCGCTGCAGAACCTGCGCCTCGCGCTCTGGTCGATAGATGACGCCGCCCTCACCATGCCGCTGCTTGATCGCGCCGACCTCCTGCGCATACCGCGCGCGCTGATTGAGCAACGCAAGAAGCTGCGCGTCGAGTGCGTCGATCTGCTGGCGGACGGCTGCCAGTTCACCCGCCAGCTTTTCGTTCATCGGGCCTTCGTTCATCGAGCGTTCACGGCACACGCCGCAGCTTCGCCGGGTGCGCCAGACGAATTGCACTTCATGCCGGCTCCTGATCGTCACCCGGCACCGGGTTCACGGCCGCCGCCGCCGCGGCCAGTTCGGGATCGTCCTCGCTTTCGACCACCTTCTCCAGCCCGGCGAGCTTTTCGCCCGGATCGAGGGCGATCAGCGTCACGCCCTGCGTCGCCCGCCCGAGTTCGCGAATCTCGCGCACGCGCGTGCGGATCAGGACGCCGCCGGTGGTGATCAGCATGATCTCGTCTTCGTCGCACACCAGGCGAGCGGCGACCACCTTGCCGTTACGTTCGCTCGCCGCGATCGCGATGACGCCCTGCGTCGCCCGCCCGGAATGGCGGAAATCGGCCAGCGCGGTGCGCTTGCCGAAACCGTTTTCGGTCGCCACGAGAACCGTCTGCTGCTCGCTGTCGGCGACCAGCAGCGACAGCACCTGCTGCTGTTCAGCCAGCTTCATGCCGCGTACACCGCGCGCCGTCCGGCCCATCGGTCGCACGTCTTCCTCGTCGAACCAGACTGCCTTGCCAGCATCCGAGACGAGCACCACGTCCTGCCGGCCGTTAGTGATTTCAGCGCCGATCAGGACATCGCCTTCGTCCAGCGCGACGGCGATGATGCCGCTCTTGCGCGGATTAGAAAAGTCGGACAGCGGCGTCTTCTTGACCGTCCCCTGCGCCGTACACATGAACACGTAGCGGTCTTCGGCAAACTCCTTGACCGGCAGGATCGCACCGATCTTCTCGCCTTCTTCGAAAGGAAAAAGGTTGATGATCGGCTTGCCGCGGCTCGTCCGCGTTCCCTGCGGAACTTCGTAGACCTTGAGCCAGTAGACCCGCCCGCGGTTGGTGAAGCAGAGAATGAAATCGTGCGTATTGGCGACGAACAGATGATCGACGAAATCGTCCTCCTTCATCGCCGCCGCCTGCTTGCCGCGCCCGCCGCGCCTTTGCGAACGGTAATCGGCGAGCGGCTGCGCCTTGACGTAGCCGGTATGCGACAGCGTGACGACCATGTCGACCGGCGTGATGAAGTCCTCGATCCCCAGATCCTGCGTATGGGTCACGATTTCCGAACGCCGCTTGTCGCCGAACTGGGCGCGTACTGCCGTCAGCTCGTTGCCGATCATCTCGGTAATTCGCTCGGGACGGGCGAGGATGTCCATCAGGTCGGCAATGCGTGCGAGCAACTCGCTGAAATCGGCCACGATCTTCTCGCGCTCGAGCCCGGTCAGGCGCTGCAGACGCAGATCAAGAATCGCCTGCGCCTGCGCTTCGGAAAGCAGGTAACCGCTGCGCGACAGCCCGTACTCGAGTCCCAGCCCTTCCGGACGTGTTGCGTCGAGCGCCGCGCGCTGCAGCATCTCGGCCACCGTCGGCGACTGCCAAAGCCGCGCCATCAGGCCGCGCCGGGCATCGGCCGGCGTTGGCGACGCCTTGATCAGCGCAATGATTTCATCGACATTGTCGAGCGCAACGGCCAGTCCTTCCTGAATGTGCGCCCGCTCGCGCGCCTTGCGCAGTTCGAAAACGGTACGCCGCGTGAGCACCTCGCGCCGATGACGGAGAAAACACTCGATCATCTGCTTGAGGTTCAACAGGCGCGGCTGTCCGTCGACCAGCGCTACCATGTTCATGCCGAAGGTGTCCTGCAGTTGCGTCTGCTTGTACAGACAGTTGAGGACCACATCGGCGACTTCGCCGCGCTTCAGTTCGATGACGACGCGCATACCCGACTTGTCGGACTCGTCGCGCAGGTCGGAGATTCCTTCGATGCGTTTCTCGTTGACCAGCTCGCCGATCTTCTCGAGCAGCGTCCGCTTGTTGACCTGGTAAGGCAGTTCATCGACGATGATCGCCTGCCGATTGCCCCGGTCGATGTCTTCGCAATGCGTGCGCGCACGCATGACGACGCGCCCGCGCCCGGTGCGATAACCCTCACGCACGCCGGCGACACCGTAGATGATCCCGGCGGTCGGAAAGTCGGGCGCCGGCAGGACATCGATCAGTTCGTCGATCGTCACCTCCGCGTTGCCGAGCAGCAAGAGGCAGGCATCGACCACCTCGCTCAGGTTGTGCGGCGGGATGTTGGTCGCCATGCCGACTGCGATGCCGGAAGAGCCATTGATCAGCAGATTCGGGATGCGCGCCGGAAGGACCAGCGGTTCCTCCTCCGAACCGTCGTAGTTCGGCCCGAAGTCCACCGTTTCCTTGTCGATGTCGGCGAGCAGCTCGTGCCCAATGCGCGCCATGCGCACTTCCGTGTAGCGCATCGCGGCGGCGTTGTCGCCGTCCACCGAGCCGAAGTTGCCCTGACCGTCGATCAGCATGTAGCGCAGCGAAAAGCTCTGCGCCATGCGCACGATCGTGTCATAGACCGCGGTATCGCCGTGCGGATGGTACTTACCGATGACGTCACCGACGATGCGCGCCGATTTCTTGTACGGTTTGTTCCAGTCGTTCGACAGTTCGTGCATCGCAAACAGCACGCGCCGGTGTACCGGCTTCAGGCCATCGCGCGCATCGGGCAAGGCGCGCCCGACAATGACGCTCATCGCGTAGTCGAGATACGATCGGCGCATCTCGTCTTCGAGGCTGACGGGCAGGGTTTCTTTGGCGAAGGCTTCCATCGTCGTTCCGCTTCCGACGCGACTTCCGGCGGAGCGTCGGCGTCCAGATCAAGCGTCGAATTTTAGCACGCCGTGCGTCGGTTCCGCCTCTTGGCTGGCCACTTCGTAGGGCAATTGCATGAATCTTATGTGAGACCCAGGAGTTCCGCGCGAAGCGTGTCGGCGACTCCTGCGTCAGGACGCTGCAGCTTGAGGCGGCACTTGCGCCGTAGCGGGGGAAGGCGCCGGAGGTTCAAGAAAAACGGCCGCAAGACGAAGCGACAGGGCTGTAAACAGCCCCTGGCCAACTCGCTGGGTCAAGGCCGATTGGCCGGGGTCGACGACAGGGTCGTTGCTAGCGACGGGCTGACAGCCCACTGAACCCATTCGTTGTTGACTTGATCGGGCCACGAAAAGCGCTATAATGCTGGCTCGCTTGCCCGGACGATCACCGAGAAAGCTCGGCGGCCTCGCACTGTTAGCGTGGCTGGATCGTGCAAGAGCGAGTGCCTGCAGGTAATGGAGTGGTAGTTCAGTTGGTTAGAATACCGGCCTGTCACGCCGGGGGTCGCGGGTTCGAGCCCCGTCCACTCCGCCAACACCCGAGTTTTTAGGCCCAGCCTGCGTGCTGGGCCTTTGTGTTTCGCCATACCATCTTGCCGCGCGCCGGCGACGCACGGCAAGGCCGGCGCCGAATCGGACGCCGCAGAGCAGGCACCTGGCGGCGGCAATCGCTTACACAAAACTTACTATCAGCCGTTCCACTTTGTTCTATAATCATTCGGTTGCAGTCCACCACGCTTGCCCGGACTCACCCGCACGAGCGGGATGACGTGGCAGCTTCGCGCAATCGAGAACAGGAACCACGGATGACGCCACGAATCGCTATCGCACTTGCTCTTGCTCTGGTGTGGAATACGGCATCCGCAGCGGAAACAGCTACCGAGCGCGTTGCCGACCCCTTGCAGACACTGCCCAATCTTCGCTCGCCAGGCGTGACAAGCACCGAATCTGCCTTGCAGACCGGAACCGCGGGCGCCTTGCCGGTGATCGAGATCGTTGCTCCGCCACCGCTAACCGAAACGATTGATCTGACCGTCGAACCCGAGGAACTCTACCAGCGAATTCGGCAGGGCTTTTCGATGCCGAACATCAACACATCTTCGGTCCTCCATCACCAGCAATGGTATCTGAACCATCCGGACTCGCTGCGTCGCATGGTCGAGCGCAGTAGTCGCTACCTGCATCACATCGTCGAGGAGATCGAAAAGCGCGGCATGCCGACGGAGCTTGCCTTGCTCCCGATGGTCGAGAGCGCTTACAACCCGACAGCCTACTCGCGCAGCCGCGCGTCCGGTCTCTGGCAGTTCATTCCAGCGACCGGCAAACAGTACAAGCTCGAACAGAACTGGTGGCTGGACGCGCGCCGCGACATCATTGCGTCGACCGCAGCGGCGCTTGACTACCTGCAATATATCTACGAATTGCACGGCGACTGGCACTTGGCGCTCGCCTCGTATAACTGGGGTGAAGGTGCCGTCGGCCGCGCCATCAACAAGAACAAGGCACAGGGCCTGCCGACCGATTATCTCAGTCTGAGCATGCCCGACGAAACCAGGCAGTACGTGCCGAAACTGCAGGCGCTGAAGAATATCTTCAGCAATCCGAGAGTCCTGGCCAACCTGAATATCCGCGGCGTCCCCAACCGGCCTTACTTCGCCACGGTCACCAAGACGGCAAACATCGATGTCAAGTTGGCCGCCAGGTTGGCCGAAATGCCGGTGCAGGAGTTCGTCGCGTTGAATCCCGCGCACAACCGCCCGGTGATCAAGTCGGAAACGCCGATGGTCATCCCGGCCGACAAGGTCGACCGCTTCATCAACAACCTTGAGGCGCATGAGGAAAGCGAGCAGCCGCTCGCTTCCTGGCAGGCCTATACGCTACGCCCAGGCGAGACGCTCGAACAGGTCGCCGCGCGCTTCGGCATGACGGTAGCCACCCTCAAGGCGGTTAACGGGATCAACGGCAAGGCCAGGGTGGCGGCCGGGCAGCCGCTGCTGGTCGCTCGTCAGGAGGGCGCAGAGGTCGCTGATCTGGCTGGTCTGCCAGAACCGCCAGCCCTTGCCGCGGCCAGCAGCGAGCCGCCGCCGCGTCCGCTCGTCCAGCCGCGTCAGCCCGAGCCCATCAACGTCCAGACGCCGCCAGTGACGCCACGCGTACACGTCGTGCGCAAGGGTGAGACGCTGTTCAAGGTCGCCCAGCAGTACGGCATGACTATCGCTGAGTTGAAGCAAAACAACAAGCTGCGCGCCGACAAGGTGACTCCGGGGACGCGGCTGGCGGTCGCCGGTCCGGTTCCGAGCAGCAAGCTTGCCAGCCGGGAGCCGCAACGCGTCGCCGCGGGCGAGCTTGAGAATAGAGCGCCGGTCGCGCGCGGCACGACCGCCGCCGCGGCTGAAACGCGCAGAACGCACACGGTGAGCAAAGGCGAAACCTTGCTCAAAGTCGCGCAGCGCTATGGAATCAGCCTGAGCGAGTTGAAACAGATCAATAAGATTCGCCACGACCATGTCGTACCCGGTACGAAGCTGGCCATCGTCACGCCGAGCGGTAGCGGCTCGGCGCACCCGTCAGCCGACCTTGCGGAGAGCGACAACCGGCGTGCGCGGACTGCCGATTCTCGCCTGACGCTGGCCAAGGCGGACAACCCGAAGGCCGACAGCAAGACCGATGCGAAGACCAACCGGCGGTTCGCCGATACGCCCGCCGCGTCGGCGCATGCCGCTGCCAAGAAGCCGGCCCGGCTTGCGCAGTACACCATTCGCCGTGGCGATACCCTGGCTTCAATCGCGCGCCAGTTCAGGGTTGACGCTGACGACCTGTTGCGCTGGAACCGCCTGCCAGCACGCTCGATCAAAGCCGGCCAGACGCTGACCATTCAGCTCGTACAGAACACGCTCTAGCCACCAAGGTCGGCGCGCTACTCGCGGCAGATGCGCAGCCGACGCTGCTCGCCTGCCCGGCGAGCATGATGCGAGGTGCAGAAATGGCGCCTCAGTTCGTGTCGTAGAGATGACAGCTGACCGCGTGCGTCGCACTCAAGGCAAGGGTTGCTGGATACCGCTCGCGGCATGACGCGCTTGCTTGCGGGCAACGCGGATGGAAATGGCAGCCTGCCGGTGGTTTGGCCGGCGAAGGAAGTTCCCCCTCCAGGCGGATCACTTCCCGCTCCTCACCCAAGCGCGGACTGAGCACGGCCGACAGCAAGGCGCGCGTGTAGGGATGCTGCGGCGAACGGAGCACATCGTCCACCGTGCCGCTTTCGACGATACGGCCGAGGTACATGACGGCAACCTCGTGCGCCAGATGGTCGACGACGGCCAGGTTGTGGGTAATGAAGAGGTAGGCCAAACCCAGTTCGGCCTGCAGTTTTGCCAGTAGATTGAGCACCTGCGCCTGGACCGACACGTCGAGCGCTGAAGTCGGTTCGTCGCAAATCACCAGGTTCGGCTCGACCGCCAACGCGCGTGCAATCGCGATGCGTTGCCGCTGACCACCGGAGAATTCGTGGGGATAGCGGTGGATGACCGCCGGATCAAGTCCAACCTGTTGCAGAACCCGGACGATCGCCGCTTCGCCACCCGCGCGAGCGGCAGATGCGGCGAGCGCATGCAGTCCTTCGCCGATGATCTCGCCAATCGATGCGCGCGGATCAAGCGAGGCAAACGGGTCCTGGAAAATCATTTGCAGGCGACGGCGAAACGGTCGCAGCGCGCCACGCGATAGCCCACACAAGTCGTGCCCGGCCAATTGAACCGTGCCGCGCGTCGGCGCGACGAGCTGCAGGATGGCCTTGCCCACCGTCGTCTTGCCGCAACCCGACTCACCGACGAGCGCCAGTGTCCGCCCACGCTGCAGGCGGAGCGAGACGCCGTCGACCGCACGCACGTGGCCAACGGTACGCTGCAGGATGCCGCGCCGGATCGGAAAATGGACGCACAGGTCCTGCACCACGAGCAATGGAGCAGCGGGATCAAGCAGCTTGTCCGGGCCACCCCTACGCGCGCCGGGCTCACCAGCGACAGCGCCCTCCTGGTTTGGCAGGTCAGCCGAACTGGCGAGGTGACAGCGCACACGATGGTCAGCGCCAACTGCGGTCCAGCCCGGCGATTCAGCCCGACAGAGCGCCCAGGCGTGCGCGCAGCGCTCGGCAAAACGACAACCGGCAGGCATCGCGGCGAGCGGCGGCACCTGACCCGGGATCGTCGCCAGACGGCCGCCACGCCGGGCGAGATCGGGCAAGGCGGCAAACAACCTCTGGGTATAGGGGTGCCGAGGCGACGAAAAGAACGCCTGGCGCGGCGCTTCCTCGACGATTTCACCGGCATACATGACCGCGACGCGACTTGCCATACGGGCGACGACGCCAAGATCGTGCGTGATCAGGAGCACGCCCATGCCGCGCTGGCGCTGGATGTCGCGCAGTAGATCAAGGATTTGCGCCTGAATCGTGACGTCCAGTGCAGTCGTTGGTTCGTCGGCTATCAACAGGCGTGGCTCGCCGGCCAGCGCCATCGCGATCATTACCCGCTGTTTCATCCCGCCCGAGAGCTGAAATGGGTACTCGCTCAGGCGGCGCGGTGCGTCAGCGATTCCTACCGCTTCCAGCAACTCCCGCGCACGCGCCTGGCCCGCCTGCCCGGTCAAGCCGAGATGGCGCGCAAGGACTTCAGCGAGTTGCCGGCCGACCGTCAACACCGGGTTGAGGCTGGTCGCCGGTTCCTGGAAGATGATCGCGATGCCACCGCCACGCACGCCACGCATCTCCGACTCGGGCAAGTCGAGCAGACTGCGCCCGGCAAAACTCACCTCACCGCTCGGGATTCGACCGGCTGGCGGCAGCAGGCGCAAGGTGGCGAGGGCGACCGCCGACTTGCCGCAGCCCGACTCGCCAAGGAGAGCCAGCGTCTCGCCGGCAGCGACGCGGAAATCGACTCCATCGACCGCCGCCAGGAGTGCGTTCTGTGCGGCAAACGCCACGCGCAGACGACGCACCTCGAGTAACACCTCGCCGTCGATGGTACGCACCTGGCGTTTTTCCGCTCCGCTCATATGGCGCCTGCCAATCGTGGATCGAACGCCTCGCGTACCGCATCGGCGAGCAGGTTCGCCGCCAAAACCAGCGCCAACATGAAGCTGAATGCCGCGCTCAGCGACCACCACACCATCGGCTCACGAGCCAGTTCCATGCGCGCGTTGTTGATCATCGTGCCAAAGCTGATCATCGTCGGGTCTACACCAATACCAACGTACGAAAGCACCGCCTCCGCCAGGACCAGGCTGGAAAAGTCCATGACCAGCGCAATGATCACGATGTGCATCAGGTTCGGCACGATATGGCGGGCGATGATGCGCAGGTCGGGAACGCCGAAAGCCTGTGCTGCCTGGATAAACTCGAGTTCGCGCAGCTTCAGTGTTTCGCCACGCAGCAGGCGGCAAAGACCGGTCCAACTGGTCAGGCCCAGGATCAGGCACAAGGCAAGCAGGCGCAGGTCAGCGCGTTCAGCCGCCGTGGCAAACCACTGCGGATGCGTATCGATCAGGACCTGCATCATCAGCACCGCCGCGGCAATCAGCAGGACGCCGGGAATCGAACTGAGCGTCGTGTACAGGTACTGGATCACGTCGTCGACCCAGCCGCGAAAGTAGCCGGCCATGACGCCGAGTACGACGGCCAGCGGCAACATGACGAGTGTCGTTACCAGCCCGATGACGAGGGCAGTGCGTACGCTCTTGAGAATCTGGTAGAGCACATCCTGCCCTACCTTGTCGGTCCCGAAGACATGATAGTCGTCTGCCAGGCCAGCCAAGGGCAAGGCACAGGCCAACAGGCAAGCCAGCACAATCAGCACCGCATTCCAGGCGAAATCGGTTTGGTTGCGCCAGATGCGGCGCCAGGCGGCGCGCAGCGTGCAGTCGCCCGCGCGCGCCAGGACAGCGACCGTGACGCCAGCGAGCGTGCACCAGATGGCCGCCGCGAGCGCCAACGCCTGCAGCAGGCGCTGCACGATGTCGGCGTACCGTCGCGCTTCGTCGTCGCCCAGGTGGGCGCCACCGTACTTCAGGCGCGGATAGTCGCGGATTTGCCGAAGACGACCGTCGGCATCGCGCAGGTCGATCGCCTCCTTGGCGTAGGCGCGCGTCGCCAGCGGCTCGGAATAGGTTTTTTCGCTGCGCGCGCGCAGCGAGGCCAGCAGCCGGTCGAGCAGCGAAAGGACCTCGACCGAGTACGCCGTTCCCTGACGACTGGCGGCAGCCATCGGCTCACCGGTAGGCGCGACGAGGGCCGGCCGATAATGCAGCGAGTCCAGTAGCCCGATCACTCCAAAAACAACCAGCACGGTGGCGGAGCCCATGCCGGTCCGGTGGCTGCCGACGCGCCGCCACGCCGCGCGCAGCAACGGACTGCGGGCGGAAAGCCAGCCACTCGCAGCCGCGACAGCGACGAGCGCCCAGATGAGCAGATCGGACCAGAGAAGGACGGGAAGAAAGTCCATTAAACGAAGCGTATCCGCGGGTCGACAAGCGTGTACGACAGATCGGTCAGGATGAGGCCGATGATGTAGAGGAGCGATCCGATGAAGACCATTGCGCGCACGACGGCAAAGTCCTGGGCATTGATCGCGTCTATCGTGTAGCTGCCGAGTCCGGGAATGCCGAAGAACGATTCACTGAGCAGCGATCCCATGAACAACAGCGGGATGACGACGACGACGCCGGTAAGGATCGGAATCAGCGCATTGCGCAAGACATGTCGGAAGAGCACGACAACTTCCGACAAGCCTTTGGCGCGCGCCGTGCGCACGTAGTCCTTGGCGATCTCTTCAAGGAACATCGTCCGATACCAGCGAGTCGATGCGCCGATACCGGAAACAACACCGATCACCACCGGCAGAATCAGAAACTTCCAGGCGTCGAAGCCGCCGGCGTAGCCCGAAATGGGCACCAGCCGCCACAGCTTGCTGACTAGATACTGACCACCGATGATGTAGAACAAGCCCGAGATCGACATCATCGCGACGCAGACGAAGACGCCCCAGAAATCGAGCGATCCGGCCCGGAAGAAGGTCAACAGCAAAGCGAACGAGACGCTGACCAGCAAACCGAGAATGAAGGTCGGCACGGCAATCGCCAGCGAGGGCTCCATCCGCAAGCGGATTTCACGAGCAATGTCGCGGCCGTCCTCGGCGCGCCCGAAGTCGCCAGCGAACATGCGTACCGACTTGGCAAAAAAAATCGTCTCGGTGACCACACCGGTGCCAGCCGCTTCGGCGTTGATGAACAGCGGCCGATCGTAGCCGCGCTCGGCTTTCCACTTGGCGATAGCCTCGGGTGTCACGCGTTTGACCCCCAACTGCATGCGCGCCATGTCGTCGGGCGTATTGACGACGAAGAAAAGCGCGAACGTGATCAGGTTGACACCGATCAGAATGGGCAGCGCGTAAAGCAGACGGCGGACGATGTAGGCAAGCATGCGCTAGACCCGCTTGTCAAACTCGGGCGGTAGCGCGCCGCGCGCAGACTATCGTACGCCGCATCAGCATGCCGTCCCGCGCTCGCGCCGGCGATAGGCCAGAACAGCAGGCAACAACAGACCGACCAAGAGCAACGCGATGGCGAACAACGGCCAGAGCACCGGACGATTCCATGCCTGCCGCAGACGTGCCCGCTCGCCGCCATCGATCCGCTGATACTTCAGAATGTTGTTGCCGACATCGCTGGGCTTGCGATTGTGCAGCCAGGCGTGGCCGAGGGTGTAGCTCTTCGGATGGAAGCCGTAGATCCACGGCGCGTCGTGCTGCAGCACGGCCACCGCCTGCCGAATGATCCGCAAGCGCTCGGCAGCGCGCGGCCCATCACTTTCCATGTTCTTCATCTGTTCAAACAGGCGATCGTACTCGGGATTGGCGTAGTTTGACGCGTTTTCACCTCCTCTTGCGACCTTTCCTTCGGGACCGGCCAGCAGGAAGAGAAAGTTCTCGGGATCCGGATAGTCGGCGTTCCAGCCGAGATAGTAGAGTTGGACGGCGCCCTTGCGCACCTTGTCCTGAAAGCGATTGAAATCGGTCGAGCGAACGACGAGCTGGATCTCCAGTTTGGCGAACTGACGGGTGAGCCAGTCGAGACGTGACTTCTCGCCCATGCCACCGGTCGTCGTGTCGAGGTTCAGAACGAGCGGCTCACCGGTCGTCGCGTGCCGTCCGTTCGGCCAGCCAGCCTCCGCCAACAGCTTGCGGGCAGCGCTCAATGGCTTTCGCCGCGCCTGTCCGTGCACCCAGTCATAAACGACCGGATTGCTTCCCTCCTCGCCTTCGAGGTAGCCGAAGATTCCCGGCGGCAGTGGGCTGCTCGCAGCGATTCCGCGCCCGTTCATGAAGATCGAGATGAACTCCTCCTGATCAATGGCAATCGACAATGCCTGGCGCAACCTGGTCGTCTGTTCGCTCAGGCCGCCGACAATCGGGTCGAGCATGTTGAAGCCGAGATAGAAGATCGACGCGCGCACGCTGGTCAGCAACCTAATCCCCTTGCCGCGCATCTCGTCGCTCAGTTCGATATCGCCGCCAACGCCGAGTCGCACCGCCTGATCGAAGCTGTCGGACGAAATGCTCGACGCGTCGTAGTAGCCCTGGAGAAACTTGTTCCAATACGGAATGCTTTCCTTCTCGCGGGAAAAGACCGCGCGTTCGATGAAGGGCAGCGGCTGGCCGCAATCGGCCAGCAGGCCGGCTGCACGGTCGGCAGCTTCGCCGTCGCAGGGATAGGTCTCGCCGTGAAAATTCGGATTCCGTTGGAGAACCATGCGACTGTTCGGGTTGTTCTCGGTCAACATGAACGGGCCGGTGCCCACCGGGTACCAGTCCAGAGTGAGGTTCTTTTCGGCCATCCCCGGTTGCGCGTAGAAGCGGTCGACCTCACGCGGGACCGGCGCAAAAAAGGGCATCGCCAACCAGTACACGAACTGTGGATACTTGCCACGCAGCGTGATTCGATACGAGTAGCGGTCAAGGCGGGTTACTCCTGGCAGCGCAAAGCGATCAAGGTCCAGCCAGGCGGCGGCGGGCAGGCGGCTGGCCTCGTCCTGCAGCACCTTACCCAGTTCGCGCAGGCCAACGATGCGTTCGGCCATCATCCCGAAAATCGGCGAGTGCAGTCGAGGGTGCGCCAAGCGCTTGATCTGATAGATGTAATCATCGGCGACCAGTTCCCGCGTGGAAACACTCGGAAAATCGGCGAGCGTCTCGATGGCGCGCAAGCGCTCGCCGTCCACGGTACCGTACACTGGCTGCCCGGCCGCATCGAGCGCAAAAGCAGGATGCGGCTGGTAGCGAATCCCCGGCCGAATGCGCACCTCGTAGATGCTGTAGGCAATCCTGTCGGGCGCTGCATCGGCTGGCAGATCCCTGCCCTGCGCGTCGGTATAACGCGCAACAGGTACGCTCGTGCTGGTCGCCGGAATCAGGGTATACGGGCGCTTCAGGTAGTGGTACTGCAGCGGCGGCTCGTAGATCTGCGCGGTAAACGTGATCTCATCCTCGGTGTACGACTGCGCCGGATCAAGATGCTTCGGCCGCTCGGTGAACGCCGAGTACAGGATGTTCAATCCTCGCTCGCTCGCCGGATACGGATCGTTCTGCTCGCTGCTGCAGGCAGGAATCAGAAGGCACAGGAACAGACAAACGATACGCACGAAAGACATGCGACAAGTGTAGCGCGAACCGGCAGATCTTGGCTGCACCGCAAGCCTTGGCGCGCCTGGCGGGCGAGCAAGGGACAATGGTCGGTGTCGGCGGGCAGTTCCTTTATAATGCGCGAGTCAAGCAGATTTGCGCAGGAACGACAAACCCTGCAAAATTTTCGTTATGGGAGATGCAATGGGATTCCTTGCCGGGAAGCGCATCCTGATCACGGGCGTGCTGTCAAAACACTCGATCGCCTACGGTATCGCTCGCGCCTGCCACCGCGAAGGCGGGCAGTTGGCGTTTACCTTCCAGAACGAACGCTTTCAGGACCGCCTTGCCAAATTCGCCCGCGAATTCGACAGCACGCTCATTTATCGCTGCGATGTTTCGGATGATGCGGAAATTGCGCAGCTCTTTACCGACCTTGCCAGCCAGTGGGATGGCCTCGACGGACTCGTTCATTCAATCGCCTACGCCCCGGGCGAAGCGATCGAAGGCGACTTTCTCGATGGCATCACGCGCGACGCCTTCCGCATCGCACACGACATCTCGTCCTACAGCTACCCAGCGCTCGCCAAAGCGGCTCGCCCGCTGCTCCTCAAGGGGCGGCAGCCCGCCCTTCTGGCGCTATCCTACCTGGGCGCCGAGCGCACGCTGCCGAACTACAATACGATGGGACTGGCCAAGGCAAGTCTCGAAGCAGCCACCCGCTACCTCGCCTTTTGCCTCGGTCCGCAAGGAATCCGCGCGAACGCCATTTCGGCGGGCCCGATCAAGACGCTCGCCGCTTCGGGAATTGGCAACTTCTCGCGTCTCTTGGCGTACAACGCGCACAACGCGCCGCTGCGGCGCAACATCACGATCGATGAGGTGGGCAACGCCGCAGCCTTCCTGCTCTCCGATCTGGCGAGTGGAATTACCGGCGAAATCATGTACGTCGATGGCGGATTGAACACAACGGCGCTGGGTAATCCAGAACCTCTGCCCGCCTGAGTGTTCTTGCGCGAAGGCACGGTCAATAACGTCTCTAAACCTCTCCCTGGCCACGAGTTGCTAGGTGCGCGAAGCGGCGGTCGCTAACACTTTCGAACATCGCCTGACGCTTGCCGAGGTTCTCGGCTGGCTCGTCGATGACCGACTGGTTGCCGCCAAGGACTCGGACTCGCTGCTCAAGGAAAGCCGTCTGCAGCGAATTTCGGCGCACCCGTTGGTGGTTATCGCTGACCAGCAATGGAAATCGCTGCGTGAGCCTTTCCGCCCCCTGACGCTGGAGGAACTCGGCGGGTGGATGGCGCAGCGAGTCGGACTTGACTACGTACACATCGACCCGCTGAAGGTCGACTTTTCGGCGGTCACTGAAGTCATGTCGAGCGCCTACGCAACACGTTTCGGTATCTTGCCCATTCAGGTGACGATGCGTGAGGTGGTCATCGCGACCACGCAACCCTTCCTTCGCGACTGGGAAAAGGAGATCAAGGCAATCGCGCGCAAGGAGATCCGCCGGGTGCTGGCCAACCCGGTCGATGTCGCCCGCTACCTGATCGAATTCTACAACCTGGCACGCTCGGTCAAGAGAGCGGCGCAACTTGGCGGGCCGAGCGGCAACCTGTCATCGTTCGAGCAACTCGTTGAACTCGGCCGCACCAACCGGCAGTTCGACGCCAACGATCAACACATCGTCAACATCGTCGACTGGCTGTGGCAGTACGCCTTCGATCAGCGGGCAAGCGACATCCACATCGAACCCCGGCGCGAGCTCGGCATCGTGCGTTTCCGCATCGACGGTATCCTGCACCAGGTCTATCAGATTCCGACCAGCGTCATGGCGGCAATGGTCAACCGCATCAAGATCCTGGGCCGAATGGATGTGGTCGAAAAGCGCCGCCCGCAGGATGGCCGGATAAAAACGCGGACAGCGGATGGTCAGGAGGCTGAACTGCGCCTATCGACGCTGCCGACCGCCTTTGGCGAGAAGCTCGTGATGCGCATCTTCGACCCGGAGGTACTGGTGCGCAACTTCACCGACCTGGGCTTCACCGAAGACGATCAACTGCGCTGGAAGCAGATGGTAGAACGGCCCGACGGCATCATTCTGGTTACCGGACCAACCGGTTCCGGCAAAACGACGACGCTCTATTCGACGCTCAAACAGCTCGCCACGCCCGAGGTCAACGTATGCACAATCGAAGACCCGATCGAAATGGTTGAACCGGCTTTCAACCAGATGCAGGTGCAGAGCGTGATCGATCTGGGTTTCGCGCAGGGTGTGCGTGCGCTGATGCGTCAGGATCCGGACATCATCATGATCGGCGAGATTCGCGACCTGGCAACCGCCGAGGTGGCGATCCAGGCGGCACTCACCGGCCACCTCGTGCTGTCCACGCTGCACACCAACGATGCACCTTCAGCGATTACGCGCATGCTCGATCTCGGCGTACCGGCTTACCTGCTCAGTGCCACGGTGCTCGGTGTGATGGCGCAGCGTCTCGTACGAATTCTCTGTCCGCACTGCAAGGTGCTGCAGGAGGCAAGCACGGTCGACGCGAGCATGTGGGATCAGTTGGTCGCGCCGTGGAAGGCCAATCGGCCGACGCAACTCTACCGTCCAGTGGGCTGCCTGGATTGCCGAATGACGGGCTACCTTGGTCGCGTTGGACTTTACGAGATTCTGCTCCTCTCGCCGGACGTCAAGCTCGCGATCAGCGACCACAAGGAGATGGCCAAAGTGCGCGACCTCGCTTTCCGCGAAGGAATGAAACCCCTGCGCATTTCCGGCGCGATGAAGGTTGCCGCGGGCATCACCACTCTCGCCGAAGTTTTCAAGGTCGCTCCGCCGGTCGCGCAACCGAATACCTGATTAGCGGCGCCAGCCGATAAGCTGCGTAGCGCCCGCTCGCCACGCCGACTGCGGCGGCGGCCGGCAGGCACGGCACACGAAGGAAGTTACACAGACAAAAAAGCCAGGGTGCGCCTGGCTTTCCTGCCTTCAGTCTTGGTCAGTTCATTCCCGACTCGACGCACAACTCCTGGCGTCGATTGGCGTGCGTCTTCGCCGGGCGCAGCAGCCCGCTCAGCTACCCCCGGCGCCGCTCTCGTCGCTCGCCAGATCCGGCCGGTCGAGCAGTTCGACATAGGCCATTGGCGCATTATCGCCATCCCTGAAGCCACACTTCAAAATCCGCAGATAACCGCCCTCACGGCTAGCGTAGCGTGGTCCCAACTCGTCGAATACCTTGACCACCATATCGCGGTCGCGCAGGCGGCTGAACGCCAGCCGGCGATTCGCCACACTCGGCTTCTTGCCAAGCGTGATGATCGGTTCAACCACTCGCCGCAGTTCCTTCGCCTTTGGCAATGTCGTCTTGATTGCTTCTTCACGCAGCAGCGAGACGCTCATGTTGCGCAACATCGCCAAGCGATGGGCGCTCGTACGGTTCAGTTTGCGGAGACCCAAACGGTGACGCATATCGATTCCTTCCTGTTCTTGTCCTGCCGCCTATCGTTCGAGTCCAGCCGGTGGCCAGTTCTCGAGCTTCATGCCCAGTGTCAGGCCGCGCGCAGCCAGCACTTCCTTGATTTCATTGAGTGACTTCCGACCGAGGTTGGGTGTCTTGAGCAACTCGTTCTCGGTTCGCTGGATCAGATCGCCGATATAGTAAATGTTCTCCGCCTTCAAACAGTTGGCCGAGCGCACTGTAAGTTCAAGGTCGTCCACCGGGCGCAGCAGCAGCGGGTCCACCTGAACCGTCTTCTGATACTCAACCGGCATCGCGGTACCCGCGAGGTCGGCGAAAACCGACAACTGCTCCATCAAGATTCGCGCGGCAGTACGGATTGCCTCTTCCGGCTCGATCGCGCCATTGGTCTCGATGTCCATGATCAGCTTGTCGAGGTCGGTTCGTTGCTCGACGCGCGCGCTCTCCACGGCATAACTGACCCGACGCACCGGGCTGAACGATGCATCCAGCACCAGTCGACCGATGCTCTTGCCACCGTCGCCGATCTCGCGCAGATTGCCGGCGACGTAGCCGCGTGACTTCTCGACCTTCAGTTCCATGGCCAGTTTTCCACCGGCCGAGAGGTGGGCGATGACATGTTCGGGATTGATGATTTCGACATCGTGCGAAACCTCGATGTCGGCTGCCCGGACGACACCCTTACCCTCTTTCTTCAAGTGTAGAACGACTTCATCCCGGTTATGCAGCTTGAACACGACGCCCTTGAGATTGAGCAGAATATCAACGACATCCTCTTGGACGCCGTCGATCGTCGAGTACTCGTGCAGGACGCCGTCGATGCTGACCTCAGTCGGGGCATAACCCGGCATCGAAGACAGCAGGATCCGCCGCAGCGCATTGCCCAGGGTATGGCCGTAGCCCCGCTCGAACGGTTCCATGACCACTCTGGCATGCACCGGGGAGAGGCTTTGCACATCGATGATGCGAGGTTTGAAAAGTCCGCTGCTTTGCATGTGCTGTCCTTTGCCTGAATCCGTGTAGCTTCACCCACCTACTACTTCGAGTAGAGTTCGATGACCAGGCTTTCGTTGATCGTCGGCGGCAGTTCTGTGCGCTCCGGGTGCGCCTTGTAAGTCCCCTTGGCCGCTTTCGCATCCACTTCGAGCCAAGCTGGGAACCCCCGCGCTTCAGCCGCGGCGAGCGCAGCCTTGACACGCAGATGCGCTTTCGTCTTGTCGGCAACCTCGATCACATCGCCGGGACGTACCTGGTACGACGGAATATTGACCCGGCGCCCATTGACAAGAATGCCGTTGTGACGGACGACCTGACGCGATTCCGCCCGTGAGGCGGCAAACCCCATGCGATAGGCAACGCTGTCGAGGCGCGACTCAAGCAACTGCAGCAGAACTTCGCCAGTCACCCCCTTACGCCGGTCAGCTTCCTGGTAAACCTTACGGAACTGACCTTCAAGAACGCCATAAATGCGCCGAATCTTCTGCTTCTCGCGCAAGTGCACGCCGTAGTCGGACAAGCGCTGACCGGACTTCTGACCATGCTGCCCCGGCGCATACGACCGACGTTCGATGGCGCACTTGTCGGTGAAGCACTTTTCACCCTTGAGGAACAGCTTTTCGCCTTCGCGGCGACACTGACGACATTTCGGATCGAGGTTGCGGGCCACTTTCTTGTTCTCCTTAAATCCGGCGCCGCTTCGGCGGCCGACAGCCGTTGTGCGGAATCGGTGTGACGTCGGTAATTGCCGTGATCTTCATGCCCAACGCATTCAGCGCACGCACCGACGACTCTCGCCCGGGGCCGGGCCCCTTGATGCGAACCTCAAGGTTCTTAACCCCACACTCGACGGCCACTTTCCCAGCCGCCTCGGCAGCCACCTGCGCAGCGAAAGGTGTGCTCTTGCGCGAACCCTTGAAACCTGCCCCACCGGAAGTCGCCCACGACAAAGCGTTGCCCTGGCGATCCGTGATCGTAATAATCGTGTTATTGAACGACGCGTGGATGTGTGCGACTCCCTCCGCGACATTCTTCCTGATCTTGACTTTCTTGCGAACTTTTGCAGTCGTCTTGGCCATATCTTGGTCCTAGGTCTGGTTATTTCTTGCCGGCGATCGGTTTGCGCGGGCCCTTGCGTGTACGCGCGTTCGTTCGCGTACGCTGCCCGCGTGCCGGCAGACCCTTGCGGTGCCGCAAACCCCGGTAGCAGCCAAGATCCATCAGCCGCTTTATGCTCATCGTGACCTCACGACGCAGGTCACCCTCTACGGTATGCTTTCCGACCTGGTCGCGCAGGCGATCCAGCTCCGCCTCAGAGAGATCCTTCATCTTCGTCGAACGAGCGACCCCAGCGGCGTCGCAAATTTTCTGCGCACGCGGACGGCCGATTCCGTAAATCGCGGTGAGCGCGATTTCCGCGTGCTGGTGGTTCGGTAGGTTTACGCCTGCGATGCGGGCCATCGATTCACCCCAAGATAATCAAAACTTACTATTATACCTTCAATCGCTTGTCAACACACTAGCGTGCGCCGCGGCGATCAGCCCTGGCGCTGCTTGTGGCGCTGATCAGAACAGATCACACGCACGATTCCATGACGCCGAATAATCTTGCACTTGCGGCAAATCCGCTTTACAGATGCGAGCACTTTCATCATTAACTCCTGATTCTAGCGCACACGAGCTGAGCGCCCGGCGCGGTGTTTTAGGCTGCGGTAGGTCACTTCGCGCGAAAGACGATGCGCGCGCGACTCAGGTCATAGGGCGTCAATTGAACGGTGACCTTGTCACCCGGGAGAATCCGGATATAGTGCATCCTCATCTTTCCGGAAATGAATCCCAGCACGATGTGACCGTTCTCCAGCTTCACCCGGAATGTTGCGTTTGGAAGGTTCTCGATGACCTCTCCCTGCATCTCGATCAAGTCTTCTTTGGCCATTCTATTTCGCCGGGATCCCAGACCCCTTGAAGTTTGCCTTCTTCAAGAGACTTTCGTATTGATGCGACATCGCGTAAGCCTGAACCTGTGTCATGAAATCCATTGTCACGACTACGATGATGAGCAAGGACGTACCGCCGAAGTAGAACGGCACATTCCATTTGAGGATCAGGAACTCGGGCAACAGGCAGACGATCGTGATATAGCCGGCACCGACCAGGGTCAGCCGCATCAGCACCTTGTCGATGTAGCGCGCGGTTTGCTCGCCCGGGCGTATGCCGGGTACGAATGCGCCGCTACGCTTGAGATTGTCGGCGGTTTCGCGCGAGTTGAAAACCAGCGCTGTGTAGAAAAAGCAGAAGAATATGATTGCCGCAGCGTAAAGCATGACGTAGATCGGCTGCCCGGGAGAAAGTGCGGCGGCAATATCCTTCAGCCAGCGAACCGACTCGCCCGAGCCAAACCAGCCGGCAATCGTAGCCGGAAAGAGGATGATCGACGAAGCAAAGATCGGCGGAATGACGCCAGCCATGTTGAGCTTGAGCGGCAGGTGTGAGCTTTGTCCACCGTAGATCTTGTTCCCTACCTGGCGCTTGGCGTAGTTGACCAGGATCTTGCGCTGCCCCCGTTCAACAAAAACGACAAAGGCGGTAACCACGACTACCAGTATGCTGATGACGATGGCGGTCAGCGGATGCATCGCGCCCGTGCGGACGAGCTCGAGTAGTCCCCCGATTGCGTTCGGTAGACCGGCTGCGATTCCGGCAAAAATGATGATCGAGATCCCGTTGCCCAGGCCCCGCTCGGTCACCTGCTCGCCCAGCCACATCAGGAACATCGTCCCGGTAACCAGCGTGGTCACTGTAAGGAAGCGGAACATCAACCCAGGCTCGAGCACCAAGCCGGGTTGGGACTCGACGGCGACGGCGATGCCGACTCCCTGAAACAGGGCCAGGAAAACGGTGCCGTAGCGGGTGTATTGCGTGATCTTTCGCCGCCCGGCCTCGCCTTCCTTCTTCAGCGCTTCGAGCTGAGGGCTGGCGTGCGTCATCAACTGCATGATGATCGATGCCGAGATATACGGCATGATGCCGAGAGCGAAGATCGTGAAGCGCGACAAGGCGCCTCCCGAGAACATGTTGAACATGCCCAGGATACCGCCCTGCTGTTTGTTGAACAGCTCACTAAGGACTAGCGCGTCGATTCCCGGAACCGGAATGTGCGAACCGACGCGATAGACGACCAGAGCGCCGAGCAGGAACCAGAGTCGGCGCTTCAAATCGCCAAACTTCCCTCCTTTGCTGACGTTGCCCGGACTAGTAACCAAGACTGCTCGCTCCGCTGGGTGAGTTATTCGGCAATGCTTCCGCCGGCAGCTTCAATCGCCGCACGTGCCCCCGCGCTCGCGCCGACCCCTTTAAGCACGACCTTGCGCGCAATCTCGCCCGACAGAACCACTTTGGCGGACAGCGCGTCGCGCCGAACGAGATTCGCCTGAATCAGCGTCGACAGATCGACTTCGTCGACAGGCAGGCCAGCGACTTCGGATAGCCTGACTTCAACATTGCGCGCGTTGGTCAACGACTTGAAGCCCCGTTTTGGCAGCCGGCGCTGCAATGGCATCTGCCCGCCTTCAAAACCGACCTTGTGCAAACCACCCGCACGCGACTTCTGCCCCTTATGCCCGCGCCCGCAGGTCTTGCCAAAGCCTGAGCCGATTCCCCGACCAACGCGCTTGCGCTCGTGCCTTGCGCCGTCCGCGGGCTGCACCGTGTTGAGTTTCATCCTAGCCCTCGCACTTCAGGAGATACGCCACCTTATTGATCATGCCGCGCACGGCTGGGGTATCTTCCAACAGCGCACTGCTGCTCACCCGCCGTAAGCCCAGACCGCGCACGGTCGCCCTATGCGTGGCTTTCGTGCCGATCAGGCTTCTGACCAGCGTTACCTTGACCTTCTTTTCGCTCATCGCCTACTCCAATATCTCGGCAACCGTCTTGCCGCGCTTGGCCGCAACTTCGGCTGGCGTGGTCATCGAGCGCAAACCGTCGATCGTCGCGCGAACGATGTTGTACGGGTTCGTCGAACCGTGCGCCTTCGCTACGACATTGGCCATGCCCATCACATCGAATACGGCGCGCATCGCACCGCCGGCAATGATTCCCGTACCCTCTGGCGCCGGCTGCATCATTACCCGCGAGGCGCCGTGACGGCCAACAACGGTGTGTTGTAGCGTACCGTTTTTCAGGCTGACCTTGATCATGCTGCGCCGCGCCTCTTCCATCGCCTTCTGAACAGCGACGGGAACTTCCCGCGACTTGCCTTTCCCCATGCCGATGCGGCCATCGCCGTCGCCGACCACGGTGAGCGCGGCGAAGCCGAGAATTCTTCCCCCCTTGACGACCTTGGTGACGCGGTTGATCGAGATCATCTTCTCGCGCATGCCGTCATCTGGCTTCTCGGCGGGCTGCGGCTTTCTGCTTTGCGGTTTTGCCATCGACTACTCCAATCCCTTTTCGTGCCTCAGAACTTCAGACCGGCTTCGCGCGCTGCGTCGGCCAGCGCCTTGATCCGGCCGTGGTAGCGGAAACCTGCCCGATCGAACGCCACTTCGGCCACACCGACACTCTTCGCCCGTTCAGCGATCAACTGACCGATGCGTCGCGCCGCCTCGACATTGCCTCCGTTGGGCAGGGTCTGCCTGACGGCGGGCTCGAGCGAAGATGCAGCGGCCAGCACACGCGATCCGCAGGCTGAAATCACCTGTGCGTAGATATGGCAGTTGCTGCGATGGACCGACAGGCGAACTGCCTTCAGCTCGGCGATCTTGGCTCTCGTCTTGCGTGAGCGGCGCAGGCGCGCCTCTTTCTTGTCAATCATCTAAGTACCCTTACTTCTTCTTCTTGGTTTCTTTGATAACGACTACCTCGTTCACATGGCGAACACCTTTGCCCTTGTAGGGCTCCGGCTTCCGATACGCGCGAACTTCGGCGGCCACCTGGCCAACCAGTTGCCG
This sequence comes from Accumulibacter sp., assembly GCF_029255125.1. GTDB lineage: Bacteria > Pseudomonadota > Gammaproteobacteria > Burkholderiales > Rhodocyclaceae > Accumulibacter. Next base: position 7,931 of record NZ_JAPUVR010000128.1, on the reverse strand, counting down.
GTCCACCCCCTTGAGCACGATCTCCGTCTGCGTGGGCGTTTCAGCCCTGACGCCCTGCGGCAGCTTGTAGGCAACCGGGTGAGAGAATCCAAGGTTCAAACTGAGCGTCTCACCCTGCGCCTGAGCTCGATAACCAACGCCGACCAAGGTCAGTCGACGTTCGAATCCCTTGCTTACACCGGTTACCATGTTGGCCACAACCGCACGCACAGTTCCCGATAGTGCATCGCCCTGTGGCGCGCCGGGGACCGGCTTGCAAAGGATGCTGTCCGCCTGCTGTTCAACACTGACCGCCGGATTCGCCGCCATATCGAGTGCGCCGAGCGGACCTCTGACGGAAATCCTGCCGTCATTCAGGTCGACCGTAACCCCCTGCGGAAGAACGATCGGATTTTTTGCAACTCGCGACATCTCGTCCCCTTAAGCGACTATGCACAGCACTTCGCCGCCGACGTGGCTGGCGCGCGCCTTGCGATCCGTCATCACTCCCTTCGGCGTCGACACGATCGCCACCCCGAGTCCGTTCATCACCGGCTGGATCGCATCCGCTCCGCGGTAAATGCGCAGGCCTGGACGTGAGACCCGATCGATCCGCTCGATTACCGGACGTCCGGCATAATATTTCAGGCCGATTTCCAACAGCGGCTTCCCAAGGTTCTCGCTGACTGTGAAGTCTTCTACGTAGCCCTCGTCTTTCAGCACCCGGGCAATCGCGACCTTGACTTTCGATGATGGCATGCTGACCGACGCCTTGCTGGCCATCTGGGCATTCCGAATGCGTGTCAGCATGTCGCTGATCGGATCGCTCATACTCATATCGTCTTCTCCTGCCTACCAGCTTGCCTTGATCATTCCCGGAACGCCGCCCTGCATCACGAACTCGCGCAGCTTGCCGCGAGCCAGGCCGAACTTCCTGAAGACACCGCGTGGCCGCCCCGTGAGGGTGCAGCGGTTGCGCAATCTGACCGGACTTGCATTCCGCGGAAGTGCCTGCAACTTCAGGCGGGCTTCGAAACGTTCTTCAAGGGAACGGCTCTCGTCGTCGATCACCGTCAACAGCTCGCCGCGCTTCTTCGCATACTGTTGCACCGTCTTGCGCCGCTTTTCGCCGCGGTTGATCACAGCTAGTTTCGCCATTTCGTTTCAGTTCCTGAAGGGAAATTTGAACGCACCAAGCAAGGCACGCGCCTCTTCGTCCGTCTTCGCGGTAGTCGTAACGCTGATATTCAGGCCGCGCAGCGCGTCGATCTTGTCGTACTCGATTTCCGGGAAAATGATCTGTTCTTTCAGCCCAAGGCTGTAGTTCCCTCGACCATCGAAGCCCTTGCCGGAAATCCCGCGGAAATCCCGCACCCGGGGCAAAGCCACGGTGACCAGGCGGTCGATGAACTCGAACATGCGCGGGCCACGCAAAGTAACCATGCATCCCACCGCATATCCGGTCCGGATCTTGAATCCGGCAATCGATTTCTTGGCTTTGGTGATGACTGGTTTCTGCCCGGCGATCCGGGTCATGTCGCTCACCGCGTTTTCCAGCACCTTCTTGTCGGCTACCGCCTCGCCAACGCCCATGTTGAGCGTGACCTTGGTTATCCGCGGCACTTCCATCGGCGACTTGTAGCCGAACTTGCGGGTCAAATCGCCGATGACTTTGGTCTTGTAGTAATCCAGCAAACGCGCCATGACAGTTCCTTAAGCCCCCAACACTTCACCGTTCGACTTGAAGTAGCGCACCTTCCGGCCGTCCTCAAGAGTTCTGAAGCCGACACGATCGGCTTTCCTCGTCGCCGGGTTGTAAAGCATGACGTTGGAAACATGCAGCGGCATTTCCTTTTCGACGATGCCCCCGACGACGCCCTTCACCGGGTTCGGCTTGAGGTGCTTCTTAACCCGATTCAGCCCCTCGACGACGACATGCTCGGCATCCGTGCGGCGAATGACGGTTCCGCGCTTGCCTTTGTCTTTGCCGGCGATGACCACGACATCATCGCCCTTGCGAATTCTTTCCATGGTTGTCCTTACAGCACTTCCGGCGCCAGAGAGACGATCTTCATGAAGCGGTCGCCACGCAGCTCGCGTGTGACCGGGCCAAAGATCCGCGTGCCGATCGGCTCGAGCTTGTTATTGAGAAGGACCGCAGCGTTGTGATCAAATCTGACCAGCGAACCGTCGACGCGCCGTACTCCCTTCGCCGTACGGACCACCACGGCGCTGTACACGTCACCTTTTTTCACCCGACCGCGCGGTGCGGCATCTTTGATGCTCACCTTGATGATGTCGCCGACCCCAGCGTAGCGGCGCTTCGAGCCACCGAGCACCTTGATGCACATCACCGAACGGGCGCCGGTGTTGTCAGCGACATCCAGGACTGTTTGTACTTGTATCATTTCATACTCCAACTTGGCCCGCAGCAGCGGTCAGTCTTGGACCCCGTAGGGGGATGGAATCGCCCAGCGAACGACTCGGCGTGAGCGCAGGAAAACTCGCTATTGTAAGCAGACCTCAGAAAAACGCAAGGTTTAGATCGCTACCGCGCGTTGCAAAAGCTTGCTCACGACCCACGACTTGGTGCGCGAAAGCGGACGATGCTCTTGGATCTCCACCAGGTCACCTACTTTTGCCTCGTTGTTTTCGTTATGCGCGTGGTACTTGCTCGAACGAACGATAATCTTCTTGTAGACCTCGTGCTTGACACGACGCTCGATCAGAACGGTGACCGTCTTGTCCATGCGGTCGCTGACGACGCGGCCGATCAGCGTTCGCTTGTTATTGCTCGTCTCGCTCATTGTTGAACCGCCTTTTCACGAAGAAGCGTGCGCACACGAGCAATCTGCCGGCGCACCTTGCCCACCTGGCTGTTGTTGGTCAACTGCTGCGTAGCCAGTTGCATGCGCAACCCAAATTGCGCCTTCAGCAGGTCGAGGAGTTCCTTCTGCAACTCGTCGACAGTCTTTGCTCTGAGTTCACTGAGTTTCATGCTCAACCCACCATACGCGTTACAAAAGCCGTCTGAAAGGGTAGCTTGGCAGCCGCCAGCGCGAACGCTTCTCGAGCCAGCCCTTCATTGACGCCATCCATCTCGTAGAGCACCTTGCCCGGCTTGATCTCGGCGACATAGTATTCCGGACTTCCCTTGCCACTCCCCATGCGGACCTCGGCCGGCTTCTTGGAGATGGGTTTGTCCGGAAAGACGCGAATCCAGATCCGGCCGCCGCGTTTGATATGCCGCGTCATCGCGCGTCGCGCAGCTTCGATCTGGCGTGCCGTCAGGCGGCCGCGGCCGACCGCCTTGAGTCCGAACTCGCCGAAACTGACGTCCGCCCCACGCGTCGCCAGACCGGTGTTGCGGCCCTTTTGCTCCTTGCGGTATTTCCTTCTAGCTGGCTGCAGCATCTGTCGTACCTGCCTTTCTTACTCGTTTTACCGCTGCTTTGGCATCGGTCGGCGCGGCCCCTTCGCCGCGCTGGGCTTCCTCTGAGCCCTCAGTCCGGGCGCGGGCGCGCGCTTTATCGCCGCCTTCGCCGGGCGGACGCGTCATCCGCCTTGGCCGCCGAAGCTGTTCTTCTGACGGCGCCTCCGGCGCCGCTGCCGGCTGTTCGTTACGATTGAGAACCTCGCCCTTGAACACCCAAACCTTGACCCCGATCAAGCCGTAGGTGGTCAAGGCCTCGGAGGTCGCATAGTCGATATCGGCGCGCAATGTATGTAATGGTACGCGCCCCTCCCGATACCACTCGCGACGCGCGATCTCAGCTCCGTTCAGGCGACCTGAACTCATGATCTTGATCCCCTGCGCTCCCAGGCGCGTGGCATTCTGCATCGCACGCTTCATCGCGCGCCGAAACATGATCCGCTTTTCCAGTTGCTGGGTGATTGAATCGGCGATCAACTGCGCATCGAGTTCGGGCTTGCGAATCTCTTCGATGCTGACATGCACCGGGACGCCCATGATCTTCTGCAAAGCCGCGCGCAGGTGGTCGATTTCCTCGCCCTTCTTGCCGATCACTACTCCGGGACGCGCGGAGAAAACGGTCACGCGGGCGTTTTTCGCCGGACGTTCAATGAGGATGCGGCCAACCGACGCATGCTTGAGCTTCTTCTTGAGGTACTCGCGAACCTTGATGTCCTCGTTCAGCATTCCGGCGAAGTCCCTGTCGCCCGCATACCAGCGAGATGACCAATCTCGGGTGAGTGCCAGACGAAATCCGGCTGGGTGAATCTTTTGTCCCATTCTTCTTCCTCAGTTGCCGACAGTCAGAAAGACGTGACAGGTCGGCTTGACAATCCGGTTGCCCCGCCCCTTGGCGCGTGCTGAAAAACGCCTGAGCACCGTAGCCTGCTCGACAAAGATGGTTTTCACCTTCAGCTCGTCAACGTCAGCAGCATCATTGTGTTCGGCATTTGCAATCGCCGACTCCAGCACTTTCCTGATGATTCCCGCGCCCTTTTTCGGGCTGAAAGCGAGAATGTTGAGCGCCTTGTCGACTGCCAGGCCACGAATCTGATCGGCCACCAAGCGCCCTTTCTGACTCGACAACCTTACGCCGCGCAAAACAGCACGAGTTTCCATAATCAATCCTTTACTTCTTCGCCTTCTTGCCGGCGGTGTGGCCCTTGAAGGTACGCGTCAGCGAGAACTCACCAAGCTTGTGGCCGACCATGTTTTCCGTCACGTAGACCGGCACGTGCTGCTTGCCGTTGTGTACGGCGATGGTCAAACCGACGAAATCCGGCAGCACCGTGGACCGCCGTGACCAGGTCTTGATTGGTCGTTTGTCGCCCGTCGCGCGAACCGCGCTCACTTTCTTCATCAGATGAGCGTCGGCAAACGGGCCTTTCTTAATGGAACGTCCCATGGTTGTTCTATCCCCTAGCGTTTGTGACGGCGCTGCACAATCATCGAAGTCGTGCGCTTATTGCGACGCGTACGATAACCCTTGGTCTTCGTTCCCCATGGGCTGACCGGATGCATACCCGATGCCGTCTTTCCTTCACCGCCACCGTGCGGATGGTCGATCGGGTTCATCGCGACACCCCGCACCGTCGGGCGAATTCCTCGCCAACGATTACCGCCGGCTTTGCCGATCGAACGGAGGCTATGTTCCTCGTTGCCCACCTCGCCGATCGTCGCCCGGCACTCGACATGAACGCGACGAATCTCGCCCGAGCGCAGACGAAGCTGCGCATAGCCCCCCTCGCGCGCGAGCAGCTGCGCCGACGTGCCAGCCGAGCGCGCCAACTGCGCTCCTTTGCCGGGCAGCATCTCGACACAGTGAATCGTCGTCCCGACCGGGATGTTGCGAATCGGCAACGCATTGCCAACCTTGATCGGCGCTTCCGAACCACTCACCACCTGCTGCCCGACACTCAGACCTTTCGGTGCCACGATGTAGCGACGCTCACCGTCGGCGTAGCAGAGCAAGGCAATGTTGGCCGTCCGGTTGGGATCGTACTCCAGGCGCTCGACGGTCGCGGGTACGCCATCCTTACTGCGCTTGAAGTCGATCAGGCGGTAATGCTGCTTGTGCCCGCCCCCCTGATGGCGGGTGGTAATATGGCCGTTGTTGTTGCGGCCGGCGCGTTTGGCTTGCGGCTCGAGCAGCGCAGCAAGCGGCTTGCCCTTGTGCAATCCTGGGCTGACGACCCGAATGACCGCGCGCCGCCCGGGCGATGTCGGTTTGACTTTGACGAGCGCCATCAGACAGCCCCTCCATCGACGAAATTGATCTCCTGACCGGCCTTGAGGCAGACATACGCCTTCTTCCAGCCTTTGCGGTGGCCCATCATGCGCCCGAAGCGCTTCTTCTTGCCTTTCACGTTGGCAATCTTGACGGAGTCAACCGTCACCTTGAAAAGCAGCTCAACGGCGCTCTTGATTTCGGGTTTCGTTGCATCCGGGACGACCCGGAAGATGATTTGCTGGTACTTGTCGGCAATGAACGTTGCCTTCTCGGAGATCTGCGGCGCCAGCAAAACCTGCATTAGACGTTCTTGGTTCATCCGAGCATCTCCTCGATCTTGCTGAGCGCGCCCTTGGTCAGCAACACTTGTGGAAAGCGCACCAAAGACACCGGGTCTGCCTGATGGGCCTCAACTACCAACACCCGCGGCAGATTGCGCGCTGCCAGATAGAGGTTCTCGTCCAGCGCATCCGTGATGACGAGCACCGAATCGTAGCCCATAGCCTTGATCTTCTCAGCGAAAAGCCGGGTCTTCGGAGCCTCGAGCGAGATTCCCTCGACGACCGCCAAGCGGCCCTCACGGGCGAGTTGCGAGAAGATCGACGCCATGCCGGCGCGATACATCTTGCGGTTCAACTTCTGGCTGTAGTTTTCGTCCGGCGAGTTCGGGAAGACGCGCCCGCCGCCACGCCAAATCGGTGACGACGACATGCCTGCGCGAGCGCGTCCCGTGCCTTTTTGCCGCCATGGCTTTTTCGTCGTATGGCTGACGTCGTGCCGGTCGCGCTGGGCACGGGTGGCGCCGCGTGCGTTCGCCTGGTAGGCGACCAGCACCTGGTGCACCAGAGCCTCGTTGTAGTCGCGCCCAAAAAGTACGTCAGAAGCCTGCAGGCGACTGGTTTCCTCGCCTGATTGATTGATCAGCTTAAGTTCCATCTACGCCCCCGTCTTGACTGCCGGACGGACGACGACGTCCGTTCCGCGTGATCCGGGCACGGCGCCCTTGACCAGGAGCAACTGGCGGTCAACATCGACCCGTACGATCTGCAGATTCTGCTGGGTACGCTTGACCGCTCCCAAGTGACCGGCCATCTTCTGTCCCGGGAAGACCCGCCCGGGGTCCTGCGCCTGCCCGGTTGAACCGGGGGCACGATGCGACACCGAATTGCCGTGAGCATCGCCCTGCGACGAGAAGTTATGGCGTTTGATCGGTCCGGCAAAACCCTTGCCGATGGTGTGTCCGGTAACGTCGACCTTTTGACCGACTGAGAAGATCGTCACCTGAATGTGATCGCCGGGTTTCAAGCTGGCAAGTTCCTCGGCAGAGACCGGAAACTCTTTCAGGACGTGCCCTGCCTCGACCCCAGCCTTGGCCAGATGACCGGCCAGCGGCTTGTTGACGCGCGACGGACGGCGCTTGCCGAAAGTCACCTGAACGACGGAATAGCCGTCGCGTTCAGGCGTCTTGATTTGAGTGACGCGATTGTTCGACACGTCGAGCACAGTTACCGGCACGCTTACGCCTTCGTCGGTAAAGATGCGCGTCATGCCGACCTTGCGCCCCACAAGGCCTAGACTCATGTTTATTCTCCTCTGACCGGCTACGATTGGCCGGCGAGCGCCAAGTACAAGAACGGGCAGCCTGCGAACAAGGTGCTGCCCGACGAAAGCCGGCGATTATAGCCGTAAGAAAACCCTTACTGCAACTTAATTTCGACGTCAACTCCGGCCGGCAGGTCGAGCTTCATCAGCGCGTCGACGGTTTTGTCGGTGGGATCGATGATGTCCATCAGGCGCAAATGCGTCCGCATCTCGAACTGATCGCGTGACGTCTTGTCGACGTGCGGCGAACGCAGGATGTCGAAACGCTGGACGCGCGTCGGCAATGGTACCGGTCCGCGCACGACCGCCCCCGTGCGCTTCGCAGTGTCAACGATTTCCTGCGCCGACTGATCGATCAAACGATAGTCGAACGCCTTCAGACGGATGCGGATTTTCTGGCTTTGCATGTCGATTTCCAAAGAGCGATGGGGTAAGGCCGCGCCATTACCCCGGGTTGTTCGGCAGTAACTACTCGATGATCTTGGCGACGACGCCGGCGCCGACCGTGCGGCCGCCTTCGCGAATCGCGAAACGCAGACCTTCTTCCATGGCGATCGGCGAAATCAGCTTGACCGTCATCTGCACGTTGTCGCCCGGCATCACCATTTCGACGCCTTCCGGCATCGCGATCGCTCCGGTCACGTCGGT
>NZ_JAPUVR010000127.1 GCF_029255125.1 Accumulibacter sp. | reverse complement strand
CCGCCCTCCTCGACGAACTCACCCAGCAGGAATTCCCACATCCGGAAACCGGAGCCAGAATGACCTTTGCGCTGGTCTAACGTGCCATCCGGGTTTCCTTCGAGATCCGGAAATCTGCACTTCGGTAGCTGCACGGAGTGTTTCTCTTGAAGCCTTCGACCTCGAAGATGTCCGGCTTGCTGCGAGGAAATTTACGGTGACGACGCGCCGAGCGTTTCAGGCGGAAATGGCGTTGAAGTATTGTGGTAGCGGTGCTTGGGGTACGGAGGACGTTTTTGGCTGGAGTCGACATGCCGTGCAACCGGGTCTGCATGAGAAATGTAAGGGCATCATTTGTCTGGGGCTGCACGCGTTCTGCTGCGGCGCGAAACGGTGGGAGAAAAGGGCACCCGGAGGTGGCGCAAGCGCTGTGGGAACTGGCGGCAAGTCATGCGCAACAAGATCGGACGTTTCGCACGACGTTGTCGTTCACCCGCCTGACGGCCGTGGAAGCCATCAGGCAGTTGCGAGCGCAGGGATTTGCCGAGGACATACTGCCTTCGCGAAGCGGCATGTCGGAAGTGTTGAGCCGCAACGGGTACCAACCGCAACGGGTACCAATTGCGTCCGGTGCTCAAGGCCAAACCCCAAGTCGAGTTCGCCGATCACATCGGCAAGTCCATCCGCCGGCTGAACTATCCGCCCTACGACAGCAAGTACAACCCGGTGGAACGTTGCTGGGGAATCCTGGAAAAGCACTCGAACGGCGCCAAGCTGACCGACGCCCAAGCGATGCTCCTGGGGGTCAGGAGCATGACCTGGACAGGCGCTCATCCCGTCGTCAAACTGAAGCGCACCGTGTACGAAAAAGGAATCACCGTCACCAAGGACGCCATGCAAGCGGTCGCCCCGGCTGCAAGCAAACCCGCTCCTGCCCAAGTGCGGCATCCTGATCCGACCGGCCTGCCCGGGGTGAATATTCGTAGAAGCCGCCCAAGCGGCAATCGAATTCTTCAGGGGGAACGGGTTGAGTCTGCGCAAGATTGCAGCGGGAGTGGGTTGCACGCAGGCATGGGTTTCGCCGGTCAGCGCATTCGGAGCCGCTCATCGCGCGGGTTGCACCCGATGCCGGCATGGCTCGACAGGGCGCCAGCGCGCCGGACGCTGGCGGCTCGCTCTGGTCCTGTCGGTTCAGAAAATCTGGTTGCCGAGATCGCGCACGAGTTGCATCGCGTCGATGTCGGGCACTTCGAACTGTACGTCGTCGAGCGAGACCTCGAAAGGCTGCCCCTGCCGGTAGTGGATGGGGAAGCGCACGCCGAGGCGGAGGTTGGAGCCGAGTTCGTAGGCGGCGAGTTCCCAGCGGTTGTCGTAGACGCTGAAACCGAGCGCGCGCACGCTGACGTAGCCGGAAACGTCGAAGCGGAAGCGGGGTTCGGCGTGCAGGTAGCCTTCGGCGTCGACTTGCAGACCGCGCGCCGGCATCCAGTCGATGTGCACGCCGGCCTCGGCGGCGCCGGCGATGCCCAGCGTGCCGCCGAGTTCGAGGCCGCCGGTGGCGCTGGCGCCGGTGATGCCGAGGCCGATGCCGGCGCGTGCACCGAGGCGGACGCCGGCGTCGGCAGGGACGTTGAGGTGTGCGTCGCCGGTGACGTGCGTGTTTTCTTCGTGCGCCGGGTTGTATTCGATGCCGATGCGCAACTGGTCGAGCGCTCCCGGGCCGATGCCGGCCTGCGCGCTGAGGTTGCCGCCGACTTCGGCGACGATGCCGGGGACGATCGGGATTTGCGTCGCCATATCGAACAGCGTGCGCCGTATCTCGCGCCGCGGGAAAATCTGCAGCGCGGCGGGCAGGCCGATTTCGCCGGAGACGGTGACTTCGCCGTTCGGCGCGAAGCGGATGCCGGCGGTTCCCTGCAGCCAGGGCGCGATCTGCAGCGTTGCCGAGCCGCTGCCATAGACGATGATCGGCGCTTCCGGCGCGGCCGGGCCGGTCGGCTGGCCGTTGCCGTCGAGCGTGCGGTTGGTCGCGCCGGCCTCGACGGTGCCGGAGAGCATCCCGCGCTGGAAGGTGCCGCGGAAAGCGGCGTTGAACGCGCCGTCGTCGTAGCTCACGGTGAGGTCGGAGTTGAGGCCGGGAATCGCCGGCTGCGCGCTGCCGGTGGCGGCGACGCGCCAGGTGTCTTGCGGCTTGCGCACGGTGACGTCGATCGATCCGGAGCGGATCGCCGGGTTGGCCGACAGGCGCAGGTTGCCGCCGATCAGCAGGCCTTCCGTCTCTGAATACTCGACGCGCAGGCCGGCCTGCTGGACGCCGGGGATGTCGGGATCGACGCTGCCGTTGGCGGCGAAGCGGCCGGCCTGATAGTCGATGTGCAGACTGGCCGCGCGGATGCCACGCACCTTGTTCGGCGAGGTGATCGCCAGGTCGCCGGCGGCGCCGAACTGCTCGTTGCGGTACCACATTTCGATGCTGGCGCGGTCGAAGAGCTGGCTGTCGAAGTCGAAACCGCCGGCGAGTTCGAAGCCCTGGCCGGTGCTTGCCGCTGCTTCGAGGTAGCCGGTACCGAGGCGATTGACTTCGAAGTCGGCGCGCCCCTCGACGCCGAGACCGCGCGCCGAGCTGAAGAAGACGGCCAGCGAAGTGTCCTTCAAGGCGAAAGGCGGCGGCAGCGTCAGCTCGCTGCCCTGAAAGGTCTTGCGCAACTGGATCTCGGCGCCGGTGACGAGAATCCGGATGTCGGCGTTGCCGACGAAGGGGACCGTCGGGAGGACGCGGCCTTCGGCGCGCAGACCGCGCTCGCTCAGGCTGAGGCTGTCGAAGGCGATCGGGCTGAGGCCGGGCAACTGCAGGCTGCTGCGCGCGCCGAAATAGTTTTCCTTGATGTACTCGGCGTCGATCGCGCCGCCGTACATGCCGGGAACGGGCTTCAGGCGCCAGCGCATGTCGGGATAGGTGGCGGCGACGGCGCCGGCGCGCGCGTCTTCCGCGCCGTAGGCGCTGACCGTCAGCCAGCCGGCGGTTTCCGCGCTTGCCGGGTTGGGCGTGATTTCGATGCCGGTCAGGTTGACCCGCGGCAGCCAGTTGCGGATGGGCAGTGCCGACTGGCGGACGTAGCGCGGCACGCCGCCCTGCGCCGAGGTGAAGACGACGGGTTCGTCCTCGCGGTTGAGCCGGCGCATCTGGTCGCCGGTCATCGGGACCAGGACGTTGAGCGCCTGGCCCTGCAGGATCGCCCGGTGCGACCAGAAGTTCTGCGGATTGCCGGCAGTGCCGCCAAGGTCGAAGGGATGGCTCATGAAGTTGACGTAGTAGGCGCCCCAGCGGCGCAGCGCTTCGAAGCGCAGCGGTGGCTCGCCCGGGTGCTCGCTGGCGAAAAGGCTGACGGCGCGGCGCAGCCGGCGGTCGATTTCGGCGTTCAGGCGGGTTCCCGACGAGCCGTTGGCGGTGGCGTCGAGCAGTTCGAAGTTGGACGCGCGATCGGCCGACGACAGCCCACCATACGAGGTGTCGTCCGGATTGACCAGCTGGTCCTCGACCATGTGGTCGATCTGGTACGCCGACGGCCGGCCGCCTTCGTCCCAGAAGGGAACCATGTTGGCTTCGAGAATCTGTTCGGAGTTGCCGAAGAGGACGAACTCCGGGTTGCGCTGCGCGCGGAAAAAGTAGGTATCGCTGTCGCGGTGGTAGCCGCCGCTGATCCGCGCCGTGTCCTTCTTCGCTTCGAGCAGGCGGCTGACCGACCGGCGTACCGAGTCGCGCCAGAATTCACCCTGCCGGGTGACGCCGCGCGCGCCCGGGCGCAGCGCGAGGACCGCCGGGAAGCGGTCGCGGTTGCGCTCCTTGAACGTCGGCAGGCTGACTTCCGGCAACTGCAGGCGCTTGCGCTCGGTGTCGCTGCCCGGATAGCTGCGCGGGACGCGATCGATCACGGTGCCGTCGGAGAGGGTGAACTCGCCGCTCCCGCCAGCCGGCGCAGGCGTGCCCGTGCCGCCGCCACCCGTCGGCGGCGGTGTACCGTTACGCTGCAGGCGGCGCGCCGTGTGCGCCTGCTGGACGACGTGCGTCAGTTCGTGCGCCAGAAGTTGGCGCCCGCCATCGCTCGCCGGGTCGAATTCGCCCGGGGCAAAGAAGATGTCGTTGCCGACCGTGAAGGCGCGCGCGCCGGTTTCGGCGCACAAGCCCTGTGCTTCGCTGTCGGTGTGCACGCGAACGTCGGTGAAATCCTTGGCGAAGCGTCCTTCCATCTCGACGCGCAGCTGCTCGGGCAGCGGGCTGCCGCTGCCACGGCGCGCCTCGATGCGCTGCTCGGTCGCCTCGCTGACCGCCGTCGCGTTCGCCGCCGGCGTTTCCTCGGTGCGTTGCAGAACGCCGGCACGCTGCACCTTGTCTGCCTCGACGCCTGGCGCCGCCGCTGCCCGCTGGATCTGCTCGGCGGCAGGAAGCGGGGCAATCACCGCGGGCGCCGGCGGCTCGACGCCAGGAGCAACGCTGGCGCGCTGCACGCGCTCGCTGCCGGTGCCCGCTGCCGGCGCGTTCGCCTTGGCAGCCGGCGCGGCAGCCGCGCGCGGACTGCGCGCGAGCTGTCGGGCGACGCGTTCGGCTTCCTGCTCGGACGCGTCGCCGGGAGTGCTCATCGCCAATTTCGCCTGCAGATAGGCTGGTGCCTTGCCCTTCGTCGCATTCGCCGCGGCGGCGCGCCGCAGGCGCGTGTTGTCTTGTGGCTTGCCCGCCGGTGCGCGGGAAAGCGCCGAGCGGCGCGCCTGGGTTACGCTGGCCATGCTTATCCTCCGTTTCCGCGCGCGGCGAGTTGGGCGAGCTGCGGCGGCGGCGTGCGGCCCAGCTTGTGGTATTCGCTGGCCAGCGCAGCGACCAGCAGGACCAGTTCGACCGGCTGCCCGGGCGCGGTTTGGCTGAGCGCTGCCGCGTGCAGCACGGCGTTGCGGATATGGCCGCCGGGCAGGTCGCTGTAACTGGCGAGCAGCCGACAGTCGTCGTCACTCGGCGAGCGCGCGCCGAGGTGCGATCGCCACAGGCGGTAGCGCTCGTCGACGCCGGGTAGCGGGAATTCGATGATCGCGTCGAAGCGTCGGGTGAACGCGGCGTCCAGGCGATTGCGCGCATTCGTCGTCAGGACGACGATTCCCGGATGGCTTTCAATGCGCGTCAGCAGGAAGTTGGTCATCATGTTGGCGTAGCGCTCGCCGGTCTCCTTGCCTTCGCTGCGCCGGCCGAAGAGCGCATCGGCTTCGTCGATCAGGAGGACGATGTCGAGCGCGGCGGCTTCGTCGAGCAGACGGCCGAGGTTCTTCTCGGTTTCGCCGACGTACTTGTTCATCACCGCGGCCAGGTCGACGCGGTAGAGCGGCGCGCCGAGCTGGCTCGCCAGCCGGCACGCAGCGAGCGTCTTGCCTGAGCCGCTTTCGCCGGCAAAGAGCGCGCGTACGCCGGCGGTCGGCGTCGCCAGGCTCGGGCCGAGGCCGGTCCACAGGCGCTCGCGCCGGCGGCAGCGGCAAATCAACTGCGCAAACTGCTGTTCCGTTGCCGGCGGCAGGACGAGCGCGTCGGCGCCGACCTCGCGCGCGAGCGGCTGCGCCAGCAGACGTAGCCGCTCGGCGGCAAAGCCCAGCCGCACCTGGCGCAGATGGCCGAGGTCGGGCGGCGCGTCGTCGCCCGCTGCAGCGCGGCGGATTCGCCCGGCAAGCGCGGCGATCGTCGCGCCGTCGAGCTGCGCGCATTCGGCGAGCGCCGGCGCGGCGTCCGGCCCCAGAGCCTGTTGCCAGGCACGCCGACGTTCGTCCAGGGTGAGCGACGGGATGACGATCTCCAGCGCATCGGCGACCTCTACCGTGCCGTCGACTCCGACAACGATGACGATCGGCGTCAGGCCGAGCGCCGTCGCCGCCGGCGAGAAGCTCTCGCCTGGCCCGAGCGCCAGCGGCAGAACGGGTAGCCAGCCGGCGTAGCGGCAAGCGGCGGCGAGCAGTGGCCGGCTGTTCCACTCGCCCGCGTCGCATTCGACGGCGTGCAGTCCGGCGCCGGCCGCCAGGCGCGCAGCTAGCGCCAGACCGGCGGCGCGCGCGCCGCGCACGACGACGAGCGGCGCTGCGCCCTGGCGCAGGCTGGCGACGATCGCCGGCAGCGTTTGCTCGAGTTGCGCCGGCAGGGCAATCGCCGGATCGCTGGCGAGCGAGCGCAACTCGCGCCAGACCTGCCGGTCGCCGCAGCACAGCGCCCACAGGCGCGGGGAAACGTGCAGGCTGGCGAGCGGCAGCGCGTCGTCGCCGGCGATGCGCGCCAGTTGCGCCCGCACCAGCGGATGGTTGGGCCAGCTCAGCGGCGGCAGCGGCAGGGCAAAGAGCGCCTGGCTGAGTTCTGCCAGCAGATGCAGGCTGGGCCGCGTCTCGTCGGCTGGCGCCTGCAGTTCGGCGAGCGCCAGATTGATCAGGTGGCTGGCTTCGGCCTCGCCGGCGAGCGCGAAAGCGAACCACTCGTGCAACTGCAGGCGAAAGTCGTGCAGGATGCGGCCGCAGGGACCGGGCATCTGCGGCGCGCGCAGCGCCAGCTCGCGGCAGGCGCCGAGCCAGTCGCCGGGCGCCTGGGCGAGCAGCGAGTAGAGTTCTCCGTCACCGGCCAGACTCTCGAAGACCGCCGACGGCGCGCCCAGGCGCTCGCCGGCGAAACGCGCCAGACCGGCGTAGACGAAAGCGCGGTTGAGCGCCGGCACGGCGACCGCGGCCGGCGTCGCCGGCGCATTCATGGCGGGAAACCGGGCGGCGGCGCGTCGCCGCTGCCGTAATGGAAGCTGACCACGCGACCCAGCCAGGGCAGCCAGCCGGGGTTGACGTCGAGTCCGGCACGCCGCACCGGCAGGCTGGCGTCGGCCAGGCGGAAATGGACGTCAACGTGGCTGCGCGTGACGACGACGCGCGCCGCGCGCAGGTAATGTTCGGCGACGCTGAAAAGCGGGCCGTAGCGCGCCATCCCGATCTGCAGCAGAGCGCTTTCGGCGGGCAGCGGCGGCAGCGTGGCGAGTTCACCCGGATCGTCGAGACCGATCTCAACGGCCAGGAAGCCGGCGAGCGGCGGGTCGGGGACGAGGCCGAGGCAGTAGCCCAGGCGCACCAGCCAGCGCCAGCCGCAGGCGGCGGGCGCGCGCTCGTCAAGGCGGGCCTGGACGGCGGCCAGGGCGAGAAAGTTGAGGAGATAGAAAAGGCCGCCGCATCGGGTCAGGAAGTCGTGTTCGGCGGCAAGCGCCGGCGCCGCGGAGTCGTCGGCCGCGAGGCGGCGCACAGCATCCGATTCGCCTGTGGTCGCTGGCGCTGCGGCGAACGGCGCCGCGGCGCGCGCCGGTGCAGCCGCTGGCCGGCGCGGCGGGCTTTCGCTCGCTGCCGGCAGCGCCAGGTCAGTCGCCACGCTGGCCGCGGCGGCAGGCGCCGCGGGCAAGACCGGCGGTTCGCGCCCGCCTTGCCCGGCGCGCGCTGCCGGCGCGCCCGCGCGATGCGCTGCGGAAGCGGCTGCGCCTCGCTCGGGCAGGGCTGTATCGGTCTCGGTCGAGCGAGCGCCGGCGGCGCGCGGCGGCGTTCGGCCAGCCTCGGACAGATCGGCGGCAGCCGTGCCGTGGGCGATCCCGTACGCCAGCGCAGCCCGCAGGCGCGCACCATGCGGTGTGCCGAGCAGCGCCGGAAAGCGTTGCCAGGCGAGGAGCAGCGCCGCCAGTTGCACGACCGCTTCGCCAGCGGCGCGCCCGAACAGGCAATGCCAGGATGCCGGCGCCTGCGCCAGTGCCGCGCGCAGACCCGCGTCCGCGACGAGCCGCTCGGCGGCCGCCGGTGCAGCCGGCAAAGCCCATCCGGTGGCCTGGCCAATCGCGCCGACGATCTGTCCGGCAGCGGCGTTGTCGAGCCGCCGCCAGAAGGCGCCGGCGAACGGCGTGCGCTCGACGCGAGCGAGGATTTCGGCGCTGAGCAGAGGCTCTTCGGCGAGCAGTTCGACAATCGCCGAGCCAGGCGGCAAGCGGGTCAGCC
Source organism: Accumulibacter sp. (assembly GCF_029255125.1). Taxonomy (GTDB): domain Bacteria; phylum Pseudomonadota; class Gammaproteobacteria; order Burkholderiales; family Rhodocyclaceae; genus Accumulibacter. The sequence continues at coordinate 20,628 of NZ_JAPUVR010000127.1, read as the reverse complement.
GCTGTTCGCGCCGCCAGAACCAGCGCTCGCCGGCGCGTCCGGCGAGCAGATCGACGAGCAGGCAGGCGCGCTGCGCGGCGCGCGAGGCAAAGTGCACCGCCGCGGCCTGATCGGCCGCCGGCAGCCAGGCGTCGACCGACTGCGCGGCGAGCTGGCGCGTCGCCTCCGCTGCGTGCCAGGCGATGTCCTGCGGCGTGCCGCGCAGACTCAGGTGGCGGATGAAGAGCAGCCGCTCGGCGCCGACCTCCGGCCACGGTGCACGGTCGAGCGCGGCGAGCAGCGGCGCCCGGCCGCGCGAGACGGCGGCCCGACTGCCGCGCATTTCGACGCGCGCGAGCGTCACCTGGGCGGCCGCCACGTTGTTCCCCTTACGCCTTGCGGGCGCCGGAAACGCGGAACGAGGTGCTCAGGCTGGCGCTGGCGTCGAGCACCTGGGTGATCGAGGCGAGCGTGCCGTTCGCGTCGTGGTCGTCCACGCGCAGCAGGCCGATCACGCGCTGCCGGTCGTCGACCAGTTGCAGCTCGGCACCGGGGGACGGAACGCGGTTGAGCTCGAGGCGCAGCGCCTCGCCGACGCGGAAGCGCCCGGGCAGCGTGCGCAACTGGCCGTGCAGGAGTTCCTCCGGGTCGTCGCCGACCGCGAGCAGCAGGCAGGCGCGCACGAAGTTGCGCATCGCCGTGCGCGCCGCGCCGCCCGCTTCCGCGTGCAGTTGCCGGAACCACCAGGCGACCAGCTCGGCGAGCGTGCGGATGCCGTTGAAATCGGCTGCTTCGGCCAGCGCGATTCCCGGCCACTGCTCGGGCGTGTCGACCGCCAGGCGATCGGCCTCGGCGGCGCGCGCCCAGGCCAGGCGGAGCGACGGACTGATGCTCCGCAAGCGCGCCAGCAGGCAGCCGGCGGCGGCGTCGAGACGCTGGTGCAACGCACGCGCCGGCTCGCGCAGCAGCGGAACCGGTCCAGCCAGCAGGTCTTCGAGGGCGAGGATCAGGTGCCCCTGCAGTTGCAGCTCGCGCATCGTCGAAGCGGTGAACGGTCGCCCGGCGAGGTCGCCGAGCAGCGCGCGATTCTGCGCGACGATTCCCTGCAAGGCGCCGGCCGGGACAACGGTGGTTTCGGCAAGGCGCAGCGCGACACGCTGGCGGCGCGCGACGACCATTCTTTCCAGCCGCGTGCGGCTGGGCAACAGGTGCGAAAGCTCGTGCAGCATCGCCCAGTCGGCCACCGGAATGTCGAGCACGGCTTGCATGAAGGGTTCCAGCTCCTCGGCCAGCGGCGTCGCGCGGTTGGCGCAGCCGGGTACCAGATCGTCGGCGGAAGCGAAGCGCAGCTCGAGCGGATCGGGCAAGGTCTGGGTAAGCGGCGTTTCGCGCTGCTTGACGTAGAACAGACCGACGTTGCTTTCGATCACCCGGCGCCGCTGGCGGTGCGCTTCTTCGACGTTGCGCCAGTGGTCGACGAGCAGGCGCTGGGCGACCAGGTAATCGTCGAGGCTTTCGCTGCGCGTCCGCTCGAGCACGCCGAGCCGGTTTTGCTCGCCCGGGATGCGCGCCTCGATTTCGGCCAGGTCGGCCTGCGCGTCGGCAAGCGCCTTCTGTTGCCGGCGGCGGACGTTGATCAGCGCCAGGCGCAGCGCCTCGATACTGCGTATGTCGTCGCTGATCACGGCGCCGGCGCCGAACAGCGCCGAGTGCGTGTTGTGCTCGACCTCGACCAGTTCGACGGCGTTCGGTGCTTCCGGCTTCTCGCGCAGCGGAACGCGGAACTTGCTGCCCAGCGTCGGCAGCGCTTTCTTGAGCAGCGTCGTCGGCGCCCCCTTCTCGATCCCGAGCTGGCTCATCAAGGCGAGATACTCGGCCTCCGGCAGGTGCTTCTTCAGGTAGTCCTCGACGCGCTGGAGGAGCGAGCGCGACTTGCTGCCGACGCCCTCGAGCGCGATCCGGCGCAGCGTCTCGATGCCGACGCGCGCATTCAGGAAATGGTCGCGCACCGGGTCGATGTGGCGCATGACGCCGTAGCTGTCGGCCGCTTTCGAGAAGGTCGGCTGGACGAGCGGCTCGACCGCCGCGGCTGCGGCGGGCGTGGGGGCGGTCTGCTTCGCCGTCTCGCCGATCATGCTGTTCATCTGCAACTCGGCGGCCATCGCGGCCGTCTGCAACTGGCTGCCCAGGTTGAGGTTGGTCGCCGACTGGAGCAGCGAGTTGAGCGGTATCTGGGCCATCATTTGCCTCCCGCAGTCGATTGCACGCTGTTCGTCAAATCGGGGGTGAGCGCCCCTGATTGCGCCCAGCGCATCAGCTTGAGACCACTGCCGTCGCCGCTGACGCCACCGGCGAGCGCGCTGAACGACAGGGTCAGCGCGTCGAGTTGCTGGCGCTGCAGGCCGAGGTAGTCGCCGACTTCGTTGAGCAGGGCAAAGCTCTCGGCAAGTTCGCCTTCGAGCGCGCTGATCTGCTCTTGCAGCGCCGCGCGCTGATGCAGCAGGCCGTCGCTGCTCAGATCGGGCGCCGGCGGCACCGCTCGTCCGCGATACGGCGCCTGGACGTGCGACAGCCAGGGTTCGGGCAGCGGAAGGTCGTCGTCGGGCAGCGCGCGGCGGCGTTCGGCGACCAGTTGGTCGCGGTAGGCGTCGGGCGCCAGCGGCGCGGCAACGAGCGCCGGCGCCTGCGCGGCACGCAGTGCGTCGGCGCTCAGCCGACCGAAGAGCTGCTGCCACTGGCTGCGCCAGTCGCTCCAGTCGTGCGCGGCCTGGTTATAGCGCAGGAAGAGCTGGCGTTCGAGTTCCAGATCGCGCGGCGGCAGGTCGAGCAGGTCGTGCCGGAATTCGAGGTCGGGAATCGCCAGGAGCAGGCGAATCCGCTCGTGCCGGGCGTGGATCAGGTCGATCGTGCCGCGCGGCAGCTCTTCGGCGATGATTCCCTGCACCGTGCTCGCGGGGACCGGAATCAGGTCGATCCCCAGGTCGCGCGCGGCAAAAACCAGCCGCGGCGGGTTGCCGGCCGGGTCCTGGACGAGGAACTGCGGCAGCGGCCCGGCCGCCGGCAGATAGGGAATGCCGAGCAATTCGGCGAGATCGGGGCGCTGCGTGCTGCTGCCCTCGAGCAGCGCCTGCACGCGCGGGTTGTCGCGCAACAGCCTCTGCCAGACGGTCGCTGTGTGCGCCAGCAGCGTGCGATACGCCGCATCGTCTTCCGCCAGATAGCGCCCGGCGACGGCGTCGATCCACTCCGGCCGGCGGGCGACGACCTTGACCAGTCCCAGCGGAACGGCACCCGCCGTCGCCTCGAAGGGGCTGCGCGTGAGGAACTCGACGCAGACGCGGTTGGCGATTTCGGCCTGGCGCATCGCCAGCCAGCGCGAGTTGACGCTGACCCGCTGCAGGCCGGGGATGATCACCGTTTCCAGGCGGCGATCGCGCAAGGGATCGACTTCGCGCCGGGTTGCCGGCTGCAGTTCGGTCGCCGAATCGATTTCCTGCACGCTGGCGCGCAGGGTCAGGAAGTAGATTCCGTCGAGCAAGGGCGAGTCGGCGTCGCGCTCGGCCTGTTCGGCGAGCGCCGGCCAGTCGGTTTCCAGCGGGTAGAACAGGCGCACGAGCTGGCCGCCGCCGCCAACCGCCTGGCCAGGCTGAACGCGCAGCCGGGTAGCGCTGCCGCCGCCGCTGATCTGCAGTTGCAGGCCGCCGACGATTCCCGCCGGGAGCAGGCGGACGAGCGGCGCGACGCGGTCGTCGACGTAGGCCTGGAGGAGTTCGAATTCGCGCTCGGAGAGCGCCCGCCCGGGAAACAGGTTGAGCTTGCGCGGATCGTCGCGACCCGCTTCGGGGACCTGCAGGTGAATGATTCGCCTCATGCCCGTTCTCCTCTGTCTGCCGACGTTCAGCCGACGAGCTCGCGCCAACGTTTGACCAGATCGGCCGACAGCCCGAAGTTGCCGCCGATTTCGACGAAGACTTCGGGCACACTGAGCTGGTTGGCCACCAGCATTTTGCCCAACTGGCTGCGCAAGTCGGGAAAGCGCTTCGGAACCTCGCCGATTTCTTCGAGCGAGGCCCAAAGAAGCTCGTCGTGGCGACGTTCGACGAGCAGCAGGATCTCGATGACGGCCAGGCGTACCGCCGTCTGGTCGCCGATCCGATCGTCGAGCTTCTCGGCGGTGAGCGCTTTCGCGCCGCGCAGGCGAGCGATCTCGGGCAAGGAAAATTCGGCGCGCAGATCGACCCGGCGGACGAGTTCGGCCTGCGCGCTGGCCAGGCTCTTGCGCGCCGCCTCGAGGTCGGCTTGCGCCTTGTTGGCCAGCGCCGTCTGCGTGTTGAGCTGCGCCTGCAGTTGATCGATCGTCGCCAGATTCTTCGACAGCGCTTCGTTGGCGCTTTGCGCATCGCGCCGCGCGCTATCCGTGTCGCTCAGCGCCTTGTCGAGCTGCACGCGGGTCGTCACAAGTTGTATGTTGGCCGCATCCAGCTTGGCCTGCAGTTCCCTGATCTCGTTGCGCGCAGCCTGCAGCGCCTCGTCGGAAGCGCCGCCGGCGTTGCCGAGTTCTTCGATCCGTTTGCGCGCGCTGGCCAGTTCGGCGGCTGTTCGTTCGAGCGTCAGACGTGCTTCGGCGAGCAGCGCCTGGCTGCGCCCGGCTTCCTGCGCGAGCGTGCCGCGCTGCTCTTCGCTGGCGGCCAGTGCCTGCGTCAGTTGCTCGATCTGCTGGCGCGTCGCTTCATCCAGGCTGTGGTCGTTGCGCGCTTCGTCGAGCTGCTTGCGCAGCAGCGTCAGTTCGTCCTGCAACTCGCTGATCTTGTCGCTCGATGCGGCGAGCGCGGTGGCCAGGATGGCCGCGTTGCGCTCGCCGGAAATCATCGTCGCCAGCCTGGCCTGCGCCTCGGCGAGATCGTTTTCCAGCACCTGCACGCGGGCCAGCGCGTCACTCAGGCGCGTGTCGCTGCCCAGCGCCAGCGATTCTTCCAACTTGCCGATGCGGGCGCGCAACTCGGCGTTGGTCTGCGTCAGACGGCCGGCGGCGGCTTCTGCCTCGCCGGTGCGTTCGAGCGCGCTGTCGAGCTGTTCTTCGAGCCCTGCCAGGTCGGGCGGCAGCCCCTGTTCCAGCGCGGGCAGCGCGAAGCCGCGCGCCAGGACGACCGCCGAGACGTTCGTTTCGGCGGTGCGCGGCGGGCGGCGGACGAAGAGCACGTCGTTTTCCGGGACGCGCTCCCAGATCTGCTTCCAGACCGCTGCGTCGGTGTCCAGGCGATGCACGCGCGGCGCCGCGAACAGGCGCAGCGCGAGCACGTCGAGGCGCGCAAGCAGACCGGTCTTGCCGGTCGCACCGACGTTCGGGTCGGCTTCGAGCTGGCGCGCGCGCAGCGAGAACGCCTGTTCGTCGAGCGGCACGAGGACCATCAGGTCGATGTCCTGATCGCGTTCGAGGTCGATCGGCGCGAGCAGCGACGAATCGGCAAGCAGGCGCGGCAGGTCGCTGCGCCGCACCGGCGCGATTCCCACGTCGTATTCCTTGGGGAAGAAGGTCTGCGTGCCGGCGACCGGGTCGATCGCTGCCTTGGGCAAGGGGCCGCACGGCGGCAGCAGGCGGAAGTACTGGCTGGCGGCAAAGCCGCCGCGCTGGCCGGCGCTCTGGCGTACGGCGACGACATCTTCGAACAGCTCACGGTAGTGCGCCGCGAGGTCAAGCTGCACCGCCTCGCCGGCGAGCGGCGAACGCAAGGGCCGGCGAACCAGCGCGAGATCGAGCCACTGCGGACGCATCTGCTCGATAGCGAGCAGGCCGAGCGCAATCGCGTCGTCGCTTGGCAAGGCCAGGCGGCCGCTCGCCTGCACCAGCTCGCGCGCCAGCGCGGCGCGTACGGCAAGCCCGTTGCCGCGTGGCAGCGGCACGGGAAGCGCTACGAGGACGAGCTCGACGCCTTCCGAGAAGGCGCTGACGCGCCATTGGCGACGACTCGCGAGGTCGGCTGGATACGCCTCGGCGACGCCGCTGATGACTTCCGCATGCTGCAGGGCGACCGCGTAGAGGCCGCGCTCGAAGCGCCGGTAAGCACCCTGATTGAGCGTCGCGATCAGCGCGCTGTTCTGCAGGTCGGCCTGCAGAGTGCGCCCGCTGAGCTGCAGGACGCGCCCGGACGGGGCAATCGCCAGGCCGGGTCCGACGCGCAGCAGGTGGTCGTCGACCAGGCTGAGTTCCAGCCCTTCGGCGATTCCGCTGCCGAAGGATTGACCGAGTTCGAGCAGGCGCTCGTCGAGGTAGATCTGATCGCGCGTCAGGTCGGAGGCCTTGAGCAACTGGCCGTCGAAGTAGTTCGTGCGCGACAGGCGGGGGTCTATGCTGCCCAGCCGGTTGCCGGTCGGACCGCTGGTGCCGCCGGCAAAGGGCTCGAAGTTGATGGTGATCGCCATGATGATGACCTCAATCGCGGAGCAGACGCGCCAGCGTGCTGGCATTGAACAGGAAAGGCCGGACCAGGTTGTCGATGCTGATCCGGCGCGGATTGACGATCAGGTCGAGCTCGTCGGTAAGCCGCAGCGAGACGCGCGCAAGCAGCGTACGCGCCAGTTCGGCGGCGCTCAGCGTGAACGATTCGCGCGTGCGCAGCGCCTGGTTGTCGTCGCCGAGCGCGTAGAGCAGACGCGCGCCGAGTTCGAGCTGCGCACGCGTGCCGCCGCTCGCGTCGGCCACCCGCTGTTGCTCGCCGGCGGCGAGCCGATCGGAAATTTCGGCGTAGTCGCGCAGTCCGTTGTGCGCGGCAAAGGGGTGGGCGCGCGACGCCAGGTCGGCCGGCCGCTCGGCGACCAGTTCGTAGAGCACGGCGTCCTGCATGCGGCTGGGCCCGACCGGGTCGGTGCCGGCGTTGATCGCCGTCGCCATCACCGGCTGCAGACCGCTCGGGCAGTCCTGGTAGCGCATCGTCACCTTCAGCCAGAGCAGCTTGTCGGTCTCGTCGTAGCCGTCGCGGATGAGCGCTGCCCAGGCGTCCGCGTCGGCATGGACGGTGGTCAGCCAGGCGCGCAGGTCGATGCAGTAGGGTTCGAAGACGCTGACCTGGCGCCCCAGTCCGTCGACGCCGATTCCTGGGCTGACGATCAGGCGGACCCTGACCTGGCTCGTGTCGTTCCCGGGATCGGCGCCGTCCACGCTGACGCGCAGGCCGACCACGGTTCCCGCGCCGTGCAGCCAGTAGGCGTGCCGGTTGTGCCGCCGGCGGTGGTAGTCCTGTTCGGCGCGCGTCGCTTCGATGCCGAGCAGCATTCCCGGTTCGAAACTGACGCGGCGCAGCGCGTCGTCGAAATGGCCATCCGCGGCAAGGCTGGAATCGGTGACGGCGTTTTCGTCGGCCTGGCTCATGCCCAGTCTCCTCGAGGGTCGATCGGCGCCATCGGTCGCGCGTTTTCGGGCGACAAGGCTACCGTGTTTTGCAGCAGATCACCCCGGCCAAGCCGGCTTTCGTCCAGGCGGACGCGCGCCGGCGGCGGCTGGGTTTCAAGATAGGTATCGATGCGCAACAGCGGCGACAGGCCGAGAACGAAGGGATGTTCGCTCGCCACGACGTTCCATTGCACGATCGCCGGCACGAGTTCGGGCAGCACTTCCTCGACCACCGTCTGCAGAGCCCGCGCCGGACCGTGCAGGACGACCGTCATGCGGCGCGCGTACTCGTCGAAAAAGTGCTCGACCTGCTCGCGTTCGTTGCCTTCGGGCGCCAGCCCGGGGGCGAACAGCGCCAGCACTTCGGTCGCCTGGTCGGCAGAGAGAATCAGCGTTTCGCCGACGATGCTGTTGCCCGACTGCCCGGTACCCAAGGTCAGCGGGTGACGCGCGTCGTCGAAGGAAACGCCGAGCACGGTGGCCAGCGTCCGGCGCAGACGGAAAAGCTCGACCGGAACGACCTGGCCGCGGCCGACAGCGCCGTCGGTGATCAGGTCGAGCGCCTGGCAGAGGCCGGCGAAGCTGCCCTTGTGCGCCTGCAGGCGGCCGAGCGCCGACAGCCAGCGGCGCTGGCGCTCCTCGGACCAGTGTGGGCGTAGCCGCGTGCCGAGCATTTCGGCCAGGCGGGGCAGCCACGCGCGCGGCGCAGCGTGCGGGTAGAGCAGCGTCTCGGCAGCGGCGATGCGATCTTCGAGCGGGGTCAGGACGCCGTAGAAGCAGGCGAGCAGGCGTTCGCGCAGGTCAGCGCCGTTGGCCGGCACCGCTTCAGCCGGCAGACGGGCAGACGGCGCTTCCTGCTGCTGGAAGTGATCGGGCAGATAGTGCGTCTGCCACGAGAAGCGCGGGTAGGCGACGCGCAACGCGTAGATCGCCGGGCTGTGCCGGCCGTCGCCGCTCAGCCGCAGGACAAGCCGCAGGTAGCGCCCGCGCACTTCGCGGACGGCGCCGTTCGGCCGCTGCAGGAGGACTTCGAAGAGACCCGAGCGACCGGCAAGCGGCGCCGCTCGACCGGTCGCGAAGGGCAGTTCGCTCGCCAGCGGCGACCACAGCGGCGCGGGTTGTGCCTCGTAGAGATCGTCTGCGTCGTCGGCCAGCGCGTCCCAGTCGTCCGCCGCGCGCGCGCCGACGTCTATCGTGCAGCCGGGCGGAATGCTTGCTTCCAGATAGACGCGGTCCCAGAGCACGCCCGGCGTGCCCGAATCGAGCGCCGGGTGTTCGCCGAGCAGCGCCCGGCCGCTCGGCCGGTAACGCGCCTGCGCCAGCCGGTAGAGGCGATGCACGCCGTCGTCGGCGAGCTGGCGGACGAGATTGTCGCGCTGCCGAACGAAGCGCACGCCGGCCTCGCTGCGCCGCGGCCAGCGCTCCGGCAAGAGGCGGGCAGTCGGCGTGGCGAGCGAGACGACCGGGCAGTCGCGCCGCAGCGTGCGCGCCGCGCCGTTTTCCAGCGGCGGCAGGAGAATGACTCGCTGCCCGCCGAGCGCGGCAAGATCGACCGCCAGCGGCAGTTCTTCGGGCAAGGCATGCTGGGAAAAGGCGGCCGTCGCGCTGGGCGCCAGCGGGCGCGCAAAGACGACTTGCCGCGGCGCTGCGTCGTTGCCCTCGACGGCGAGCGCCAGGATGAAAAGCGACTCGTCGTCGGCGGCAAGCGCCAGCACGCCACGCTGGCCGGGCAGCGTCTGCTGCCAGACGCAGCGCAGCGGGTCGGGCTCGACGACGAGCGGCTCGAAACGATCGGCGCGCGGCGTGTAGGGCTGCAAGAGCGGCGCTCCGGTACACAGCATCAGATCGGTTGCGGCGAGCAGCCAGACCTGATCGGCCGCGTCGACCCAGGCGCGCACGGCGCCGATCGGCGTCGGACAGCGCGCCTGCCAGCGGTGGCGCAGATGGACGGCAAGCACGCCATGCACGCTGCCGCCGTCGGTGAACGGCGCGGCGAGCAGGCCGCTGCCGCCCAGGTGGAGATCGGTGAAGGTGCAACCGGGCGGGGCATCGACCGCATCGAGCGTGGCACCGGCGAGGTCACCTGCCGCCGGGTCACCCGGCACGCGTGCCGCGCGCACGACGTCCCAGACGGTCGTCGGCCAACCGAGGGCAAACTCGACGCGCCGGCGGTCGGCCGACAGGCGGGCGATCTGCCCGTGGTCGTCGAGCACGTACGGCGTCGCCCCGCGCCAGAGCGCCAGCGCCTCGTCGACCGGCAGGCGCGGCAGGCGCGGCTCGCCGGCGGGAGCGAGGGTCAGCGCGCCGGCCTCGGCGTCCCAGACGCACTGCCGGCTGCGCTGGTGGAAATCAGCCGCGCCGGCGAGCAGCAGGAAGCGGGTGCCGTTGCTATCCATGACTCAGCAGACGTCGGGAATGACCGGCACCGGCACGGCGCGGCCGGTCGGCGAACTGCCGGTGCTGCCGCTGGCCGCACCCGGCAGGACGAGGCTGCCCGGGGCGAAAGCGCGCGGCGGTGCCGGCTGGCCCTCGCCGGCTTGCAAGGCAACCGCCATCAGCTCGGGCAATTGGTAATCGGTGAGCGGCAGCGCCTGCCGGTCGCTGAGTTCGAGCCAGGCGAGCGTCGTCAGATCCTGGTAGAACAGGCGCAAGCCATTGACCGCTTCGACGCCGTCGACGCGCCCGGCCTGCGTGCGCAACTCGTTGATCTCGACGCTTCTCCCGCGCGGCCAGCCGGCGCCGCGTAAACCATGCGGTGGCAAGGGCCAGAGGTAGGCGACGAGCGCCTGTTCGACGGCGCGAAAGACCTGTTGCTCGCTGCTCGGGTCGATGACTTCGAGCGAGACGGCGAGCGAAATCGGCTGGTACTGCGGGCTGAGCACGTACAGCTCGCTGCCCAGCAGCGTGCGCGCGCTCAAGTACTCGAAGACCTCGCGCAGCGTTCCGGCGGTCGGCCGCGGTGCACCGCCGAGCGCCGGTTCGCCCGGCGGCAGGACGAAGACGCTGACCACGCCGGGCAGATTGCGCCGCACCGAGGCGAGATTGGCACCGGGGAAGAAGCCGGCCACCGCGTCGGCGCGCGCCAGCGGGCGCAGCGGGTTGTCGCGCGCCAGCAGGGCGAAATCCTCGGCGGTCACGGCGCGCTCGCGGTGTGCCAGGAAGGCCGGGATGCGGCGCTCGGCCTCGTCTATCGTTTCGCCGTTGACGCCGCCACGCGTCGGCCACTCGTGCCGCACCTTCAGCCGATGGCCGTCGATCGCGCGGATGCTGCCGGCCGGCAGGTTGCCCGCGCTGCCGCCACCGAAGCGGTACCAGGCGGCGCGGATGCGCGCACCGACCGGCGGCCGGCGGCCGCGCACACCGTCGCCGAAACGCACGCTGCCGGTCTCGCCGTCGACCGTATAGACCGAACTCTCGGGCCCCTGACCGGCGAGGTGATCGACCTGCTGCCAGGCGACGAAACGCCCGCCCTCCTCGACCTCGACGCGCACCTCGCGGTGGTCGACGCCGGCATCGGGCAGGGGCAAGACCTGCTCGGGGCGGCCGTTACCGGCGCCCAGCATGCGGTCGCGCGCGACGCCCTGGCCAAGGACTTCGACACCATTGACGCCGAGCGTGGCGAACTCGAGCGGGTCGCCATCGCGACTGGAGAGGCGCAACCAGAAGAGCATCTGGCCGGCAACGAGATCGGCCGGCGGCTCGGGAGGCGTTTCGCCGAGACCGGCGTACTGCGGGTCGACCGCCTCGCTGATGCGCAGGAAATCGGCGCTGCGCGGCAGGCGCAGGCGAACCACGCCGGTCTGCCGGCCGCCGCGTGAGGTATCGACGACGTTTTCCAGCGGCAGCCAGGTGACCTCGCCCGGTTTTTCGTCGGGCGCCGGCCACCAGGCGAGGTCCCAGGCGAGGCGGCGTGGCGAGACGCTGGCCGCCAGTTCGCCGTCGATCTCGTCGTTCGGCGCCAGCGCGAGGTTGAGGATCGTTCCGGCGATCTGCCGGCGGACGCGTTCGGCGTGCCCGACGAGCGCCCGCGGCAGCGCGCAGGCGAGGTAGAGCGCACCGTCGAGGCTGCCCACGGTGGTCAGCCGGTCGCGCCCGGGGAGCAGGCTGAGCGGCCGGAAAGCGGCCGGCTCGACGCCGTACTGTTCGCGCAACTGGTTGAGCGAGATGCCCTCGGCGGCGAGCGCCGCAGCGTCCAGCGCGTGCTTGACGAGCAGGCGCAGTTCGAGCGGCAGCGGCTGCACTTCGCCGACCGTGGTAAAACTCAGGCGACCCGCCTGCAGCGGCGTTTCGGCATGCACCAGCGGCGGCAGCACCGAGCCGGCGAGCGGATCGAGACAGACGACGCCGCGCGCCGGGCGCGCCGGGCGCAGCGGAATCTGGAGCAGATTGAGAAAGGCCAGGCGCTGCCGCTCGGGGATGCGATTGGCCCGGTAGATGATGGTTTCGGTCAGCCAGGCGAAAAGGTCGACCAGCGCGTACGCGGGGTCGCCCGGCGCCAGTTGCGTCAGGTCGGGAACGTGCCTTTGCAGGCGTTGCTGCAGTTCGGCGACGAGGTCGTCGAAGCGGCGGTCGTCCAGGTCGGGAATCGGCAGGGGCATGATCGTCGTCCTATGGGCCGAGTTCGATGGCCAGATCGAAAGTGTCCCGGCTGGCGTCCTGGCGCAGCCGGTAGCGGATCGACAGATTGATGTGCGACAGACGTTGCGGGTCGGCAACGACGCGCACTTCCTCGACGCTGACGCGCGGTTCCCAGCGCGCCAGCGCGCGCTGCGCCGCGTCGGCGATCAGCGCGCGGGTCGTCTCGTTGTTCGGATGGTGGATGAAGTCGCGGATTCCGGCGCCGAATTCGGGGCGCATCAGACGCTCGCCGGGACGCGTCAGCAGAATGTTGAGCATCACTTCGCGGATGCTCTTGTTGCCGTCCTGCCAGGGCAGACGACCGGCGGCATCGACCCCGTCGAAGAGCGGGAAACTGACGATCGGCGGCTGCGGGGCGGCCATTCTCACTCCTTGAGCAGCTTCCCGCACAGCCGCGGCAAGGCCAGGATGGCCCACGGCAGCCAGCCGAGAAACAGGTTGAGCAGGTTGATCAGGATCATCAGGATGATCATCGCGCAGATCGTGACGACCGGAATGCTCAGGCTGATCATCCAGCACAGGCCGCAGCGATTGCCCGGCCCCCCCTCGGCGGGCGGCATTTCGGGTGAAATCTTGAGCAGTTTGTCGGCCAGCGACTTCGGAGCGAGCAGCGCGACGCCGCGCGCCGCGCCGCGCTTGAGGTCGTCCAGGCGGGGCAGAATGATCGCTTGCGGCCGCTGAAAGTCGGGGTCGAGCGGCGACGAAACGCGAAAAGGCAGGCTGGGCGCGCCCCAGGCGATGCGCTCGCAGCCGCACTCGTCGTGCCAGCGAACGAAAGGAACGACGTGAAAGATGTCGTCTTCGCCCTGCGCGAAGCGCGGCACGGCCAGACCGTCTTCGTTGCGTGCCATGGCGCGCCGGCCGCGCGCGGTGATCAGTTGACGCAGCAACGCGGCCTGTTCCTCGCTCAGGTAGAGGTCGATGACGATCGGCGTGGTGAACGGGATTCCGCCTGAGGTTGCCTGGAAAGGCAAGGGGCTGGTCGCCGGCGAAGCGCGGCCGGCGGCGATCGCCGCGTGCCAGTCGAGGATCGCGGCCTCGCTGCCGGTCAGCCAGGTGAGCAGGTCGTGGCCGCGCTCGTTCCAGTTCGGCTCGCCGTAGCGGTCGTAAGGCTGCGGCGGGTGCGCCAGCGGCGCGCCGTAGAAGCTGATCTGGCTGAGCAGCGTGCGCAGCGCTTCGTTGTCCGGATTGCCGGCGTCGGTGACGCGATAACGCAGGAGAACGCCGATCAGCTCGTGGAATGCGTGCCGGGCGTAGCCGTACAGCACCGGGCGGCTGTCTTCACGCCGCCAGGCGCGCGCGTCGCGCGTGCCGAATGGCCAGGTCAGTTCCTGCGCCAGCTCGGCTTCGGTCGTCGCCGGAATCGGCACTTCGCCACGCACGCGGTAGCTGCCGCCGAGCGGCAGATATCCCCAGAGCAGCGTCCGACTGCGCGTGCGCGTCTCGCTTTCCCGGCTGTGCGTGAGCAGCGCGTGCATCGGGTAGGTCTCTTCGCCGCTGTACGGCGGTTCGGGAAAACGCGGCTGGAGCAGGCCGCGCTGCAGGTAACGCCGGTATTCGTCGGGCTCGGCCTCGGCCAGGTCGCTGCCGGCGGTCTGCCAGCCGTTCGCTTCGCCTTCGTGCAGCCGCCAGCGTTCGGCCTGCGCCCCGGGCAGGCCGCGGCGAACGACCAGTCCGGCCGAACGCACGCGCGCCGGGTCGTACGCCGGCTGGCCGAAAGTGTCGCACGACACTTCGCAGCAGGCGATGTAGAAAGCGCGGTGCATCGGCAGGCGCAGCAAGGGGTAGTCCTTGAAGCGCCCGACGCGGTCGCTCTGATACCAGCCCTGCTCGCGCGTGGCCTGCAGTCGGCCGCTTTGCGCTTCCTGCACGAAGCGCTGCACGAACTGGTCGTCGAGATAGCGGTGCAGCGTCGTTCCCTCGCCCTCGCCGGCAAACCACGGCGCGTGCGGTTTCGCCGCGTGCCCGGCGCGCGCCGGCGCTGGTCGGAGCTTCGTCGCGCTTACCATAGGTTGCCCGCTCCCGGTGTGTAGCTGCTCGAAACGACCGCGTTGCTGATCAGCGTGTCGCACTGGACGACGCCGGAGAACTTGCTCATCCCGGCATCGACCTTGACCATGCTCGCCGAGACATCGACGTTGGCCGCCTGCACGGTCACCTTGGCCGAGGTGCTGATGGTGATTCCGGCGGCGGCCATTTCGATCTTTTCGCCGCCCTTTTCGATGGTGACCGTACCCGCGCCCTGGTCGGTGATCGTCAGGTGATAGCCGGCCGGCGTTTCGATACGCACGCGTGGCGCCTGATCGTCGAGCAGGAACTTCAGGCCGCCCGGCGTCTGGATCAGGTAGCGCTCGTCGACCGGCGCGGCGTCGCTCGCCTGGCTGCTGGCGCCTGCCCACACGGCGCCGATGACCAGCGGCAGGTCGGGGCTGACGAAGGCGACGACGACCTGTTCGTCGATACGCGGCAGCAGGCTGACGCCGTAGCCGGAACCGGCGCTGGCGACGATCACTGCCGCCCAGGTTTCCAGGCCGGTTGCCGCCAGGCGCACGCGCAGGCGGCCCCGCGAATCGGGGTCGGCGTTGTCGAGCACCGTCGCCAGGTGGAGTTCATGCAGCGCGCCGAGCGTGTGCGAGTTCATCGTTCGTCCTCAGACGGTCCAGTCCGGACGCTGCACGCGCAGGTGTGTGCGCAGTCCGTTCTCGCCGTCGAAGCGGTGCCGGCAGTCGACGACGCGGTAGCGCCCGGCCAGGCGCGGCGATACGTCAGCCAGTTCGACCTCGCGCCCGCTGCGTAGCTCGGGCGTGTCGCGGCAGACGATCTCGCCGTACAGGAAGCGCCGGGCGGCGCGCTGGAAAAGCTTGCGCGCCAGCGCATCGGCTTCGCTCTGGCTGCGCGCGGCGGGATGGGGGAGCGTCGACTCGCTCGTCCAGCCGAGGTTGCCGAGAGCCGCGGCGGCGCTTTGTCCGGCGGGCGCCGGGGTGAGGGCGCTGCTGCTGGCGTCGACCTCGGCCGCGCTGGCCAGGTCGTAACCGCTGACGGCAACGCTCGTCGGCTGCCGGTTGAGGTCGGCGACGATGCGGATGCGTTCGGCCTTGTCGCCCGGGCGCAGGCTGACCGGATGTGCGTCGGCTTCTTCGTCGCGTGCGCGCAGGCGGCCGTCGTGCAGGCGCAGGCCAATGTCGAGCGGCGCCAGTTGGCGGAGCAGGAAAGCCAGGTCGCTCTCGTTGTTCTGCAGCCAGGTGGCGGTGGCCGAAGACGCCTGTACGTCGGCCGACAGCCCGGCGTCGGCGGCAATCGTGCGAATGACATCGTCCAGACTCTGGTTTTCGTAGGCGCGATTGCCGCGCCGGCGAGCCAGCTTGTGCAGCGCGTCCTCGGCGAGCAGCACGAGCTGCGGCGCGCCGTCGCCGTAATGCTCTTCGATCGCCGTGATCTCGCCAGTGAAGGCGGCCGTCGTTGCCGCTTCGCCGAGCAGGACGTCGAGGCGCTGGCCAAGCCGGATGTCCTGGAAGACGAAGTCCGGCTGACCACCGGCGCCGCTCCAGTTGAGCAGACGCAGTTCGGCGCTGGCCATGCCGCTGCGCGGCAGGCGCAGTTCGAGCGCGAGCGCCGCTTCTCCGAGGTTGGCGCGGTCCTGACCGTCGACGCGCAGACGCGGACGGGCGCTGAGCAGCGCTGCGCTGGGGCTAGTCGACGGCAAGGCGTTCCTCCCGTTCGCGCGCCAGGGCGAGCAGTTCGAGCGTTGCCGCCGCGCCGGCGCTTGCCGCCGGCTGCACCTCGCCGCCGCCATCGGTGGTTTCGGGGGTGATTTCGGCGGTCAGTTCTTCGATCACGACGGGCATCGCTCGCCTCCTCAGCCAAACAGACTACGCGGTACGAGAACCCCGCCGTCGGGCGTGAAGCGCGGGTTCTCGAGCTGGTTGAGATCGGCCACGCTGCGCCACTGGCGCGGGTTGCCGCCGGCCGCCTGCGTCGCCTGCGCCGCGCTCTGTCCACCGCCGCCGGCGGCGAAGCTCGGCTGCTGGCGCGCCGCCGCCTGTACGCTCTCGTCCAGGTCGAACTGGTAGCGATCCTCCTTGAAGGTGAGCGCCAGCGTGGCGCGCAGCGGAATTCCCTCGGGCGCGAAGAAGTCGAGCGTCTCGCCATACGAAGCGAGCATTCCGGTGAACATGAAGCTGCCCCACTGGAAGCGGCAGCGCTGCGGCGCGCGCGGGCGCGCCGAATCAGGGTCGAGCGGCTTCATGAACGCCTCGGCGATCTTCCCGGTGAGTTTGCGCACGTCCGAGTTGGCGGGCGCGCCGGGTTGCTCGCAGGTGGTGTCGAAAACGAGTTCGACGGCCAGGCTGGACTCGCTCTTGTCGACGTACTGCGCGGCCGGACGGCGACCGCCGCTGCCGCCGACGCTGTTCGCGTGCAGCGTGTTGGCCAGCGTCAGACGCAAAGTCGCCGGGTTGAACTGGACGGCGATGTGCTTCGTTTCGTCGCTTTCGACCTGGTCGCCGTTCATCGGAATCAGGCGGGCGTGGGCAATCTGTGGGCCGGCCATGTCAGCTTCTCCGTTCGAGCACGAAGCCTTCGTGCACCAGATGCAGTTCTTCGATTGCCACCTGCGTCGCCGTCGCCGAGAGGTCGGGCCCCTTGAATCTGGTCGGCAGGACCTGGTACAGCCACCACTTGAAGTCAGGCGTTTCGTCGAAAGCGCGCGAGGGGTGGAAGACCTCGATCAGCCCGGTGTAGCGCACGCCGTAGTTGGCTTGCCGGGTGAGCGCGTCGAACCAGGTCCACAGGTCGCCGACCTCGGTGAAGCCGCGCTTGAGGATGACCGGCGCGAAGCTGGTTGGCCCGGAAAGCTGCACGTCGCCCCAGTTGCGGCCGCCTTCCTTGAGCGTCTTGACGGTCGTCGTCGCTTCCAGGCCGGTCACTTCGCTGAACGATCCGCGACAGACGAGCTGGCTGCCGGCTTCGTCGGCGTAGAAGGCGACGCGGAAGCGGAAGGGGATGAATTCGCTGGCGACCGAATCAGCCATCGACGGCCTCCAGCAGGCTGCGCACGCTCGCCGTGTGGCGATCCTGCAGGAAAGTGATGCGGATCAGGTCGAGCGGGTAGGCGGGGGCGATTTCCAGGTCGAAAATCAGCGTGCTCTCGCCGTCGCTGCGTTGCGCCAGGCGGTAGGCGTCTTCCGGGCGCGCGCCGCGCAAGGCCCCCAGGGCGTGCAGGCGGTTGAAGAAGGCGCGCAGCGCGAGTTCCGGGCGCGCATCGTGGCGATCGGCGGAAAAGACCAGGCGCTCGCCCAGGCTGCGCAGCTCGCGCTGCAGCCAGCCGATGAAGCGCATGACTTCGGCCGAGCGCCAGTGCTCGCGCCGGCGCTCGGCGCTGTTCATCCGGCGCAGCGCAACGAGCGGCAGACAGGGCATGCACAGGCGTTCGTCATCGACGTAGTTCCCTCCATTACGGCGCAGGAGAACGGTGACGCCGGGCGACTCGCGCAGGCGCGTCGCTTCGTTCTGACTGAGCACCGGCCAGGGCAGCGAACGCCCGGGCAGCCGGCGTTCGCCGATCGAACGCCAGGCGCCATGCTGCTGTGCGACAAGCGCCTGCATGCCGGCGATCAGGCCGCTCGGCGAGGCGAGCGGGCGGCCGGGCGCGCGCAGATAGGGGTAAAGCAGTTGCAGGTGGCGCAGCGCGCCGGCCGACTCGCTGCCGGCCAGCCCGTCGTCGATCGGGCGCGCGACCAGCTCGCCGACGTAGGCGAGGAATTCCGGCGCCGGTACCGGCAGTTCGCCGGCCGGCGGCAGCGCGAGCGGCACGCCGAGCAGGCAGAGCATGTCCGGGCGCAGACGGGCAAGCGTGCGCGCCAGCGGCGCGACGATGGCGGCCGCCGGCAACGGCTGGGACGGCTGGGCAAGCACCATTTCGTCGGCGTTGCGGCGCTCGCGGTGTTCGTCGTCGAAGTCGACACCACAGGGCAGGAAGCCCGGCAACGGATTGTCCAGACGCAGGCGCGGCACGTCGGGCAGGTTTGCCGGTACCTGCAGACGTTCCAGGTCGGGCAGGGCAAGCAGCCCGGCACGGCGCGGCAGGAGGGCGCGCTCGAAGGCGCCCAGGCGCTCCGGCTCGCTCAGGTCGGCGGCGCCGGCGGGCAGGAAAGCGGCCGCCCCTTCGTCCTCGGGAACGCGGATGACCCAGAGCTTGAGCTGCTCGCGGCCGAGCGAGGTGCTCGCTTCGAAGAAGTCCTGCAGCGCGATCGGCAGCCAGGCGCGGTCGCCGGCGAGAACGCTGACGTAGTCGGTCGGCGTGTCGAAAGCGAAGGGGAACAGGACGCGGAACTGGCTGAGCGAAACGACCGGCAGCGGCAGGCGGTAGAGGGCACGCAGCGCGTCGTCGCCAGGCTCGGCGGCGCCGGCCGGGTTGGCGAGCATTTCCTGCAGGCGGCGCGCGGCGCGGTGGAAGCCGAGTTCGGCAAGCTCGCCGAGCACCGCCGGATCGTCGGCGACGCGCTGCCATTGGGCGCCGCGCGCCGGGTCGGCGGGCGGGCCGGGACAGTGGCCGAGCATGACGACCTCGAGCACCGGCGGCGCGGGTGGCGCCGGCCGGGCGTCGAGCTCGATGCGGCGATCGGCGAGGAGCACGCGCTTACTCCTGTTCCAGCGTCTCCACCGAGAGGACGAGTTCCTCGATCGCCACGTCGCCGCCGCCTTTCGCGGTCAGCGTCGGACCCGTCCACTTGATCGGCATCGCGCCGCGCAGTTTCCAACTGACCACCGTATCGGCACGGTCTTCCGAGAGCAGCTTGATCACGATGTTGCGCTTGGCCTCGCGCAAACGGCCGCTGCGGCTCGCTTCCAGCCACTCGTAGAGGTTCTGCGCGCCGATCACGCCGCGCTTGAGCGTCACGTCGCCGGCCTTGTGGATGCCGGGAACCTTCTGCACGTAATTGACGGCGTGATTGCCGGCACGGTATTCGGCGACGGTGACCTCCGCATTGAGGCCGGATACCTCGGAAAAACCGGCCAGCACTTCGGTGCCCTGGCCGGGTTCGAGGTCGACCAGAAAGTTGAAGGCGGAATAGGGGGTTTCACGGAACAGGGCCATGGCTCAGGTCTCCAGGGAATCAGGCGTCGGCCGTTTTCTGGCCGATGCGGAAAATCACGAACTCGGCGGGGCGCAGCGGCGCGACGCCGACGACGCAGACCAGACGGCCGTTGTCGAGGTCGTTCTGGGTCATCGTCGAGCGATCGCAGCGGACGAAATAAGCGTCCTTCGGTGCCCCACCGAGCAGCCGGCCGTTTTTCCATTCGTTGAACAGGAAATCGGCGACCGTGCTGCGAATGTTCGCCCACAGCGCTTCGCCGTTCGGCTCGAAGACTGCCCACTGGGTCGATTTCTCGATCGAGCGTTCGAGATAAAGGAAATAGCGCCGAACGTTCAGATACTTCCATTCCGGGTCGCTGGACAGCGTCCGCCCACCCCAGACGCGGTGCCCACGCCCGGCGAAGGAACGCAGGCAGTTGATGCCGTTCGGGTTGAGGAGTTCCTGCTGGAACTGATTGATGTTCTGCTCGAAGCGCAGCGCGCCGAGGACGACTTCGTTCGCCGGTGCCTTGTGTACGCCGCGATCGACGTCGGTACGCGCGTAGACGCCGGCCATGAAGCCGGCGGGCGGAACGGTGATTTCGCGCCGCTGGCCGGTCGGGTCGCTGATCACCACCCAGGGATGATAGAGCGCCAGACGGCTGTCGTCGAAATCGTTGCGGAAGCTGCGCACCTCGCCCAGACTCATTCCCTCGCGGCTGTCGACGATGCCGACGCGATAGCGCATGCGTCGGCAGTGCTTGAGCATTTCCATCAGCACGGCGCTGTGCGTGTCGGCGTGCGCGGCTGCCGCCGGCAGCATGACGATCGACACGTCTTCGACCGCTTCGAGCGCGGCGAGCCCGGTGCTGCCCTTGATTTCGTCGGTTTCACCGGC
Source organism: Accumulibacter sp. (assembly GCF_029255125.1). Lineage (GTDB taxonomy): Bacteria > Pseudomonadota > Gammaproteobacteria > Burkholderiales > Rhodocyclaceae > Accumulibacter. The sequence continues at coordinate 651 of NZ_JAPUVR010000127.1, read as the reverse complement.
GTAATCGATCGCCGCCGGGACGCCGCCGTCGCTGCCACCAGCCAGCGTGATCAGGTAGCGCGGGTCCTGCAGGCTGTTGGCGCCAGGCGAGAGCGCCGCACCGTCGAACAGCGAGTAGAGCGCGGCGAGCACCTGGGCGCCGGTGATGCCGGCCTTCAGCGTGCACGCGATCGGCGAAATCAGCGCTTCCTGTTTGCGCTGCGGCGTCTGCGGCAGGACGCTGGGCAGGCTGCGCGCGCCGTCGGGCGAAGTACTCAGGTTGCCATAAACGTAGATCACCTCGCCTTGCGCGCCGCCGTTACGCACTTCGAGGTCGAAGTTGCGCAGCGCGACGATCGCCGACGCGGCGTCGGGGACGCTCGCCAGCGCGGCCAGTGGCAAGCTCAGATCGGCCGCGACGCCCGGGTTGAGGTGCGCGTCGGCCTTGATCGTCAGTACTTCGCCGGCGGCGTCGAGCGTGCCGCGCAGGACGAGCAGGTTGCCCCAGTGGTCGCCTTTCGTGAAGGCCGACAGATCGGCCGGTTTTTTCAGCGTGAGGACCGCTGCGGTGCCGTTGCTCAGGCCGCCGGAGGTCGGCTGGCGGGCGTAGAAGCGCGTCAGCCGGGCGCCGGCCGGCAGCTTGCTGGGGTCGAGCACGGTGATCTGGTTGGC
>NZ_JAPUVR010000126.1 GCF_029255125.1 Accumulibacter sp. | reverse complement strand
CCTGGGCAAGGACGCGCAGGTTCTCGTTCTCGACGCCGATGATCGAGCCGCAGCTATCGCAGCCGATACGCTCGATCGCCGGCGAGTGAATCTGCAGCGGTGCCGCGCAATGCGGACAGTTGAATGCGCGCGCGGCGATCTGCGGCGCCCCGCCGGAATCCGCAGTCGGCCGCAGGTTGGTGAGTTGCAGGTCGGCAAAAGCGACCACCTGCCCGACGAAGACAAGCGGCGGGTTCTCGCTGTAGTCGAGCGTGACGAAGCGGTCATGCCCACGCAGGTCGGCAGTGTTGACGTCGTAGCCAGCGGCGACCTTGAACGGCAGCTCGCCCTGGCCGGCGATGCAGCGCGCCGTCTTCAGGTCGGTGACCGTGAAGCGCCGCCCATCGACCATCACCGGCGCCTCCGGGCTAAGCGTGGCAAAAGCCGGCAGAGGATCGTGCACCGGAACTTGCGCGCTGACGATGTATTCTCCGGCGCCTTCGGCCAGCCAGGCGCTGCGCCCGTCGTCGAAGAGAATGTGCCATTCGTTCCAGGTTCCCGCCGCGTAACGCAACTGGATACGGCCGATGACCGCGAAGTGGTGAGCGCGGAAGCTTCCTTCGCTACCGATTTGCAGCAGCGAAGCATCCTCCAGCAGGTCGGCCATGCGGCCAAGATTCTGCAGGTCTTCGCCGCTGCGCAGCAGAATGCTGCGGCAGAAGTCGCAGACGACGTAGAGCGACGCCTGCGAGCGAAAGACGACCGGCGCGCCGCACGACGGGCAGGTCGCTCGCTTCACGCCGGAATCTCCACGTCAGGGCCGTCCGCGCTCGTCGCCACGCCAGACAGCGCGGCGGCTCAGCCCAGCTTGCCGAGCAACTCGGCCTTCTTGGCGTCGAACTCGGCTTGCGACAGAATGCCTTTGGCGACCAGGCCGTGCAGTTTCTCCAGCGTCGCGACGATCTCGTCGGCGCTCACCGGCGCTGCGCCGGGTGCCGGAGCGCCTGCCGGCGGCGCATTGCCCTGCATCGCTTGCGCCAGCGCCGAACTCATCGTCTGGCCGATACCCAGGCCCGCACCAAGGCCGGCGCCAATGCCGGCGATGCCGCCTTCGTTCTGCGCCGCCAGCGGGATGCTGTTGGCGACCTGATACTGCGTGTAGCGACCCAGGTCGCCGATCATGTTCATGCCGATGCGCGCATCGAGCACCTTCTGCAGTTCCTCGGGCAGTGAGACGTTCTGCACGACGAAGCTGTCGAGCGCCAGGCCATAGCGTTCGAAAACCGGTTCCAGCTTGCCTTTCAGCGCACGGCCGAACTCGTCCTGATTGGCCGCCATGTCGATGAAGGGAACGCCCGACTCGGCAAAGAGGTCGGTCATCGCGCCAATCACCAGATTGCGCAACTGTCCATCCAGGTCCTTGACCGTGTATTGCTCGCGCGTACCGGAGACCTCGCTGTGGAACTTGCGCGGGTCGACCAGCTTGTACGAATAGATCCCGAAAGCGCGCAGGCGGACCACTCCGAAATCCTTGTCACGAATGGTGATCGGGTTTGGCGTCCCCCACTTGCAGTCGAGTTGCAGGCGCGTCGCGAAAAAGTAGACGTCCGACTTGAAGGGCGATTCGAAGAGCTTGTCCCAGTTCTTCAGGTAAGTCAGCACCGGCAGCGTGTTGGTCGTCAAGGTGTAGAGACCGGGGCCGAAGACGTCGGCCACCTGGCCCTCGTTGACGAAGAGCGCCATCTGCGATTCGCGTACGGTCAGACGAGCGCCGTACTGAATCTCGAAATCCTGCATCGGATAGCGCTGGGCAAGGACGCCGTCTCCCTCTTCCGTCCAGTGGATGACGTCGATGAACTGTTTCTTGATGAAATCCATGAAAGCCATGGCGATCTCCCAAAGGCGTGCGGTGCGGTGTCCGTCGGCGAGACCGTGCAACTCGCCCGCAGGACGGTCAGTAGGTCATGCAGGCGGCGTTGATCAGGCCGACGGTCAGCGAAAAGACGGCGAGAAAAATGGCCGGCGCCGTGCGGCCGGCTGGAATGTCCTGGTTGATCTGGGGCAGGGTGAAGCGCGCCACGAGGTAGGCGAGAATCTGGATCACGCCGGCAACTGCGCCCCAGGCCGCCAGGTCGGCCAGCGTGTCGCTGTGCGCGATGACATTGGCCACGGGCATGGCGAAACCGACGAGCGCGCCGCCGAGGCTGATCGCCGCCGCGTTGTTGCCGGCGCGGATCAGGGCGACTTCGTGATACGGCGTGATGTTCAGGTAGACGAGCAGAAACAGCCCGAGCAGAACGAGCGCCACGGCGAAATACGCCAGGAAAGCGGGCAGCGCCATCATCATGTGCGTCGGCATGCGAATCATCCTTTCTGCGGGGCACCAGCACCGCACTTCACAGCGTGGCGGCAAAGCGCAGCAACCCGCCCAGGACCAGATTGTCCGCCAATTCGAAGGGAATCTTCAAGTGGGCGGCAAGCGCCGCGCTGCCGCCGCCGGTGAGCAGGCAGAGCGCCTGCGGCTCGCCCGCGAGGGCCGCGAAGGTCCGTTCGATGGCGCCGAGCTGCGCTTGTCGGCAGCCGCTGACGATGGCGTCCATCGTATTGCGCGGTTCGTCCCGGAAAACGCCTTCGGCGAGCGGAAGCTGCGCCGTCTTCTCGGCCAGCGTCGCGCGCATCAGGTCAAACCCGGGCAGGATCAGACCACCGCGAAAAACCCCGTGCGCATCCAGCAGGTCCACGGTCGTCGCCGTCCCGGCGCTGACCACCAGGCAAGGCCCGGAATGCCGCGCGCGCGCGCCGATCAGTGCGGCCCAACGGTCGGCGCCGAGTTGCGCCGGACGTTCGTAGCGGCTGCGCACGCCGCAGGCTTCTTCGCTGGCCTGCAGGAAAGCCAGCCTGCGCTGAGGCACCGCAAGCTGCGCCGCAATCGACTCGCCAACCGCCGCTCCGGCAACGTTGCAGGCAACGATGCGCGCATCTGCCGGCCACGCGTCGGCGACCTCGTGCAAGCGAGCGACATCGCGCGTCGCCAGCACGCCGTTGGCAAGCCAGCTCGCGCCGTCGTGTACTCCCCACTTGATCCGGCTGTTGCCAGCGTCGATGGCGACGATCATGCCCGGCGCAAGGAAACGTCGCCGGAAAAACAGCGCTCGACGCCGGTTTCCGTGCGCAGGAGCAGCGCTCCGTCGCGGTCGGCACCCAGACAGATGCCGGCACGTTCGGCGCATAGCTCGTCAAGCAGCCGCACCGGACGCTCCTGCCAGGCGTGCCGCGCCTGCCACTCATCGCGCAAGACGGCGAAACCGCCGGCATCAAAACGTCCAAGCACGCCTGCCAGGGCGATCAGCAATTGCGCCAACAAGTCGTGCCGCTCGGGCAGCGGCTCGATGACCTGCGCCAAGGCCGCCGGGGGATGCAGGAAATCGCCCTCGCCCGTCGGCGGAAGTTGCAGATTCAGGCCGATGCCGATCACCGCCAGCACCTCGCGCGGCCCGCTTTCGAGCTCGACCAAGACGCCAGCGAGCTTGCCGCCATCGAGCAGAAGGTCGTTTGGCCATTTCAGACCGAGTCCGGCGATTCCGTATTGCTCAAGCGCGCGCACCAGGGCAACCCCCACCGCCAACGACAGACCGGCCAGCCTGGCCAGTCCGCCGGGGAAGCGCCAGAGCAGCGAAAAGGTGAGACTCGCCGCGGGCGACGACAGCCATTGCCGCCCGCGCCGCCCGCGCCCGGCCGTCTGCTGATCGGCAACGAGCAAGCTCCCCGACGGTGCGCCGCCGCGCGCACGCGCGAGCAGCAGCGTACTCGTCGACTCGCACGCGGGCAGCACTTCGAGGGCAAACGCCTGCGCCGCCGCGCCGAGCCGTGCGCGAAGACGGTCGGGCTCGATCAGGCACGATGCAGCAGGAGCATTCATGATATGGCGCGGATAGCAGACACCGTTGCGGGAAAAGGCTGATTGGACAAACGACAGGGCAACCACAGGGCGCAGCCATTATCGCTGAATATGATGCGCGTCGGCGCGGCGACCTGTTATCGCCGAGCCTCGGCAAGCGCTGGGCCGGCCCGGCCGCGCGTGCGACTGGCCGCAGTGCCTGTTGCTGCCCAGTTCTTGCCATCAACTTGACATTTGCATTCAGATCCACATAATTAACAGTGGAGCATAGATGAGACTCCGACCTGGGCTTCCAGCCTGAGGACGGTGATTGGTTGGTGGTTGTCTGGCGCCTGCTTCCAGGTTCGCGGCTGACTGTGGCGCTTTGCCTCGGGTCGGCTGGCAAGTCCCTCTCGTCTGACCTTACCCTTCGCCAGATCTCCGCTGGACACCGTAGCGGTTTTTCGTTATGGTTTCGCCTATGGATCTGGCGAAGCGGCTGTGGGAAGGTGATGCGCTGGAATACGTTCGGGAGATAGCCG
>NZ_JAPUVR010000125.1 GCF_029255125.1 Accumulibacter sp. | reverse complement strand
AAAAGGGCGTGATCATGTCGCCGACATTGGCGTTCTTGACCAGGACGACGCCGTCGAAAGGCGCGCGGATCTCGGTGTTGTCGTAGTTGACCCGCTGTACCGTCGCCTGCGCCTGCGCCTGCGCGAGCGCCGCGCGCGCGCTGCCGATCGCCGCCCGCCCGGCGCCGACGCCGGCGCGCGCGGCCAGCGCCCGGCGCTGCGCCGCGTCCACCGCCTGCGACGAAACGAAACCGCGCGCGCGCAAGGCCTGCTGGCGCTGCAGTTCGACTTCCGCGTTGGCCGCTTCCGCCTGCGCCTGTTCCACGTTCGCCTCCGCCTGGCGGACACCGGCCGCCGCCTGCGTGATCGCCGCCTGGGCGACGAGCAGCGCCGCCTGCACATCGCTCGCGTCGAGGCGACCAATCAATTCGCCCTGGCGTACCGGGCTCCCCTCACGCACGCGCAACTCGATCAGCCGGCCGGTCCCCTTGGAGGCCACCGAGGCGCGGCGCTGCGCGACGACATAACCGGAAGCGGTGAGTTGCGCGTATTGCTGCGCCGGATAGGCGCTGAATACCGGGCTGAGCTGCACATCGAGCGTACGCGGCAGCAGAATGAAGGCAGCGAGCGCGCCAAGAGCAAGCGCCGCCACCAGCCAGACGAACAGTCGCCGGCGGCGACGGCGCAGCGGAGCGGCGCTGCGCTCGACCCTGAGCTGCGCCAGCGAGACGGTGGCGGGCTGTTTTTCTGCTTCGTTCATTGGGCGGAGAGAATCATCGGGGGCTGGGAAACTCGACTGCGGCGACCGCGCGCGAGGCGCCGCCCGCCCGTGGTTGCTGGCCATCAGCCGGCCGCGCAGCACATCGGCAGACGGAGTATCCCGGCGCGCACAGGCTCGTGTCAAGCGACCGATCAGCAAGCTTGGCGCAAGTGCACAGCTCGACCTCGCGCATCGTTCGACCACGGCCCGCTCGTTTGCCGAACCGGCGCGAACACGTCGCCCGCCAACCGGGATTTGCGACCATTTCCTGACGACCGCTCAAGCGGACCTGGCTTCGCCGGCCACCGCTTGCGCGACTGTCGGTGCGTCGCTGGCCGCTGCCGAAAGCGCGCGCTGGCGCGCAAGGTGCGCTCGCAACTGGGCGATGACGGCGCACGCGGCGCTGATCTGCTCGGGTGGAATCTTCTGATGGACGAACTGGTCGAGCAACTGGCTGACCAGACCGTCGAGATGCTGCTCCATCTGTTGGATGTTGGCTGGCGAGAGGGAATCCACTTCGCGCAGCATCGCCGGCAGGTGAGCCAGGTTGCGGCGCGTCTCGTCCGGCCGGTGCCGGCGCCAGAAGCCGCCGACGGCCAGGGCCAGCGAGCCGAGCAGGCCGCCGAGAATCGACAGCGTGAACAACATGTCCATCGCCCGCTCGAAGGCGCTCACCTGGTTGCCGTCGAGGTACGCCGCAGCGCCCGGATGCACCGGTAGAAAGCCCTTCTTGTCGGTATCCGGCGGCTCGACCTGGCCGGCATGCGGCCAGGTGACGGCGAGTTTCGCGCGCGTCGCCAGAAGCAGGCGGGTGAGCTCGCCGGCAACGTCGTCCAGCATCGAATTGCGCGCCACCAGACGTACCGACAAAGCCACGGTCGTCACCTCGTCGTCGGGCACCGCCGGCGCGGCGACAAAGGCAGCAGCGGGTATCTCGATCTCCTCATAGACCGGGTGCTGGGCGACAATCGCCTTCGCCTTGAGATTGAGGAAGCGCGGCGGCTTGCCGGTTGCCCGGAGAATGTCGCGCGCCGCGTCGGCCGTCGCTTCGATGCCGGCCAGTCCGAGGGCGACGACGGCAGCCGCCGCGCGTCGCTGCAGCACGTCACCGGCGTCGGCCGGCCGCGTCTGCACGATACTGTGCGGCCGAATCCGGTAGAACTCCATCACCGTGCGAAACAGCGGGTCGCTCGCGGTCGCCTCGTCGAGCACGGCGATTTTCGCGCCGTTCAAGTCCTTCATCGACTTGACCGGCGATCCGGCGGAAACCATGACGAGCAGGGCGGCTCGTCGCAGAATGACGAGCGTGCCGGCACTGCTCGCCCCCGGGTGATCGCTGCGTGCGACGGCGATGTCGGCCTTGCCCGCCTGCAGGACGTCGGCGCTGCCCTGCAGGTCGGCGCTTTCCATCAGGACCAGGCGGACGCGCGGGTGCTCCTCGGCCATCACGCGCTTGTAGGCGGACATGAATTTCTGCCCGTCGCTGCCGACCGGGCCCGTCGCGACACGGATCGTGTAGCTCGCCGAGAACATCCACGGCAACCATGCCCAGACCGCGGCAAACGCACCCGCGACGATGAACAGCAGCCCACCGACGATCAGCCACTTGCGCACTGCCGGCCGACCTCGTCTACCCCGTCCAGCGGCGCCCGGCTAGGCGCTGAACACCGGCGTCGCGGGCAGCTTCAAGGCGTGCGGCAGCACGCCGAAGCCTTCGGCGCGCGCGCTACGCAACTGCGCCGCGCTGCTCCGCTGCAGTTGCAGGTGCCCGTCGACAAAAGCGGCGAGCAGCGCGAAATCGAAGCGGTCGACCTGTGCGCAGCAGTCGAGGTCGGCCGGCGGCAGGTGCGGATTGGTCGCGGCCTGGAAACGCCGGCCAAAGTCGGAATCGCGCACGCGTTCGCCATACCACGCCGGGTTGACGTCGTCGCCACGCAGCAGCGCTTCGAGGTAGTCGGCGCAGGCGATGTCTTCATCGCCGTCACGGTCTACCCATTCGCCCGTGATGACGAAGCAGACTTCGCTCGGCTGCAGCGCGCGCAGCGCTTCGGCCGTCGCCCGGCCGAGAACCAGGCTGCCGGCAAACAAGGCGCGTGCTTGGCGGAAGCGTGTCAGTCCGCGCACGCCGGCAGCGGTCGTCTGGATCAGCGGCCGGCCGCGCAGGTCGATGCCGTGCAGCGCCGACGGCGAGTTGCCGAAATCGAAACCGGGAATCGGGTCACCGCCGCCGACCGCGCCGCTGGTCACCGCGGCCGGCAGGCTGCGCTGCAGGCGAAAGGCGCCGGCAATGCTGTCGACCGGGTAGATCGTCGGCGCGCCCGCGGCAAAGGCGTAGGCGGCGGTGGTAAAGGAGCGCAGTACGTCGATGACGACGACGACATCGTCAGGTTCGCGCGCCTGGTCGAGGCGGTTCAGGTACAGCCGGCGTGTGCGCATGGCAACGACTTCCTCCTTGTTCTTAGTGCCGCGTGATCGGTTTGTAGCGAATGCGCTTCGGTTTTGCCGCTTCCTCACCCAGCCGGCGCTTCTTGTCGTCTTCGTACTCGCGATAGTTGCCGCTGAAGAAGCTCCATTGTGAATCGCTTTCGCAGGCCAGAATGTGCGTGCAGATGCGGTCGAGAAACCAGCGGTCGTGCGAAACGACGAGCACACTGCCGGCGAATTCGAGCAGGGCGTCTTCGAGCGCGCGCAGCGTCTCCACATCGAGGTCGTTCGAGGGTTCGTCGAGCAGGAGAACGTTGCCGCCGGCGATCAGCGTCTTGGCGAGGTGCAGGCGACCGCGCTCGCCGCCGGAGAGTTGCCCGACCGGTTTCTGCTGATCGGCGCCCTTGAAGTTGAAGCGGCCGAGATAGGCGCGCGCCGGCGTTTCGTACTTGCCGACGGTCAGGATGTCGGCCCCGCCCGAGATTTCCTCGAAGACGGTCTTGCCCGCGTCGAGGTTCGTCCGGCTCTGGTCGACGTAGGCGAGTTTGACCGTCGCGCCGATTTCGATCTCGCCCGCATCGGGCTTCTCCTCGCCGATCAACAGGCGGAAAAGCGTCGACTTGCCGGCGCCGTTCGGCCCGATGATGCCGACGATGGCGCCGGGCGGCACGCTGAAACTCAGCTTGTCGATCAGCAGCCGGTCGCCAAACGACTTGCTGACCGCGTGGAAATCGATCACTTTGTTGCCCAGGCGCTCGCCGGCGGGAATGAAGATCTCCTGCGTTTCGTTGCGTTTCTGGTACTCGACGCTGGACAGTTCGTCAAAGCGCGCCAGGCGCGCCTTGCTCTTGGCCTGGCGTGCCTTCGGATTCTGGCGCACCCATTCGAGTTCCTGCTTCATCGACTTCAGGCGTCCGGCCTCCTGCTTCGCTTCGGTCGCCAGACGCGCTTCCTTCTGTTCGAGCCAGCTCGAATAATTGCCCTTCCACGGGATTCCCTGACCGCGGTCGAGTTCGAGGATCCACTCGGCGGCGTTGTCGAGAAAGTAGCGGTCGTGCGTCACGGCGACGACGGTACCCGGAAAGCGGACGAGAAACTGTTCCAGCCAGTCGACCGACTCGGCGTCGAGGTGGTTGGTCGGCTCGTCGAGCAGCAACATGTCGGGCTTCGACAGGAGCAGTTTGCACAGCGCCACGCGCCGCTTTTCGCCGCCCGATAGCGTGCCGATCGACGCCTCCCACGGCGGCAGGCGGAGCGCGTCGGCGGCCAGTTCGAGCTGGTTGGCGAGATCGCTGCCGGCGCCCGCGAGGACCGCTTCCAGACGCGCCTGTTCCTCGGCGAGCTTTTCGAAGTCGGCATCGGGTTCGCCGTAAGCGGCATAGACCGCAGCGAGTTGTTCCTGCGCGGCGAAGGCTTCGCCGAGGCCGGACTCGACCTCCTGGCGGACGTTACGCGCCGGGTCGAGTTCGGGTTCCTGCGGCAAGTAGCCGATCTTCAGGTTGGGCATCGGCGTTGCTTCGCCAATGATGTCGCGGTCGACGCCGGCCATGATGCGCAGCACCGTCGACTTGCCGGAACCGTTCAGGCCCAGCAGTCCGATCTTGGCGCCGGGGAAGAACGAAAGCGAGATGTCCTTGATGATCTGTCGCTTGGGCGGCACGATCTTGCCCACGCGAAGCATCGTGAATACGTATTGAGCCATGGCCTTGGCGGTCGTCGATCCGCGGGTGATGAGGGTTGAACGGGCGGTGCACAGGCGCTCGGGCAGCGCCGGCAGAAGCGCGCAGCGGACTAGGCTGCACAGCCCTCAGTCTACCCGAGTCCGCGGCCGTTTGGCTTCGAAAAAAGCGCTTGTCGGGCCGCTCATCGAGCCCGACGTCAGCCGTCCAGCCTACTTGTCGACGAAGGCGCGCTCGATGACGTAGTCGCCCTGCGCGCCGATATAAGGCGAAACCTGGAAGCCGTGTTGATCGAGCAGCGTGCAGCAGTCCTTGATCATCGCCGGGCTGCCACAGACCATCGCACGATCGCGCTGCGCATCGAGCGGTGGCAGGCCGATATCCGAAAACAGCCGACCGCTCGCCATCAGATGGGTGATTCGCCCCTGGTGCAGGTAGGCTTCGCGCGTCACCGTCGGGTAGTAGATCAGGCGCTCGCGCACCAGATCGGCGAAGAATTCGTGCGTCGGCAGTTCGCGCTGGATGAAGTCGCTGTACGCCAGATCCTTGATCCATCTGACACCGTGGATCAGGATCACCTTGTTGAAGCGCTGGTAGGTCTCGGGGTCCTGAATCAGACTGATGAACGGCGCCAATCCGGTGCCGGTGGCGAGCAGGTAGAGATGTTCGCCCGGCCGCAGGTCGCGCAGAACCAGCGTTCCGGTCGGCTTGCGGCTGACGACGATCTCGTCGCCGACCGCCAGATGCTGCAGCTTCGAGGTCAGCGGCCCGTTCGGCACCTTGATGCTGAAAAATTCGAGGTAGTCGTCGTGATTGGCGCTGGCTATGCTGTACGCGCGCGTCAACGGACGACCTTCCTGCGGCAGACCGATCATGACGAACTGGCCGTTGATGAAACGCAGCGCCGGATCGCGCGTCGTGCGGAAGCTGAACAGACTGTCGTTCCAGTGATGTACCGAAAGAACGCGCTGGGAAGAAAAGTTGCTCATTGGCGTGGGCCTGGGCTGGCGATGGTGGACGACATGCATCGTAGTTCGTCGTATTCTGTTTGCAAAACAGATTTTCTGGATAATCCTTAGCGATTTTGCCTCTAACCAGACGCCATGCGATTCACCCTGCGCCAGATCGAGGTTTTTGTCGCCGTTGCCCGCCACGAGAACGTTTCGCGCGCCGCCGAAGAGCTTGCTCTGTCACAGTCGGCCACGAGTGCCGCGCTCGGCGAGCTCGAACGTCAGTTCGACACGCAGCTCTTCGACCGCTACGGCAAGGCGCTGCAACTGAACGAAGTCGGTCAGACGCTGCTGCCGCAGGCCATCGAACTGATCGAGCGGGCGGCCGCCCTCGAGCAGGCACTCGCCGGGCGCAGCGGCTACGGCCATCTGCGCCTCGGTGCGACGCTGACCATTGGCAACTATCTGGCGACGCTGATCGTTGCCGACTTCCTCAAGCGTCACCCGGAAAGCACGGTGGGTCTGGCCGTACACAACACGAAGACGATCGTCGAGCAGCTTGCCCGGCACGAGCTCGACCTCGGCCTGATCGAAGGACACTGCCGCCATCCGGAACTGCTCGTCGAACCCTGGGTGGCCGACGAACTGGTCGTCTTCTGCGCGCCCGGCCATCGGCTCGCCAGGCGCACTTCGGCGACGCTCGACGAACTGGCGGGCGAAGCGTGGATCGTTCGCGAAGCGGGTTCAGGAACGCGCGAGACGCTCGATCAGGCGCTGCGTCATCATCACGCGCCGCTCGCGGTGCGTCTCGAACTGGAACATACGGAAGCGATCAAGCGCGCCGTCGAATTCGGTCTGGGCATCGGTTGCATCTCGCGCCTGGCGCTGCGCGAGGCTTTTCGCCGCGGTAGCCTGGTTGCCGTCGAGACGCCGGAGCTTGATCTGCGCCGGCACTTCCATTTCGTTCGCCATCGGCGCAAGTTTCAGACCGCCGGCATGCTGGACTTCATCGCCTCGTGCCGGGCGCTGAGCGCGGGCGTCGCGCGCAGCGACCAGATCGAGTGGCCGTTCATTCCCTGAAGCGGCATTGCCGGCTTGCGCCGGCGCAGGCCGGCGAGGAAAGCGCATGAGCGGGATCGGCGCGGCGCGCGCCGAACGGCACTCTACTTCTTCAGGCTGTCGCGAATCTCGCGCAGCAGGATGACTTCCTCGGCGACCGCCGGCGGGGCTTCCTCGACCACCGGTTCGCTCTTCTTCAAGCGGTTGACCTGCTTGACCATGATGAAGATGATGAAGGCGAGGATGATGAAGTTGACCAGAATCGTGATGAAGCTGCCGTAGGCGAAAACCGGCACCTGCGCCTTCTTCAGCGCGTCAAGGGTCATCGCGGTTCCCTCGGGAACCTTGCCGAGAACCAGGAACATCCCCGAAAAATCGAGTTTGCCGCCCATGATCCAGGCGATGAACGGCATGATCAGGTCGCCGACGACCGAATCGACGATCTTGCCAAAAGCCCCGCCGATGATCACGCCGACGGCGAGATCCATGACGTTGCCCTTCATTGCGAATTCCTTGAACTCCTGCAGCATGCTCATCCTGTGCTTCTCCTTGAATTGAATGATTTGTGTTATTGGGTTGTGTTGCGCGGGCGGCGATTATAGAGGCCCGGCGCAGGTTGCGGGAAGCCCCCTACAAGCTGCGCAGCCGTTCAGCCGCCGCGGCCAGCGTCGTTTCCTGCTTGGCGAAACAGAAGCGGACGACGCCGTCGTCGCGTCCATCGTGGTAGAAGACCGACACCGGAATCACCGCAACGCCGGCTTCACGCGTCAGCCAGTGTGCAAACTCGACATCCGGCAAGGCTGAGATCCGGCGGTAGCGCGCCAACTGAAAATACGTCCCGCGGCACGCTAACAGATCGAAACGCGAATCCTGCAAGAGTGTGCGGAAGAAATTACGTTTGCGCTGGTAGAAGTCGGCCAGTCCGAGATGGCGCGCAGCCTCGCGCATGTAGTCGGCGATCCCCACTTGGCACGGTGTATTGACGGTGAAGACGTTGAACTGATGGACCTTGCGAAACTCGTTCATCAGGTGGGCCGAGCCGACGACGTAGCCGATCTTCCACCCCGTGATGTGATACGTCTTGCCGAACGAAGAGACGACCAGGCTGCGCGCGGCGAGTTCCGGCCGGCGGCTGACGCTGTGGTGTCGCGCGCCGTCGAAGACGATGTGCTCGTAGACCTCGTCGGCGAGAACGACGATGTCGGTGCCACGCGTCAGTTCGGCCAGGTGCTCAAGATCCTGCGCCGACCAGACGGCACCGGTCGGGTTGTGCGGCGAGTTGATGATGATCATGCGCGTGCGCGGGCCGAGCAGCGAACGCACTTGCTCCCAGTCGGGTCGGTAGTCTGGGTAGGACAGTGTCGCGAAGCGCGCCTTGCCGCCGACGGTTTCGATCGCCGGAACGTAGCTGTCGTAGACCGGTTCGAAGACGATCACCTCGTCGCCCGGGCGGACGAAAGCGGCGATCGCGGTGAAGATCGCCTGTGTCGCGCCGGCGGTCACCGTCACCTCGCTCTCGCTGTCGTAACGCACGCCGTAGAGCGACTCGACCTTGTCGCTGATCGCCGCGCGCAATTCGGCAACGCCGGCCATCGGCGGATACTGGTTGCGCCCCATGCGCATCGCCTGCAGCGTGGCTGCGAAAAGCGAATCGTCGGGCTGGAAATCGGGGAAGCCCTGCGACAGGTTGATCGCGCCGCAGTCGGCGGCAAGTCTGGACATGATGGTGAAAATCGTCGTGCCGACCTGCGGCAGCTTGGAATCGATGGCAAGGGAGGATTGGGGCATGGCGGGCAAGCGGTCGAGGGAACAACGATCGGAAGCGGGCGAGGACGGCGCTGAAGCCGCTGATGGCGCGCACGGTAAGCGAAGCGGTGGGCGCGGAAACAGTGTGCCGCGCGCGCCATAGTCTAGGTGATCTGGCCCGGCGTGCCTACTCCCGGCGACGGCGCCGCAAGCGGTTCGATTTCAGCCGGCGCAAGGTATGCCGGCCGGGCTCAGAAAGCGACGCGCAAGCCGACTGTGCCGCCAACCTCGCTCTGCCCCTGGCGTACTTCGCCCGTCAGCCCGGCATAGGCATACGCTGTGCGGCTCAGTCGCCAGGTGCCGGCCAGCCGTAACTGCGCAAAGCTGCGCCCGACCTGCGGCGCGCGCAGCGCGAATTCGCTGCCGGCGAGGCTGGCGTGCACATTCGCACGCAAGGCGCTGCCCCAGTCCTGGCCAAGGCCCAATTGCACTTCGTAGGTCAGCGCGGCATTGAGCGGGTCCTTGTCCAGCGAAGCGGCAGCCAGACCGAGCATGGCGCGCACGTTCGTCGCGCTGTAACGGCGCAGATGCAGGGCGGCCGGCGAGTCTCCCGCTTCGTCGGTGGCCTGTCGCGTAACGTGCTGGGCGAGCACGCTGGCGAAGGGCTCGACGACCGTCGCTGCCACTTCGAACGGCTTGCGCAGCGTGCTGCCGGCGAGCCACGTGGCGCCACCCTGGTCGGTTTTCAGGCGCTCGCCGCCGCCCAGCGGGTCGGCGCGCCGGCTGGTCCACCGACTGCGCCCATAGCCGACCAAACCGTCGAGGAGATACGCGTCGGCGCGGTACTGACCGTAGGCAAAAAGCACATTCTCCTCGACCGAGCCGGCGCCAAGCGTTTGCGCAACATTCGTATCGGCGTGCGCCAGGCCGATTCCCGCGCGTACGCCGTCCGCCTCGAACAGATCGCCGCCCACGGCAAACTCGGTGCGCGTGGCGCGCAAGCCACTCGCTGAGCGATCGCCGCTCCAGTGGCCGCGATCGCCGCCGACCTCAATCCACAGCGCGCGGCGCGGCGTAGTGTCATCCGACGCTGGCGCAGGCGCGTCGGCCGAGCGAGCGCGGGTTGCGCCGAGTTGGCGGCGCAACGCAGCCTGCACCCGCGGCCCGGTGCGCGGGGCAACAGCCGCCAGCGCGGCATGCACTTCGCCCGGCAGCGTGTTCAGCGCGCCCGGAATCTGCTCTCCGGGGAGTCCGGTCAGCGCGTAAAGGAACTCGCTCTGCGCCGAGTTGGTGTTGCCTTGCTGATCGGCAACGCTCAGCCGATCGACGGCATCGGCCGCCGCGCGGCGATTGTCATTGGCGCTGCTCAGCACGCCACCGTAGGCCGCTGGCGCGACGCGCAGGTCGATGCTGCGGTTGCCGCGCACATCGTAGAAGGCGAGCAGACGCGTGCCCGCCGCCAGGCCTTCGGCCTCGGCGACCGAGGCGAAACGGCCAACGATTCCACCTTCCGCGCTGACGATGCGGAAGCTGTCGCCGAGTTGCGGAACGTAGGGGACGTAGACCTCGCTGCCGCTGAGCGCGCGCAGCCGGGGCTGCAGCCGGGCACCGCCGGCAATGAACTGATTGCCCGCTCCGGTAACCAGCAAGCGCGAATAGTTGCCCGGGCCCGACGCCGTACCGCGTCCGTTGATCTCGGCCTGGAAGGTCGAACCGGGCAGCATCTCGACCGTTCCAGCGACCGTCAGCGTCGCCGGCGAGTTGCCCGGGGCGAGCGTTCCGCGCACGCTGACCGGCCCACGCAGCACGCCGTCGCCGCGCAAGAGCGCAGCCGGTTCAATGCCGACGCTGCCGGCGAGTTCGCCATTCACCTTGAGTTCGCCCTGCTCGACGCAGATGCCGCCGGTCAGAGTCGCCGCGCCACGCAGGTTGAGCGTGCCGCCGCCGGTCTTGACGACGCAGCCACCGGTCGTACCGGCGATCGTACCGGTCAGAGTCGTTGTCGTTCCTGGCGCAACGTCGAGCAGCGCGCCGCCGGCCAGCGCCATCGTCTGCGGCGTCGCCAGGTCCAGGCCAAACTTCAGCCGTCCGCCATTGAGCGCCACATCGCCCCAGCCGAGCCCCCACGCGTTGTTCACCTCGACCAGACCCTCGTCGATCGTCAGGCCGCCGGTCCAGCCGCTGCCCGGCGTATGATCGCCGGCGTTGTCACCGGCGAGCACCAGTGCGCCGGCGCCCTGCTTGATCAACCGGCCGCTGCCGGACACGCTGCCCGTGCTGGTCAGCGTTGTACCAGCATCGGTGATCAGGGTTCCCCGGGCGCCGACATAGATCGTGCGCGCCGTCGACACATTGGCCGAAGTGCGCAGCGTCCCGTTGTCCAGGCCGAGCGGTCCGGCCGCGTTGCCCAGGCTGCTGTCGGCGGCAATCCGGACGAACGCGCCGCTGCCGATCAGCGTACCGCCGGCGTAGCGGTTCGTCCCGCCGAGCGTCACCGCTCCGCCGATCACGGCAAGCAGGCCGGAACCCGAAATTTCTCCGTCGAAACTGCCGCCGGCGCGCCATAGGACGAGGTCGTTGGCACCGAGCAGGACCAGACCATTGCCGTTCAGGCTGGCCAGCCAGGCGGCCCCCGAATGCGGGGACAGATCGAGAACGCCGTGATTGACGAAAGTCGACTGACCGGGGAAAGCCAGCCCGGAAAGCGCCAGCACGGCGCCGGGAACGATCGTCGTCGTGCCCGTAAACCCGCTGCTCACCCCGGAAAAGACGTGCAGGCCGCGCAGAATCGAAATCTCGCCGCTGCCCTGGAAGTCGCCGCTGAAGACCGGGTTGGGATAGCGGTCGGGCCCGGCCAGCGTCAGCCTGCGGTCGCCGAGCACGACGCTGCCGCTCCCGTCGAGTGCTTGCAGGGTGACGCCGGCGCTGCTGCCCGAAATGTCCAGCGTCCCGCCGTTGAGGATCCGCGCGGCCGAAGCCAGATCGCTGCCGCCCTGCACGGCGAGTGTTGCCCCCGCCTCGATGGTCACCTGGCCAGGCGCCGCATAGGCGCCACAAAGGTCGACCCGGCCGCTTCTCACCCGGAACCCGCCGTCATGCGCGACGCTGCCGCAGAGTCGCAGTGTCCCGGTGCCGTCCTTGACCACCGATCCCGGGCCGTCGACCGATCCCGCGTTCGTCAGCGTACTCCCGGCATCGATATTGAAAGCGCCATCGCGGAACAGGAGGTGTATCGCACGCTGCATCGAAAAGCTCGAAGTGGCGCGCAGCGTGCCACCGTAGAGGCGCAGCGCGCCGCCTGGATCGCCCAGGTTGGCGTCACTGCCTACACTGAGGGTCGCTCCATCGTTGATCGTCGTACCACCCGCGTAGGTGTTGGCGCCGCTGAAGACCTGGTTGCCGGCCTGCACGCGCACCGCGCCGGGGCCGGCGATGACTCCGGCAAACGTGCCGCCGGCGGCAGTCAGAACCAGCTCGCCGACGCCGAGGAGCACCCGGCCATCACCCGAGAGCGCCCTGATCGCGGTACCGTCTGCTTTCTGAGCGAGGTCGAAGCTCCCGTCGTTGCGCACCTCTGCCGAGTCCTCGATGCTCGCGCCAGTGGCCAGCGCCAGCGTCGCTCCGCGACTGATCGTCGTCCGGCCAGTGTAGGTGTTTCGCCCGCCGAAGGTGCTCACGCCAGCTCCGCTGAGCGTCAGCGGGCCACTCTCGTTGCGCTGGTCAGCAATCGTGCCGGTGAACAATACGCGATTGCCGTTGGCGTCTATCGTGCCGCCACGGTTGCTCAGCGTGAAGCCCAGATCGATCGTCGGTACCGGGCTGTCGATGCGCAGGACGCCCCCGTCGAAGGCCGGCAGCAGGGTGTTGCCAAGTGCGCTGGCGAGGTGCGCCGCCTGCGTCGAATCGATGCGGGGAAACGTTTGCAAGGCAAACGACGACTGATAGCGCAGCGATCCGAAGCTCCACCGGTTGCGGATGTTCTCGTCAAACTGGACAAAGTCCGCGGCGAAAGCCATCACCTCGCCGGTCCCGGAGTATTGCGCCTCGAGCACGGTAAATCGGCCGCTCAGCGTATTGTTGCCACGCCCGTTGCCGGAAAAGTCGAGACCGGGGCTGGACACCGCCTGGAAAGGCCAGCGCTCTGCGGACGGGTAACTGCCGGGCGTCAGCGGCGCGCCGTAGGGGGCGGCGAAGTCGAGATACCACCAGCGTGTTGACCAAGGATCAGGGTTGCTCGCGAAGTCATTGATGGCAAAATGGACGCCCTGATCGAAAGAGCGCGTCGCGGTAAAGCTGAAGCCACTCCCGGTGGTCGGCGTGATCAGCACGCTCTCGCCCTGACCAACCCAGCTCATGGGCGAACTGACAAAGGCGAAAGCGGTCTCCGCCGTTGTTTCGCCGGCCCAGAAGAACGACGCGCAGGCGGCCATTCCGGTCAGCCCGCAACGCAGCACTGCTTTCATGTCCATCCTCCCCAGTCTGCTCTATTGCGATGCAGCGAATCCATTCCCCAGCCGGAAAATACGCTGCTTTGGCTTGGCGGACAAGGTAAACTTGTGCCGCCGTGAGTTCCTTGGCCGGCGCTCCTGGCGGTCCTCGACGGCCAGGTCAGCGGCGAGCGCGCTGCTTCGGCAAATCTTTCGCACCAACACGGAGTATCGACAAAATGCCCATCTACGAATACGCGTGCGCCGCCTGCGGCAGCGAGTTTGAAAAGCTGGTTCGCGAGTCCTCGCCGGCAGCCGAGTGCCCCAACTGCCACAGCACCGACTTGCGCAAGAAGCTGTCTGCTTTTGCAGCGCTGAGCAGCGCAGCGGCACGCGAACTGCCCGCAGCGTGTGGCAGTTGCGGCCACCCGGACGGACCCGGCGCCTGCCGATTTCAGTGAGCGCCCGGCCGGGGCGGGCCAAGCCCGGCGTATAATCGCGCTCCGCCTTCGCCACCAACGCCATCGTGTCCGACCGCATCGCCGTACTCGCGCAGCACCTGCTGCCCAAGCAGGCTCTGACCCAGCTCGCCGGACGCCTGGCGGCGAGCAACGCGGGCAGCCTGACCACCGCCGTCATCCGCTGGTTCATCGGGCGTTACGACGTCGACATGAGCGAGGCGGCCGAGCCCAATCCGGTTTGCTACCCGACGTTCAACGAGTTCTTCACACGTGCGCTGCGTGACGGCGCGCGCCCGCTCGCCGAGGCGGATTTCGTCTGCCCGGTCGACGGGGCGATCAGCCAGTTCGGTCGCATCGAGCGCGACCAGATCTTTCAGGCCAAGGGGCATCGTTACTCGACCGCCGCACTGCTCGGCGGCGACAGCGAGCGGGCTGCGGCCTTCGTCGATGGCGACTTCGCCACGCTCTACCTCAGCCCGCGCGACTACCACCGCATCCACATGCCAGTCGGCGGTCGCCTGCGCCAGATGCTTCACGTTCCGGGCGAGTTGTTCTCGGTCAATCCAGCCACCGCGCGCGGCGTCGCGGGCCTTTTTGCGCGCAACGAGCGCGTCGTCTGTCTGTTCGACGCCGACTTCGGCCCCTTTGTGTTGACGCTGGTCGGCGCAACGATCGTCGGCAGCATGGCAACCGTCTGGCACGGAACGGTCAACCCGCCGCGCAGCGGCGAAATCCGCTCCTGGACTTACGACGACCGCCGTATCGAACTCGCCAAGGGAGAGGAAATGGGCCGCTTCATGCTCGGCTCGACGGTCGTCATGCTCTTCCCGCGCAACACGCTCGCCTTCAACCCGGACTGGCGCGCGGCGCGCCCTGTCCGCATGGGTGAAATGATGGCAAAGCGCACGCCCAGCGGCGCCTGAACAAGCCCGCCGGGGTTGGCACGCGCGGCTGGCGGCGAGTTGCGCACCGCCCGGCCGCGCTCACAACTCGATACTCAAACGGCAGAACGCCGACGCGCCGCGTACAGGCCAAGCAGGCCCAGCCCGAAGAGGGCGAGCGAAGCCGGCTCGGGAAGGCTCGGGCCCGGCTGGAAGTTGTCGCGCAGACCCATCACGCCGTTGATTTCGTTATCGCCGTCGGCTTGCAGCGCACCCGGACCACCCCAGACGATCGAAGCGTAGCGGAAGGTATCGGCGGTACCCGTGCCCACCGCATAGACGAAGCCGTCCCAGAGGACGCTGGTGTCGCTGTAGATGCCTTCCAGCCAGACGCGCTCGGTCACCGCCTGCGTCCAGGTGATCATGTCGTTCGACAGATAGACGGTGGACTCGATCGCCTCGAGCGGCAGCGGGGTATGGTCGATCGAGTTGAAGACGGCTGCCTTGCTCGCCTGGAAACCGAGATCCCAGACGCTGTTACCAATCGTGTTGTCCGTCTGGATCCAGTGCTGGTCGATGGCGTTGCCACCGACAGCCGCGCCGGCACTGCCGAAAGTGTAGTTGTAGGTGCTGTCGTTGCCGTCGCTGACGCCCGGCTGATCGAACGAAGTACCGTATGCGCCGAAAAGCGGGTTGGCGACGACATCGACACCGTTGAATTTCTTCAGCGTCGCCGCAGCATAGCCGGTAGCATCGAAATTGCTGTCGTCGAGCAGGTTGTTGGCGATCACGGCTTGACGGTTGGCCAGCGTGTTCGATCCGTAGTACAGCCCGGCAAAGGTTCCGACGCTGGCTCCCTGCCAGGAGCGTGCGTCATTCGGGTCGGTGAGCAGGGCGGCTTGCGCGGCGCTGGTGGAAAGCAGGGCGAGCGATACGGCGACGATCTTTTTTTTCATCTGGGAATCCTCCGTTGGGGTGATGCGAAAGACTGGAAAGCGAAACGCGAAAAATCATGAAATGTGCTCGATGGCCCGGCCGCGACATTTCGCAGCGACACCGAGCATTTTTCGTGCCAGATCAGATGCAGTTTGTATTCATTGGCGTTTTATCCGGTACCTGGCGACCGCCAGGCAACACGAAGCGGGCGCCGCAAGCGCCCTCGCCACTCGCTCTGTAAAATTTTCCGACGAGGCTGACGGCAATCCGTCGCTGACGGGCCGCCGGCTGGCCGGCAAGCTTGGCGCCGGTGCTATCATTTTTTCTTTTCTTCGCCGTTCGCCGATGAGTCTCTACCGCTTGAAGCCGCGTTTCCAGGCCTTGTTGCGCCCCTTCGCCCACCTGCTCTACCGGCTTGGCGCAACGGCCAATCAGGTGACGCTGACGGCTTGCGCTGGTTCGCTGCTGGTCGGCGGCGGGCTCGCCCTGAGCGCTTCGGCTGGGCAGACCGGGTGGTTTCTGCTGCTGCCCGGATGGTTCTTCCTGCGCATGGCGCTGAATGCCATCGACGGCATGCTCGCCCGCGAGTTCGCGCAGCGCTCGAGGCTGGGCGCGTATTTGAACGAGTTGTGCGATCAGGTGTCGGACGCGGCGCTGTATCTGCCTTTCGCTTTTCTCTCGCAGGCGGGCGGCGCGCTGCCGGTGCTCGTCGTCGTTCTCATCGTCCTTGCCAATCTCGCCGAGATGGCCGGCGTCCTGGCGATCGGCGCCAGCGGCGAACGACGCAACGACGGTCCGCTCGGCAAGAGCGATCGCGCTTTCGTCTTTTCCGTGCTTGGCCTGCTCCTCGCTTGCGGCGTCCGTCCCGGGGAATGGCTGGTGTGGGCGCTGGCGGCGATCACCGTGCTGCTTGTTCTGACCATCGTCAACCGCGTTCAGCGCGGCGTCGCCGAGAGCAGCGGGAGCGCCGGCGCGGATTCCCCGGCCGAGCAGACGAGCAGCCCGATCAGGCAAGGAGAAACGTGATGCGCCAGGCGCAGGAACTCGAGTTTACGACGCACGATGGCAGTCGGCTGTTCTACCGCCACTGGCCGGCAGTCAACGGCGGTGACGCAGCACCGACGCTCGTCCTGCTGCACCGCGGGCACGAGCATTCGGGTCGCCTGCAGCATATCGTCGACGAACTCGCACTCGATCACTTTGCCTGCTTTGCCTGGGACGCGCGCGGGCACGGTCGCTCGCCCGGGGCACGCGGCGACAGTCCGAGTTTCGCCGCGCTGGTCAAGGATCTCGATTGCTTCGTGCGCCATCTGCAGACGGCGCACGGCGTCGACGGCGAGCGCCTGGCACTGATCGGGCAGAGCGTCGGAGCGGTGATCGCAGCCACCTGGGTACACGACTACGCGGCGCCGATCCGCTGCCTGGTGCTTGCTGCACCCGCGTTCAAGGTGAAGCTGTACGTTCCGCTGGCGCGCGCCGGACTGACCCTGCTTTACCGCCTGCGCGGCAACTTCTTCATCACGTCCTACGTCAAGGCGAAGTTCCTCAGCCAGGATGTCGAGCGCATTCGCTCGTACGACGAGGACCGGCTGATTGCGCGGGCGATTTCGGCGCGCGTTCTGCTCGGTCTGCTCGCCGCGGCCGAGCGCATCGTCGACGACGCGCCGGCGATCCGCCTGCCGGTCCAGTTGCTGATCCCGGAGAAGGACTGGGTGGTCTACCGGGCGCCGCAGGAGCAGTTCTTTCACCGCCTTGGCTCGCCGCGCAAGGAGTGCCACGTCTTGCCCGGTTTTCTGCATGACGCGCTCGGCGAGCGCGACCGGCAGATCGCGCTGGCGCACGTGCGCGACTTCGTCGAGCGCGTCTTCGCCAGCCCGGCGACGGCCGATTCGCTGCTGCAGGCGGATCGCGACGGTCATACGCACGCCGAGGAACTGCGCCTGCGCCAGCCGCTGCCGGCGTTCTCCGTGCGCCGGCTGGGCTTCGCGCTCACCCGGCTGGCCATGCGCAGCCTCGGACGCCTGTCGGAAGGGATCCGCATCGGCCTGGACAGTGGCTTCGATTCGGGTCGCAGCCTCGACTACGTCTATCGCGACCAGGCGCGCGGCGCGCTGCTCGTCGGCCGGCTGATCGACCGCGGCTACCTGAATGCCATCGGCTGGCGCGGCGTGCGCATCCGCCGCGCTCATCTGCTGCAGGCGATGGCTGCCGCCGCGCAGGCGGTGCACGCAGCCGGTCAGGCGCTGCGCATCGCCGACATTGCCGCCGGTTACGGACGCTACGTGCTCGACGCCGTCGACCGCTTGCGCGAACGCCCGGCGTCGATCGTCCTGCGCGATTTCAGCGCGGCGAACGTCGCCCAGGCGCAGGCGCTGGTCGAGGAAAGGCATCTGGCCGACATCGCACGCTGCGAAGTCGGCGACGCCTTTGACCAGGACGCGCTTGCCAGCTTGCAGCCACGGCCGAACCTGGTCGTCGTTTCCGGGCTCTACGAGCTGTTCTCCGACAACGAAGCTGTCTTGCGCTCGCTGCGTGGCCTGGCACAGGCGGTGGAGGCGGGCGGCTATCTGATCTACACCGGTCAGCCGTGGCACCCGCAGATCGAAATGATCGCGCGCACGCTGACCAGCCACCGCGGCGGGCAGCCGTGGGTGATGCGGCGCCGCAGCCAGGCCGAACTCGACGAACTCGTGCGCACCGCCGGTTTCGCCAAGGTCGAACAATGGATCGACGACTGGGGGATCTTCACCGTTTCGCTGGCCCGCCGCCAGTGACTGGGGAAAGCCGGCAGCGCCTGGCGGGCGAAGCGTCCAGCGCCTACCCCTGGCCGCGCGCGCTTGTCTGGCTGCTCGTTCTGGCGCCGTTCTTCTTCGCCAGCTACGGCCTGGCCACCTGGCTCAGCGCGCGCCGCAGCGAGGTTCCCGTGATCGCCTTCGCCTGGGAGCAGCAGATCCCGTTTCTGCCGTGGACGATCGTTCCCTACTGGCTGATCGACCTCCTTTACGGCATTTCGCTCTTCCTCTGCCCGACGCGTCGCCGGCTCGACACGCACGCCGCCCGTCTGCTGCTCACGCAGATCCTGGCGGTCGCCTGCTTTCTCGCCTTTCCCTTGCGCTGCAGCTTCGTGCGCGGCGAGGTGGACGGCGTCTTCGGCTGGATGTTCGCGGCGCTCGACAGCTTCGATCAGCCGTTCAACCAGGCGCCCTCGCTGCACATCGCCTTGCTCGTCGTTCTCCTCGCCATCTACCGGCACGCCGTGCCGCGCGCCTGGCACGCGCTGGTCTATGCGGTTGCCGGTCTGATTGGCGTTTCGGTGCTGACCACCGGGCAGCATCACTTCTTCGACGTTCCGACCGGCGCCTGGCTCGGCTGCTTCGTCCTCTGGCTGCTGCCCGATGATGGGCAGCGCCGTTCGCCTCGAGCAGCGCTGACGCGCGATCCCCGGCGTCTACGTCTGGCGCTGATCTACCTGCTCGCCGCCCTGGCCAGTGGGCTGCTCGCCGGCGGCCTCGGCGGCGTCGGCCTGTGGCTGCTCTGGCCGGCTGCCGCGCTCGGGCTGGTTGGCGTGATCTATCTGCTCTGCGACGCCAGCGCGTTTGCCAAGGGCAGCGACGGTGCGCTGCCGCCGGCGGTCGTCTGCCTTCTGGCACCCTACCTGGCCGGCGCCTGGCTCAATTCGCGCTGGTGGACGCGGCGGGGCAAGCCGGCCGACGAGGTGGTGCCGGGAATGTTTCTCGGCCGCCTGCCGGGCCGCGGCGATCTGCGTCAGCTCGGCGTCAGGACGCTCGTCGACCTGTGCGCCGAGCTGCCGTGCACGACGCCGGGCGTGACCCACATCGTCGTTCCGCTGCTCGACCTGGTCACCCCCGACTGCGACGAACTCGAGCAGGGCGTCAGGGCGGTCGAACAGGCGCGCGCCGCCGGGGGTCCGGTGCTCGTCTGCTGCGCGCTCGGCCTGGCGCGCAGCGCCGTGGTGCTTGCTGCGTGGCTGCTGCGTCAGCGGCTGGCCGACACGCCGGAGGACGCGATCCGCCGCGTACAGGCAGCTCGCCCGGGCGTCGTCCTCGGCGACGCGCAGCGCGCGCTGCTGCAGCGCTGGCAGCAGTCGCCCGACTGCCGCGCGGCGACATCGGCGGCATGATCGAGCGCGCCGCCTGGCCACTGATGGGCGGCCTGGCAACCGTCCTCGTGGTCGCCTCGCTGGTCGGTCAGATCCTGCGCGTCGTCGTTGCCCACCGCCAGGCGCACCCGCTGATCGACAACCTCAACCGGCGAATCGCCGCCTGGTGGGTCATCGTCAGCGTCTTCGGCCTGGCCGTGCTCGCCGGCCAGGCCGGCATCACGCTGCTCTTCGCGCTCGCCTCGTTCGCCGCGCTGCGCGAGTTCATCATGGCCGGCCGGCCGGTTGGCGCGCCGTGCAGTCGGCTGCTCGCCGGCATGCTGCTCGCCGTTGCGCTGCAGTACGCGCTGGCGGCGAGCGGAGAAGCGCTGCTTTTCGCACTCGGCCTGCCGAGCGTGTTGCTGGTCGGCGTCGTCGCCAGCCGGCGGCGCGCGAGCTGCGCGGCAAACGCCTGCCAGGCGCCGCTGGCAAGCGGGCTGCTGATCTGCGTCTACGCGATTTCGCATATTCCGGCGCTGCTCGCGCTGCCGTCCACCGACGGACCGGGGAAGGTCTACCTGCTTGCTTTCCTGATCGTCGTCGTGCAGGCGAGCGACGTGCTGCAGTACGTCTGGGGGAAACTCGTCGGCCGCCGGCCGATCGCTCCGCGCATCTCGCCGGGCAAGACGCTGGCTGGCACGCTTGGCGGAATCCTGAGCGCCAGCCTGCTGGGTGCCTGCCTGTCGTCGCTGACGCCGTTCGCGCCGGGCAAAGCGGCGCTGCTCGCGCTGCTCATCACGCTGCTCGGCTTCGCTGGCAGCCTGTTCCTCTCGGCGAGCAAGCGCGAGCGCGGGATCAAGGACTGGGGTTCATTGCTGCCTGGGCACGGCGGCATGCTCGACCGCCTGGACTCGCTCTGGCTGCCGGCGCCGGTCTACTACTACCTGCTGCGCGCGCTTTGAGCGCCTCGTCGACACCACAGCCAGGTCAACAACGCACCCAGCAACAGACCGCCGAGCGCGGCGCCGCCTGCGGCCAGCCGGATGGCCGATTGCGCTTCGGCCATCAAGGAGTTGGTAAACACGTTGGCGGACAGGTGCAGGGCGACGACCTGCCAGCGCCCATCGATCTTCGCCGAGGTCGAGGTCCAGTTCGAGTCCAGCCTGAAAGGTCCGCGCGCGACCGGAAAGAACTCGTCTACCATCGTTCCGTCGGCGACGGCCACTTCGCCATTGCCGAAGAACCGCGCCGAAGCGCCGAGCTTGGCGGTGGTCAGATAGCGGTCGAGAATGCGCTGGTCGCCCTTCACCATACGATGGTAGTAGGCCCGGATTTCGTCGTGCCCACGCGATACCTCGCCGTTCAGCCAGGTGACCGTCGCCTGCGGATGCATCTGGGCGACCATGCGCTCGACATCCTGCGCATTGATGCTGGCCTCCATCTCGCGGAACAGCCTGATCAGCGCCTGACGGTCGGCGGCATGAGGATCATCGGCGGCGGTCGCCGGCGACACGCCGGCCGCCAGCAGAGCCAGGAAGAACGAACAAATCATCTGGAGCAGCGCGCGCATGGCACCTCCCGTTGTCCGGCAAGAAGACTGGCATGATAGCCCGCCCGCGCAGTGCGTGCCAGCACGGCGCGCACTGCGCGGGCCTAGCGCTCGAGGCGGCGAACCCAGAACAGCTCGTGCCGACGAACCGCTTTGCGGAAAAACTCGTTGTCTCCGGTCGCCGGCCAGCGACGGCCGGCGAGCAGCGACTGGATCAGTCGACGCAGGCGCGCCTTGCCCGGCAGTGCGCCTTGCAGGTCGTGCTGCATGGCCAGCGCCAACGCCTTGTCGATCTGTTCGGCCGGACTCAGGCAAGGGCTCCAAACACCGTCGGCGGGCAGCGCAGTCAGTGCTGGCGGCAAGGCGATGCCGCCGCCGGCCGGGCCCATCGGCCAGCGATCGTTGTCGTGCAGGTGGTTGGCGTAGAGCAGCGCCAGCTCGGGTCGCACACGCACCTGCCCGATCGCCTGCAAGAGCGCCGCGGCGCCGGCGACATGATCGGGATGCGGATCGAGCTCCGGATGCGGCATGACGACGATCTGCGGACGAAAGTGTTCGAGCACGGCGACCAGGTCGGCGATCAGGTTGGCGCCGGTCGGTAGTCCGTCGCCGTCGGCCGGCAGCGCCAGCGCATTGTGCCGGCGGGCGGGTCGGATGTCGCCCTCGCCCGACTCGCGCGAGGGGAAGACCTGCTCCGGCGCGGCGAGCATCGCCGGCAATTGCAGGCAGTAGTAGCCGAGTTGCACGCAGTGCTGTTGTGCGACGCCGCCCCAGAGCGGTACAGCCAGGCTGTCCCAGGTGCGCAGGCGGCCTTTCAGGCGCGCCGCCTGCGCTTTGTCGAGGCCAAGACGGCGGTAGCCGCCCGCCTCGACCTCGCCTTGCGTCAGGGTGACGATGCGCACCTCGCGCGCCCGGCTGTAGAGGCCGAATGCCGCCAGTTCGGCATCGTCGGCGTGCGGCGCGACGAGCAGCAGGCGCTCCTGCGTGTAGTCGGGATTGGCCAGCACGTACAAGCGCGCCGGCGCGGCCAGCGTGCAATGGCGCGCGACGATCGGCAGGCGCCCGCTGGCGAGCCGCGCCGCCTGCCCGGAAAGGTTGAGATAACGCCGACCACAGGCGGCGCGCTCGAAGTCCTGCCGGTCGTCGCCGATGATGACATGTGGGTCGAACAGGTAGCCGAGCGGGCGGCTGCGCAGGCGCACTTCGAGGATCAGCGTCTCGCCCCCCGGCAAGGCTGCCGGCAGCGACAGCTCACCGTCGGCGAGGACGACCTCCATACACGGCGTCGCGGCCGGAAAGTCGTAGGCGTAATCGACCCGCGGCGAATAGAACAGATGGTCGGCGAACCAGGCTTCGTGCGCGATCCAGCCAGCGAATACGAGCAGCGGTGGCAGCCACCAGGCGTAGACGCCGCCGACCGCGAGCAGCGCGAGCAGGCTGACCAGCACGAGGAAGCGCTTGCGCCGTCGATGGCGGGCGAGCAACTCCTGTTTGCGCGCCGCCGTCATTGCGCGCCGTTGTCCGCCGCGCCGGTGTCTGCCGGCCGACCGGCTAGCGCTGATAGACTGCTACGCGGTGACACCAGCGATCCTTGTACGGACGATCGGCGCGACCGAAAGAGAAGCGCAGCGCCTTGCGCCGGGCACGCGCCTCTTCCCAGGCGGCAAGCATGTTGATGTAAGTCAGCACGCTGCCCGGGCTGAGCTCTTTCGCTTCCGGATCGACGCCGCCGTTGATGTACTCGACCGACAGCCAATGCGGAGCCTCGACGCGGTAGATGATCTGAATCGCCACCGGCCGATCGTTGCGCAGCAGCAGAGAACCGGTCATGAATTCGCGCAACAGGTCGAAGACTTCCCCCAGATACGCCTTGCCGCGTGGCGCAAAACCCCAGCGGCGCTGGAAAAGATCGGCATAGATCATCGCCTGCTGCATCGGCGACAGGTCGGCCATCGCCTGCTGGCGGCCGCCGGCCTCTTCGAACAGGCGCAGTTCGCGCCGCTGGTTGTAGCGGAACTTGGGGGAATACTCTTCCGGCGAACGCACCAGGGACAGACCCTCGGCCTGCGGCTGCAGTCCGCTGATCTGCTCGGCGTTGATTTCCGAGACGTAGTGCATCCGCTGGCGAACCGGCACGCGCGCGTCGCGGGCAATCGGCAGGATGACTTCGGCGTTGCCGAGGTCGAACAGGTTGCGCCGGCCGCGCTGCTTGAGCACCTCTTTGGCCAGCGCCAGATGCGCGCCCCAACAGGGAATCGCCGCCAGCAACTGATCACCGGCAAACCAGCCGAGGTAGCGCACAGGGATACGCGCCAAGCACGACAGACGCCCCACGATCTCCGGATGCGTCGCCACGCTGCCGCCGAACTGATGCCACGCCTCTTCATACTCGTCGGCATCGATTTCACGCCAGCCACGCTCGCGCCAGCGGCGGAACAAATCCAGCATCGCTCAGCGCTCTCCGTCCTGTCCACGCGCCCGGACAATCTGCACGCCAACACCACGCCACATCTTTGCTTCTCTCCCCAGGCAGATCGCAAGACGGAAATTTACACCCTTTTCCGCCGTTTGCCCGCGACCCGAGTCCCGCCCGCATTCGAGCAAGGTCGACAAACGAGATCGAAGCGGCCGGACCCGCCGCGAGTGCATTCGGAAGTGCGCCTCTCGACTGTTACGTCCCGCCCTATTGAAGACGCTTCGACCCGAGCTATTCGGCATTATGGAGCAACCACCCCAGAGCGCCTCGCCCCGAGGCGACCACCAGCAGTTCTCATTTCAAACCCAAGGAAGGAGGCTGTTGATGTGGCTTGGTGCACGAGGATTGGGAGGACTTGGGCGATGAAGAGGGGGGGGAACTCGGTACTTTCTAAAAATAATGCGGGTAAACAGTGCGGTATGGTGTTAACCTCAATTTTGCTCGAAGTTTCGATGATTGCCAGGAACCCCGAACATTTCCGCCGTTGCCTCCACCCTGCTGCCAGGCCCCGCCGTGGCCTTGATCGAAAAGGTTCGCGATGCCTTCCGGGCTTTGCCCGACGGGGTGTGCTTTCGGCAAAGCTGCGTGAAATCCCAACGCGGGGCTGGTACCTTGGTAGGCCCGTAACTACCGTTCGAGAGGCCTGGCAATGCCGTCGTCGTTACCTGCAACCGCCCCGCAACTGGCCGAAACCGCTGCGGCGCTTGCCCAGTGGCGAAGCACCCGGCCGCGTAGTACTCGCATTCCGGAGGAACTTTGGTCGCAAGCGACCGAACTCGCCGAGCGGCACGGCCTCGCCAAGGTTGCCGTCGCCCTGAAGCTGGACTACAAGAGCCTGAAGCGCCGGCTGAGCGTCAGGCACTGCGCCGACGACGCGCGCAGCGCGCCCGTATCATCGAGCTTCGTCGAACTCAATCTCGGCCTGCCGCTGGCGCCAGCGGTTTGCGTCCTGGTTCTCACCGACCGAGCGGGCCGGGCGCTGCGCATCGAACTGCCGCAGGCGACGGGCAGCGAAGTTGCCGAGGTCGCACGTACCCTTTGGCAGGTCGAACCTTGCTCGCCCTGAACGCGCGCCTGCGCGTCTGGGTGGCTGCCGAGCCGGCGGATTTTCGCTGCGGCATCGACGGTCTGGCCCGACGTGTGCGGCAGAAGCTGGGCGAAGACCCGTTCAGCGGCGGTGTGTTCGTTTTCTGCAATCGCCGGCGCACGGCAGTGAAACTGCTGGTCTATGACGGGCAAGGCTTCTGGCTTTGTCAAAAGCGGCTGTCGCAGGGCCACTACC
>NZ_JAPUVR010000124.1 GCF_029255125.1 Accumulibacter sp. | reverse complement strand
GTGATGCGCGCCGCCAAACACCTCCTTGAGCGCATAAAGCGGGCTGGTGCCGATGTCACCATAGACGACGCCGAGCGCCGCCAGTGAAAGAGCGGCCATGCGCGAGTTGGAAACATGAGAGGCCATGACTTCTCCGGGATCAGGATTGAAAGCGGTAGCCCACCCCGGTTTCCGTCAGCAGGAATCGGGGTTGGGTGGGGTTCGGTTCGAGCTTCTGGCGCAGGCGGCTGACATAGACCTTGAGATAGTGGCTCTGTCCGGCATAGCCCTCGCCCCAGACCTCGCGCAGGAGTTGGCGGTGGGTCAGCACTTTGCCGTCGTTGGCCAGTAACGTCGCCAGCAGACCGTATTCGAGCTGCGTCAGATGAATTTCGCACCCTGAACGCTGCACCACGCGGCGCGACAAATCGACGACGACGTCACCAAAACGACGGACGGGCGAAGGCTGTGCTTCCTGCTGACGCCGTCGCAACAGAGCGCGCACCCTCGCCAGCAGCTCGGCCACCCCGAAGGGTTTGGTCAGATAGTCATCTGCCCCGGCATCCAGGCCAGTCACCTTATCCTGCTCGGCGATGCGCGCCGACAGGATCAAGACCGGAATGGATGACCATGCCCGCAGCTTGCGGATCAGTTCCAGTCCACTTTGGTCCGGCAATCCGAGGTCGAGAACGATCAAGTCGGGATGCTGCGCGCCAGCCATCTCCAGTCCCTCACCGACATCGCCGGCCTCGAACGTTTCGCAGCCTTCCCGACCGAGCGCATCGCGGACGAAGCGGCGAATGCGCGGCTCGTCCTCGACGATCAGCACCCTGCCAAGCATTGCACTCATGGTGCGGACTCCTCGGCCAATGTCGGCGGCGTACTCAGCGGCAGGCTGAAGTGCACGCAGGCGCCATCCGGAATGTTCTCTGCGGCAATCTGTCCGTTGTGCGCGACAATGATCGCTTGGCATATGGCCAGCCCAATGCCGGTGCCGCCCGCGGTGGATTCGGGGTCTCCGCGAACGAACAGTTCGAAGACGGCGTCGCAGCTTCCGGCCGGGAATCCTGTTCCCTGATTCTTGACGGCCACATCGAGCCGATCCGGTTGCAGGGCAACCTCTAGCTGGATCGGTGTACCGGACCTCGAATACTTGATGGCGTTCTCCAGCAGATTGCAGATCACGCGCTCTATCAGAACGGCATCGAAATGGACGAGGGGCAGCCCCTCCGGGATACGAATCTCCAACGGACGTCCAGACAGAGCGCCGGCCAGCAGACGGATGCTGGAACCGATCACTTCATCGATCGGTTGCCATTCCTTGTTCAAATGCAGGTCTCCGCCTTGCAGCCGCGCCATTTCCAACAGATTGGCAAGCATGTGGTGCATGCCGAGCGCCTGATCACGGATCTCCGCGGCGGTGTCGGTGATGATCTGTGCGGATGGCGACTTCTGCTGTGCCAGGGCATCGGCGAGCCCGACCAGGCTGGTCAGCGGCGTGCGCATGTCATGCGAGAGCGAGGCCAGGATGGAGGTGCGCAAGCGTTCCTCGCTGGCTTGCAGCTCGCTCTCGCGAATCGCATCTGCCTGTGCCAGATGTTCAACGATCAGCGCAATCTGCGCGGCAGCCGCTTCCAGGAAGGGGCGCAGTTCGCGCACGCGGCCAGCGTCATCGTGGCGCGGCCCGACGGCCAAGACACCCAGGACGCGATCGGAAACGGTCAGCGGGAGAAAAGCGATCATTTTGCTGGCGCCGGCCAGCGTATCGACCTCGATGACGGTGTTGTGCTCGTAGGCAGACTGGGCAAATCCCATCTCCAGCGACGCTAGGGATGACTTCCCCATCGGGCGCAGGGCAGCGCTAGCGTACGTCATCAGCGTGCAGTTGAGGTCGAACTCATCGAGAAAGGCGGCAGTAATGTCGGCGACCTGATCGACATGCATCGCCAGGCCGAGATCACGGCTAAGGGCGTGTGCCAGGCGCGCCTGGCGCTCACTTTCCTGGGCCTGGGCAGTGCGTTCCGCCAACTGCGCGACCAGGTGCGAAGTCAGCAGACCGACCGTCAGCATTACGGCAAAGGTGATGAGGTATTGGGCATCGGCAACGGCGAACGACAGATAGGGCGGAACGAAAAAGAAGTCGAACAGGGCAACGCTCAGCAACACTGCCATGACGGCCGGGCCGCGCCCCAGCCAGACGGCGCTGAGGAAAACCGTCAGCAGGAACAGCATGTCGATGTTGGCGATATCGACACGGTCGCGAAACGGCAGTGCAAGCACCATCGTCGCGACGCACAAGAATGCAGCAGCGGCATGGCGATGGCGTTTGAAGACGGTAGAGAGCGACACGTTTCTGCCCAGCCTCATGGTTCAGGATGTGCGCAGTGTTCTACATCCTGGGTAAAAAAGGGGTAAAGAAACATGGCAGCGACGTTGAACATACACCTTCCCGCATGACTGCTGCTCCTGACAACTGAATCCCGTGCAGCGCGTCCTGCACTTCGCCCAGCATGCAATTGAGCGCTGCCCCGGTCTGACCGATCTCATCACGCCCGCAAGCGCTGACGCGACGCGTGAAGTCCTTGTCGTGGCCGTTGGCGGTGATCGAGTCGCACCGCTCGCCGAGCGGCCGGGCAACCGCCTTGCGAGCAATCAAACGAACGAGCAGGAAGATGAACACTTGGACAACCGCCTGGCCGATCCAGAGCCGGCGATCGATCCGGTGAATCTCGGCCATGTCGTCCGCCAGACTGATGACGATGCTCGTCGCGCCGATGACTTCCACATCGGCTACATCATGGCACTTGAGGCAGTCGATGCCGCGCTGGTTCGTCTTCGCCACATAGGGGAGAACCGAGTGCAAAGTCAATCCGCCGTAGGCGCCGGTGGCTTGCTGACAAGCTGCCCGCCCGGTCTTGAGAACCTCGCGGTCAAGGTCGTCGAGTGGTCTCTCCTGCGCCAGACCGTTGTCGAATTCCTTGTCTATTCCGGCACCGCGGATGACGCGCACGTCTTGCATTCCGGGCCGCACGACTCAGACACCAAGTACAGGATATCCTGAAGGATTGAGAGATCTCCGGCAACGGAAGAATACAACGGCATTCGGTGCAGCCTGCGGGCGCGAGACCTTTCGGGGGCTGATGCGCAACTGACTATGTCCCGCGCGAAGTCGCCGGCCGCGCGCAGGTGGGCGCTTTCCTTTCCGGCGGCACCGACAGCGCGACGGCGGTCGGGATGCTCGGCCGGTCACCGGCAAGCCGGCGTTTGCCTGCTCGATCGGTTTCGGCGCCGAGAGCGACGACAGAATGGAGCAGGCACGGGTTGCCGCCAAGCATTTCGGCTGCCGGCATTGCGCCTGCACCGTCACGCCGGATATTCTGGTGGCCGACATTCCGGCCGTCGCCCAGCATCACGACCAGCCCTTCGGCAATTCGCGCCACGCGACGCAGCGCGTTTTCCAGCTTGATCAGGCCCTGCCGGGCTGCACGCTGCGTCTGATCGAGCCGCCGTGCCCGGATGCCAGCCTGTTGCGCCGCATCGCCGGGATACGCGATCCGGCGGACGGCGCTAGCGCGGCGGCGCCTTGCCGGAGAGACGCTCGTCGATTTCGCCGACGTACGCCGCCAGGCTGTTCTCCGTCTGCTGCAAGGCATTGAGCAGGACCTGTTCGAGCCGGTCGAGGCGCTCGACGAGGGCAGCGTCGGCCCGGCCTGCCGCACCGCTGCCGGCGAGCTTGCCGAGTTCGCTTTCGATGAAGCCACGCAGCTCGGTGAACCGCGAGGCCTCGGCCTTGTCGGCGAGTTCGCGGTTGGCCTGCAGTTCCTGAGCGTGGCGGCGCGACTCGAAATGCGCCGACGCCTGGACATAGACGACGAAGATCAGAAAGAAGACGGTCAGGAAACCGGTGATGCCAAGCATGACGACGCCGAGCGGCGCCTGCACTTCGGCTACGCCGAGCGAGAGCGTCGTCGGCGTGATGAAGGCGTGCCAGTTGAGAACCGAAAAGGCGGTGATGCCAGCCAGAACGAGCAGCAGAAACAAGGTGCGCAGCTTCATGCGGGACGACTCCTTGAGGACTTGGGCGGCGAGGGACGAAGTCGTCATACTAGCGCAGAGCGCGCCAGCGAGTGCGCGCGGCCGACCGCCTAGGGAAGCTCGGCCGCCGGCATGCGGGCGAGAATGATCGCCGTCTTGCGCGCCAGGCCCGGCGCGTGCCGGTTGCGGTCGTAGAAACGCGGGTTGGGAACCATTCCAGCCAGGCGCGCCGCCTGACTCGGCGAAAGCTGGCCGGCAGTCGCCGCGTAATAGTGACGGGCAGCCGCTTCGGCGCCGAAGACGCCCTCGCCCCATTCGATCACGTTCAGATAGACCTCGAGAATTCGTCGCTTGCTCCAGATGCTTTCGAGCATCAGTGTGATCAGCGCCTCCTCCGCTTTGCGCCAGGGCGTGCGCGCCGGAGTCAGGAAGAGGTTCTTGGCCAGTTGCTGCGAGATCGTCGAACCGCCGGCGACGACTCGACCCTTCTTCTGGTTGCGCTCGATCGCGTGCTGGATTCCCTCCCAGTCGAAGCCCTCGTGATCGACGAAGCGGGCGTCTTCCGCGGCAATGATCGCGCGCTTCAGGTGCGGCGAAATGCGCTCATAGTCGACCCATTGCTGTTTCACCTGCGCCTGCGGGTCGCTTTGGCGCAAGGCGGCGAGGCGGATTTCCATGAAGCGCGTCGACTGCGGATTGGCCCAGTTCCACCACAGCACCCAGGCGAAGAGCCACACCTGGTAGAGGACGACCAGGGCAAAGAAGGCGAGCAGCAGGCGCTTCAGCCAGACAGTGAAGCGGTGCATCAGGCGCCGGTTGCGCGCAACATGGCGATCACCGGGGCGCTCGCCGGACGAACGCCACGCCAGAGGTAAAAGGCTTCGGCCGCCTGTTCGACCAGCATGCCGAGCCCATCGGCCAGCCGGGCAGCGCCCTGCGCCCGGGCAAAGGCGAGAAAAGGCATCGCCGCCGCGCCATACACCATATCGTAGGCCAGGCTCTCGGCGGCAAATACACGCTCCGGCAAGGGCGGCAGCGCGCCGCTCAGGCCGGCCGAAGTGGCATTGACGACGAGATCGAACGAGGTGCCGGCAAGTTGCGCGTAAGCGCTGGCGCGCAACCGATCGTCTGCAGCGAACTGGCGGACGAGCGCCTCGGCGCGGTCGATCGTCCGGTTGGCGATGACCAGCGTGTGCGGACGCGCTGCGAGCAGCGGAGCGATGACGCCGCGCGCCGCGCCGCCGGCGCCGAGCAGCAGCACGCGGCGACCGGCGATGGCGCAGCCCAGGTTGTCAACCAGGTCGCGCAACAAGCCTGCACCGTCGGTGTTGTCGCCGAGAATCTGCCCGTCGGCAAAGACCAAGGTGTTCACCGCCGCGGCCAGCTCGGCGCGCGGCGTGCGCTGGTCCGCCAGGCGGAAAGCCTGTTCCTTGAACGGCAGCGTGACGTTGGCGCCGCGTCCGCCAGCAGCGATGAATTCGCGTACGCCGCCGGCGAAACCGTCGAGCGGTGCGAGCCGCGCCTCGTAGCTGATCTCCGCGCCGCACTGGCGGGCGAAAGCGGCATGGATCAGCGGCGACTTGCTGTGCCCGATCGGGTTGCCGAAGACCGCGTAGCGCTCGCTCATGCCTTCAGCGCGCCTTCGTTTCCAGGCTGTCGCGCTGCGTGAAGTTCCAGCTCCGGGTGATCACCAGAACGTCGGTATCGTCCTGAATCGCCGGTGGAAAAGCAGCAAACGGCGCGGCCATCGCGACGATCCGGCGGGCTGCGTCGTCGAGAATCTTGTGCCCTGACGAGCGGTTGATCTCGACGTTGGCGACGCTGCCGTCGCTGCGCAGCGTGACGCTCAGGACCAGACTGCCGTAGAGCTTGCCGCGTGCCGCCGCCGGATAGTTGAGCGTGCCGATGCGCTCGATCTTCTGCCGCCAATCCTCGATGTACTGGGCAAAGCGATACTCCTCGGCGCGGACGCCGATGAACTTCTTGCGCGGACGCCGGTTGTAGTCGTCGAGTTCGCGCGCGATCTCGCCTTCGATTCGTGCCATCGCCAGCGCACTCTGCGCCAGATCGCGCCCATTGACGCTGGCCAATGGCTCGGGCTGAACCTCGCGCTCGGCGACCGGTGCGCTGCTCGCCTTGCTCGGTGCGCGCGCGACCAGCCTTTGCTGTTGCGCTTCCAGTTCCTGCACCTTGCGCTGCGCCTGATGCAGTTCGTCGCCGTCCTGCTGCCGTGCCGCCGGCGGCAAAGGCGTTTTCGCCCGTCGCTCCTTGTCGGTATTGCCGCCGCTGTCGAGGTTGACCTGCGCCCGCACCTGCGCTTCGCTCGGCGGGCGAGCCGAGCGGCTATTGACCAGGACGATGTCGAGCGCGCGCTCATCGACCACCCGCCGCGGCGTCGGCAAAGTGAAATGCACCAGCAACAGCACGCCGTGCAAGAGGAGCGAAACCGCCAGCGCCAGCCCCAGTCTCGGCTCAGCCTGGCCTCGTCTGACCGGATGAAACGCAGCACTGCTCACTTCAATCGACAACCTCCAGCGCATCGGCTTCCGCCGCGTCGAGCAGCGCAGCCGGCGCCCGGACCGTTTCCAGGTAGCGGCAGGCAAGCTCGAGTGTCAGGAAATCGATCGACTCCAGGCGCAGCCGAATGCGCTGCCCGCTTTTCAGTTCCGGCGCCGAGGGTACGCGCACGACGAGCGGCAAGCCGTCGAGCCGGGCCAGATTCTCCCGCCCGACGCTGGCCTCGATCGTCTCGACTCCCTGCTGGCGCAGCCAGCGCAGGCACCAATAACGTTCCATGCTGCGCTGAAAATCGGCGTACGCGGCGTAGGTCAGCTCGAAGTCACGCAGCGCAGCGAACAGGCTTTCCGAGCGCGCTGCGAACGGCGGCGTCTCGCCGCGCAGGCAGGCGACCAGTTGCCACTGATTGAGCAGGTCGACGTAGCGGCGCAGCGGCGACGTCGACCAGGCGTACTGCTTGACGCCCAGCCCCTCGTGCGCTTGCGGCGAAGTGCTCATGCGCACCTTGCCCCCGGTCTGCACGCGGTAGATCGCGGCGATCCCGCGTTGCGCGAGCAGACCGCCCCAGGTGCTGTTGGCGACGATCATCAATTCGGCCACCAGCTTGTCGAGCGGGCTGCCGCGCTGGCGCACGGCGATTTCGATGCGGCACGCTTCCGCATCGGCAATGTCGCCCTCGACCCGGAAGTTGTAGTCGTGCTGGCCCTGCATCGCCGACGGCTTGCCACGCCGGCCTTCGCAGGCATTGGCCAACTGCCAGAGCGTCAGCAACTCGTCGCGGAAGGGAAACTCGGACAAGCCGGCGGCAATCGTCTGTTCGTTGAACAGCGGTTCGATATCGTGGTGGCGCAGATTGGCCAGGACCGGGACGAGTTCCAGGCGCGACTCGTGCGCGGTAATCTCAAACTCCGGACTGACCGTGAGATAGAGCGAGAGCGCCGGGCAGTCGCGCCCGCTCGACAAGGTGAACAGATCAACCACGGCATCCGGCAGCATCGTGATCTTGCTGCCCGGCATATAGACCGTCGACAGGCGGCTACGCGCGACTGCGTCGAGCGGCGAACCGGGAGCGATGCCGAGCGACGGCGCCGCAATGTGAATACCGACCCGCCAGCCCAGGCCAGGCATTGCCTGCAGCGAGAAAGCGTCGTCGATTTCGGTCGTCGCCGCATCGTCGATCGAAAAAGCGCGCACTTCGGCGCGCGGCAGCGCGGCGTTCACCACCGGCGCTTCGCCGGGTGGAAAGCCGACGCCCTGGGGAAACGAATCGAGCAGGAAACGCTGCAGGTGATAGTCGTGCGGCGAACGAATCGCGCCGCACCTGGCGAGCAGATGCACCGCCGAGAGGCCGGTCGCCCGGCACGCCTCGTCAAGCGCGCGGGCTTCGCTGCGACTACGCTCGGGCTTGTACAGCAACTGGCTGATCATCGGCCTGAACTCGGTCGGCAGCGTGAAGCTCTTCAACTCCTCGACCATGCGCGCGATGCTCAGCGCCTGCTGGCGCTTGCGCTCGAGCCCGGCCAGCGCCGCCTGCAGGATGTCGGCCGGCGCCCGCCGGAAACGACCGCGACCCTTGCGATGAAAGTAGACCGGCGCCGCGTGCAGGGCGAGCAGCAGCGCGGTCGCTTCGACCGCCGTCGCCGCGTGCCCGAAGTACTCGCCAGCCACCTCGGCAAACGAAAATTCCTCGTCGCCCAGGCACTCCCAGAGAAAGTCGGGTTCTATCCCGGCCGCCAGGCGCTCGGCGTCGTCAAGCAGCGCCGCCGGCGCAGGTTCGCTGAAACGCAGCAGAACGCTGGCCGCCTTGATCTTGCTCCGCTTGCCGGAAGCCGCCTCAACCTGCAGCGACGAATCGTTGTCGGCAACGATCGCGGCCGTCCGGAAAGCCCCGTCTTCTTCGAATAGAACCTGCATTCGAGCGATTATAACCCGCAGAATTCAATGATTTGCGGCAAGAGATCGGGAAAGCGCGTGAAACTGTGGTCGCCCCCGGCAAGGACGATCTGGCGACATCCGGCGTAATGCTCGACGGCCAGCCGGTAGTCGAGCACCTCGTCGCCGGTTTCGACCAGCAGCAGGTAGCGTGCCGGCGAAACGCGCGGCACGGCGAACGCCGCGAGTTGCTCGGCGTGTTCACGCGTAAACTCGAATGGCTCGCCCGTATGGAAATTGACGTGCCGACCGACCAGCCCGCCAAGCAGCACCGGCGCGCTGACCGCCGGGTTGATCAGCACCGCGCGCAGCGCGTACTTCTCGGCCAGCCAGGTGGCGTAGTACGCGCCCAAAGAACTGCCGACCAGCGTCGTCGGCACGTCTTCGGCCAGCAGCGCCTCGGCTTCGGCAATTGCCCGGCGCGGCACGGGCGGCAGAAAGGGGCAGACGAAAGCCTCCGCCTGACCGATTGCCGCCAGGCGCTCGTGGAGCAGGCGCGCCTTCCACGACGCCGGCGACGAACAGAAGCCGTGCAGATAGAGCAGACGTGGCGCAGCCAAGTCAGTGGCTCGTCCAGGAAACGACACCGTAGTGCCAGGTGACCAGAACGACGACGCCGAAAGCGATGCGGTACCAGGCAAAGGCCGAGAAATCGTGCGTGCTGATATAGCGCAGCAGCCCGCGCACCGCCCAGAACGCCGAAACGAACGAAGCGACAAAACCGACCGTCCACATGCCGATATCGTCGAACGAAAGCAGCGCGCGCTCCTTGTAGAGCTGGTAGAGGCTGGCGCCGATCAGCGTCGGCATCGCCAGAAAAAAGGAAAATTCGGTTGCCGCGCGCCGCGACAGCCCGAATAACAGGCCGCCAATGATCGTCGCGCCCGAGCGCGAGGTGCCCGGAATCAGTGCCAGAGCCTGCGCGCAGCCGAGCTTCAAGGCGTCGGCGAGCGACAGGTCGTCGATCGACTCGATGCGGATACGATGTTCGCGCCGCTCGGCCCAGAGGATGATCAGCCCGCCGACGATGAAAGCGGTGGCAACGACCGGCGCATTGAACAGGTGCGCCTTGATCGCCTTGCCGAACAGCAGTCCGATGATCGCCAGCGGCAGAAAGGCAACGAGCAGGTTGAGCGCGAAGCGCTGCGCCGCACGGTCGCTGCCGAGTCCGCGCAGAACCTGGCCGATCTTCGCCCGATACTCCCAACAGACGGCGAGCATCGCCCCCGACTGGATGACGATCTCGAACAACTTGCCGCGCTCGTCGTTGAAATCGAGCAGATCGCCGGTGAGAATCAGGTGACCGGTCGACGACACCGGCAGAAACTCGGTAACACCTTCAACGATACCGAGAATGAGCGCCTTGCCAAGGAGCAGCAGATCCACAGTGGGCTTTCGCAAAAAGCCCGCATTCTACTCCGAATGTCTGGCGGCAGGCGACAGAGGATTGATCTGTAACTGTTATCGCTCGCACCGCTGCGAGCGGCGCCGATCAGCTTCGCTCAGGCGCCAAGCGGTGGCCGAAGCGGCAGCAGCACCAGCAGCGGATTCACCACCGCCGCGCCACCCACCAGCGAGTCGCGGGCAGGAACCGTGCCCTGCCCGCCCGCCTCAACGCCAAGCTGGCGTCGCCCGGCTGCGCCTGCGGCGACGGCCAGGGCAACGCCTACTGCTTGCTGGCCTTGATGTCGCCGTCGGCGCCAAAGCCGATCGTGTAACCCATCGACACGTGGTGGAAACGGCCCAGCGCCCGATCCGCGTGCACGGCGACACCGAACGGAACGGCCTTGCCTTCGGCCAGCGCACCGGCGAGCTTGCGCGTGAAGGTGACCGTGTAGGTATCGCCCGCCTTGCCACCCTCGGCCTTGACGCCGGCGCTGCCGCCTTCCATGTTGCGCTTGTCGCTCACCAGGCCATCGGCAACCTTGGCGCCCTTGGCGCTCTTCCATTGCATCAGCTCGTAAGCGCCGTCCTTGGTGTACTTCGTCTTCTTGTCGTCGGCACCCGGCATCGTGCGCGCGTCGGCGTGACACGTTGCCCAGCAACCGACCTGTGCGCCCTGCGCCACCTTGTCGTTGGCGAACATGACGGCGACCTTGACTTCGTTCTCCTTGTCGGCCGGGTCCACACCGCCGCCCGGCGCCTTGAAGCTCAACCGGATGTACGCGTTGTCCTTGTCATACGCTGCCTGAACGGCAACCGGGAAATTCATCGTCTTGGGCGCGCCCTTCGGCTCGAGATCCTTGCCGGCCAGGCGCTTCATGTCGAAATTGAGGCCACCCTTCTCTTCATGACAGCCAACGCAGCTCTCGCCCTTGTTCAGTCCGGTGCGACCGCTGTGGTCCGACTTCTTCATGATCCACTCGATCGGCGTAACGCCAGCGTGAAACACCTGCACGTCGCGCTTTGGCACTTTGCCCCAATCGGGAGCCGCTTGCGCCGTCTGCGCTGCGCACGTCAGCAAGGCACCAAGGACGGCAAGGGTGACGCTCGTTTTCTTCATTTCAAACTCCACGGTAGTGTTGATGCAATGGTGAACGGCAAGAGGCGGAACTGAAACCCTCGTCCGCCCCCGGTCGTTGCTCGGTTCGACTTCGCTCGGCCGTTGCCAGCGCCTACTCGTCTGGCTCTTCCGGCATGTTCTTCGGCTTCTTGTGGGCGATTCCCTTATGGCAATCGATACACGTCTTCTTTTCCTCCTGGCCGATCTTGTGCATCTTTGAGGCCCGCGCCTTCTGCCGCTCGATGTCCATCGCCGAGAACGAATGGCAATTGCGGCACTCGCGCGAATCGCTCGCCTTCATTCGCTCCCACTCGTGCGTCGCCAGTTCAAGCCGCTTGGCTTCGAACTTCTCGGGCGTCGAGATCGTCCCCATGACCTTGCCGTAAAGTTCCTGGCTCGCCTGGATCTTGCGCATCATCTTGTGTCCCCAGTCCTTGGGAACGTGACAGTCGGAGCAGTAAGCGCGTACGCCGGTACGGTTGCTGTAGTGAATGGTCGTCTTGTACTCCTGATAGACGTTATCACGCATTTCATGACAGCCGATACAGAATTCGAGCGTGTTCGTCGCTTCCATGGCCGTATTGAAACCGCCCCAGAAGAGGACGCCGGCGACGAAGCCGATCGACAACAGAGCCAGCAACGAGTACCTGGCACTCGGACGTTTGAGTGTTGCCCAAAAACCTGGGCTGTTTGCGGCCACGATGCTGTCCCCCCTAGACTGGTTAAGGCCATCTGCCAAGCGCCGATGGCTGCGTTGAGTCTAGCGGAACGCGATGCCCCCACGGTTTGATCTAGGTTAACAATTGGTACAAATCGCAACCGATGGTTACGCGCGCCGGGCAGCACCCGCGACCCGGCGCAGTGAGCCGATGTCCGACACGTTCTGGCCGTCGGCCAGGCAAAGCCGCTTCGCCACTGGCTAGCCTGTTGGCCGGACAAAGGGCGCCCCGCAGGCAAGCACCTTGCTGCGCCTTCCTGCGCCCTTCGCATGCCACCGGTAACGGCTTGCGCAACGCCGAGCGGCAAGCTGCCGAGTTGTCGTCGCCGGTGTTCTCGGCCAACGCCTGTGGGGACTCGGCAGGCAAGCGAAAATGTTCCCCTTGCGCGCACTCGAGTACCCAACCGGTAGCCGCAGACCGTCGCAAGAGGCGAAATGGCCCGCCTGATCGATTCAGCGAGAGCGCTGCGCGGGACAACCCCGCTGATGACCCGCCAGGCCCCCGGCCCGCGTGTCTCCGAAGTTTGCGGCTTCCTGGCCGGGAACATCGAGAGCTTTGCCGATCACCTCTGCATCAAGCTTTGCCATTGCCGAGGCGGCAAGGTCGCCACACGCTACCGTCGCCGCGTCTGCTTGATACCTCTACGGACATGGCGCCACGGTATTTCCCTGCCCCAACCTTGCAATAGAGTTCCAGCCCCGGCGTGGCCCTGCACGAAGTTCGCCGCAGCGCGCCAAAAGATTGTTTTTATTGGCCCTGAAGTCACCACTTTGTCCGTAGCATGTGAAAGGTGACGAACGAGGAGACAAAGTCTTGCACAGCCCATGGCACAATCGAACTACCCCAAACGTCCCTTCTCCATACACTTGCGCCATGAACACACCGGAAACCCAAGACGAAACCTCCCCATACCCGCTACCCGCATCATCACCTGGCCCACCGGTGACCGTGGTCAGCGCGCTTGACTTGAAGCCGGCGCTCTTGTTCGGGTATGACCCTGCGCCCGTACGAGCAGCGCGGGAGGCAGTGGACATCGCCCCAGACAAAAGGCGGGCATTGTTCGTGGCCGAACGCGGACGTGTCGACTTCGTCTATAACACCGCCGCCCTCGAAGGCAATCCGCTCACCTTTCCAGAAATCCAAACGCTTCTCGATGGGATCACGGTCGGCGGGCACCGCCTGTCCGATGCAGAACAGGTGTTGCGACTCAATCATGCCCTCTCCTTTGTAGTGGGTCTGGTGAAAGACAATGCCTTTGAGCTCACCGCCGACACCGCAAAATCGATTCAAGGCATTGTTGCCAAGGACGAAGCCCTGGAGTGGGGGGTATTCCGCAATGGGCCTGTTTTTATCCAGGGAACGGAGTATCAGGTGCCCCCGGCAGAACAGCTCGATGCGCTATTCGAAAAGGGCCGCCAGGCGCTGGCTATGATTCCCGATGCCATTCATCGCGCCTTCCTGGTCTTTCTCTGGGGAAGCCTGATCCAGTTTTTCTACGACGGCAATAAACGCACATCGCGGTTTCTCTGTAACGGCATCCTCATGGGCGCCGGCTATCCGCCGATGATGATTACCGCCAAGGAACTCTTGGCCTACAA
This sequence comes from Accumulibacter sp., assembly GCF_029255125.1. GTDB lineage: Bacteria > Pseudomonadota > Gammaproteobacteria > Burkholderiales > Rhodocyclaceae > Accumulibacter. The sequence goes on along the minus strand of NZ_JAPUVR010000124.1, from coordinate 173 downwards.
CCAGGTTATGACCCGATTCTACGAGACCCAGGATGCGACAGAAGCACTGGTATGGTTCTACGGACGCTATGTTGAACGCATCCGGCATTTTGGCTTTGTTTCTTTACCCAGAACCTAAACCATGCGTATCGGCCATACCCGCGTCTGCACCGGCAAGCAAATCCTCGACTTGC
>NZ_JAPUVR010000123.1 GCF_029255125.1 Accumulibacter sp. | reverse complement strand
TCGACTTGCATGTGTAAGGCATGCCGCCAGCGTTTAATCTGAGCCAGGATCAAACTCTTCAGTTCAATTCCTGTTAAAACTCTCGCTTGACGTCCTGTCAGCTCCGCTTCAGATCAATCGCCCAAACGCAAAAAAACAGCGCAGAAACTTTTCACCCTACACGAATCCAACAGCTTTCATCTTGCGAGTTCTCATCCCTTTGCGGCCCCCTCGCGAAGTCCGCACCAGATCAAGAACTCACACCTATCGGTTGTCCAATTTTTAAAGAACTGGCGCGCGACTTGCTTCCTGCTGCGCCCAGCTGCCGAAGCAGCGAAAGGCGGCATTATACGGGCCTGGCTGCCGACGTCAACACGTTGCGCAAGAAAAATCGCCGAGCTCGACAATCGTCGCTCAATCGATGCTGACGCGAGCGAACTTGCGCTTGCCCACCTGGATGACGAAGCGTCGCTGGCTCGCGAAGGTCATCTGCCGGTCGTCGACGCGTGCCCCATCGACCCTGACGCCACCCTGTTCGATCATGCGCAAAGCCTCGGAAGTGCTGCCGGTCAATCCGGCCTGCTTGAGGACGTGCGCAATGGCTAACGGCTGAGTACCAGCGGCAAGGCGGACTTCGGGGATTTCATCCGGAATCGCCCCCTGGCGAAAACGTGCGTCAAAATCGGCCAACGCCTGCCTGGCGGCCTCTGCGCTGTGGAAGCGCTCAACGATCTCCTTCGCCAGCTCGACCTTGACCTCGCGTGGATTGCGGCCTTCTGCGACCTCATGCTTGAGCGTGTCAAGCGCGCTCGTTGGCCGAAAGGAGAGCAGTTCCAGGTAACGCCACATCAGTTCGTCGGAAATCGACATCAGTTTGCCGAACATCTCGTTCGCCGGCTCGTTGATGCCGACGTAGTTGCCGAGCGACTTGGACATTTTGTTGACGCCGTCGAGCCCTTCGAGCAGCGGCACCGTCAAGATCGATTGCGGCGCCTGCCCGAATTGCTTCTGCAGTTCTCGTCCGACGAGCAGGTTGAATTTCTGGTCGGTCCCACCAAGTTCGAGGTCGGCGCGCAAGGCCACCGAATCATAGCCCTGGCACAAGGGGTAAAGCAGTTCATGGATGGCTATCGGTTGGCAACCAGCGTAGCGCTTGGCGAAGTCGTCGCGTTCGAGCATGCGGGCGACCGTGTGCAAGGCGGCAAGGCGGATCATTCCCGAGGCTCCAAGCGTGTCGAACCAGGTCGAGTTGAAGCAAATCTCGGTGCGCTGCGGATCGAGGATCTTGAAGACCTGCTCCTGGTAGGTCTTCGCGTTGTCGGCGATCTGCTCTGCTGACAACGGTGGGCGGGTCGCGTTCTTCCCGGTGGGATCGCCGATCATCCCGGTGAAGTCCCCGATCAGGAACACGACATGATGGCCAAGATCCTGAAAATGCCTGAGTTTGTTGATCAGGACGGTGTGTCCGAGGTGAAGATCGGGGGCCGTCGGGTCGAATCCGGCTTTCACCCGCAAAGGGCGGCCGGTCTGCAGCCGGGCAATCAATTCGGACTCGACGATGATCTCCTCGGCCCCCCGTCTGATCAATTCGATCGTGTCTCGCACGGAATGCATGTGGACTCTTTTCCCTGAACGGCTTCTGACGAGCGATTTTTTTTGCTAGACTGCGGCTCTTTGCTGCGAGCAGCCCATGAATATCGAAGAAAAGCGGATTCTAGCGCATTCCCCCGCGGCGATCGACCAGCAGCGCCGCCACCGATGGCTTGCCGCCGCTGCCGGCGGATTCTCCCTGCTGGGTATGGTAGCCGCCTTCGCCATAGTCCCGGCGGCCGGCCCGGCGCAACTCGACCAGCGCACGGTCATCGAGCAGATTCCGCTGCCGGCAGCGATCAAGCTTGACGCCGGCAACCAGGTTTTCTTGCGCGAGGAGTACATTCAGCGCAGCGACACGCTGGCTAGCCTGATGAATCGGCTTGGCGTGACCGAGCGGGCCGCGCTTGAACATCTTCGTCAGGATCAGGCCGCACTCCAGACGATCCAGCACCTGCGTCCGGGCAGCGTCGTCACGGCACGTGCGAGCGAGAACGGTGAGCTGCACTTCCTGCAGCTTCCGGTGCTCGACAAGGACGCGATGATGGTCGTCGAACGCCGCGGCGAGACCTTTGTCACACGCGAGCAGGCAATCGCGCTTGAAACTCGCATTGTCATCGGCTCGGGCGAGATTCGCAGCTCGTGGTTTGAAGCGACCGATGCGGCTGATCTGCCGGATGCCATCGCTGGCCAGTTGGTCGGTATTTTTGGCAGCGAGATCGACTTCCATCGCGATCTGCGCAAGGGCGATCGCTTTACGCTGGTCTACGAGGTGTTCACCCATCAAGGCCAGGTCGTCCGCAGCGGTCGCATCCTGGCCGCCGAGGTGACGAGCCGGCAGAAGCTCTTGCAGGCCTACTGGTTCCAGCCGGCCAAAGGCGACGGGGCTTACTACACGGCGGACGGCAAGAGCGTTCGCAAACCCTTCCTTCTCGCTCCGATCGAGTTCTCGCGCGTCACCTCGGGTTTTTCGGACGCCCGCTTCCATCCGATACTGCAGACACTGCGCGCGCACAAGGGGGTAGATTACGCGGCTCCCATCGGCACGGCGGTCCTTGCGGTAGCCGATGGCGTGGTCGACACGGCCGAGTTCCAAAACGGTTACGGCAACCTGATCGTGCTCAAGCACCAAGGCACTTACTCAACCGCGTATGGTCATCTTGACGATTTTGCGACAGGACTACACAAGGGGATGCGTGTCCGGCAGGGGGAAACGATCGGCTATGTCGGACAAACCGGCCTGGCCACCGGACCTCATCTGCATTACGAGTTTCGCATCAACGACGAGCAGGTTGATCCGCTGGCCGTCGCCTTGCCCAACTCGATTCCGCTCGACCGCGCACAGTTGAGCCGCTTCAAGAGCGCGCGTCTGGCGCTGCGTGCTCAGTTGGACATGGCTAAGCAGGTCAAGCTCGCCGCGCTGGAATAGGGGCAGGACAGAGAGGAGCCGCAGAGCAGCAGAGGAGCCGCCCTGGGCGGGCAGCTCGCAGCAGCCCAAACGGGGCGCTTCTCATCATGAGGGAAGCCGTCCGGACAATACCTCGCGGCCCTCGTTCAGGTGAACTCGCCATCGGCGCACAATCGGCACCGGGCGCCCGACCCTGCTCAGCTGCGCTTGTTGCCGGTCAGCTTCTCATACTTGACCCACAAAGCATCCTCGCTTTCCTCGTGCGCCGGGTCCTTCGGAATACAGTCAACCGGACAGACTTCGACGCACTGCGGCGTATCGTAGTGTCCGACGCATTCGGTGCACTTGTTGGGGTCAATCTCGTAGATCTCGGAGCCCTGGGAAATCGCTTCGTTCGGGCATTCCGGTTCGCACACGTCGCAGTTGATGCATTCGTCGGTAATTATCAAAGCCATGCTTGCTGTTCCTTCAGATCGTTGAAATTTCTCTTACTCGTTTGGCCAGACGCTCGCGAATCGCCGGCTGGACGAACTTGCTCACATCGCCGCCGAGGACGGCGATTTCGCGCACCATCGTCGCCGAAATGAACATGTACTGTTCGCCCGGCGTGAGGAATACCGTTTCCACTTCGGGGAAAAGATTCCGGTTCATCCCCGCCATCTGGAACTCGTAGTCAAAATCGGACACGGCGCGCAGACCCCGGATGATCACTTTCGCCTCTTTCGCGTGCAGGAAGTCCATCAGCAGTCCGTCGAAGCCGCAGACCTCGGCGTTCGAATAAGGCAGCAGCACCTCGCGCGCCATGTCGACCCGCTCGCCGAGCGAAAAGAACGGCCGTTTCGGCTGGCTCTGCGCAATCGCCACGATCACTCGGTCAAACAGGCAGCTTGCCCGCCGCACGAGATCTTCATGACCCCGCGTGATCGGATCGAAGGTGCCGGCGTAGATTGCCACCCGTCCGTTAAGTGCCATCCGTTTCGCCTCGCCGCATCAGATGAAAATAGACCTGTCCTGCCCGGTCGCTACGTACCGTGCGCCAAGCGCCGCACGCCTCGACCGCCCGCTCCGCTTCAACATAAAGAACTCCGTCTGGCGCCAGCAGACACTCGGCCAACGGCGCCAGCTGCACAAGCCAGCCGGCGTGGAACGGCGGATCGAGGAAGATGATGTCGAAACGCTGGCGGCTATGCAGAGCAAATCTTACCGCATCCGAACGCAGTACCTCCACCCGCGCTTCCGCACCCAACATTCGGGCGTTGGCAGCCAAAGCGGCAACCACTTTCGGCGAAGCGTCCACCAGCACCACTTTTGCCGCTCCGCGCGAAGCGGCTTCAAAACCGAGAGCACCGCTGCCGGCAAAAAGATCCAGGCAACAGGTTCCACTCAGATCCTGGCCAAGCCAGTTGAACAAGGTCTCGCGCACCCGACTCGGCGTCGGTCGCACCCCTGGCAGGTCCGGAAAACGCAGGACGCGCCGGCGCCAGTCGCCGCCGATGATGCGCAGTGCATTCAGAAGGCTATTCTCCCCCGACGACCACCGTCACCATCTGACCTGGCCGCAGCACGCGGGAAAAAGCTGCCCTGACGCGCTCCACGGTAACCCGCTCGATATTCTCCTGATACCGGTCGAGGTAATCCAGAGGCAGATCGTAAAAGCCGATCAGCGCGACATTCTCCAGAATCTTGCGATTGCTGTCGAGACGTAGCGGAAAGCTGCCGATCAGATTCTGCTTCGCGGCGAGCAGTTCGGCCTCGCTTGGCCCTTGGCTGAGAAAGGTGGCGAGAACCTCGCGGGTGACTCGCAGCGCCTCGTCCGCCTGCTCCTTCTTGGTCTGCATGCCGATCTGAAACGGCCCCAACTGGCCCAGCGGATGAAAGTAGCTTTGTACGCTGTAGGCCAGACCGCGCTTGTCGCGGACTTCCTTCATCAGGCGCGAGACGAAACCGCCACCACCGAGCGAATAATTCCCGACGAGTAAGGGGAAGAACTCGGGGTCGCCACGTCGTATCGTCGGCAAGCCCAACAGCAAGTGTGCCTGTGCTGCCGGATGCGCAATACGGCGCTCGCCGCCGCTCGGCAGGGCTGGTTCGGCGAGAGCTTCAGCCGGCTTGCCAGCCGGCATGGCAAGGCTCAGGTCGGCGGCCAGCGCCTCGGCCTCGGCACGCGACAGATCACCGACAATGGCGATCGTTGCGCGCTGCGCGTTGTAGTTGCTGGCGTGGAAGTCGATCACATCAGAGCGTTCGAGCGCACTCACCGACTCCGGAGTCGCTTGCCGAGCGTACGGGTGAGCGCCGTAGATCGCCGCCCAGAAAGTCTTGCTGGCAATGGCATCGGGTCGCGTCAGCGCTTCCTTCAAGGCAGCCACCGTGCGCGCGCGTTCGCGCTCGAAGGCGTCGTTGGGAAACAGCGGCTGGCCGAGGATCTGACGTAGAAGATCGAGCGCCGGCCCGCGTTTGTCGGCCATCGACAGCGTGCGCAGAGCAACCGATGCGCGATCCATATCGACGCCACCCGACAACTTTGCGCCGAGGTCGGCCAAACGGCTGGCAATCTGCGTTTCGTCCATTCCCGGCACACCGAGGTCGAGCAGCGCATGCGTCAGGGCAGCGCTGCCCGCTTTGCCGTCAGCCTCGCGTGCCGTACCAGCAGCGAAATCGACCTGCACATCGAGAATCGGCAGCGAGTGACTTTCGACGAACAGTACGCGCGCGCCGGACGGCGTCTGCCAACGTTCGATCTTTGGCCCAGCAGCCGCCAACTGGACCGCAAGAAGCAGCACACAGCCAATCAAGCACCGCATTGGATTCATCAGCTTATCCTCAATGTCGGCCAACAAACGGTGAGCGTGCGCGCGGCGCGCGGGGCAACGGCTGCGGATCGAGTTCGGCGACGGTCAAGACGTCGTCGACGAAATATTTTCGCGCTACATCCTGCACCTGTTCGGCGCTTACCGCCTGCAACTTGTCGATCATTCGGCGGTGTTGGGCGTGCGCAATGCCAACCGATTCGAGTTGCCCAATCTCCATCGCCTGAGCGAACATCGAATCAAGCTTGTAGATCTGGGCGGCGATCAGTTGTGCCTTGGCGCGGGCCAGTTCGTCGGCCGCAACGCCATCGCGCTGCACCAGCGCCAGCTCGGCGCGCAGGCCTGCCTCGAACTCGGTGCGTGTCTTTCCTTCGCTCGGCGAGCCGTACAGATAGAACAGGCCTGGCCCACGCGAAGTCGAATCGTAGCTTGCCGCAGCATCCACCGCCAGACGTTGCTGGCGAACGAGGTTCCGCGACAGGCGCGCGGCTTCGTGTCCGGCAAGAACCGCCGAGAGCATTTCCAGCGCGTACGGGTCGATGTCTCGCTCGAGGTCACGGATCACCGGAACCTTGTAGGCCATCATGACGATTGGCAACTCGGCCGGCGCTTTGACGACCAGCCGGCGCAGACCTGCCTGCGCCGGTTCGATCTGCGGCTTCCTCGCGCTCAGTGTGCGCGCTGACAATTGCCCGTAGTGCTGCTCGGCAAGCCGGAAGACCGCCTGGTGCTCGACATCGCCAACGACAATGACATAGGCGTTGTTGGGCGCGTACCAGCGCTCATACCAGTCGCGCGCATCGGCCGCCGTCATGCTTTCCAGATCGCTCATCCAGCCGATGATCGGGACGCGATAGGGATGCGACTGAAAGGCCATCGCGCTCATGCGCTCGAAGAGCAGCGCTTGCGGCTGGTCCTCGGTGCGCAGCCGGCGCTCTTCCATGACGACCTTGATCTCCTGGCTGAATTCGTTCTCGTCCAAGGTCAGATGACGCATGCGATCAGCTTCCAGTTGCATCATCTCGGGCAATCGCTCTTTCGGCACCTGCTGAAAGTACGCGGTGTAGTCACGACTGGTAAACGCGTTATCGCGCCCGCCAGCCGCTGCCACGCGACGGTTGAACTCGCCCGGACCAACGCTTGGCGTTCCCTTGAACATCATGTGTTCAAGCACGTGCGCGACGCCCGTCGACCCGCTCGTCTCATCCATGCTGCCCACCCGGTACCAGACCATATGCACTGCGGTCGGTGCCCGCCGGTCCTCCTTGACGATCACGCGCAAGCCGTTCGCCAGCCGGTGTTCGTAGGTTTCCGCCATGGCTGGTCCGGACAAGACAAGGATCAGCAGCAGGTGGATCATTCTCGCGTAGCGCATGGTCATCGGTGGCTTCTGATAGAATTTGCAAGTGTCGGTGCAGGCTGCCGGCATCTTACCATTGCTGACCTTTGCCGACGCCGGCGAGCGTTGCTCAGACACGGAAGCGCCATGTTTGGTTTCCTCAAGAAGTCTCCCGATTCCGACCCGACGCGCGCGACCGACGCCGATGATGCGGTAAACGCGCCGACGGCGTCCTGGCGGCAGCGCTTGAAAGCTGGCCTGGCGCGCACGCGCGCGCAACTGGGCGGCAAGCTGAAGACCCTGTTTGCGCGCGGCAAGGTCGATGACGAACTGCTGGAAGACTTGGAAGCCTTGCTGCTGACCAGCGATGTCGGCCTGGACGCAACGCAGCATCTCCTCTACCAGCTCAGGATGCGCGCCAAGCGCGACAAGCTGGACACGCCCGAAGCGATTCAACGCGCGCTGGCCGAGGCGCTGTACGACCTGCTGCGCCCGCTCGAAGAGGCGCTCGATGTCGGTCAGCATCGCCCCTTCATCATCATGCTGGCCGGAGTCAACGGCGCCGGCAAGACGACGTCGATTGGCAAACTGGCGAAGCACTATCAGGCGCAAGGCTTGTCCGTCCTGCTCGCCGCCGGCGATACCTTCCGTGCCGCTGCGCGCGAGCAGTTGCAAACCTGGGGCGAGCGCAACAATGTGACGGTGATCGCGCAACAATCGGGCGACCCGGCAGCCGTCATTTTCGACGCAATGGCCGCCGCACGGGCGCGCGGCATCGACATCGTTCTCGCCGACACCGCCGGGCGGCTACCGACGCAACTGCATCTGATGGACGAGATTGCCAAAGTGCGCCGGGTGATTCAGAAGGCCGATCCGAGCGCGCCACACGAAACGCTGCTGGTGCTTGATGCCACCTTCGGCCAGAACGCGGTGCAGCAGGTAATGGCCTTCGACAAGGCCATCCAGGTGACCGGACTGGTGTTGACCAAGCTGGACGGTTCAGCCAAGGGCGGCGTGCTGGCGGCGATCGCACGGCAATGTCCGAAGCCGGTTCGCTTCATCGGCGTGGGTGAAGGGATCGACGATCTGCGCCCCTTTTCCGCGCGCGATTTCGTCGACGCGCTGTTCGAGTGATCACCGCCGACGCCGTCACCAAGCGCTATCCGGAAGGCCGCGAAGCGCTCAGGGACGTCAGTTTCGAGATCACCGCCGGCGAGATGGTTTTCCTCACCGGTCATTCGGGCGCCGGCAAGTCGACGCTGTTCAGGCTGCTGGCGGCAATCGAACGACCCACCTCCGGCAGCATCGTCATCAACGGACAGAATCTTTCCGCGCTGCGCCGTAACGCAATTCCCTACCTGCGCCGCAAGCTTGGGCTGATCTTTCAGGACCAGAAACTGCTGTTCGACCGCAGCGTGCTCGACAACGTCCTCCTTCCACTGGCCATCGTCGGCCACCCGGCGCGCGACTCCTTGCGCCGGGCACAGGCCGCACTGGCCAAGGTCGGCCTGACGAATCGCGAGAAGACAATGCCAATCGCCCTCTCGGGCGGCGAACAGCAGCGTTTGGCGATCGCGCGGGCAGTGGTCAATCGGCCGGTGATCATTCTCGCCGACGAACCGACGGCCAACCTGGACGCCGCGTCTGCACGCGAGATCTTCGCTATTTTCCACGCCTTCCAGCAGGTCGGCGTAACCGTCCTGATCGCTACGCACGATCCGGTCGATCTACCCGGAGTCAAGGCTCGCGTGTTGTGTCTGGCGCGCGGAGAGATGCGCGAGGATGGGAACGAGGCGACCTGTGCAGCGAGCGCCGCATGAGACGCTGGCTGGGCCAACACTTGGCCGCTCTCGGCGACGCCCTGCGCCGCCTGCTGGCTGCGCCGCTCAACACCTTCCTCTCGCTGCTCGTCATCGGCGTCGCCCTGACCCTGCCGAGCGCCGGCTGGCTGGCACTGGAGAACGTCCGTCAGCTCATTGGCGACAACCCGGGCGTACAGCAGGTCAGCATCTTTCTCAACCTGGACGCCGAGAAGCGCGACATCGGCGAGATCGAGTCTCGCCTGCGCGCAGCGAAGGCCGGCAATTGGCGCTTCGTCGCGCGCGAGGAAGCGCTCAGACACCTGCAGGCAAGCGAAGGCATGGCGGAAATCATCGCTAGCCTGCCGCGCAATCCGCTGCCCGACGCTTTCGTCTTCACGCCGTCAAGCACACAGCCGGAGGTGCTCGAACAGCTCGCCCGCACTTTCGCCACCTGGCCGAAAGTCGCGCACGTGCAGCTCGATTCCGCCTGGGTGCACCGCCTTGCCGCACTGATCCGCCTGGGCAGGCTCGTCCTCCTGCTGCTCGGCGTCCTCTTTGCTGGAGCACTGGTGACGATTACCTTCAACACGATCCGCCTGCAGATCTTCGCGCAGGCGGCCGAGATAGAAGTGGCTCGACTGATCGGGGCAACTGACGCCTACATTCAACGTCCGTTGCACTACTTCGGCATGCTGCAAGGCGCCTTCGGCGGCCTTTGTGCGGCCTTGCTGGTCACCCTCGGCTTCCAGCTGCTGACGCCGGCGGTCGCCGAGCTGGCGCGACTCTACGGCAGCAACTTCACGATGCGCGGTTTGACGGCCAGTGATGTCGCCCTGCTGGCGGCAATCGGTGGCAGCCTGGGTTGGCTGGGAGCGAAGATCTCGGTGCTCACCCACTTGCGCCGCTTCGCCTGAGCGCTTGCGCTTGCCGGCCGAACGTCGCGAGCAGACCGGGCGGGCAGCGCTCGCGTGCGCGCTCAGCCGAGCAAGACGCACGCCCAGACGAAAGGCACGCCGAGCAAGGCGAGGAGGACGGCAGCGCTACCGACATCCTTGGCACGTTTCGCCAGCGGATGCCAGTCGAGCGACACGCGATCGACCGTCGCTTCGATCGCCGAGTTCAATAACTCGACGATCAGGACGAAAACGACGCTGCCGACCATCAAGGCCAGCGCGATGCCGCCCGGGGCGAGAAAAAACGCAAGCGGGATGAGCAAGGCGGCAAGCAGCACCTCCTGACGAAAGGCATCCTCGGCCGCATACACTGCCCGCAGACCGGCGAGCGAGTAATGCAACGCATTCCACACCCGCCGGAAACCGGTCTGCCCCTTGAACGGGCTTTCCTCAGCCACTGGATTCTCCTGCCGTCAGTCGAGACCGGCAAGTATAGCGAATCGCGTCGGAAAGGACCGCCGTCCGGGGCCCGCGCGACAGCGCCGGAGAGCGTGCGCCGGCGCGTGCCGGCCGCCGTAGCGCCGCGCGCGCAGCGCGCCGAAGCAACGTTCGCCACGCACCTGGTCACGGGCTGGGCGGGGGCGCCAAGCGGCGCTGCCCCCGCCCACCACCAGGATGGTCATTCTAACGCCGCAGTTGCACGCCTGACTTCACCGGCACAGCCTTGTCGAGAAAAGCGAGCTTGCCCATGGGCTTACCGGCACGAGCTTCCCTGCGCTCGCTGGCGCTGCTGCCGTCGACCAACGACTCTGCCAGCCACCGGCGATCGCCTTCGCCATTCCGCGCGAAAGCAAAACCTTCGTAGCGCGCCGCGAGGTCGATCACGACACTGTTGGCGACCGCCGACAACTGCGCTGCCGCCGACTGCCCGCTGGAAAGATCGGGGGCAGCGAACGCGCTGAACTCGGCCGGTCGAGCACCCGTGTTGGCGACGAAAACCGCACCATCGGTCGGATCTGCGCCAAACAGCGGCGCCGGATTGAGCGTCAGATGCGTGTCGTTGAGACGCGCCCATTGCAGATCCACCTCGACCAGGCCGGCCGCACTGGCAGCGACGCGGAACTCAAGCTCGAGCACGCTACCCTGGCCACCGGCCATTTGTTCGAGCCGGCTCATATCAACCAGCAGTTCGCCAGCCTGCTGCCGGGCAACAAAGTACTGGAAGTCGCCGGTCAGGCTACCGCGGCGGATGCCGACCAGTTCGAGCAGTTCCGGATTCCACGCCAATTGCACCTGCACCGCCTCCAGCCCGGCAGCGGTATCGAGCCGAACGGGAACGGTCACCACGCCACCGGCGACTGCCGTCAGATTGCGCGGAATATCCACCACCGGGTCGGCTCCGGTGAAATCGAACGGGCCAATGCCGGACGGTATGTCAGGAATCTCCGGACGATTGTTGCTCGCCGTTCCGGTGGTCAGCCAGTTGATTTCGCGCGCCAGCAACAGCGTGTCGGCCGAGGTCAGGTTGCGCGAGTTGTTGACGTCGGCGACAACGATCGGATCAACCAGCGGGTAAGCGCTGAATCCGGAGTCGTAGGCGCTGATCACGCGCTGCAGACGTTGCTGGTCTAGCGTCGTATAGCTTGCGCTGCCATTGGTGTCGGCAACATAGGCATTGACGTGCAAGCCGTCGTCGACGCGCACCGACTGTGCGACGCCGCCGGCGCTCAGACGCACGTCGAACAGGTCGAGCACATGTTTCGCGCCGTAGTATTGCCGGGCCGACTCGGGAACCGTACCGAGTATGCGGAGCAGCTCGCTGCTTGCCGCACCCAGCCCACTGGTCGTCAGGCTGACGCTGAGCACCCCGGGCACGCTCGTCCAGTCGACTGTACCTGTTACGCCGGCGGCCAGACTGACCCCGCTGATTTCCAGCAAAGCCGGTTCGTACGCCAGCTTGAAGTCGACCGCGGTAACCCCGGCAGCGTTGCTCAACGTAATCGGCAGGCCGACGCCGGCTCCTCCCGGGATGCCCAATGCGAGGCCGGGGCCGATCATCATTTCGCCGGCAGAAAGGACTGCGCTGCTCGATCCGGCGACGGTGAAATGCTGCACGTAGTCGCCCCCGCCCTGGCCATCGCCGTCACCATCGAGCAAATGGCCGGACGTGTCCTGCCAGCCATCGCTACGGCTGGCGAGTGTCAGCGTGTAGTCGCCAGCAGCGAGTACCCCGTTCGTCCGTACGAAGGTAGCCCCCATCCGATCGTCATCAAGAACCAGCGACCCGCGCACGCCACCAATGCTGCCCGATCCCTGCAGCGTCACGTCGGCCGGTCCCTTGGCCAGTGGTCGGTCGTTGTCACCGCTGCTGCCCGGACAGTACAGGTTGAGCACGTGTGCTTCAACCGCCCGATTGAATTCGACACGGAATCCGCTATCGGTCGGCGCAAAGCTGGTCACCCGCAGGGTCACCGGCAAGACAGTCAACTCGACCGTCACGACATTGCTATCGTCACTACCGTCGTTCGCCTTGTAGCTGAAGCTGTCGCTGCCGTGGTAGTTGGCGCTCGGCGCGTAGCTGAAACCACCGTCGGCGTTCAAGGTCAGCACGCCGTGTGCCACGTCGCTGACCAGCACCGCGCTCAGGCTGTCGCCGTCGAGGTCGCTGTCGTTGCCGAGGACACCGTTTGCCGCAACCGTCAGGCTGCCGTCCTCGTCTACCGTGTAGGCATCCCCGACCGCCAGCGGCACGTCGTTCACCGGGTTGATCGTCAGGCTGACGGTAACCACGTTGCTGTCCGAACTCCCGTCGTTCGCCCGGTAGCTAAAGCTGTCGCTGCCGTGATAGTTGGCTTCCGGAACATAGGAGAAACCACCGTCGGCGTTCAAGGTCAGCACGCCGTGTGCCACGTCGCTGACCAGCACCGCGCTCAGGCTGTCGCCGTCGACGTCGACGTCGTTGCCGAGTACACCGTTTGCCGCAACCGTCAGGCTGCCGTCTTCGTCTACCGTGTAGGCATCCGCGGCCGCCACCGGTGCATTGTTGCCACCTCCGCCGATGCTGAGGAAGACTGTCGCATTTGCGGTTGCGCTACCATCGGTCGCCGCGTAGATGAAACTGTCCGCCCCACTGTAATCAGCGTCTGGAGTGTAGCTAAACGACCCGTCAGCGTTGAGGACGAGTTGCCCATGCGACGGCGCGCTGACGACTTCCGCGGCAAGCACATCGCCGTCAACGTCGCTGTCATTCGCCAGCACACCGTCAGCGACTGCCACCGTAAGGCTAGCGTTGTGCGCCACCGAGTAGCTGTTGTCCAGCGCACGCGGCATATCATTGACGGCGCTGATCGTCAGGCTCACGGTAACAACGTTGCTCGCCGCACTGCCGTCGTGCGCCTGGTAGCTGAAGCTGTCGCTACCGTGGTAGTTGGCGCTCGGCACGTAGGTGAAGCTCCCATCCGCGTTCAGCGTCAGCGCGCCGTGTGCCACATCGCTGACCAGTACCGCGCTCAGGCTGTCGCCGTCGACATCGCTGTCGTTACGCAGTACGCCAGCGGCGAGAACATCCAGCGTTTGGTCCTCATCAAGTGTGTAGGCTTCAGTCACGGCCACGGGCGCATCGTTTACCGCGTTGATCAACAGATTCACCGTGACCACATTGCTGTCGGTACTGCCGTCGTTCGTCCAGTAGCTGAAGCTATCGCTTCCGTGGTAGTTCCAGAACGGCGCGTACTCGAAACCTCCCGCTGCGTTCAAGCCCAGCACACCGTGGGCAACGTCACGCGCCATGAAGAGGGTCAGCCGGTCGCCGTCAACGTCGCTGTCGTTGCCGAGTACACCGGGGTTGGGAACAAGCAACCTGCCGTCTTCGTCTACCGTGTAGGCATCCTCG
>NZ_JAPUVR010000122.1 GCF_029255125.1 Accumulibacter sp. | reverse complement strand
TCGGTGACGACGAGCGTGACGGTCGAACCTGGGGCAGCATCGGTCGTACCGGTGATCGTCGGGGTGTTGTCATTGGTATTGCTGGGGGCGACGACGCTGATCGTCGGCGCGGTTGTGTCGACGGTGCCACCGCCGCTCGCCGTGCCGGTGCCGCCGGCGGGATCGGTGACGCTGGCGACGACGTTGTAACCGCCGTCAGCCAGCGTGTTGCCGGGGGTGGCGCTGAAGCTGCCGTCGGCCTGTACGACCGCGGTCAAGGTCTGGACGATGCCTGCCGCGTCGGTGACGGTGAGGGTGACCGTCGAACCGGGGGTTGCGTTGGTCGATCCGGTGATGGTCGGCGTGCTGTCGTTGGTGTTGTTCGCTGCGACCAGGTTCAAGGTGGGCGGTACAGCGGTGGGTCCGGTAGTGGCGACGGTTTCCGCCGGTGCGTCAGTGGTGCCGGCGATGCCCGCCGGAGCAGTGTCATCCAAGGTGCCGCGTGCCGTACCGAAGTCGAAAGTCAAGGGATCGACGTTCTCTACGATGCGCAGCAGGCGGACGAAAGTGGGTCCGCCGTCGGCGCCGCCAGCGCCGCCAGCGGCCGGACCGGCGGCCGGGTCTTCGAGCAGTTCGTCGAGGCTGCCACCCTCGCGAATGGCCTTGATCACGCGGTTTACATCGCTTGCGCCGGCAACCAGGGCGGCATCGGTGGCATCGGGTCTGACCGTGCCGAAGACATTTTCATCGACCGTCAGCGTTTCGTTTTCGCGCAGCACGAGGGGGCGGTTATCCGGGCTTGCGAGATCGACCCGGCTGCCTTGGGCGGTGACGACGATATCGCCTTCATAAATCATGTCGCCAACTTGCAAGGGGCGCAGCGTACCGTCGGCCTCGCGGACAAAGGCCTTGCCCTGGATCGCGGAAACTCGGGCAACGGGAATTTTTTCAGCCATGGGGGACACCTTCGGATAGGACTGTGGACATACTCAAGATAGCCGGCGCTCGGGTTCTCGCCTACTGTACTGAAGTACGGGAAGTGAACGATGCCCGCTTGCCGGGCGCGGCCGCAAGCGAGCGCGACCGCTGGGTCTGGTCAAATTTGCTCGGGTACGCCATTGATGATCAGGGAGATCTGCAGGCGGTCGCGCGCTTCGAGTTTGTCGAGCACGGCACTGACGTGAAACTTGACCGTACGTTCGCTGATTTCGAGGTCGCGGGCGATTTCCTTGTTGCTGGCGCCCGCAGCGACCGCTAGAGCGACTTCCTGCTCGCGCGCCGTGAGCGCGGCGCGCCATGCGTTCTTCTCGCCGGGACGGCGGGCCAACAGGGCGGCCGTTGTGTTCAGCAGGCGTTTCATCAAGGCTGTGCCAATCCACAGTCCGCCGTTTTGAACCACCGCTGCAACCTGTTGCAGCACGCTCGCTGCCGCATGCCCGTTGCAGTAGCCGGACGCTCCGCCAGCTAGTGCGGCAAGCGCGCCGTCGGTATTCGGTTCGTCGGCGAGAACGATCAGCGGTCGACCGGCCAGTCCCTGGCGCACGCGCATCAGCACGGTGTCGAGTGGCTGGCCGACCGGAAGCAAGGCCCAGACGACACCGCCACCGGCGGGGACGCTGTCCAGGCGCGCCGCGATCAGGCCGGGGAAGGCTTCGCGCCAGGAACTTCGTGGTCGTGCATCCGCACAGAGAAAGATTTGTTGCATGCTCAACGCTCCGAAAGTGCGCGTGACTTGGCACGCAAGACCGGTTTCAGGAGGTAGGACAGGACGCTTTTTTCACCGGTGACGATGTCAACCTCGGCGACCATGCCGGGAATGATCGGCAGATTGCTGCCCAGCGTCGATTGATGGGTACGCACGCGAACGACATAGAAGGCATTGCCCTTGTCGTCGATCACCGTGTCGGCGCCAATGTGCTCGAGCTTGCCGTCGAGGCCGCCGTAGATGGCGAAATCGTAAGCGGTGAACTTGACCACCGCTTTTTGCCCGGGATGCAGGAATGCGATGTCGCGTGGCAGAACGCGTGCTTCGAGCAACAGCGTGTCTTCCAGCGGCACGATTTCGACGACATCCTTGCCCGGCTGCACGACACCACCGACCGTGTTGATCAGCAAGCGCTTGACCGTCCCTTTGACCGGGGAGCGCAGTACCGAGCGGCTCACCTTGTCGGCCAGTCCGACGCCTCCTTCCGCCAGGCTGTTCAGCTTGGCCATCGTTTCGGCCAGCTCCTTGCCCGACTCGTTGCGGAAAGTCAGCCCAACCTCCTCGATCTTGCGGCCGGCCTCGTTGATCGCCGATTGCAGACGCGAAATCTGCGCCGCTGCCATGTCTCGTTCGCCGCGAAAGCGCGAGACATCACGTTCCAGGCGCAACAATTCGACCTCCGATACGGCGCCCGAACTGATCAGGGGCTTGGTGACCGATAGCTCGCGTGCCGCCAGTTCGTGACCCTTGCTCGCCTGCTCGTGCTTGGCGCGTACTTCGACCAGTTCCTGCTGGCGTTGCGCCAACTGCTGGCGGGCAATCGACAGGCTGGCCTCAAGCTCGCTGCGGCGCGATTCGTAGAGTCGCTTCTCTTCCTCCGCGGTGCGTGGGTCCTCCTTCAGTACCTGTGCCGGCAGCTCAAACGCCGTTCCTTCAGCCAGCGCGCGCAAGCGCGCCGCCTTGGCGACCAGCGCCGTGTATTGCACGCGGCTCTCGCGTACCGACGAGACGAAACGCGTCTGGTCGATGCGCAGGAGAATCTGATCCGGTTCGACGACATCGCCTTCGCGCACCAGAATCTCGGCTACGACCCCGCCGTCGAGGCTCTGCAGGATCTGCAACTGACGTGACGGAATCACCCGCCCTTCGCCACGCGTCACCTCATTGACCTGGGTGACCGCTGCCCACATCAGAAACAGCGCCAGTGCGATACCGATCGATTTGAGCAGGACGCGTGCGCGCAAGGGTTCCTGCTGCAGGATGGCCCAGTCCGCATCAGCAGCAAAGCCTTGTTCCTCGTGGCCCTTCTCGGGCTGCATCGCGCGGTTCAGCCACGCGTCGAAACCTGGTTGCAGGCGTTGGCGCAAGCGCTCGCAACGATCGAGCAGGCTGCGCAAACTGCCGATCAGACCCTGGCTCATGATGCGGCCCGCCCGACACGGCCTGTCTGCAAGGCTTCGACGACCTGGTCGCGCGGGCCGTCGGCGACGATCTGGCCGGCATCCATGACGATGATTCGTGTCGCCAGGTCGATCAGGCTGCTCCGGTGCGTCACGATGACCACCGTCTTATGCGCGGCGAAGCGCGCCAGGCGTTCCTTGAAGCCTTGTTCGGTCGAGTAATCCATCGAGCTCGTCGGCTCGTCGAAAAGGAGGATCGGCGGGTCCATCAGGACGGCGCGGGCGATCGCCACCTCCTGCCGCTGGCCGCCCGAGAGCGATTCGCCGCGCTCGCCGATCAGCATGTCGAAACCCTTCGGGTGGCGGTTGACGAACTGCGTCAGACCAGCGACTTCAGCCGCGGCGACGACTGCCGTATCGTCAGCGTACGGCGCGCCGATCGCGATGTTCTCGCGCAGCGATCCGTAGAAAAGCGTCGCATCCTGACCGACGAAGCCGACATTGCGTCGCAGATCGGCTGGATCGAGTTGGCGCAGGTCGATTCCGTCGATACGCACGACGCCTTCGCTGGGTCGGTACAGGCCAAGCATCAGCTTCTGCAGCGTCGTCTTGCCCGAGCCGGTGCGGCCGATGATGATCACTCGCTCGCCCGGCTGGATGCGCAGCGAGACGTTGCGCAAGGCAGCTTCACCCTGCTCGGAGTAACTGAAAGACACCTGGCGGAACTCGATTTCGCCTTTCAACTCCGGGCGATGGATGAAGGCCGTGGCATCCGGCCGCTCGATCGGTTGCGCCATCAGCTTGTCGAGCGTGCTTAGCGCCATTTTCGCGTTCTGATACTGCAGCAGCAGGCCGACGGCTTGCGCCAGCGGTGCGATCGCTCGCCCACCGAGCATGGTGACGGCGATCAGTCCGCCCATCGTCAGCAGCTTTTCCTGGATCAGGTAGACGCCGGCGATAATCAGGGCGACGTTGACGAACTGAGCGATCGCGCCGGCACCGTTGGCGGCCGATGAGGACAGCAGCCGCAGTTGAACCCCGCTACGCGCGAGGAAAGCGGTCGTCCGTTCCCATTTGCTTTGTACGACACCCTCCGCGTTTTGCGTCTTGATCGTCTCCAGCGCGGTCAGGCTTTCGATCAGGGCGGCGTTGCGCAGGGCGGTTGCCCGATACGTCGTCTCCGCAAGTTCGTGCATCCGATGCTGCACGAGATAGGCGTAGACGACGCCAATCAGCAGGCCGAGCAGCGGAATCAGGACGAGTGGCCACGAAATCCAGACGATGACGAGCAGGAAGATCAGCGCGAACGGAAAATCGATCAAGGCCGAGACGGTGGCCGAGGCAATGAAATCGCGCACCGATTCGAACGAACGCAAGTTCGCGGCAAACGAACCGACCGATGCCGGCCGCGCCTCGAGCTGCATACCGAGCACACGCTCCATGATCAGCGCCGAGAGCTTGACGTCGATGCGCGCGCTGGCCAGGTCGATGAATCGCCCGCGCAGCAGGCGCAACATGTAGTCCATGCCGATCACCAGCAAGACGCCGAGCGCCAGCATCCACAGCGTATCGGTCGCATTGTTGGGAACGACGCGGTCATACACATTCATGACGAAGATCGGCATGACCAGGGCAAAAGCGTTGACCAGCAGCGCCGCCCCGATGACATCCCGATAGAGCGCCACCTGCTCGAGCAAGGCTCCCCAGAACCAGTGTCGCTCGACGACCTTGCCGACCTCCGGCGTGCGCGCGTCGAAAGCAAAGCGCGGCCGGACAAAAGCGGCGATTCCGAGGTAACGCTCGCTCAGTTCAGCGTGCGTCAGTCGGACTTCGCCCTGTCCGCTCTCTGGAAATAGAAGCTGCGCCACTTCACCCTTGTCGTCCCAAGCCAGCAGCACGCACGCCTGATCCTTGTCGAGAAGCAGAATGACCGGCAGCAGCGCCTGGTCGATCTCGTCCAGCGCGCGCCGAACGAGCCGACAAGACAATCCGGCGCGCGCCGCTGCCCGCGCGAGCAGCGCGGGGGTCAGGCAGCCGCCGACAAGCGGCAGGCCGGCCGTCAGGGCGGCGCGCGTGCTGGGTCGACCGTGCAGGCGTGTCAGTTCGACAAGGCAGGCGAGCAAGGGATCGTGATGCAGAACGTCTTCGCGCAGATCGGGGACGTGCGCCCGGCCGGCGTCCGGCGCTGTCGGGTGGTCGTTGTTGTTTGGCAAGGTGAGGTTCACAGAAACGTTATCGGTCATCGTCACGAATGCTTGAGGGGTTTCCCGAAAGCCAGGCTTGCCCCAGGGTGGACTGGCGCGGCCAGTGTCCGCTCGCCACGCGGTCGGTGCCGGCGACTGCGACGATCTATGGTTTTGTCCTAATTCAACAGTCTAGCTGCTGGCGGGCGGCCTGTCGATGCACCTCTGTGCGGACCAGATGCGGCTGGCTTGGCGGCGTGGCAGCGGTCGCGCGAGTCCGCGGTCGCATGCTAGACTTGGGCCGTCAGGCAGTGCCCTGCGCCGCATAGGCTGACGTGAGCTTCCGCTTGCCGGCGCTGCAGTTCCCTGGCCCACCACCCGTGGCGCTCCCGAGCGTCGACTCATGCATCTGCGAGGCGCATATGAAACACTTCAGGCAATTCTTTGTCGTTGCCATGGCTGTTCTGCTCGTGCCGCCCGCGGCGCTGCCGGCCGGTCCCGTCTGCAGCCGCAAGGCCTGCAGCGAGGACCCGGCACACGGGTGCTTTCGCCGTGTTGACGGCGACCTGCTCCAGTTTATGCGCTCCAATCCGGCAGGAAGTCTCGCCTGTTTGAGCGAGCAGCTTGCGCAAGGCGGCGAAACGCTGCGGCGCCTGAGCGAGTTCACGGGAATCATCGGCGCGGACGTCAAACCGGACAACGTCGACATCGTCGAGGACAAGGGTGGTCTGCACGTCGGTCTGATCGACCTCGACGACGGTGGACATGGCAGCTTTCTGGCTGATTTCCTTCACACCCTGAGCTATAACCACGCCTGGAACCCGGAAACGGTCCGGATCCCGTTCAATCGGGCCGTCGAGGCTTACCAGCGCGGTCTGGCCGGGCAGGCGTTGACCGGCGTCGGCTCGCTCAAGGACATCCTCGGCGACGCAACGGCAGCTGCGGCAGAATGCAAGCCCTTGCGCCGAAAGGCACGCGACTGGGCAGAACCAGACGGCGTCGGAAGCCGGGTGAAGCGGCAGTACAAGACCGATAGCAAGGCGCTGGAGGACGCGATCCACCGGCAGGAGCTCGGCCAGATCGTCGCGCGCGGCGTCAGGCTCAAGGAGAGCGGTGGCAGCATGTGCCTACCCCGCTTTCTCTATCTGATCGAGAACGAGGGCAAGGGAAAGAAGGGCGACAAATGCCGCGTCGTCGAGTTCAAGGCGCAAGGTATTCCGGCTGCCGCCGTTTTTGGCGCGGCTTCGGATCACGCGGCGCGGATCGACAAGCTGCTCGAGCATTACCGGCCGAATCGCAACCCAGGCACGCTACTCGAGGTGGTTCACGCGCCGAGCGGCACTTACTACCTCGAGCGCGTCTCGGCGGAAGCCCGCTTCGATGGCGCAAGCAAGCCGAAAAAGGCCGCCGACATCGCGCGCCAGCAAGCGTTTACGCTGCACATGCTGCATTGGTTGGGGAGCGCACATAGGCGCCAAAGCAGGCCGTACGCGGAGGCTTTCGAGCGCGAGTTCGAGCGCGACTTTCCGGGGTTGCGCAAGCGCTTTCAGGATCTGATCGAAGCGCACGTGGTGGATATGGGCAGGCTTTCCCGACTCGGTACGCCGGGCTGTTTCTGAGCGACAGGCCTCGCGCCGTACCGTGCCGCGCCGCCGTTTGTCGGCGAGCAGCAACCGGCCGGCCGCTTGGCTTCGCCCGCCGCTTGCGACTCCGTCTCTACGCCTGCGCTACGCGCTGGCGCCAGCCGAGCAACGCCAGGCCAATCAGGCTGAGCCCCAGACTGCCTGGCAAGGGAAGCACGCCCGGCGTCGCGTAAATGAAGTCGTCCATCACGACGAAATCTATCTGCTCGTTGTCGCGCACCCCGTTGCTGATCAGGAAATTGTTCGGTGTCGTGATGCGTACCCGACCGATGCGCTCGTCGGCGTCGGCGACCCCGCCGAGAAAGGACAGACCCTGGTTGCCCGCCGCGGCTGCCGTCTGGCTGAAGATGCGCGCTCCCGCCGCATCGAAGAACTCCAGCATTGTTGCATTGACCGAGTTGTTGTCCTCCACGTCTACGAAAACCGCGCCAAAGGCACTGGTCGTCGCTGCCGTTGTGGTGCCGGGAAGGAAAAAGTTGATGTCGAGAATGTTGCTGCCAACTTGCGCAAACAGTCTTTGCGCGCTGAACGTCTGCAGGTCGTTCGGGAAGCCGAACAGGATTGCCTGGCCTGCGCCCGAATTTGCGCTGACCAGAAAGCCGCTGCCCGGCGTGCTGAAGACGGCACCGCGTGGCGAGTTGACGTTGAAGAAGTTTCCCGGCAGCAGGTTGGGATCGGAGCGCGCATCCGGCACACCGTCCCAGTTGATCTCGCGTCGCACGCCGCCGAAATCGCCATTCGCGGCGGACGTCGTTCCGCCGCCGATGGCAGCGCGAAAGGCGTCGCGCGTTGGAGTAATGTCGGCTGGCGTCTGTCCCGCAGCGCTGTAGGCTACGAAACCGGCCAGCGCCTCGCCCGCCACTCCCGCCAGCAGGGGTGCACAAAGCAGCGCCCAGGGCAGTCGGCGACCTCGCGTGACGGCTGTCCGGCGCTTGTTGAATATTGTCTTGTTTGTCTTGTCACCCATTCATTGTCTCCTCTCCCATGGTTTTCCAGATTGATTCACCCGCCTGATCCACCCGCCGGCATCGGTCGGGTGCTTGTACGCGGCAAAGTGGACAGCTTTGCGCACCTGCCAACTGCCGTTACCCCGTCAGACCGTGGGTGTCACCGAAGGTTTCTTCCTTGGCAGTCAAAAGTAGCGGCCTGGCAAGTTCCGACTGCGCGACAAGTGGTAACCTGGCTACGCGCAGTTTCGCCGCAGGATCTGGCGCTGGTGCTTCGGAACGACGCGTTGTACATTGCGATGACCATGTGTGGCTCCCCTGGCATTGCTCATCCATCTCGGAATCACGATGAACGAATACTCCGCGCAACTCTCCTGGCTCCGCGGCGAGCAGAATTTTCTTGATCAGCGCTACAGCCGGCAGCACATGCTGCGGTTTGACGGTGGCCTCGAAGTCGCGGCCTCGTCTTCGCCGCATGTCGTGCCGCTGCCGATGTCGGATCCGGCAGCGATCGACCCGGAAGAAGCTTTCGTTGCCTCGCTCGCCAGTTGCCACCTACTCTGGTTTCTATCGATTGCCGCCAAACACGGCTTCTGCGTCGATTCCTACGCCGACCATCCGGTCGGCATCATGGCCAGGAATGCGGAGGGAAAGCTGGCGATGACGGTGGTTACGCTACGCCCGGAAGTACATTTTTCGGGCGATCGTCAACCCATGCCGGCGGACGTTCGGGCGATGCATCAGGAGGCGCACGAGGCGTGCTTCATCGCCAACTCGGTGCGCTCCGAGGTGCGCTGCGAGCCTCGCCTAGGGTAGTGCCGCCGTCTGCCGGTGGCGTTCGCGCAGCGCCTCGGCGAGCTGGAAGACGGCCATCGCATAGAAGCTCGACCGGTTGTAGCGCGTGATGACGTAGAAGTTGTCGAAACCAAGCCAGTACTCGGTCGCTGCATCGGGCGTGACGAGGTCGATCAGCGCCGCCTGTTGATCGCCGTCAGCGCTCGCCCGGACGCCCTGTGCGGCCATTTCGCGCACGGTCAACGTCGGCTTGATGCCCGCTGCGATGAGCGCGCTGGCGTCACCCTGCACCCGCGCCGGAACGGCGATCGGCGCGTCTTTCTGCCAGCCGTACTGCTGCAAGTAGCGCGCGACGCTGCCAATCGCGTCGCTGCTGCTGGTGCGCAGGTCGATGCGGTCGTCGCCGTCGAAGTCCACCGCAAAGCGTCGCTGGCTGCTCGGCATGAACTGCGGGATGCCGATGGCGCCAGCGTAGGAGCCTTTGATGCTGAGCGGGCTGAGCCCGTTTTCGCGTGCCATGAGCAAGAACTGTTCGAGTTCGCTGCGGAAAAATTCGGCTCGTGGCGGGTAGTGAAAAGCGAGCGAGGCGAGCGCTTCGAGGACGCTGAAACTGCCCATGTTGCCGCCATACTCGGTTTCAACGCCGATGATAGCGACGATGACCTCCGGCGGTACGCCGTAGATCGCCGTTGCTCGCGCCAATACTGCGGCGTGCTCGCGCCAGAAGCGCTGACCGCCGGCGATTCGCCGCGGGTTGAGGAAGCGCTCGCGGTAGCGTTGCCATGAGCGCTGCTTTTCGGGCACGGCGGCCGGCCGAATGGCGCGCAGGACGCTGGCGTTCGGGCGGATCTGGGCAAACTGACGCGTCAGATGAGCGACATCGAAACCGTGTTGCTCGTGCATCGCGGCGACGAAGGTGCGCACCTCGTCTTGTTCGCTGAACGGGGGGGGAGGCTCGGCGCTGGCGGTGAGCGGCAGAAGGAGCGCGCAGAGGGCTGTAAAAAGGGCCGACAAGAAGGCTGAGAAGCAGGCTGAGAAGCGGGCTAAGAAGCGGGCTAAGAAGCGGGCTAAGAAGCGGGCTAAGAAGCGGGCTAAGAAGCGGGCTAAGAAGCGGGCCGACAAGAGGGTGGCGCATCGTCTTTTCAAATCGTTCTTCTCCTTGGTTTGGGAATCCGGCGTACGCATTCCTGCAGGTGCTGCAATTGTCGGGTGTCGCCAAGGCCGTAGCGCAGTTCGGCGTAATGGCTGGCAGCCGCTGTCGCCAGTGCGGCCAGTTCGGGCTTTTCGCGGGCAACGCGTTCGGCGAAATCGAGCGGCCCTTCCCAGTCGGCGCGAGTGATCCCGTGTCGCGCCAGGCCGGCGCAGAAACCTTGCCAGGCGCTTTGTACCGCGTCGCGTCGTCGCCGGCGCGGCAAGGTCCACCAGGTCACGGCAATAAGCGTCAGCGCGCTGAACAGGGCAAGCGCGGCAGTCATTTCCTGCCAGTCTGGTTGGCGCAGGCCCAGGCGCGAGAGCACTTCGCGCTGGCGCTGCGGATTGTAACCGAGCACCCACTGATTCCATGCGTTGTTCGCCGCTTCCCAGCGATTGCGCAATTGGCGCGCCCAGTCCGCGTCGAGACGGACGACGGCGGGCAGCGGATCGCCATCGGGAAGTGCCGCGGCGATTCCCTGTTCGACGCGCGAGGGAGCGACCGCTGCTGTCGGATCGACGCGCACCCAGCCCTGTCCGGCGAGCCAGATCTCGCTCCAGGCGTGTGCGTCCGACTGGCGCACGGTGAGATAGCCGTCGACCGGATTGATTTCTCCGCCCTGGTAGCCGGCGACGACGCGCGCTGGGACGCCAGCGGCGCGCATCAGGAAGACGAAGGCCGACGCGTAGTGCTCGCAGAAGCCGCGGCGCGTGACGAACAGGAAGTCGTCCATCGCATCCGTGCCGAGCAGCGGGGGACGCAGGGTGTAGACGAAGTTCTCGCGCCGGAACAGGTCGAGCGCGGCTTCGGCGATGCGCTCCGGCGGTAGCGCCCGCCAGCTTGTGGCAAGCGCTCGCGTGCGCGGGTTGATCTGGGCCGGCAGGCGTAGCGCGTGTTGCAGGACCGTCGGCGTCTCGCGCTGGTTGACGCGATAGGTGAGGACGGAAGAAAAGCTGAAACGGGCACGGGCGCGTAGCGGTTCCCGGGCGAGAACCTCGAGGCCAGGGCCGAAGGCGCTGTCGGTGGGCAGCTCGGTGGGCATGTCGAGCGCCAGCAACCAGCGCTGATTGTGCGCTTCGAGAATCGTTGTGTAGGCTTGCGCCGGCGCGCTGGCGTCGATCACCGGTGGCGCCGGACGTTCGCTGGCCGGTGTGGCGCGCAACCGCCAGGTGAGTCCGTCGTACTCGTCGAAGACCGGTCCGCGCCAGTAGAGGCTGGCGTGTTCCGGAACCTCGCCGACGAAACGGCTGCGGAAGGCGATGGCGCCCGACTGGATCAGATGGCTGATCGAACCCGGTGCCAGACGATCCGATAAGCCGCTGAGTCCGGCATGGGCATCCTGCGGCAAGCCCCAGAGCGGGCCGGAGATGCGTGGAAAGAGCAGGTAGAGGACGAGCATGAAGGGCAGAGCCTGGGCGAGCAGGACGAGCGCCTGGCGGGCGATCTGCGGCAGCGGCTGAGCGCCGCCGTAAAGCCGGATCAGGGTCGCGGTCAGCCAGCCGGTAACGAGCAGCAGCCAGCCGCCGGTCGGGATGCTCTGGGAATAGAAATAGTGGGTCAGGAGAAGAAAGTACCCCAGCATGACGATGACCAGCGCATCGCGCCGGCGGCTCATCTCCAGCGGCTTGAGAGCCATGAAGAGGACGAGCAGGGCGACCCCGGCGTCGCGCCCGAAGAGCGTCCGATACTGCCAGCCGATGCCGCCGATGCAGCCGACGACGAGGAGCGCAAGCCAGGCCTGGTGCGGCAAGCGGCCGTGTCGATGCCAAAGCCAGGTGCGCCAGGCGAGCGCCGCGCCGGTCAGCAGCGACAGCCAGATCGGCAGATGTTCGACGTGCGGCGCGCTCGTCGCCAGGGCGGCGACGAGCAGCCAGGGCGTCGCACCGTGTTCGAGTTCGCTGGCCGCCGATCTAGTCGACACCTGCGGCGTCGTCCGTGCCGAAGAGCGCCAGCGCACGCAGGCAGCGGCTGCGCTGCGCGTCGCCGAGCGCCGGCGGGAAGTGGTTGCCGGGCAGGCTCAGCCCATAAGGCAGGTGGCGCTCTTCCGCGATCTGCAGCCAGCCGGCGAGTATCGACAGGCGCAGCTCCGGGTCCGCGTCGGCTGGCGTCATCGACCAGTCGAGCCAGAGTTCCTCGCTTGCTCCACCGGCGAACTGCTTGACCAACAAAGGTTGATCGTTGGTACGGCGGGCGACGGCGCGCCACGCGATGTGCCGGATCGGGTCGCTGACTTGGCGCGCACGCAGGCCGGCAAAATCCTCCTGGCCGCTGGCACCATGTCGGCTGTCGCTTGGCTGGCCGGCCGACGCAGCGGGCAGCGGGGTGCGCAGCGGGCGTGGATAGACCAGGCACGAGAGTGCCGGATGCGGATAGCTCCAGGCGCGGAACAGGCCGAGTGGGTAGCGCGTCGACAAGGTGATCCGACCGGGGTCGAGGCGTCCCCGACGTGCGGCGACGAAGGGCACGGCGACGGTTGCCGAAGTGCCCGGGGCAAGGTCGAGGATCGCTACCGGCTGGCCGGCGAAGGCGAATTCAAGCGCCCGCCGCGACAGTTGGCGCGGGTTATCGACGAGCAGCGGAAAGCGCGCCGTTTCGCCGGCGAAAACGGCCGCGCAAGGCGTGGGCAGCAGACGCAGGCCAAACAGGTTGTTGAAGGTGTGCACCATGCCCACCAAGCCGAGGCCGGCGAGGAGAAAGATCAGCGCGTGGCCGAGGCTCAGGTTGTAATTGATTGCGCCAACCACCATGACCAGGAGGACGGCAGCGTAGAGCAGCCCGGCGGCGCTCGGTACGATGAAGATCCGCCTTTGCGAAAGGATGATCGGGAGTTCTACGTCGCGCCCGAGGCGGAACAGCCAGCGCTGGACGAGAGCGACCGGCCGCATCAGGCGAGCGGTACGCGCTGAAGCAGCCCGACCATGTCGCCGTCGGTGGGGTGGCTGCCGCTGACCAGACGCAGACGATGCCGGCTGGCCGCGGCAAAGACGGCCTGCACGTCCTCCGGCAGGACCATCTGGCGTCCACCGGAAAAGGCCCAGGCGCGTGCCACGGCGAGCAGCGAGAGTGCCGCGCGCGGGCTCAGGCCGTGCATAAAACGCTCGTCGTTGCGGGTTGCGCCGACCAGCGCCTGGACGTAGTCGAGCAGCGCCGGAGCCACGTGAACGGCTGCCGCTGCCTGCTGCAGCCGAGTGAAATCGGCCGCTGCCAGACATGGCGCCAGGGCTGGCAACTGATCTCGCCGGCCGCCGCTTTCGAGTAGCGCGCGTTCGGCGGCGTGATCGGGATAACCCAGTTCAATGCGCAGCAGGAAACGATCGAGCTGCGACTCTGGCAGGGGGAAGGTGCCGGCCTGGTTCGACGGGTTTTGTGTCGCAATGACGAAGAAGGGCTCGGGTAGCCGGCGTGTTTCGCCTTCGCTGGTCACCTGTCCTTCTTCCATCGCTTCGAGCAGCGCGCTTTGCGTCTTTGGCGTTGCCCGATTGATCTCGTCGGCAAGCAGGAGCTGCGAGAAGATCGGGCCGGGCAGGAAGCGGAAATCGCCGCGCTCGCGGTCGAAGATCGAGACGCCGAGAATGTCGGCTGGCAGCATGTCGCTGGTGAACTGGATACGCGAGAACTGGAAGCCGAGCAGGCGGGCCAGCGTCTGCGCCAGCGTCGTCTTGCCGACGCCGGGCAGGTCTTCGATCAGCAGGTGGCCGCGCGCCAACAGGCAGCACAGCGCCAGCCTGGTCTGCCGGCTCTTGCCGAGGACGACCGAGTTGGCGGCGGCGAGGATTTCGCTCACGAGAGCGGTTTCGGCGATGGACGGCATGGCTTGTCGTGGCGGCGCAAATGGGACGATAATAAACTATCAGCGAACAACTAGACTTCCCGCGGATTCCGGCGCCGGTGCCGGCTTCCCTCTGCGGCACGAAAGGCAAACGTGACCAGCACTGCATTCATCACCCACCGCGACTGCCAGCTCCATGACATGGGTTCATATCATCCGGAATCGCCGGAGCGGCTGACCGCGATCAATGATTACATGATCGCGCAGGGGCTGGACTCGTACCTCATCTATCACGACGCGCCGCAGGCAACTTTTCAGCAACTCAAGCGGGTCCACACCGCGACACATCTCGATCGCCTCAAGCGCGCGTCACCCGAACTCGGGATCGTTCACCTCGACCCCGACACCGCGATGAATCGGCATACTTGGCAGGCCGCCTTGCGCGCGGCCGGCGCGGGCGTTCTTGCCGTCGACCTGGTGATGAAGGGCGAAGTCCGCACTGCTTTCTGCGCGGTTCGCCCGCCTGGCCATCACGCCGAGCGCGCAACCGCAATGGGCTTCTGTTTTTTCAACAATATTGCCGTTGCTGCGGCACACGCTCTGGAAGCCCACAGGTTGGCGCGCGTGGCCGTGATCGACTTCGATGTGCATCACGGCAACGGTACCGAAGACTGCTTCCGAGCCGACCCGCGTGTGCTCATGGTGAGCACCTTTCAGCACCCCTTCTATCCCTACAGCGGCACCGAGAATCCAGCGCCCAACATGCTCAACATCCCGCTCGCCCGGGGTGCCGACGGCGAAGAGTTCAGGCGTGTCGTGAGCGACCTGTGGATGCCTCGACTGTACGAATTCCGGCCGGAAATGGTTCTCATCTCGGCCGGTTTCGACGCGCATTATGAAGACGAAATGGGGGGCCTGCGCCTGCTCGAAAAGGACTATGCGTGGGTCACCGGACAGCTCAAGTCGCTCGCCGACGAGACAGCGCAAGGGCGGATCGTCTCGATGCTTGAAGGCGGCTACGCGCTTTCCGCGCTGGCCCGCTGCGTCATCGCCCACCTGCGGGTCCTGGGCGACCTCTAAGGCTTGCCGCAGTCGCTGAGTGCGCCGCCGAGGGCGGCGTTTTTCGTGGTCAAGCGTCTTGCCTTCGGTTAGAATCTGCGGCTTCAAGGCGGCACGCCTTAGCTTGACTGCAGAGCATCCATCATGAAAACGATTACCGGATCGATCGTTGCGATCGTCACCCCGATGCACGCTGACGGCAGCCTGGACCTGCCGGGCTTGCGCCGCCTGGTCGATTTTCACGTCACCCAGGGTACCGACGCGATCGTCATCGTCGGAACGACTGGCGAATCGCCGACGGTCACCCTCGCCGAGCATTGCGAACTGATCCGCGTCGCCGTCGAGCAGGCGGCTGGGCGCCTGCCGGTGATCGCCGGAACGGGTGCCAATTCAACGGCCGAAGCGGTCGAGTTGACGCGCTACGCCCGGCAGGCCGGTGCCGACGCCGCTTTGTCAGTGGTGCCCTATTACAACAAGCCGACGCAGGAGGGGCTCTACCGCCATTTCCGGACGATTGCCGAGGCGGTCGATATCCCGATCATCCTCTACAACGTACCCGGCAGGACGGTCGCCGATCTGGCTAACGAGACGGCTCTGCGCTTGGCCGAGATACCCAACATTGTCGGCATCAAGGACGCAACCGGCAGCATGGATCGTGGCAGCGAACTGATCAATCATGCTCCCACGGGTTTCGCCGTCTACAGCGGAGATGACGCCAGCGCGTGCGCGCTGATCCTGCTTGGCGCCAAGGGGAACATCTCGGTCGTCGCCAACGTCGCGCCGCGCCTGATGCACGAGATGTGCGCCGCGGCGCTGCAGGGTGATGCGCTGCAGGCGCGCGCGATCAACGCTCGTCTGCACGGACTGCATCGGCAGCTTTTCTGTGAGGCTAATCCGATCCCGGTGAAATGGGCGTGTCAGCAGCTCGGACTGATCGAACCCGGCCTGCGCCTGCCTTTGACGCCACTTTCTGCTGACTGCCAGGCGCGGGTCCGGACTGCTCTGGTGCAGGCCGGCGTACTCGCCTGATTGCGGGGCCGGCAGATGATGGCCAACAGCTCGCATCAACGGCTGCTCGTCGTGGCGCTTGCCGCGGGCTTGGCGGCGTGCAACGGTTCCCTGTTCGAAAGCAAGAAGATCGAGTACAAGACGGCATCGACCACGCGCGCGCCGTCGCTGGAAGTCCCGCCCGACCTGACTTCGCCGACGCGCGACGATCGCTACGCTGTTCCCGACATTGGTGGCGGCAAAGGTACAGCCACCTACTCGGCTTACAGCGCCGAGCGCTCGCCGGAGGCGCGGTCGCAGCAGAAGGGCGACGTCCTGCCGCAGGTGGACAAGGCGCGCATCGAGCGCGCCGGAACGCAACGCTGGCTGGTGGCCGCCGGATCGCCCGACAAACTTTGGGGAACGATCAAGGAATTCTGGCAGGAAACCGGTTTCCTGATCGCCCTCGAGCTACCGGATGCGGGCGTGATGGAAACCGACTGGGCCGAGAACCGGGCCAAGATACCGCAGGACTTCATTCGCAACTTTCTTGGCAAGGTCATCGATTCGGTGTACTCGACTCCCGAGCGCGACAAGTTCCGCACACGTCTCGAACCGGGCAGTGAAGCGGGGACGACCGACATTTTCATCAGTCATCGCGGAATGTACGAAATCTTCGTCAGCGAGGGCAAGGACCAGACCAAGTGGCAGCCGCGCCCGGCAGATCCCGAACTCGAAGCGGAAATGCTGCGCCGCCTGATGATTCGTCTGGGGAGCGAAGAGAAGCGGGCGACCGAGGTGATCCGCGCGGCGCAGGAAACGCCGCCCGAGCGGGCGCGTTTGTCGCGTGGCGCCGACGGCACGGGAACGCTGGAAGTCGAGGAGTCGTTTGACCGTGCCTGGCGGCGGGTTGGTCTGGCGCTCGACCGGGTGGGCTTCACGGTCGAAGACCGTGACCGCTCGCGCGGGCTGTACTTCGTTCGCTACGTCGATCCGGAGATCGACAACGAGAAGAAGGAAGAGGGCTTTCTATCTCGGCTGAACATCTTCAAGTCGAGCTCCAGCGGCAAGCCGCAGACGCAGTATCGCATCTTTCTGAGAGATGTCGGCATCCGGTCGACGGTTCAGGTGCTCAGCGCCGAAGGTGGCGTCGACCAGTCGGAAACCGCGAAACGAATCCTGGGTCTTCTGCACAATCAGTTGAAGTAGTTTCCTGCGGTGCTGCTTTGGCACTCGGCAGCCTTCGCGTTGGGGTCGGCGCTGACCTGATGCACGAGCTTGGCGAAGTCGGCAGCCCCTAAGTCGGCAAGCGCTGGACAAAACCGGCCACGGGTCGACAAGGGCAAGACAAGAGAGAAAGCCAAGGGACAAGGTCGGTCGGTCGACGCGCCGCGCAGGGCAAAAAAGCGGCAAAAAAAAGCCGGCCAATGCCGGCTTTTTTCGTCTCCAGGACGAAGATTACTTCTTCATCGCGTCCTTGGCTGCGTCGGCAGCACCCTGGGCGGCAGCGCCGGCAACTTCCTTGGCTTTGTCGGCAGCTTCCTTGACCTTGTCGGCGGCGGCGTCCTTGGCCTTGTCCATCGCGCCTTCGGCCGGCTTGGCAGCATCGGCGGCCGGCTTGGCGGCATCGGCTGCGGGGGCAGCAGCCGGGGCGGCAGCAGGAGCAGCGGCCGGGGCGGCAGCAGGAGCAGCAGCAGCCGGGGCGGCCGCGGGAGCGGCGGCTGGCTTGGCCTCTTCCTTCTTGCCGCAAGCGGTAACAGCAAGAGCGATCAGCGCGGCTACGAGCAGGGAGTTCTTCATATTGGGTTCCTTATCGACATAGAGATTGGTTACAACGGGCTAAGAACTGATTGGTTGACCGGCTAGCACGTCGATCAATGGCGTATTCTAGCACCTATCTGTCGCCCAGACGTTTCTTCGTGCCAGGTCGTGCCTGTTTTAGCGCCCTGTGGCGCAAATGCGACGGTTGCCGGCGTTGTTCTGATGCTATAATATAAGGCTAGGTGGCTGGCCTGCCCGGCCATCGTCTAGCGCACCGCGAACCTTTTTGTAACTCTCGAACCTTCCTGTCGCCGGATCTTCTCGTCGAAGTTCCGCCTATGTGCGGCCACCGGCCGGTTCTGCCCTCCGCAGCGAACGGAGTCTTTCCCTTAGCTTCTTCGTTTGGTTGGCGTTGCATTCTTACCTTAGCGCCGTGCACTCCCGCCAAGCGGGAGCACGCGCCTCCACTCGAGAAAGAGAAGTATGACTTTTGCCGAAATCGGCCTCCATCCCGCCCTTCTTGCTGCCCTTGCCGACTGCGGCTACAGCCAACCGACATCCGTGCAGCAACAGGCGATTCCCGCCGCGCTCGCGGGTAACGATCTGTTGGTTTCCTCGCCGACCGGTTCGGGCAAGACCGCCGCTTTTGTCCTTCCGGCGCTTAACCTCATCGCCAGCGAGCAGCGCCCGCAATCCGCCAAAGCGCCAGCTCATTCGACGAACACGCTGCGCCGTGGCCGTCCGGCGACGCGCCGACCGTGCACGCCGGCGCAACCGCGCATGTTGGTCCTGACACCGACGCGCGAGTTGGCGCTGCAGGTCACTGCGGCGAGCGACCGCTATGCCGTTCGCTTGCGGCAGGTCAATGCCGTGGCCATCCTCGGCGGCATGCCCTACGCCAAGCAGATGGAACTGTTGGCACGCAATCCCGAGATTCTCGTCGCGACGCCGGGTCGCCTGATCGATCATCTGAACTCGGGAAAGATCGACTTCTCGCTGCTGCGCGTGCTCGTGCTCGACGAGGCAGACCGTATGCTGGACATGGGTTTCATCGAGGACATCGAGACGATCGTTGGCGCAACGCCGACGACGCGCCAGACGTTGCTCTTTTCGGCGACGCTCGAGGGTACGGTCGGTGAGCTGGCGCAGCGCATGACGCGCTGCGCGCTGCGCATCCGGGTGGATGCCGTCGCCGATCGGCATGAGCCCATCGAGCAGCGCATGCACTTCGTTGACGATCAGGCACACAAGAACCGCTTGCT
The DNA here is from genome assembly GCF_029255125.1 of Accumulibacter sp. Classification (GTDB taxonomy): domain Bacteria; phylum Pseudomonadota; class Gammaproteobacteria; order Burkholderiales; family Rhodocyclaceae; genus Accumulibacter. The sequence continues at coordinate 74,402 of NZ_JAPUVR010000122.1, read as the reverse complement.
CGACTTTCTGCTGCGCGACGCTGCGATCGGTCAGGCGCTGGTCTTCACCGCCACCCGGCGCGATGCCGACCTGCTCACCGATCGCCTGAATCTCGCCGGACTGAACGCCGCTGCGCTGCACGGTGACATGCATCAGGGGGCGCGCAACCGGACGCTCGCTGCCATGCGCCGCGGTCAGGTGCGCATTCTCGTAGCGACCGACGTTGCCGCGCGTGGCATCGATGTGCCGGCGATCACGCATGTGTTCAACTATGATCTGCCGAAGTTTGCCGAGGACTATGTGCATCGGATCGGTCGGACCGGCCGCGCCGGGCGCAGCGGGTTGGCGATTTCGCTGGTGCACCATGGCGAGCGCTTCAACGTCAGGAAGATCGAACGTTTCACGCGGCAGACGATTCCGGTGAGTATCGTCGCCGGGCACGAGCCGACTCGTCAGGCTTCGACGGCACCCCGCCCAACCGGCAAGCCCGGCTGGAACAAGGCCAGCAAAGCGGCGCCCGGCCGTACTCGCCCGGGCGCCGGTCGTTCGATCGCCGCCGCCTAGGCCGTTCCCGTCGGGCACGCTGGCGTGCCCAGGACTTGAGCGGGCGCAGCGGGCAGCGCCCGCCGGTTGCCGGGCATCGTTACAGCGGCTTGCCGCTTTGCGCCGGGCCGGGCGCAGCGCTCGGCCGGCGGTCGCCGCGCGGCGCTGCGGGTGCGGCGGTCGGGCGGCCGCCGATGCCCGGGAAGCTCGCCTTGCACTTGATTCCCGCCGGCAGTTTCAGACCCGGGTTGGTCATTTCGAGACGCACACCGAAGGTTCCGCTGGCCGCGTCATGCACGCGATCGATGACTTTCACGCTGGCGTTGTAGCGCCCGCCGACCGGGGCTTCCGGCAGCACTTCGACGGTCTGTCCAAGACTCAGCTTGGCGAAGGCCTCGATCGGCATGAGGACTTCGACGAATAGCTTGCTGATCTCCGCCAGGCGCAGGATGGGCTTGCGCAGGTCGCGGTTGTCGGCCAGTTCGCCGGCATTGAGCATGCGGTCGACGACGACCCCGTCGATCGGACTTCTGATCGTCCGCAGGCGCAGTTGCTCGGACAGCCGGCGGTACTCGATTTCCGCCAGCCGCCGGTCGTCGCGTGCTTCGAGCAACTCCGATTCGGCCAGTTTCTTTTCGGTCAGCGCCTCGTCGCGGTCGTGCAGCGAAATGAACGACTGGCCAGCCAGCTTCTCGCGGCGGTCGTATTTCGCGCTGGAGAAGGCCAGGCGGCTTTCGCCGGTCCGTATCTTGCTCTGCATCGTCGACCGGAAGCGCGCCGATTCGGTTGCCGCGCGCTCGACTCCCGACTCGAGGGTGACCAGCACCTGCCCTGCCTTGACCATGTCTCCGCGGTCAACCCAGATCTTTTCGATCATTCCTTCGCTCGCCGCACGCACGTCTACCGTCTTGCTCGGCTCGATGATGCAGTCGAACTCGCCGGCCGCTGCCGGCCCGCCGACGAGCAGCCCGAGCAGGGCGGCAACGCCAAGCGCCTCGTTCAATCGTCTTGTCATCGTTCTCCCATCGCTGGTTCCTCTCGCTTACTCGCCTTTCCCGGCAAATGCCAGGGACTGCTCCATCCGTTTATCGAGCTCGACCGTCTGCCGACGAATCCGCGAGTTCTGTCGCTCGGCGGCCGCCTGTGCGTAGCGCCTGAGCAAGCGGCCAAGGCGTTCAGGCAATAGTCCGTCGGGCGAAACGCGCGTGCGCAGCCAGGCTAGCAGGCGCGCCGCATGGGCGACAAACAGTTCATCGTCGAGGGCAACGATTGCCTCGCACGATCCGGGGTCGCCCTGCCTGCCAGCACGACCGAAAAGCTGCCGGTCGATGCGTGCCGAGTCGTGATACTCGGAGAGGATCACGTGCAGACCACCGGCCGCGCGTACCGCCTGGGCGAGCAGGATGTCGGTTCCGCGGCCGGCCATGTTGGTGGCCACGGTGATCCGCCCCGGCTGCCCGGCCTGTCCGATGATTTCGGCCTCACGTGCGTCCTGGCGGGCATTGAGCACCTCGTGCTCGAGTCCAGCCGCCGTCAGGTGGTGGCTGGCCCGTTCGGAAGCTGCCACCGAGCGCGTGCCGATCAGCACCGGCCGCCCCGCCTGGCGCATCTGCGCGGCGCGCTCGGCGATTGCCGCCCAGCGCTGGTCGCCGTCGCGAAAGACGCGCTGCCCGAGATCGCGGCGGATCACCGGCCGGTTGGGCGGTATGCGCAGGACATCGAGCGCGTAGACCGAACGCATTTCGGGCGCGACTTCGGTAGCCGTGCCGCTCATTCCGGCCAGGCACAGATAGCGGCGAAAATAGCGCTGATAGGTGATGCGCGAGATGGTTTCGCGGCGTTCGCTGAGGTCCAGGCCTTCCTTCACCTCGATCATCTGGTGCAGGCCGCGTTCCCATGAACGATCGGCCATCACCCGACCGGTGTATTCGTCGACGATCTGGATCTTGCCCTCGCTGATGATGTAATGGCGGTCGCAGGCAAAGAGGTGGAGCGCCGAAAGGCCCTGCTCGACGAGTTCCTCGCGCGCCCGCGAGATGGCCCACAATCCGCTCAGGCCATGGGCAAATTCGGCGACCACGGTGCGCCCGGCGTCGGTCAGTTCGACGCTGTGTTCGTCAGCGCGCAGCCGGTAGTGCTCGCCGTTCACCAGACTGCCGGCGAGCGCCAGCGCTTGCGCGTAGAGCGCGCGCCCGTGCGGATCATCGACGTTGCTGGAAATGATCAGTGGCGTCCGCGCTTCGTCGATCAGCACGCTGTCCGCCTCGTCGACGATGGCGTAATAGAGGCCGCGCAGAAGCGCCGGTGAGTGCTCACTGACGGAGCTCAGCCAGTTGCAGACGACCGCGCGCGCGCCGCCCAGCGTGTGCTTGGCGGTGATCCGATCGCGCAGGTAGTCGAAGACGATATCCTTGTTGACGCAGTAGGTGACGTCGCAGCGATACGCTTGCGCACGCTGTGCGTTGTCCTGCTCGGGGACGATCAGCCCGACGCGCAGGCCGAAGAAGGCATAGACCGGGGCCAGATGCTCCGCATCGCGTCGTGCCAGGTAGGCGTTTACGGTGATCACATGCACGGCTGCGCCGGTAAGGGCAATGGTTATGGCGGGTAGCACCGCGGTCAGCGTCTTTCCTTCGCCGGTCTGCATTTCGGCCAGTGTGCCGCGCAGCAGGGCATAGCCGCCCATCAACTGTACTGGATAGTGACGCAGGCCGAGCCGGCGCGCGCAGACTTCGCGGATCAGGGCAAAACTCTCGGCGGCGTGTTCGTCGCGCGGCCCGTTCGAGGCCAGCGTCGCGCGCAGCGTCGTCGCGCGCCGCTGCAGTTCGTCCTCGGAGGCGCTGCCGAGATCGTCGGCCAGCGCCGCACAACGCTCGGCGAAACGGCGCAGGCGACGCACACGCAGCGGCGAGCCGCGTTGCGCCCAGCGGCCGAGCAGGCGGCCGAGCCAACGATCGAGAGCGCCGTCCTTGCCGTCGCGTCGTTCCGGGTACAGGCCCGGGCCGAACTCGTGGACCTGCCAACTGGCGAGCAGCGCCCTAGACATTGAAGCGCGCCAGGAAAAGCTGTCGCAGGCGACGCGCCCACTGCTCGCCGAGCGGTTCGGCGTGATGGTGGAAGCGCACGTAGACGCGCGTCCCGACCTCGACGCGGCCAATCTCTTCGGGTAGTTCGAGATCGAACTGGAACAGCCTCTGCAGCGACTTCAGTCCGTGCGTGTCGCGTGGATCGGTAGCGTGCGGTCCGCCACCGGCGGTGGCCAGCGCCTTGCTCGGCAACTGGTCGTGGCCGCCGGGCACTTCGCGCAGGATGCGCGCCGGATACGTCTGCGCGAGCCGGTCGGCGACCTTCACTTCGACGTGTTTCTGGCGTTCGCGCACGAGCGCAATGTCGTCCTGCGTAACGACGACGCGCACCAGGCGCGGCGGACCGCTGAGCAGATAGCCGAGCATCTCGCCTTTGCGCACGTAGCGCTCGGGCAGATCCTCGGCGCGTGCCAGCCTGAGCACGCCGGGCACCGCCGCCACGACGAGCAGCGAGGCCAGCTTCTCCTCGGCGCGCGCCAGCGCCACCTGTTCGCGCGCGATATCCTCGCGCATCGCCGCCGCTTGCGCACGTTCCTCGAACATCAGCGACGCGTATTGCACTTCGAACTGGCGCAGGCGGGCACGCGTCTGCTCGGCCTCGGCCACCAGCGCAGGCTGGTTCATCGCCAGCACCAGGTCGCCGGCATTGACCGGCGTTCCCGGGTTGGCCAGAAGACGTTCGACGAAACCGTCGCCGGCGGCGCGCAACTCGGCGTTCTCGGGCACCCAGACGACGCCTTCGGCGTGCGTGCGCAGCGGCATCGGCAAAGCGAGGACGCCGATTACGGTGATTGCCAGCAGGCCGAAAGTGACCAGTCGGGCGCGCGTCCGCGCGCGCTGCAGCTCCGGGCTGTTCAGGACGTAGTTCAGGCCCTTGGCGAGCGGCACGACGAACATCGTGATTGCCGCCCAGAGCGCGAGGACGACGCCGATGAAGAAGAACTCGCCGGCAATGAACAGCGTGATGGCGATCATCACCATCGTCCGATAGACGAACGACGCCGCGCCGTAGAAGACGAACCAGCGCCTTTCGCCAGGCGTCGCCACCGGTGGATCGAGCGTGCGCAGGCCGAACAGGTAGCGTTTGGCCAGCCACTGCCAGTACTGGTTGGCGCGATTGCCGAGGTTGGGGATCTCGAGGAAATCGCTCAGCACGTAGTAGCCGTCGTAGCGCAACAGCGGGTTGCCGTTGAAGAGCAGCGTCGAGGCGCCGGCGACGACCAGGACGTTGAAGGCAATCGAGCGCAGCAGTCCGGGTTCGACGAGAATCCAGACCCACATCGCCAAGCCGGCGAGAAAAAGCTCGACGAGGATGCCGGCAGCGCCGACCACCATCCGCCGCAGCGTGCTGCGAAAACCGGCTGAGGCGGTCGCATCGACGTAGGGAATTGGCGCCAGGACGAGCAGCATGATGCCCATTTCGTGCACTTCGCCGTCGCCCGACTTGACCGCGTAAGCGTGCCCCATTTCATGCAGCAACTTGATCAGCGGATAGACGAACCAGAGCAGCAGCAGATTGTTCGTGGCGAGAATCTGATCGCTCAGGTTGGCGGTCAATTCCTGCCAATGTACGCCGGCCAGGAGCGTCGCCGGCAGAACGACGGCGAGCCAGGCGAGCAGGCCGAGTTTTCCGGCCAAAGCGCTGACCAGCGGCCAAGTCCGGTTGAGGAAGGCGTCGGGATCCCACAGCGGAAGGCGGATCGACATCGGATTGACGAAGCTCTGCAGCAGCTTGCGCCGTTTCTGCTGCGCACCGCGGCTGGCCAGTTCGTCGACGTCGGGCGGCACGTTCGACTGCAGCAGGTCCCCGGTGTGTAATTGCGCGAGCAGGCGGATCACTTCGTCCTGCGTCGGTGCCTCGGTCCCCGCCTCGGCCGCGACGACGCGCCAGATTTCGTCGATCGTCCGCTCGCCATCCATCAACTGCACGACGCGGTACGCCGCCGGGCTGAAACGATGCAGCTTGCCGGAAGCGCTGTCGGCGAGCACGTACCAGGGTTGGCCGCGAAAGCGCTGGCGGTGAATGCGCGCGTGCCGGCGCAGTTCCGGACGCAAGTCGGCGACACGGTACCAGGAGGCGCTGAGAAACGGGCCGGACATCGCTCGGCGCAGCCTAGGGCAGCCAGGTCCAGGCCTGCATGCGCAGCCAGTCGGTCAGCCGATGCGTCCAGATCCAGGCGTAGCTCTGCTCGCCAACGCTGATCTTGCCGACGCCTTCCATGCCCGGACGCAGCTTGAGATCGCTGCGCGCCAGCTGCGCTTCAACCCGAAAGACGTTCTTGCCGTCTTCGGCCTCGGCCATCGAAACGTTGCGCACGGCGAAGTCGAGGGCCTCGCCGGCCAGGCCGGCGAGCACCAGGGTGCCCGACTGGCCGACGCGCACGTCGCGAATGTCACGATCCTCGACCTTGAGGATCACCCGGTAGGCGTCGAGCGGTGCGACCTCGAAGAGCAGCTTGCCCTGCTCGACCGGCGAACCGAGCAACTGGCTCAGGTCGCCGGAAACGACGACGCCGTCGAAAGGTGCGACGATCGTTGCGCGGGAGAGCTTCTCCTCGACCAGCGCCAGTTGCGCTTCGGCTTCGCGCACCTGCGCCAGCGCGACATTGGCGTTTGCGCGCTCGTGCTTGGCCAGCCCGTCACGATAGCGCGCCAGATGCTGCTCACGCTCGGACAACCAGCGCTGGCGCTCGACGAGCAGATCGCGCTCGTCGAGCACGGCAAGCGTTTGCCCCTGTTTGACGATGAAACCGGCACGCACCGGCGCTTCGCGCACGAAGCCGTCGAACGGTGCCACTGCTGCGCGCTGTACTTCGCCTTCGACGACTGCGCGCGCGCCGACGCGGTACTCGCCGTCGAGCAGAACGGTGCCGGCGACAAACAGTGCAGCGATCGCCAAGCCGATGCGCAGGCCGGGTCGTCGCGCATCCTGCAGATGGCGCCGAAAGTCGCGCAGACGGTCTACCGCCCGGCCTGCGAACCAGCGGTGCAGAGCGATCTTGCTCTCCAGCAGCGGCGCGAGGAGTGTCGCGAGCGCTTCGAAGCTGCGCCGCTCGTCGGCGGCAAACGGCGTCGCCTCGTTCCGCTCGAAGGTCAGCACTCCGATTCCCCGGCCGCGGCTGGTCAGGACGACCGAGCAGACGGCGCGCCCGGCGGCAAGATCGCGGTGTGCGACGGCAATGCCGCTGTCGCCTTCGGCGCTGGCCGGGAAGGCAATGCTGCCGCGCTGATCGAGCGCTTCGTCCATGGCGTTTTCGAGGGCTGCAACGAACTGGCTCTTCTTCTCGAAGAATGCCGAATGCGACATCGCCAGCAGGCGCGTGCGCCCGCGCTGGTCGATCCCCAGCGAAACGCGCGCGCAGGCAAAGCGGCTGGCCAGATCGTTCACCACGGCCATCGCCAGCGGTTGCAGCGCTTCGTGCTCGGCGGCGATGGCCAGTACATCGAGGGCGGTGCGCGCCCGCTGTAAGCTTTCCGCGTCGTGCAAGGCACTGCGGCGCAGGAAGAGGACCTCGAGCCAGCCGATTCCCCAGTGCAACTGTCTGAGGACGAGCTGCAGCGCCGCCTCGGCCCGTTCGCTCAGATCGAGCACGACGGCGCCCTGCATCCGTCCATCGACCTCGATCGGGTAGGCGACGACGACCAGCGCTCCCGGCTGAGCACGCAGAATCCTGGCGCGGCGCTCGCCCAGACATGCCTCTGCTGCCGGTGCCAGATGGCTCACTTCACTCGTCGCCAGCGGCCAGATCGCCGCCGGCACGTAGGTCCCGCCGTCCTGTTCGAGCAGAAGCAGGCCGCTACGCACGTCGGCCACCTGCGCGCACTGAATCGCCAGCCAACTGTGGCAGAAATCAGCCGCCGACTGCGCCGCGGCAAAGCTCGCCCATGCCGCTGCATCGTCCGTAGCGGTCTGGCCGCCGCCAGCTCCGGACGCCTGTCGAGCCTGGTGTTGCGTTGAAGAATTTGCGGAGTGCGGTTCGCTGTGCAATTCGGGACGGGCCTGGCGGTGGGCGCAAGAAGAGGGGTTCTGAAGGGGAATGGGCAAGGCGCGCGACCGGGCACCAGGACCGTGACGCCATTGTACGGCAACACGGAGCGAGCAGCGCCCCCCATCAGGCGTACGGCTGGCCGCATGCTGCGATGCGCCGGATCGCCGCGAACACCGCCCGATCGGATTCTCTCCTTGCGCGCGGTGGCAGTCCAGGGCGGGAACGGTCGAGCATGCCCGGTGCTAGAATGCGCGTCCATGAACGGGTCCCAGCATTCGCACGCGCCGCAGGCCGCCGACCAGCCTGCTCGCCATGCGCATCACGATGAGCATGATCCACCGCATGCGCACGGACATGATGAAGGCCACGAGCACGGGCATGGCCACAGCCACCGGCATGGCGCCGGCAGCGGCCCGCAACTGATCTGGGCGCTGCTGCTGACGCTCGCCTTCGCCGCCGTCGAGGCGCTGGTCGGTTGGTGGGCGGGCTCGCTTGCCCTGCTCGGCGACGCTGGGCACATGGTCACCGACAGCGCCTCGCTCGGTCTCGCTGCGTTTGCCGCCGTTCTCGCCGGCCGCCCGCCGACCCGGCGGCATACCTACGGCTACGGCCGCGTCGAAACGCTTGCCGCGCTGTTCAATGTGCTCTTCATGGTCGTCGTCGTGGTTGCCATTTCGGTCGCCGCGGTCGGTCGAATCCTCGCCCCGGCGCCGGTCGTCGGCGAGGCGGTCACGCTGGTCGCTGCACTCGGGCTGGCGCTGAACATCGGCGTCGCCTATCTGCTCATGCGCGGCGAGCAGACGATGAACACGCGCGGCGCGCTGCTGCACGTGCTGGGCGACCTTTTCGGTTCGGTTGCCGCACTGATTTCGGGTGCGGTCGTCATGTGGACCGGCTGGACCACGGTCGACCCGCTGCTTTCGCTGCTGATCTGTGCCCTGATGCTGGTCTCCAGCCTGCGTCTGCTGCGCGAGGTCGTGCAGGCGCTGATGGAGGGCGTGCCGCCCAGCCTGTCGAGCGAAGACGTTGGCCGGGTTCTGGCGGGCATTCCGGGGGTTGCTTCGGTGCATGATCTGCATATCTGGACGCTGTCTTCACAGCGCGTGGCGCTCTCCGCGCACCTGGTCGTCGAAGCGCTCGAGCAGTGGCCTGAGGTGCTCGCGACGAGTCGGCAGGTGCTGGCCGAGCGGGGAATCACGCACGTCACGCTGCAGCCTGAGCCGCTCAACACGATCATCCGCTGGTTGCCGCGGGCGGCACAGCGCGAGGCAGTCTGAGCGGCAGGCGATCGGGGGAGCTCGGCGATGAGGGTGGTGGCGCAGCGCGTCGCGGCAGCGCGGGTCGAAGTCGGCGGCCGCGTCAGCGGTTCGATCGGTCGCGGATTGTTGCTGCTGGCGGGTTTCGCGGCGGTCGATTCGGCCGATGATATCGCCTGGATGTCGGGCAAGCTGGTCCGTTTGCGCATCTTCCCGGACGCTGCCGGCGTGATGAATCGCAGCCTGCTCGAGATTGGCGGTGAACTGCTCGCCGTCAGTCAGTTTACGCTCTACGCTTCGACGAAGAAGGGCAATCGCCCTTCGTGGAGTGGCGCAGCGCGGCCGGAAGTGGCGCAGCCCTTGTTCGAGGCTTTCGTGCGACAGCTTGAAAGGGATCTGGGCAGGCAGGTGCAGACCGGTGTTTTCGCAGCCGATATGCAGGTGCATCTGGTTAACGACGGCCCGGTGACGCTCGTCATCGACTCGCACAACCCGGCCTAGCCATCCGCCTGTGCCAGGTGCGGGCAGCGGGCGGCGTGCCGTGCGGTAGAATACGCCCGATGCTGGTCCTTGGAATCGAATCCTCCTGCGACGAAACGGGCGTCGCGCTCTACGACACGGCCGACGGCGGCGTTCTCCAGGCGCACGCGCTGCATTCGCAGGTGCGCATGCACGAGGATTACGGCGGCGTGGTGCCGGAGCTCGCTTCGCGTGACCACATCCGGCGCCTGGTCCCCTTGTTTCGGCGGGTTCTTGCCGAGAGCGGACGCGCCCGACACGAAATTGACGCGGTGGCCTATACGCAAGGGCCTGGCCTGGCCGGCGCACTGCTCGTCGGTGCGGCGTTTGCCGAAGCGCTGGCAACCGCGCTCGACGTGCCCAGTGTAGCGATACACCATCTCGAAGGACATCTGCTTTCACCCTTGCTCGCCCACCCGCCGCCCAGTTTTCCCTTCGTTGCGCTGCTCGTTTCCGGTGGCCACAGCCAGCTCATGCGCGTCGGCGGGGTCGGCGACTATGTGCTGCTCGGCGAGACGCTCGACGACGCGGCCGGCGAGGCTTTCGACAAGACGGCCAAGCTGCTTGGTCTGGGCTATCCTGGTGGCCCGGCGCTGGCCGCGCTGGCCGAACGCGGTCGGCCCGGTCGGATCAGACTGCCGCGGCCGATGTTGCGCTCGGATGATTTGGACTTCAGCTTCAGTGGCCTGAAGACGGCCGTCGTCACGCGAGTGCGCGAGTTGGCGACGCTCGACGATCAGCAGCGGGCCGACATCGCGTGTGCCTTTCAGGAGGCGATCGTCGAGGTGCTGGTCAGCAAGGCGCTGCGCGCGGTCGAGCTCAGCGGTTTGCGGCGGCTGGTCGTTGCCGGTGGCGTTGGCGCCAATCGCCATCTGCGCTGCTGCCTGGATGCGGCGGCAGCCGCCGCCGGCGTCGCCGTGTTCTATCCCGCGCTCGAATTCTGCACCGACAACGGCGCGATGATTGCGCTGGCCGGCGCGCTGCGCCTGCAGGCCGGGCTGAACGGCAGGACACCCGGGGCTTTCGCCGTGCGTCCGCGCTGGCCGCTGACCGAGTGATGGGTCACGGGTGGGCCGATGGATCCCGTTTGCACGACCGAGGACCGCGCGCGCATGGCAGGGCGTTACGCGCTTGATCACATGTTCACGGTTGCCGAAGTCACGCTACGGCTAGCGTTCCGGCGAGCGCTCGGCCAGCTACGCCGCCTGGCCGGTCGTTGGCTGCCGGTCTGGCTGGGCTTTGGCGCCGGCTGGGCGGTGGCGTGCAACCCGTTGCTTGAAGCATCGGCGGACGGTGAAGCGGCTGTTTTCCGTCCGCACAGCAATGCCTTCCTGCACTGCCAGGTTCACGAAGCGGTTTATCGTTCTGTCGTCGGCGCCTGGTTGCACCAGCGGCCGTCCGCGGCGCCGCCCCTGCGCACGCTCTATCTCGGCCGGGCGGTGAGCTTTCCGTGGATCTCGCGCCATCTGGCCGATGCCGCGCTGGCGAGCGCTGCCTGGGATGCGCGTCGCGGCAGGGCGCGACGTAGCGGTGGCGAGAACGCTCTGGTCGCCGCGCTGCTCAGCGCGGAGGCGTTTCGTTCGCGGCTCGATGAGCCCTTTGCCGGGTCGCCGTACGGCGTGCTCGGCGTCACCGCGGAAAAGGTCCTGGTCGGTCCGGCCGGCGAGCATTCTTCGGACGCGGCGGCGGTAGACCGGCGCGTTCCGTACGACGCCATGCTCTGGCTGCAGATCGGCGCACGTCGGCAACTGGACTAGGTGGCGGGAATTTTGCCACCCGGCGGGGCACCATCATTGGGTGCCGATCAGGTCTCGCCAGCCAGCAAGGCCGCCTTATGGAGCAGTCCGATGCTGACCCCGATCGCGGTTGGGCGGTTGAGGTTGCGCGGCAGCTTGCCGATCTTGCACCAGGCGAAAGCAGAATGCTCGAAGTTCAAGCGCGGCTCGAACTCGTGCTCGGTACGCAGCAGAAAGTAGTGCAGCTCGCGTAGCGCATCGACGTAGCCCAGGTGCTCGACCGCGGCGCCGCTGACCTTGCCGAAACGAAGAAGCTGGTCGCGCGTGCGTCTGATCCCCAGTTCCTCCGATAACTCGCGCAACAGCGCCTCCTCCGGGCTTTCGTCCGCGTCGACATGGCCACCAAAGAAGTTCCACACGCCGGGCTTGTTCATCGCTGGCGAACGACGACCGAAGAGGAAGGTATCGGTCGCCGTGCTGTGGATGATCGCCCAGGCACCGGCCTGCTGGTTGAACTTCATTTCTGCCAATCTCGCCGCCGACGAATCGGGCTGCCCGCTACGCGCGGGCTGATGCTCCGCCGTTCAGAAGCCGTGTCGTACCTGCGACAGGAAAGCGCGTGCCCGTTCATGCTCGGCTTGGGTGAAGAAAACCTCCGGCGTCGTGTCTTCCAGTATGACGCCGTCGTCGAAGAAGATGATCCGGTCGGCGACCTCGCGCGCGAAGCCCATTTCGTGCGTGACGACGAGCATCGTGATACCGCTGTAGGCCAGCTCGCGCATCACGGCGAGGACTTCATTGACCATTTCCGGATCGAGTGCCGAGGTAGGCTCGTCGAAGAGAAGTACTTTGGGGTCCATCGCCAAGGCGCGGGCAATCGCCACGCGTTGCTGCTGGCCGCCGGAAAGCTGCACCGGGTATTTGTCCGCCTGGCTCAGCAGGCCGACGCGTTCGAGCAGCGTGCGCGCCTTCTGCTCGGCCGCCGCACGCTCCATCTTGCGCACACGCATCGGCGCCAGTGTGATGTTGCGCAGGATCGTCAGGTGAGTGAAGAGGTTGAAGCTCTGGAAGACCATTCCAACTTCGCGGCGGATGGCGTCGAGGTTCTTCAGGTCGTCGTTGAGAACGATGCCGTCGATCACGATCTCGCCCGAATCGTGCGTTTCGAGACGATTCAGCGTGCGCAGAAAGGTCGACTTGCCGGAGCCGGACGGTCCGACGATGGCCGTCACCTGGCCTTCATAGAAGACCGCCGAGACCTTTTTCAAGGCGTGGAACGAGCCGAATCGCTTGTCGACCTGGCGCGCCTCGATGATCGGTCGCAAGCTTGTGTCGGGGCTGGGTGCCGGGCTGTTCATGCGGCTTCGCTCAGCGCTGCTGGCCGGTGTTGAGCTGCGCTTCGAGCGCCGCCGTGAGTGTCGTGAAAGCGGTCGTCAGAATCAGGTAGATCACCGCGGTGGTGACGAAGACGGGGATCGGCTGGTAGCTCTCCGCCTGGACGCGATAGCCGACCATGGTCAGCTCGACGACGCTGATCGCGTAGGCGAGCGACGAGTCCTTGACCAGCGAGGCGAGATTGTTGGCCAGCGCGGGTAGCGCGACGCGCATGCTCTGCGGCAGGACAACGTCCATGAAGGTCTGTACCGGCGTCAGGCCAAGCGCCCGCGCAGCTTCGACCTGCCCCCAGGGGACGGCGAGAATCCCGGCACGCACGCATTCGGTGTTGTAAGCCCCGACATTCAGTGCCAAAGCGATCGCCGCACAGGCGAAATCGGACAACACGATGTCCTCGGGCAGGATCGACGGCGCCGCCAGCCAGACGAACAGAATCTGCAGCAGCAAGGGGGTGCCGCGAATCAGCCAGACGTAGGCGTCGCAGAGTCGGCGCAGCGGCCAGAAACGCGAGAGCTTGCCGACGCCGGCGAGAACGCCGATGACGATGCCCGAACTGCCGGCTACCAGCGTCAGCCAGACGGTAATCCGGGCGCCGTCGGCGAATTGCTCGGCGGCCGGACCGATCGGCTCAGGAGCGGCGGCGAGCGGTATCGCCAGTCCCCAGAGAAAGGCGAGCAGCCCGGCCATGGCGGCAAACATTGCCCAGCCGGGGTAGCGCGTCGCCCAGTTCATCGTTGGTCGCTGGTGCTATGAGCGGCAGGAAATGTCCTCTTTGAAGTACTTCTCGGACAGCGCACGGTAGGTGCCGTCCTTCATCAGATCGGCCAGCGCCTGATTAAGCTTGTCGGCGAGTTCCTTGTTGTTCTTGCGCAGGATCATCGAAACGCGCTCGACGAAGACCAGATCGCCAGCGACGATTCCTGCCTTCGGGTTCTTGTCGAGCGTCGCCTTGACCGTAAACTTGTCCGAAATCCACGCTTCGACCTTCTTCGCGCGGAGCGCTGAAAACGCTTCCGGATCGCCCTTGTACGTCTTTATTTCCTTGATGCCATTGATCTTCTTGGCGGCGTCGGCGTAGCTGGTGGCGAGTTGTACGCCGACCGTCTTGCCGCTCAGTGCGGTGACGGTGAGCGGGCCGCCGGCGCGCGCCGCGATCTGCCCGCCGGTGCAGTAATGCGGGTTGGCGAAGTCGACCGATTTCGCGCGCTCTTCGGTGTAACCGTGCGAGGCGATTGCAAAGTCGAAGCGGTCCTGCTGCAGCGCAGCCAATTGTGCGTCGAAAGGTACGACCTTCCACTCCAGCTTCAGGCCAAGCTTGCGCGCGATGGCTTCGCCGAGTTCGACTTCGAAGCCGGTGAGCTTGGCGCCCTCGTAGTAGTTGAAGGGCTGAAAACCACCCTCAGTGGCGGCGATGATCGTTCCCGAGCTCTTGACGACGTTCCATTCGCGTGCGTCGGCTGGGCCGGCAAGGATCAGCAACAGGGGCAGGGCGGCTTGCAAGAAGCTGACTGGGAATCGCATGGCACCTCCTTCAAAGAAATGAACCGGTCCCGCCTGGGGACCGCCTGGTGAGCACGAAAAGGCGAACAAGCCCGGGGTTGCCGAGGCAAACCGGAAAGGCACGCAAGGGTACAACAAATAAGGCCTGCCGAGCGCACGCCGGAAGGCTGTTTAGTGCGCAGAATTTGCCCCAGGGCAAGTCGCGCAACGCCCGGAGCGGCGGAACCGGGCGCGCTGGTCGGTGATTCGCCCGGTCAGGCCGGCGCTTGAATCAGGGCAGGCTGGGCCGGATGAAGCGCTCATCGCTGGTCAGCGTGCCGAGGAAGGCGACGATCTGCGCGATTTCTTCTTCGGACAGCTTGCGGTCTACGAGCAGCGGGCTTCGTTGCGGATCAGCCCCGCCACCGGCCGCCATGTAACGCACCGCGTCTTCCAGGCGGCCGACGCTGCCGTCGTGAAAGTAGGGTCCGGAAAGGCCAACCGAGCGTAGTGTCGGCGTCTTGAACGCATGCAGATCCTGCGCGTCTTTGCTGATCGTCTGGCGGCCGGAGTCAGGTCGGCTCTTGCCGGCTTCCAGGCCGATATTGTGGAAACGATTGTCGGTATATAACGGCGGCGTATGGCAACTCGCGCAGCCGGCCTTGCCGATGAACAGTTCGTGCCCGGCGATCGCCGCCGCTGGTACCGCCGTCGAATCGCCAGCGAGGTAGCGATCCCACGGCGACTCACCGCTGTTCAGTGTGCGCAGGAAGGTGGCCAGAGCGCGCGGGATGTTGTCTGCCGTCGGTTCGCTTCCGAAGACGGCCTGGAACTGGTTGCGGTAGGCGGCGACGGTGCCGATGAGCGCTGCAGTCCGTTGTGGGTCGGCGCCGATCTGCGCTTTCCAGGCGGCCGCGATCTGACCCTCGAGCGTTCGCGCGCGTCCGTCCCAGTACCATGCGTCGGCGTAGCCGGTGTTGTAGAGCGTCGGCGTGTGTCGGGTGTTCATCTCGCCACCCACTTTGCGCGAGAGGGCAAGCCCATCCGTCCAGCCAAGGTGGCGGTAGTGGCAGCCCTCGCAGGACGTGCTGCCGTCGCCCGAGAGCCGTTTATCGAAGAACAACTGTTTGCCGAGGGCCGCTTTTGCTGGCGTTGTCGGATTGTCGGGCGGATCCGGTGGTGGCGGCAGCGCCGATGAGCGCGGATACGAAACGTCTTCCTGCGGCAGCGAAACGCAGCCGATCAGCAGGGCGCCGAGTACGCTGCACAGCAGCGCCGCGCGCTTGGTCGTGGCAATCATTCGTTGTGCTCCTCCTTGGGTGAATGGTCGGCAAGTCTACCCCACTCGGTCAGGCTCGCTGCTGCTCACCATGCGGCCGAACAGGTAGTAGGCGAGAAAAAGCGCGCCCAGCGGGTAAGCCGGGTTGAGCAGCAAGCCGTACTGCGTATAGGCGGGGACCGTCGCTGCCAGATAAGCGACGATGGCTCCGCCAAGCAGCATGACCCGCCAATAGCGACGCAGGTCCGCACAAACGCGGCGCAGCCAGCCGCCCGCGGCGGCGAACGCCAGCATGACGACGAACTGGGCAAGCGGGTTCAGCTGGCGTACGTGGATGCCCTGCAGCAGGTTGTTGAGCACCTCGGCATGCAGTTCGACGCCTGCTCGCCATTCGCTGGCGAGTCCGCGGCGGACGAGAAACTGGTCGCCCTCCTGGCGCGCGTCGCCAACCAGGACAATGCGATCAGCCAGGTGGATGTCGCCGACGGCTGCGGTCGATGAAGTGAATTGCTCGTAGTCGTAGCGTGCTTGTCCGGTGCGCCAGGCGGCGGCCGGCGCCAGACGAATCAGCATCGTCGCGACTAGGTCGTCTTCAGCCAGCAAGGGACAGTCGCGGCTGGCCTGTCCCGATGCTTCGAGCTGCCGGCCGACCGGCTGCAAGGCGCCCTGCCAGAGCGTTTGCGCGCCGGCGCCGACCAGCGTCAGTTGCTGGTGTTGCGCGTCGACGACGGCAAGCTGGCCGCCAGCGGCGAGCGCACTGATGGCGATCAGGCTGCGTCGTCCGGCAAGTGCCGGCGGATCGCCGGATGTTGCGTCCCTGCCTGCCTTGACGACAGCAAGCGGCGCCAGCGAAGCGTAGCCCAGCCGACCGCCGAGACAGAGCAGGCCGCCGTCAACCAGCGCGGGCAAACCCGGCAGCATTGCCGGCTGGCTGTCGAGCAGGCGCCGAACGCCAACGATGACACGTGTTCCGCGCTCTCGAGCGCGCCCGATCGCAGCGAGAAAGTCTTCGTCGGCTGCCGTTGTTCGTTCGAAGAACACGTCGAACACGATCAGTTTGGCACCTGCCTCGCTCAGCCGGTCGATGATCTGCGCGTGCGCCCGCCGCCAGGCAGGCCCCGGCCGCCCGAGGCGCGCCTCGCTTGCCTCGGAGAAACCGACGATGGCGATCCGGTCGCTCACTGCCGGTGGCGCGAGCTGGTCGCCGATCGCCATCGTGTAGCTCGCCAGGCGCGCGTCGATGCCCAGTGCATCGAACAACTGCACCCAGGCAAACAGCACCATGGTCAAGGCGATACCGACGAGGGCAGGCTGCTGCCACCGGTAGACGCGCTCGGCCCTGGCCATCCCGGCGAACTGGGCCAGCAACGATGGGCGCCGCTCGATTTGCCGGATCAGCGCGTCGAGGTCGAGCTGAAAGCGGTGGTCGTCGAGTTCATGCGCCTGGCGGCGCGCCAACTCGGCGATGGTCGCCGGCAGGTCGCTGCTTGCCGGCATGCGCGCACCGCCGACGAGCACTGGAATCAGGCGTTTGCCCTGGGCAAGCGCGCTTGCCAGTTCGTAGCGCACGAAATCGTCCGCCTGTGCGAGCCGACGTCCCTGGGCATTGCTCGCGTCCAGCCAGTGCGGCCCGATCACCGCGACGACGATGTCGCAGGCGGCGATCTGGTCGGCCAGGACGCGGGTGAAGTCGTCACCCGCTTTGATCTGGCCAAGGTCCATGAAAACCCGGTCGACGCCGAAATGCGCGGCCAAGTTGTCGTGCAGGCGCCCGGCGTAAGCGATGCTGTCCTCGCGCCGATAGCTGATGAATATTCTGCTCACGAATCAACCGTGGCGGCAACAAAGCGGCTTCGCTGGCCGCCGACAGGCGCGCCTCACGATGCTCAGCGACGACGTGCCGGTCCCAGCGGATCCTGGGGGCTGGCGTCATCCGCGGCCGGCCGGTCGGGCGTGCGCCGGCGGCGATCGTGCTCGCGTTCGTTGTGCGACTGGCTGCCGATCGCCACGGCACCCGCGGTAATCGCGGCGCCGACGAGAAGTGCGGTGCCGATGCCGGCGTAGCTGGGGACGATCTGGTCGAGACTGTCTATGCGGCTTCTGATTGCCTCGACTTCACCGGGTGCTGCCAGGCCGATATCAAGCAGGTCGGGCCCGCTGAGGCGGGCTGTTTGCCCGACGCCGAGCGACTTCTTCGGCCATGCGAGGTTGGGTGAGCTGAGGCTGACGCGGTCCTCGGCGACGGTGACCTGAAGGCGCTCTCCGGGATCGACGCGAACGAGATATTCGGTGCCTTCGGAGGCTGCTGTGGCGTACTTCGTGTCGACGCGAAAATAGCCTCTGGCCTTGACCAGCACTTCACCGAGGTAGACGAGAAGGCTGCCGAGCTGCACTTGGCTGTTCGGTTGGACATACGCGCGCGCGCCGCTGAAGAAGCTGACCACCGCCGTCGAACGAGCGTCGGTGCGCAACTCGTCGCCCGCCTGCAGGGCCATGCCGGGCGTCACGCTCAGGAGCATGCCTTGGCGCGCCAGGTCGACCCCCGGCGGGTCGCCGCTGGCTACCAGTTGACCGTCACGGACGATGTCGAGGGTGAGCGAAGCACACCCCGTCAGGCCCAGGCAGGCGAGCAGGAGCAGGAACAGCCGGGTGTGGATCGACCGTGAGAATCCGGAATGGCCGCTGACTGTTCGTTCTCGTAAGCTCATTGCTTCGTCCCCCCACGCTGATCGGCCAAGCTGAGCAGCCTGGTTTGCGCCAGCCGCTCGCAGGCTGTTCGCTTGGGCAAGCGAACGCAGCATTATATCGGCCTAAGACAGCCGGCCAAGGCGCACGTTCGACCGCCTGCCAAGCTGCTCGGCGATCAGGCCGGCCGTCGTCGACGCAGCCTTTCCGCGCGTGTTCTGCTGCCCTGTGCGGCTCAAGGGGCCAGGCGTTCGTGAATCCATTGTCGGGTGCCGTCCAGCCGGTAGCGCAGTCGATCGTGCAAGCGGCTTTTTCGGCCCTGCCAGAATTCCCAGGTGTCAGGTTGTAAGCGGTAACCCCCCCAATGCGGCGGGCGCGGTGGGTCGAGCAGAAAACGCGCGGCATAGCGTGCGGCGGCGGCGATCAACACACCGCGGTCGGCAATGACCTGGCTTTGCGGGCTTGCCCAGGCGCCGATGCGTGAATCGAGCGGCCGGCTGGCGAAGTAGGCGTCGCTTTCCGCTGCGGCCAGCTTTTCGACCCGGCCCTCGATACGTACGACGCGCTCGAGCTCTACCCAGTGGAACTGCAGGGCAGCCCATGGGTTGTTCGCCAGCTCGCGTCCCTTGCGGCTCTCGTAGTTGGTGAACCAGGTCAGACCGTGCTCGTCGTAGCTCTTGATCAGTACGATGCGCGTGGACGGGCGCTGGCGGCTGTCCACGGTGGCCAGCGTCATGGCGTTCGGTTCGGGAAGCTGGGCCGCAATGGCCTCCTGGAACCACTGAGCGAACTGCGCCAGTGGATCGGCGTGCGACGACTCCTCGCTGAGTTTGCCGCGTTCGTAGCTCTTGCGCAGGGTGGCCAGGTCGGTCATTTTTCGCGGTCTCCGTGATCTGTCGAACGTTCGTGTTTGCCCGTCCTGCCCAGCCAGGCGCGACGCAGGGCGTTGCCGCGTTGGCCGACGTGCAGCTTGTGCCGATCGGCAGCAGGGGCGGCCAGTTCGACCGAAAAAACGCGCAATTCGTCGCGTCGGAAGGCGAGGATTTCGACGCGCTGGCCGGCTTTGCGCCGGCCGAGCAGGCGCTCGAAGCTGTGCGGCGTTACGCGCAGCCCGTCGAGGGCGACGAGCAGATCACCCGCCGACAACCCGGCGATCTGCGCCGGGCTGTCGCTGTAGACCGTCGTCAAACGGACTTCGTCGCCAGCATCGGCGGTGTCCACCCCGAGTTGCGGCGTTGTCGACGCGGTGCTGTGCGTCAGTCGGACGCCGAACGGCTTGAGCAGGTCGGCCAGCGCCAGATCGTCGGTGCTCTGCACGGCCGCCGTAAAGAAGCTGGCCAGCGGGATGCCCGAGAGTTCTTCGGCTATCCGCTGGAGGTCGTCGTCTTCGATTCCCGGGCTGCCCGCATCGCGGCCGAACCGTTGCCAGAGCGTCCGCATGACGTCATCCAGGCTGACCCGACTGGCGGTTCCGGCGCGCAGCGTCAAATCGAGGGCGAGGGCGACGAGCGCACCCTTGGCGTAGTAGCTGACGCTCGCATTCGGCGTGTTCTCGTCCGGTCGATAGTACTTCGTCCAGGCGTCGAAACTCGCTTCGGCCAGCGTCTGAACGTGCCGTCCGGGGGCGCGCTGAACCTTGTCGATCGTCCTGGCAAGTCCGTCCAGCCACTGCTTGCGGCTGATCAGGCGGCAGCGCAGGAGAGCCAGATCGTCATAGTACGAAGTGAAACCCTCGAATGCCCAGAGCAGCGTCGTGTAGGTTTCAGCCTCGAGCTGATACGGGCAGAAGGCGGCAGGCTTGATGCGCTTGACGTTCCAGGTGTGGAAATACTCGTGGCTGCACAGGCCGAGGAAGGCGCGATAGCGTTCGGGGGTGCCGCGCATGCCGGCGTAGGGTAGATCGTCGCGGGAACAGAGTAGCGCCGTCGAGGCACGATGTTCGAGTCCGCCGTAGGCTTCCCCGACGGCGGTGATCAGGAACACGTAGGCGGGCATCGGTGCGGGTTCGCCGAAGAAACGAATCTGCCATTCGCAAAGGCGCTGCAGATCGCTGGTCAGGCGGTTCAGATCGGCGTCGTGGCGGCCGCTGATGGCGACTTCGTGGCGAACGCCGCAGGCAGTGAAGGCGGCATGCGCGAAGCTTCCCATTTCAACCGGATGATCAATCAGCTCGTCGTAGTCGGCGGCGCGGTAGAGGCCAAAGCCATGCGGTTTGGCGCAGCCCTTTTCGCCGCTGGCGGGCGCCAGAGCGGTCGCTACCCGCCAATGCGCAAACGCCTTCCCGCGCGGCGGCTGAATATCGACCAGGCAGGGCAGATGCTCGTGGCCAAGCGGGCGCAGGAAAACACTGGTGCCGTTGTAGAAGGCGTGCGACTGGTCGAGATGTGCGGCGCGCACCGAGAGATCCCAGGCGTATACCTGGTAGATTAGCGTCAGCGGGCGGCGCTCTTTGGTGGCTGCCGCTTGCCAGGTCTGCTTGTCGATCTTCTCCAGGCGTAGCGCTTGCCCAGACGACTCGGCACGGATCGCCACGACATGGCGCGCAAAGTCGCGAATCATGTAGCTGCCGGGAATCCAGGCCGGGAGAGCGAAACCTTGACCACCCACCGCGGGGTTGCGCAGCGTACAGCGAATTTCGAACAGATGCGCGTGCACATTGCTCGGCTGAATGCGGTAGAGGATGGGTGCGGCTGGCATGCCGTTGCTTCGTCTGGAGTCGCTGATGGATTCTCCCGGGCATGTCGCGCCGGTGAGCGACGCAGCAAACCCTTGCCGACAGGCGGGGAGAGGGGACGGTCATCGCTCTGTCCATCCAGAATGCCTGGCGAAAGTCGTGACCTGTACGCGAATTGTAAGGCATCCGCGCGGTCGAACGGCGAGCGCTGCGGGTACTGCGCTTCGCGCGTTCACTCGTCTGGCGCGCGGAGGTCGAGAGCGGGCGGCTGATCGCGCGTAAACCATGCATGGGTCATTGCTTGGTTTCGCGCGCAAGTCGTGCCACAATCATGAGCCCCGGGTGCTCACCCGACAAACGACTCGTATTTTGGAGAGGAAGGAGAAACCCATGAAGAAGAATATGACGCGCCAGGTGCTGGCGCTCGCGTTAGCTACTGGCATGCTGTCGGCAACACCGCTGCTGGCCCAGGAGCTCACCGGTACACTGAAGAAGATCAAGGATACCGGGATCATTGCCCTGGGCCATCGCGAATCGTCGATCCCCTTTTCGTATTACGACGACAAGCAGCAGGTCATCGGCTACTCGCATGAGCTGATGCTCAAGGTCGTCGATGCGGTGAAGACCGAACTCAAGATGGCCAAGCTCGACACCAAGCTGATGCCGGTCACCTCGGCCAACCGCATCACGCTGGTACAAAACGGTTCAGTCGATATCGAATGCGGTTCGACGACGAACAATACCGAACGTCAAAAGCAGGTCAGCTTCTCGAACAGCATTTTCGCCATCGGGACGCGTCTGATGACGAAGACGAATTCCGGCATCAAGGATTTTCCGGACCTGGCTGGCAAGAACGTCGTGACGACCGCCGGGACGACTTCCGAGCGCCTTCTGCGCCGGATGAACGAAGAGAAGCAGATGAAGATGAACGTGATCAGCGCCAAGGACCACGGCGAATCGTTCCTGACGCTGGAAACCGGTCGCGCGGTCGCTTTCATGATGGACGACGCGCTGCTCTACGGCGAAATGGCCAAGGCCAAACGCGCCAGTGACTGGGCGGTGGTCGGCACACCACAATCTTTCGAGGCGTATGGCTGCATGATGCGCAAGGATGATCCGGCGTTCAAGAAGGTTGTCGACGCGGCGTTGGCCAAGGCGATGACCTCGGGTGAAGCGGAGAAGATCTACGCCAAATGGTTCCTGCAGCCGATTCCGCCGAAAGGTCTGAACCTCAACTTCCCGCTTTCCGATGTCGTGAAAGCGCTCTACAAGGCGCCTAACGACAAAGCCTTCGACTGATGGCTTATAACTGGAACTGGGGCGTTTTTCTGCAGCCGACGGCGACGGGCGACGATACCTATCTTGGCTGGATGTTCTATGGCTTCAAGATGACCATCGCCCTGTCGCTCTCCGCCTGGCTGATTGCCCTGGCGGTGGGCGCGGTGGTCGGCATCCTGCGCACGGTGCCGAACAAATTGCTGGCAGGAATCGCCACTGCCTATGTCGAGGTCTTCCGCAACATTCCACTGCTCGTGCAGCTTTTTCTCTGGTATTTCGTCATGCCCGAGCTGCTGCCCGAGCAACTCGGCAATGCCTTCAAGCAAACCAACCCGATACTCCAGCAGTTTCTCGCCTCGATGGTTTGCCTTGCCTTGTTTACCAGCGCGCGGGTGGCTGAACAGGTTCGTTCGGGAATCAATTCGCTGCCGCCGGGGCAGAAGAACGCCGGACTGGCGATGGGCTTCACGCTGGCGCAGACCTATCGCCATGTTCTACTGCCGATGGCCGTCCGTCTGATCGTTCCCCCGCTGACGTCCGAGTTCCTCAACATCTTCAAGAACTCGGCGGTCTGCTCGACGATCGGTCTCCTTGAACTGGCGGCGCAGGGCCGGCAACTCGTCGACTACACGGCGCAGCCTTATGAGTCGTTCATCGCGGTCACCCTTGCCTACCTGACGATCAACGTCGTCGTCATGTTCGGCATGCGCTGGGTCGAAGCGCGCGTGCGCGTCCCGGGCTACATCGGAGCTAAGTGAGATGCACGAATTCGATTGGTCGTCGATTCCCAACGCGCTGCCGTTTCTCTGGGACGGGATGAAGATTTCGCTGGAGATTACGCTCAGCGCGGTTGTTTTCGGCATCGTCTGGGGTACCCTGCTGGCGCTCATGCGCCTGTCGTCGGTCAGCGTTCTCTCCTGGTTTGCCGCTGCCTACGTCAATCTCTTCCGCGCGGTGCCGTTGGTCATGGTGCTGCTGTGGTTCTTCCTCATCGTCCCGCACCTGCTTGAAAGGCTTTTCGGTCTGCCGCCGGGGTCGGACGTGCGTCTGGCTTCGGCGATCGCCGGTTTTGCCCTGTTCGAAGCCGCGTACTATTCGGAGATCATTCGCGCCGGAATACAGTCGGTGCCCAAGGGCCAGATGGCTGCGGCGAGTGCGCTCGGCATGACCTACGGCCAGTCGATGCGCCTGGTCGTCCTGCCGCAGGCTTTTCGCAACATGGTGCCGCTGCTGCTGACGCAGGGGATCATCCTCTTCCAGGATACGTCCCTGGTCTATGTGTCGGCGCTCGCCGACTTTTTCGGAGCGGCTTACAAGGTGGGCGATCGCGATGGCCGGCTGGTTGAACTGCTGCTCTTTGCCGGCGTGGTCTATTTCATCATCTGTTTTGCCGCATCAAGACTGGTTCGCCATTTCCAGAACCGGCTGAAAACCGCGTGAGCGGTTGCGGCAGCGCGGACGCAAGGAGTATTCGATGATTTCGATGAACAAGGTCAGCAAGCATTTCGGCACGTTCCAGGTGCTCACTGACTGTACGACGCAGGTCCACAAGGGAGAAGTGATCGTAGTCTGTGGGCCTTCGGGTTCGGGCAAGTCGACGCTGATCAAATGCGTCAATGGGCTGGAGCCTTTCCAGAGTGGGGAGATCATCGTCAACGGCGTATCGGTCGGCGATCCGAAAACCAACCTGTCCAAGCTGCGGTCGACGGTCGGCATGGTCTTCCAGAACTTCGAGCTCTTCCCGCACATGAAAATCATCGACAACCTGTGCATTGCCCAGGTCAAGGTACTCGGTCGCAGCCTCGAACAGGCGCGCGAGAAGGGGAGCAAGCTGCTGGAGCGCGTTGGCTTGCGCGAACAGGCGGAAAAGTTCCCGGGCCAGCTTTCCGGCGGACAGCAGCAGCGCGTGGCCATTGCCCGGGCGCTGGCGATGGACCCGATCTGCATGCTGTTCGACGAGCCGACCTCGGCACTCGACCCGGAAATGGTCAACGAGGTGCTCGACGTGATGACCGAACTGGCGCAGGAAGGGATGACGATGATGTGCGTGACGCATGAAATGGGTTTTGCCCGGCGCGTCGCCAGTCGGGTGATCTTCATGGACCAGGGGCGTATCGTCGAAGACGACAGCAAGGAGGCGTTTTTCCAGAATCCCCGTTCGGAGCGTGCGCAACAGTTTCTCGCCAAGATTCTTCACCACTGACCCGCGCGGGAGGCGTGCGCCATGGCAGCGTTCAGCGAATCGATCGTCACCCTGCGCGGCAATCTGCGTGATGTCGCCGACCGTCACAAGTTATCGACGGGAGTGCGCGAATTCCTCGACACCTACTTCGCCGATGTCGAGCTGACCGATGCCGGTGATGCCAGTCCGGAAGGACTTCTCGGCGCGGCCGTACAGCATTTCCGCCTGGGCGAGGAACGCCAGCCGGGCGAGGCCCGCGTCATGCTGTACACGCCGGACTTCGACCGCCACGGCTGGCATTCGCCGCATACCGTGCTGGATGTCGTCACCGACGATGTCCCGTTCCTGGTCGACTCGATCACGATGGTCGTCTACCGCCATGGTCTGGCCATCCATCGCCTCCTGCATCCCTTGCTTGGTGCGCTGCGCAGCGACGGCGGCCGGCTGCAGCGTACCCGACCGCGCGGCAGCGAGGGAACTCAGGCCGAGTCGTGGATACACCTGGAAATCGATCGCGTCGGCGCTGATGCCTTGCCCGCCTTGCGCGAGGAAATCGTCGCCGTGCTCGCCGATGTGCGCAGCGCGGTCGACGACGGCGCGGCGATGTATCAGCGCATGCATGCAGCGCGCGACGAAGTGGCCGTTTCGGCCGCGTTCGAGCGCGATGAAACGGCCGCCTACCTGGCCTGGGTGGTCGCCAACAATTTCGTTTTTCTGGGCAGTGCGGATTACCAGTCGGTGGCCGGTGAAAGCGTTCTCGTGCGCGTCGCCGATAGCGGCCTGGGAATCCTGCGCGATGTCGCGCATCCGCGCTTCGGTCGCTGCCTGAGCGGAATTCCAGGCGCGATCGCTGAACTCGGCAAAGATCCGGCGGCGGTGATTCTGGTCAAGGCGGATACGCGCTCGACCGTGCATCGCTCGGCGTACCTCGATTTCATCGGCGTCAAACGCTTTGCCGAGGACGGCAGGATCATCGGGCTACGCGCTTTCGTCGGGCTATACACGGCGCAGGTCTACCACGTAGCGGCGACTGACATTCCGCTCCTGCGGCGCAAACTGTCGGCAGTCGTCGAGGCGATTGGTTTTCTGCCGCGCAGCCATCGCGACAAGACGCTGGTCAACGTGCTCCAGACGTACCCGCGCGACGAATTGATCGAAATCGCGCGCGACGACCTGGTGCGCATTGCGCGTGGCATCGTCTCTCTGCACGAGCGCGAACAGGTGCGCGTCTTCCTGCGCAATGACGCATGGGGGCGCTACGTTTCGGCGATGGTATACATGCCGCGTGACCATTTCGACACGACCGTCCGGCGGCGGATTTCGGCGCTCCTGCAGGATACCCTGGCGGCCGATCAGGTCGATTACTTCGTGATGCTCGGCGAATCGCGGCTGGCGCGCCTGCATTTCATCGCTCGCACGCCTTTCGGTACGCGCTATCAGTACGACGGCGAGGCCATCGAACGTCAGGTTGCCCGCATCGTGCGCGGGTGGACCGACGAGTTGAAGCAGAACCTCGTCGCGCATTACGGCGAGGAACACGGCAATCGCTTGCTGCGCCGCTACGCCGGCGAGTTGCCCCTGTCCTATCAGGAATGCGTCACGCCGGCGGGCGCGGTATCCGACCTCGAGCGCCTCGAAACGGCCGAGCGCAGCGGTCAGGTCGAGGTCAAGCTGAGCAACGCGCCGGGCGACGACGCCTCGCACCAGCGTCTGAAGCTTTTTCGTCGTGGCCGTCCGCGGCCCTTGTCGACCATCCTGCCGATGCTCGAGAACATGGGTCTGACGGTGCTCTCCGAGCAGCCGTTCTCCTTGCCGGCGAGTGACCTGCAGATCGCCGACTTTGCCGTTCAGTTGCCGCAGGCGGCGACGCTTGACGACGAAGCCACGCGCCGGGCCTTCGTCGAGCTGCTCGAAGCCTTGCTTCGCGAGCAGGCCGAAAACGACGGTTTCAACCGTCTGGCGCTGCTTGCCGGAATTGATCGCCGGCAGATCGGCATCCTGCGCGCGTACAGCCGCTACCTTCGGCAGACCGGTCTGCCGTTCAGCCAGACTTCGGTCGAGCGCTGTCTGGCGGCGCATTTCCGCATTGCCCGCCATCTCGTCGAACTGTTCGCGGCGCTCTTTGCAGCGCAGGCCGACGAGCAGCGCGCGGCGGCACTGAGCGACGAACTGAACGCTGCCCTGTTGCAGGTGAGCAATCCCGACGACGACCGCATCCTTGCCGCGCTGCATACCGTGATCCAGGCGACTTTGCGCACGAACGCCTATCAGACCGACGCCAGCGGTCGGGCAAAGGACTACCTGTCGTTCAAGTTGTCCTCGCGCGACATACCTTTCCTGCCCGCGCCGGTGCCACTGTACGAGATCTTCGTCTATAGCGAACGCGTCGAAGGCGTTCATCTGCGCGGGGCGCGTGTGGCGCGTGGTGGCTTGCGCTGGTCGGATCGCATGGAAGACTTCCGCACCGAGGTGCTCGGGCTGGTCAAGGCGCAGATGGTAAAGAACGCGGTGATCGTTCCGCTGGGTTCGAAAGGGGGTTTCGTCTGCAAGCGGCTGCCGCCGGCGAACGAACGCGAGGCGGTGCTCGCCGAGGGCGTCGCGTGTTATTCGCTGTTCATCCGCGGCCTGCTCGACCTGACCGACAATCTGGTCGACGGCAAGGTCGTCGCGCCGTCCGGCGTGCGTCGCCGCGACGGCGACGACCCTTACCTGGTCGTCGCTGCCGACAAGGGTACGGCGACTTTCTCCGACATTGCCAACGGGATTGCGGTCGATTACGGATTCTGGCTCGGCGACGCGTTTGCCTCCGGCGGTTCGGCCGGCTACGACCACAAGAAGATGGGCATCACCGCGCGCGGCGCGTGGGAGGCGGTCAAGCGGCATTTTCGCGAGCTCGGCGTCGATATCCAGCAACAGCCGTTCACCGTCATCGGCATTGGCGACATGTCGGGCGACGTCTTCGGCAACGGCATGTTGTTGTCGCGCGAGATTCGGCTGTTGGCAGCTTTCGACCATCGGCACATCTTCGTCGACCCGCAGCCCGACGCCGAGCGCAGCTTTGCCGAGCGCCAGCGACTGTTTGCCCTGCCGCGCTCATCGTGGGCGGACTACGATCGGGCGCTGATCTCCAGCGGCGGTGGCGTCTGGCCGCGCGACAGCAAGTCGATCCGCCTGTCGCGCGAGATGCGCGCCTGGCTGCGCTGCGACGCGCTGCAGATGACCCCGCCGGAACTGATCCGGGCCATTCTGCAGGCCAAGTGCGACCTGCTTTACAACGGCGGCATCGGGACTTACGTCAAGGCCAGCGGGCAAAGCCATCAGGAAGCGAGTGACCGGGCGAACGACGTGCTGCGCATCGACGGCAACCAGCTGCAGGCGCGCGTCGTCGGCGAAGGCGGCAACCTGGGAATCACGCAAAGGGGAAGAATCGAGTACGCGCTGAACGGTGGCCGCATCTTTACCGACGCGATCGACAACTCGGCGGGCGTCGACTGCTCGGACCACGAAGTGAATATCAAGATTCTCCTCTCCGGACTCGTGGCGCGCGGCGACATGACCGCCAAACAGCGCGACGCCCTGCTGGCCTCGATGACCGACGAGGTCGGCCAACTCGTCCTCGCCGATAATCGCCAGCAGACGCTGGCCATCGCGCTGGAAGCAGCGGCGGGGGTCGAACTGATCGAAGTTCACGGTCGCTTGATCCGCAATCTCGAAGCGCGCGGGGCCCTGCACCGCGCCATCGAATGTCTGCCGGACGACAAGGGTCTGGGCGAGCGCGCGCAGCAGAAGCGTGGCTTGACCGCACCGGAAATTGCTGTGCTGCTGGCCTATACCAAGATTTCGCTAAAAGAGGATCTCCTGGCGTCGTCGTTGCCGGACAGCGAAGAGGTGCACGAATTGCTCGTGAACTACTTCCCGGGCGTCCTGATCGAGCATTGCCGCGATCTCTTGCCCAGGCATCCGCTGCGGCGAGACATCACGACGACGCAACTGGTCAATCTGATGGTCAATCGCATGGGAACCACTTTCGTCATGCGGATCGGCGACGAGACGGCTGCGTCGGCGGCCGAAGTGGCCGCTGCCTGGTATGCGACGAACCGCGTGCTCGCGGCAGAAGAGATCTGGCACGAGCTCGAGCGCCTCGATGGCCTGCTGCCGGCAAGCAGGCAGATGGAACTGATGGCAAACCTGCGGGCAATGACCGGGCAGGTGACGCGTCTGTTGCTTGTCCGCCTGCGCTCCGGCGTGGCCCTGGGCCAGATCATCGACGACTACCGCCAGTCGGCGGCCGAGGTCATCGCCGAGCTGCGCGGTGCGCGGCGCGGCGTCGAAGCGATCACCGCGCTGATCGAGCAGCGTGCAGCGGTGATTGCGGTCATCGAACTGGTCAACCTGACGCACATTACCGGCCATTCTCTGGGCGAAGTGAAGCGAGGGCTCGAACGACTTGCCGAGCAACTTGATCTCGACTGGCTGGCGGCGGCGATCGGTCGTCTGCCGGCGGGCAATCGCTGGCAGGCAAGAGCCCGTTCGCAACTGGCGGCCGACCTTGCCGCGCTGCGCCAGCACCTCCTCCGGCAAGTCCTGGCCGACGCGCAACCGCCGACTGACAGGGCAGGCGCCGTGGTCGACGAACTCAAAGGCAGCGAGCCGCAGGATCTGGCGATGCTCTCGGCCGGGCTGGCCGAGATTCGCCGGCTGGTGGTCGCCTGAGGCGTTCGCCGAGGCGCTGAAGAGGCGGCGGCGAGGTGCCCGGCGGCACCTCAAGCGCCCGCCGAGGAGGCCGGACGACGGCTGTAATTATGAATTTCGCCGGCAAAGAAGTGCCCGCTTGTAGTAAGATCCAGCGCTAGTGGCGAAGCCTCGAGTGCCGCTCGCCAGCTCCTTCAGGATCATTGATGACGCTGCCCCCGCCCACCGCCGAACGTACCCTCAAGCATGTGCGCAGCGTGCAGCTTGGTGGCTACAAGCGGAGCGACGGACGCTGGGACATCGAGGCACGTCTGACCGATGTCAAAGATCAGGACTACCTCTTGTCGTCAGGTTTGCGCAAGCGGGGCGAGGCCGTGCATGACATGTGGCTGCGGGTGACCATCGACTCGCGAATGGGCATCGTCGACGCCGTGGCCAGCACTGATGCCATGCCGTATGTTGGCCATTGTGATCGCATCACGCCGGCCTACCGGCAACTGATCGGCCTCAACCTCTTTCATGGTTTCCGCACGGCGGTCAAGACACTGTTTCGCAGCACGCGCGGCTGCTCGCACCTGAGTGAGTTGGCAATGTTCCTGCCCACCGCTGCGCTGCAGACTTTCGCCAGCGACGTGCCGGACAACGACGACAGCGGACACAAACCCTATCAGCTCGATCGCTGCCACGCGCTGGAGTCCCATTCAGACGCGGTACGCCAGTACTATCCACGTTGGTACCGCGGCCAGAAGCCGGGGTAGGAAATTCTGCCCTGCGGTTCATTACGTTTCGCAACCTTAACTCAAGCAAGGAAAGCGCATGAAAATTCACGAATATCAGGGCAAGGAACTCCTGAAGAAATTCGGCGTTGTCGTTCCGCGCGGGGTGTTCTGTCCGACCGTCGAAGACGCGGTCAAGGCAGCCGAGACCCTGGGCGGCAAAGTCTGGGTCGTGAAGGCTCAGATTCACGCCGGCGGGCGCGGCAAAGGCGGCGGCGTCAAGGTGGCCAAATCGCTCGATGAGGTGCGGCAGTATGCGAACCAGATTCTCGGCATGCAGCTCGTCACCCACCAGACCGGACCGCAGGGCCAGAAGGTGCGGCGTTTGCTGATCGAGGAAGGGGCAGACATCCGCAAGGAATACTATGTGGCGGCGCTGACCGACCGCGCGACGCAGACGGTTGCCATGATGGCCTCGTCGGAAGGCGGCATGGATATCGAGGAAGTCGCGCACAAGACACCCGAGAAAATCATCAAGGTCTTCGTCGACCCCGAGGAGGGACTGACCGACGCGCAGGCGGGGCAACTCGCCGACGGTATCGGCGTACCGGCCGAATCGCGCGACAAGGCCGTGGCAACATTCAAAGCGCTCTTCAAGTGCTACATGGAGACCGACGCTTCGCTGGCCGAGATCAATCCGCTGATTCTTGAAGGGAACGGCAACATCAAGGCGCTCGACGCCAAGTTCAATTTCGACTCCAATGCGCTCTATCGGCAACCGGAGATCGTTGCCTACCGCGATCTCGACGAAGAAGATCCGGACGAACTCGAAGCCTCGAAGTTCGACCTCTCGTATATTTCGCTCGACGGCAACATCGGGTGTCTGGTCAACGGTGCAGGCCTGGCGATGGCGACGATGGACACGATCAAGTTCTTCGGTGCCGAACCGGCCAACTTCCTTGATGTCGGCGGCGGCGCAACCACGGAAAAGGTCACCGAGGCCTTCCAGATCATGCTGCGCAACCCCAAGGTCAAGGGGATTCTGGTCAACATCTTCGGTGGCATCATGCGCTGCGACACGATTGCCACTGGTGTCGTTGCCGCGGCGCGCGAAACGCACCTCTCGGTTCCGCTGGTCGTGCGCATGAAGGGGACCAACGAGGATATCGGCAAGAAGATCCTGAGTGAATCCGGCCTGCCGATCATCACCGCTGATTCAATGGCGGAAGCCGCCACCAAGATCGTCGCTGCGGTCAGTTAAGGAGCCACCATGTCGATTCTGATTAACAAAGACACCAAGATCATCACCCAGGGGATCACCGGCAAGACCGGGCAGTTTCACACCGAAAAATGCCAGGAATACGCCAATGGCAAGAACTGCTTCGTCGCCGGGGTGAACCCGAAGAAAGCCGGCGAGAGCATCTTCGGCATTCCGATTTACGCGTCGGTCAAGGAAGCCGCCGCGCAGACCGGCGCCACCGTCTCGGTGATCTACGTTCCACCACCCGGTGCGGCAGCGGCGATCTGGGAAGCGGTCGAAGCCGACCTCGACCTGGTGATCTGCATCACCGAAGGGATTCCGGTACGCGACATGCTGGTTGTGCGCAACAAGATGAAGAAGCGCGAAGCCGCTGGCGGCAAGAAGACCTTGCTGTTGGGCCCGAACTGCCCTGGACTGATCACGCCCGACGAAGTCAAGATTGGCATCATGCCGGGTCACATCCATCGCAAGGGGCGCATCGGCGTCGTTTCCCGCTCGGGTACGCTGACCTACGAAGCGGTCGGCCAGTTGACCGAGATTGGCCTTGGTCAGTCGTCGGCGGTCGGTATCGGTGGTGACCCGATCAACGGCCTGAAGCATATCGAGATCATGCGGCTCTTCAACGACGACCCGGATACCGATGCAGTGATCATGATCGGCGAGATCGGCGGTCCTGATGAAGCAAACGCCGCGTTGTGGTGCAAGGCCAACATGAAGAAACCGGTCGTCGGCTTCATTGCCGGCGTCACGGCACCCGCCGGCAAGCGGATGGGCCACGCCGGCGCGCTGATTTCCGGCGGTGCCGATACCGCCGAAGCCAAACTGGCGATCATGGAAGAGTGCGGTTTCACGGTGACCCGCGATCCTTCGGAAATGGCCAAACTGATCAAGTCGATGATCTGAGCCCGTTGCCTGCAGTGCAGAGTTGGGGAAAAGAGGGCAGACGATCGTCTGCCCTCTTTGTTTGCTCTTGGCGAGTCGAGTTTTGCCGGTAAAATCAGGGCTGCGCCAGTTCATCGACGGCCTGCCTGGCGAGCCCCCGAAGCAGCAGCCATCACAGTGTCAAAACCATGAGGAGAGAATGGCGCTATTTCTGACTGAAAGCGATGTCGCACAATTGTTGACGATGCCGCTCGCGCTGGAGGCAGTGGAAGCCGCGCACCGAGCCTTGGCTGTGGGGCAGGCGCTCGATGTGCCACGCCAGCGCACGCGTCTGCCGCAGACCACGCTGCATGTTCTGCAAGGAGCACTGCCCGAGCTCGGAGTGATTGGCTACAAGGCCTACACGAGCAATCGCTCGGGAGTGCGCTTTCTCGTCCATCTGTACGACGCCTCGAGCGGCAGCCTGCGCGCCGTGCTCGAGGCCGACCGCCTGGGCATGATGCGCACCGCCGCTGCCTCCGGCGTCGCGACGCGCTGCCTGGCGCGGCCGGAGGCGCGCGTGCTCGGAATGTTTGGCGCCGGTTGGCAGGCCGAAGGCCATCTCGAGGCGATTGCCGCGGTACGTGCGCTCGACTGGGTCAAGGTCTATTCGCGCAACGCAGAACGACTGCAGAACTTTTGTCGACGAATGTCGGAGCGCCTGGGGCTCGAGGTGCGAGCGGCAGCGTCACCGGAAGACGTGGTGCGCGGCAGTGATCTGGTGAGCACGGTGACGACTGCCGCCAGTCCGCTGTTCAGTGGCGACTGGCTGGCGCCAGGAACGCACATCAACGCGGCCGGATCGAATTCGCTGATCAGGCGCGAGCTCGGTGAAGACGTGCTGAAACGCTGTTCGGCGATTGTCGTCGATAGCGTCGAAACGGCGCTGCGCGAAGCCGGCGATCTGTTGCCCTGGCTGGAGAAGGGTCGCCTGCATGTCGGCCAGTTGCGCGACCTTGGTCAGGTGCTCGCCGGGCGTCAGCCCGCGCGGACGACCGTCGACGAGATCACCTTGTTCGAATCGCAAGGCCTGGCCGTGCAGGACCTGGCCCTGGCTGCTCGCCTGGAGAGCCTCGCACGTACGCGCGGTCTGGGCAGCGAACTGCCGTATGGAGCCTAGCCGTGCCCAACAGCCTGTCCGGTGCGCTTGAGGTTGCCGTCCAGACGGACCCCGGATTGGTCAGAGGACACAATGAAGACGCTGTCTTTGCTGACGCTGGTCGTGGGCTGGCGATTCTCGCCGACGGCATGGGCGGCTACAGCGCCGGGGAGGTGGCGAGCAGCATGGCCACCAAGCTCCTGTCTTCCCGCCTTGAAGCTGCCTTCAAGTCGGTTCCGGCGCACACGCGGGACGGCAGGACAGGGCAGCCGTTTGCCCACAGTTGCCTGGTGCAGCAGATTGCCGCGGTCAATTCAGCGATCTATCGAGCCGCAGAAAGCCAGGTCCAACTCGTTGGTATGGGAACTACGCTAGTCGCCGTCGTGTTTTGCGACAACAAGCTGGTCGTCGCGCATGTGGGAGACTCGCGTCTATACTGTCTACGGGGCGGGAGCTTCGCCGCCATGACACGCGATCATTCGCTGCTGCAGGAGCAGATCGACAGCGGCCTGATTTCGGTCGAGGAGGCGCGCCACTCGATCAACAAAAACCTCGTGACGCGAGCGGTTGGCGTGGACCCGGAGGTTGATGTGGAGATCCATCTTTACCCGGTGCAACCTGGCGACCTTTATCTTCTTTGTTCCGACGGGCTTTACGATATGGTGGACGACCCGGAAATCCACCGTACGCTCGAAACATATGGCGCGAATCCCGATCTGGCGGCCCGCCAGCTCATCCGCACCGCGAACGACAATGGCGGCGAAGACAATGTCTCGGTCGTCGTGGTCAAGGTCTTGCGCGAGTTTCCTGCTGGCAGCGCTTGCTGGTGGAAACCGTGGTCGTGGTTTAGATAAGGAAGAAGCAAACAATGGCAAAGCTCGTACTCAGCATGGACGGCCTGGTTCTCAAGGAGATCCCTCTGCGCAAGGAGCGCATGAGCATCGGGCGTAAGGCGCATAACGACATACAGATCGACAACATGGCGATCAGCGGCGAACATGCGGCCGTCGTCACGATCCTCAACGACTCCTTCCTGGAAGACCTGAACAGCACCAACGGAACGATGGTGAACGGCCAACCGATCAAGAAACATTTTCTGAAGGATGGCGACGTCATCGAACTTGGCAAGTACAAGATGAAGTATCTGCTCGCCCCGCCAAGCCAGGAGAAAGCGGATTACGACGGGCGTATGCCGGTCGACACGGTCCCCGTGCCGGAGCTGAGCAAGGCGAGCGATCCAGTCGGTTCGGCGCCGCGCTTTGAGCTGCCGTCCTCGCCGGTGCCGCCGGCCGCCATCCAGTTGCTCAGTGGTTCAAACACCGGTCGCGAACTTCAACTGACCAAGACGTTGACCACGCTCGGCAAGCCGGGCGTGCAGGTCGCCGTCATCGCCCGGCGTCCGCATGGCTACTTCCTGACGCACGTCGAAGGAGCGGCATATCCTTTGCTCAACGGCAAGGCGATCGATGCGCAAGCGCGGCGGCTCGAAGATCACGATGTGATCGAGATTGCCGGCGTCAAGATGGAATTCTTTCTCAAGGTCTGATGTCGTCTGCTCGGTCTGCCCGCCTGTCTGCGGGTGTTCTCGCCAACGTGCGCTAGGAAGGAACACGATGGAAGCCGTGGGGCCCGCATGAAGGTTACGGTTCTCGGCTGCAGCGGCGGAATCGGCGGCGCGCAGTTGCGGACGACGTCGATTCTGGTCGATCATGATCTGCTGATCGACGCCGGAACCGGCGTTGCCGATCTCCCGCTCGCCGATCTGGCGCTTATCGACCACGTTTTCTTGACGCATTCGCATCTCGATCACATCGCAGCGTTGCCGCTCTTGATCGATTCGGTCAGCGATCTGCGCAGCAAACCGGTGACCGTGCATGCGACCGCGGCGACCATCGACATTCTCGTCCGGCACGTCTTCAACTGGTCGATCTGGCCGGATTTCAACGCTATCCCGAACCGTGAACGCGCGCTCATGCAGTATCAGTCGATCAGTATCGGCCAGTCGGTTCGCCTGGGGACACGGACGATCACCGCGCTGCCCGCCGAACACACGGTTCCGGCGGTCGGCTACCAGCTCGACTCGGGCGCTGGCAGCTTGGTCTTCACCGGCGATACGACGACCAACGCCGCTTTCTGGCCGATCGTCAATGCGATCGCCAACCTGCGCTACCTGCTCATCGAAACTGCTTTTCCAGATGAGGAAAAGGCGCTGGCCGAGGTCTCCAAACACCTCTGCCCAAGCATGCTGGCCAGCGAGTTGCGCCGCTTGCGGCTTGCGCCAAAAATTTATATCAGCCACTTGAAACCGGGCCAGATCGAGTTGACGATGTCCGAAATCGAGGCCGCCGTGAGCGAATTCAAGCCCAGGATGCTGCGCCACGGCCAGGTTTTCGAGCTCTGAGCGTTCCCGCAAGCAGCCCCGGCAACTGACAATTCTTGTCAGGTCGCTGACGCAGACCGCCGTTGCCGGGTGCCGCATCGCCTGCCGATACGTGCCGTTCCGGCGATTTCCTGCCTGGCACGAAACTTGATTCAGTGAATGCAACGGAGCGTCCGTTGCATTCACTGGAAGGAGTTCAATTGATGAAAAAGCTGCAAAAGGGCTTTACCCTGATCGAGCTGATGATCGTCGTCGCGATCATCGGTATCCTGGCGGCGATCGCCATTCCACAGTTCTCTGAGTACACCAAGAAGGGTGAAGACAAAGCTGCGCAATCGGATGCCAAGAACTGGCTAACGTCTGCGGTTGCGGCGTC
This sequence comes from Accumulibacter sp., assembly GCF_029255125.1. Lineage (GTDB taxonomy): Bacteria > Pseudomonadota > Gammaproteobacteria > Burkholderiales > Rhodocyclaceae > Accumulibacter. Next base: position 38,876 of record NZ_JAPUVR010000122.1, on the reverse strand, counting down.
GAACAACTGATAATTGATTGCTGATGAACTCTCAGGAGAATGTGATGAATAAAATGGTTTCTCTCGCGGCGTTTGCCGTAATGGCGTCGCTGAGCGCGACGGCGAGCGCGGCTCCAAACGGATGTGCCGGGGCCGGTGCGCAGGTCACTGTAGCCGCTGATAATACGAAGTTTGCCCGCAACGGCTTTGTCGGAAAGTGTTCGAACAACGTACTGCTTCAGTACTCACAAAACAACACGGCTTTCGGGGTTGTGGCCGGTTCTCAGAAAGGCAAGTCGTATTTCGGCGGCGGTTCGAATGGAGGGGGAATCAAGTACATAAACAACTGTGCCAGCACGGGTTGTACGGATACTACCGAAATCACCTCGGGGAACTCCGACACTCAAATGAATGCGAGCTGAGTGACCCTCTGTTAGACGACTAGGGGGCGCGCTCTGCGCGCCTTTTTCGTTCCATGTGGGCGTTCTGTCTAAGCGCTTTACGATCCGGCTTTCGCTCGCGCGCGGTGCTGCTGAGCCTCATCCTCGGGACACTGCTGGTCGGCGTCGCATTTCTTGCTGCGTCCTTTTCGCCGCGACAACCGCAGACGGTGACCATTGATGTCGGGTTTTCGGGCATCCGTTTCAGCCTCGTCCTGCTTGCCGTATTCTGGGTGCACGAACTGGTCGGCCGCGAGGTCGAACGGCGCACCGTGCTCTACGCGCTGGCCTATCCCGTGTCGCGTGCCTCATATCTGCTGGGCCGCTTTCTCGGTGTCGTCGGCCTGCTGCTGGTCGCCGCAGCCGCGCTGGGAACCTTACTCTGGTTTTCCGTTCACTGGGCGCAAAGTCACTATGCGCAGGGCTATCCGGTCAATGTCGGCTGGCCGTATCTGGTAGCCCTCATCGGCGTATTGATCGACGCCATCGTAGTTGCCTCCTTTGCGCTGTGGATTGCCAGCCTGTCAACCGTGCAGATGCTTCCGGTTGCTCTGGGCATCGTTTTTGCCGTAGCCGGAAAAAGCCTGGGATCCGTGCTCGACTATATCGAGCGGGGTGCCGATGGCGATGAAGCCTTGACTGGGCGTTACGGGCCCGTGCTGCAGGCCATTCAGTACGCTATGCCCGACTTGTCTCGCCTCGACTGGCGCACTTGGCCGATGTATGGGACTTCACCCGGCGAGGGGGCGATCTTCTATGGCGTGCTGCTGGCGGTCGGCTATTCGACGTTGCTGCTCGCCTTGGCGGTCCTCACGTTCCGCCGACGCGAGTTCTTTTGAGAATGGCCGGCGCGCAACGGACGGCCTGGCTGCCGATGCTGCTAGCGATGGCTGGGGGATTGGCTTTCTGGGCGGGACAGACAGGCATCCAGGAGGTGAAGCGACCGCGTCCGAAAGCGGAAATCGAGGTGGTTCTTCCGGTGTTCGTTCAGGTTGCACTCACCGGAGGGGACCGCTATCTTGCGGCAAGCTGGTCGAGCATTCGCGCCCTGGTCACCGAAACCGTTCGCATGGCCCCCGAGGGGTACCGTATCCTTGCTTTGGTGCAGGAAGATGTTTCCTGGCTCAACCCGGCGCACGAAGACAACTACTACATTGCGACAGCCATCCTGCCGTGGGAAGGAGAAGTGGACGCGACACAGGTAATTCTTCGGCGGGCAACGTTGGCTCGTCCGTTCGATTACCAGCCTCCGTTCTACTACGCGTTCAACCAGATGCATTTTAAGGGTGATGCGCTCGGAGCATCCGAGTGGTTGCGTAGGGCGGCAAGCAAACTGTCCGATCCGGACGAGCAATTGACGATGGAGAATTTTGCTGCCCGGTGGCTTGACAAGACGCAGGATCTCGATTTGGCGGCAAGGATCGTCGACTCGATGGCTGCCCAAGCCAAACGCGAGGATTTCGCCGCCTATCTGCGGCAGCGCAGCCAGCGGCTACGCGATCTGGCGGCGTTGCGTCGGGCCGCGACGAGCTATACCGAGCGGCATCAGCGGCCGCCTGAATCGCTCGACGATCTGGTGCGCAGCGGGCTGATTGCGCAGATACCGCAGGATCCTTTCGGCTCGGGCTTTGCGCTCGATCAGGCGGGATTGCCGGTGATTGCGGGGAGTGTCGCCAGGAGCGCCGGGAAATGAGCCCTGCGATCCTGATCGAAGGCTTGTCGAAGACCTACCCGCGGGCGTGGCTGACACCGCCTTTCGAAGCGCTGCGCAGCATCTCGCTGGAGATCGCGCCGGGTGAGGTCTTTGGGTTCATCGGACCGAACGGCGCCGGCAAGAGCACTGCAATCAAGGTCCTGACCGGCGTTCTGCAGCCGAGCCATGGGTCGGCAGCGCTTTTCGGCAAGGACGTTTCCTTGCCCGAGGCGCGGCGTGGCTTGGGCTATGTGCCGGAGAATCCCAGCCTGTACGACTATCTGACGCCGCTGGAAATTCTGCGCATGGGTCTGGCCATCCACGGGGTGAAGCCGGCCAATGAGCGCCGCCACTGTCTGCAATGGCTCGATCGCTTCTCTCTTGCCCAGGTGGCAGACAAGCGCGTGCGCAGCTTTTCGAAAGGAATGACGCAGCGCGTAGCGCTTGCTCACGCGATGGCCATCGAGCCGCGGCTGCTGATTCTTGATGAGCCTTTGTCGGGCCTGGATCCGGTTGGCCGCAAGGATGTCGTCGACATTCTCGGCGAGTACCGCCAAGCGGGCGGAACGATCTTCCTGACTTCGCACGTTCTGCACGATGTCGAGCGCTTGGCCGACCGCTTTGGCCTCATTCACCGGGGGGATCTGGTCACCGTGCAGGCACCCGGCGAATTGCTGCATGCCGAGCAGACGGTGACCGTTCGTTCGAGCGGAGCAAGCCCGGTTGCTACGTTTGTTCAGGAGACCCAGGGGCGTTGGCGTGCCGACTTGCGCCGGGACGAACTTTGGCCGGCCCTTGACGCGCTGCGCGCGGCCGGACATTCCGTTCTCGAAATCCGGCCAACCTTGACCCTGGAAGATGTCTTCTTCCGTTACCTCGACGCGGGATCTGCGTCGCCGTCCGGCGATGCGCCGCCAGCATCTCCCCGGATGCCTGACAGGTACGCCGCACGAAGTGCTGCCCGGTGATTGGCTAACCGCCGGAAATGGCTGTCTTGGGAACGGGTCGCAGCAACCATCGTCCGAGCGCTGACGAAGCGACCCGCCCAGCGTAGTGCGCTGCCGGCTGGCCGCCCTGCCGTTCGGCGAGCGTCTGTTGGTAGTCTGGCTGCCTGCGTGGGAAAGTGGCGGCGCGCCACAGTTCGTTGAATGCCGTATGAGCGCCAATCAGGAGAAACAGGCACGCGAGCCACAAGGTACTCCGCCTTGCCAGGCGCTTCTCGCCGAGCAGAGTGTCAAGACTGACGATCAGGAGGACGATCAGCGCCGGTGCGCTCAGGCGTAGACCAAGATCGTTCGATGGCCCAAGGCGAACGAAAGGGAGTGCCAGCAGGATGAACACAGCGAGCCAGAACTCAATCTTGTCCCGTCGAACGTGCGGCGCCAAGACCAGCGCCAGAAAAAGGAACTCGCAACAGACAAAGAGCGCGTAAGTATGGGCAGAAAACGGTTGCAGTGCGTAGCCTGTCCCCGGTGCGGCTGGCGACGATGCTCTTGTCAGGCTTCCCTGAATGGGCGCGGCGTCGGTCAACAGAAAGGCACTGAGCGGCAGGGCGAACACCAGGGCTGCTGCACAACTGGTCCAAGGAATTGCGCCGCAGCCGTGTCGGCGAACCGCAGTAATCGCGGCGAGCGCGGCAAAGGGAAGCAACGCCGGGGCAGCAAAAGGCGTCCAGATCAGGCTCAAAGACAATGCTGCCGCCATCACCTGGAACAACTCGTCGCGTTGGCGGTGCCGCCAGTAGAGCAAGGTGACGATCCAGATCGGCAGGCAGTGATTCGGTGCCCAGAGCAGTTGATTGGTGAGCGAGGGGTAGCTCAGGGGAGCCCACCACTCCATGCGCAGGGGAAATTCTGGCCACGATTCGGTTGCGATGAACTGGCCGACGAGGTCCATCCCGCTGAAAAACACAGCCAGCGCCAAGCTCAGCGCCAAGCGCCAACCGACGCGTCCCGGAAGGGGTAGCAGCAACAGGAAGAGCAGAACGCCGGCGACCGTCCAGAAGTAGACGGCCAGGTCGAGATGGGCCAGGCCGAACCACTTGCCGAAAACCGCCATCGGTAGAAAGAAGCCGATTGCTGAACGCAGGATTAGCGGTTCGCCTGCTGCCGAGAAGTAATAGACGGGCCAGTTGGCGTGAATCAAGTCGCCAAGCACCGCATCGCGAATCTCCCAGTCGGGGTTGGCGTACATGAAATGACTGCCGCCACCAAAGACCGACCAAAGCGCGCTGGTCAGGAGAATGACCAGGAATGCAGTCGGCGCATACGCTGATGATGCCGGCCGTGCGAGCACGCGCAAGGCCGCAGCCAGCAGGTAAACCGCCACCGCCAAGAGCAGCAAGGCCGGGCCGATGCGAAACCAGCCGAGCAGGAACAGCAGGTTGGGCAGCGCCAGGTAGACGAGCGCGCACGCAGTGAGCCTGCCGTCGGGCGGCAGGTCGGACGCGCCAACCTGCGTTGCCGGTGGGTCATCGCCGTTGCCGCTGCCTGCAGCGACGGTTTTCATTTCTCGTCCGGGGCAAAATTGACTCGTTCCTTCTCGACGACCAGCGGCCGCTTGAGAACCTGCGTGTGGATGGCCGCGATGTATTCGCCGAGTATGCCGATGAAGAACAACTGCACCGAGGCAAAGAAGAAGAAGCCGATGACCACCGGCGCGACGCCGAGCGAAAACTGATCCCAGCGTAGCAGCTTGTAGATCAGGTAGACGATGGCGACGAGCAGGCTGAGGGCGGAGAGCAAGAAGCCGGCCATGGTCGCCAGGCGTATCGGCACCTTGGAGTGGCTGGTGATGCCGAGGATAGCCATGTCGTACAGCGTGTAGAAGTTGTTCTTGCTAATCCCGCGTTTACGTTGCGGTTGAACGAAAGGAACCTCGGCGTGCGCGAAACCGAGGTCGGCGATCATGCCGCGGAAGTAGGGGTAGGGGTCGTCCAGTTGCCGGATGATCTCGACGACCGAGCGGTCATACAAGCCAAAGCCGGTGAAATCCGGAATCAGGCGCGTTTCCGAGATGCGGCCGATCGTCGTGTAGAAGGCGCGACGAATGAAGGTGAGTGCGGTTGTGTGCTGGCTCTGCGGCTTCACCCCGGCAACGATGCGAAAGCCCTCTTCCCATTTGGCAATGAATTCTCCGATCAACTCGGGGGGTTCCTGCAGATCCGAGGCCATGGCGATGACCGCGTCGCCGCGTGCCTGCAGTAGCGCGTGCATGGGGGAACGAATGTGTCCGAAGTTGCGCGTATTGACGATGAGTTTGACGCGCCGGTCGTGCGCGGCGATCGCCTTGATTCTGGCCACTGTCGCGTCGGTCGATGCATTGTCGATGAGGATGTGCTCGTAATCGTAGCCGGGCAGTTGCGCGAACTGGTGGCGGATGCGCGCACACAGTTCATCGACATTGTCTTGCTCGTTGAAGCAGCCGGTGACGACGCTGATCAGCTTCATCGTGGCGCGCAGGCTGCAGCTTCCGATGGCCTGGCCGGCAGGTCGGCAGTGTTGCGCTCGCGCCAAGTACCGGCGGCCAGTGTGGGCCGCCAGTCGGTGCAGCGACACCTGCCTGCCTTGCTCATAAGCCGCGCTGATAGATCAGCGCTTTCAACTGCTCGTTTTCGGCATAGGGGCTGTCGATCATGTCGATCATGATGGGCTCGTCGGCTGCGGCTGCGCGCAACAGCAACTCGCCGCGCATCAGTTCGCGGCACGACAGTTGCCCCTTTTGCAGCGGGATGGCGAGATAGACGTCCTCATCGGACAAGGCGTGGCCCTGGGCGAGTGCCCGTCTGGCATAGACGCCGCGGACCAGCGTGTCGAGGTAGGCAATCTCGCGCGCTGGCGGCAGCCGTTTCTGTGTGCCCGGCGCGCCGCACATCGCGACGACGCGCTTGTACGCCTTGAACCACTGGTCGATCTGCTGCGGCAGGCTGCAATACGGCGACAGCTCTTCAGAGTCGGCCAGGTCGATATGACGTTCGAAGGTGCGCGCGCCCTTCGCGTAGGCAATCGCGATCGAAGTCTGCCAGTCGCCATGCTCGTGCGTCGAGAAGCCGATGGTGTTCAGCGGGTAACGGCGGCGCAGGAAATCGATCTGGTTGAGTTCGAGTTCGTGGTCGGCCGACGGGTAGAGCGACACGCAGTGGTTGATGGCGAGCGGGATCTGTCGTCGGTTGAAGAACTTCACCAGATCGTCGACGTCCTTCAACGACGATCCGCCGGTGGACACGATGACCGGCTTCTTGGTGGCGGCGATCTTTTCGATGAGCAGCCAGTCATTGATGTCCGAACTGGCGATCTTGATGAGGTCGATGCCAAGCTCGACGCACAACTCGACCGAAACCTCATCGAAAGGGGTAGCCATCGGGATGCAGCCTGCCCGCCGGATGGCGTTTGCCAGTGTTGCGTACTCGGTCTTGCTCAGGCGCGTATCGAGCGTCCGCTTGATGTAGCGGATATCCGAGCGAGCGCGGAAGTCCTTGTGGATGAAGGCGTCGACGTCACGCAACTGGAGCTTGATCGCCGCCTTGACATTGTTGAAGCGGACAATCCGGGAAAAGCTGGTGACGATGCGCAGGCCGCGTTCGAGGCTTCCCTGGTGGTTGTTGGCCAGTTCGAGAACGAACAGATCTTCGAAGATCTCCGAATCCGGCCATTGGTGCGGGGGGTGGATCATGGTCTTGCCGAGGCAACGAGGAGGATGCGAATCTATCATGATCCTGGTCTTTCCGTCGCGTGTGCGACTGCGCGCGGTGGGGTTTCCGCGCCCGGCGCGCGAAGGGCCGGGCAAAGCCGGCAATCACGGTAGAATTGCACCCTTTCGCACGGGCCTGCCGCATGCCGACCGGAATCATCGAATCGCTTGACCACGAAGCACGCGGCGTGACCCGGCTGGCCGGGAAGACGATATTCGTCGAGGGCGCCCTGCCCGGCGAAGAGGTCGAGCATGTCAGCTTCCGGCGCAAGCCGAGCTATGAGATCGCGCGCACGGTGCGCGTACTGGCGCCTTCGCCGGCGCGCGTGCCGCCGCGCTGCCCGCACTTTGGCGTTTGCGGCGGCTGCAGTATGCAGCATCTCGATGCGCAGGCGCAGGTGGCGGTCAAACAAAGGCTGCTCGAGGACAATCTCCGGCATCTCGGGCGGGTGGTTGCCGAAGAGCTCTACGCGCCGATTCAAGGTCAGGCGTGGGCCTATCGTTACCGCGCGCGGCTCAGCGTGCGCCTGGTCGTCAAGAAGGGTGGGGTGCTCGTCGGCTTCCACGAACGGAAGAGCAGTTATGTCGCCGACATGGAGCAGTGCGAGATCCTGCCACGACATCTGTCGGAGATGCTGCTGCCGCTGCGCCGGCTGGTCGAGCGCCTGTCGATCCGCGAGCGTCTGCCGCAAATCGAAGTCGCGGTCGGCGAACGGCAGACGGCGCTCGTGCTGCGCATTCTCGAACCGCTGGTGGCGGCGGATGAAATACTGCTGCGCGAATTTGCCGATCACCACGGCGTCGTCTTTTACCTGCAGCCGCAAGGACCGGCGACGGCTTATCGTTTTCATCCGGCGGCGGGCGCGCGTTTGTCCTACCTGCTGCCGGATTTCGCGATCGAGCACTTCTTCTCGCCAACCGAGTTCACTCAGGTGAACCACGCGATCAACCGCGTGCTGGTGCGCCGCGCGCTGACCCTGCTCGATCCGCGGCCCGGCGAGCAGATCGCCGACATGTTCTGCGGCCTGGGGAATTTCACCCTGCCGATTGCCCGGCGCGGGGCGCGCGTGCTCGGCGTCGAGGGCAGCGCCGAGCTCGTTCGGCGTGCCGGCGAGAACGCTGCGGCAAACGGACTGCAGCACCTGGTCGATTACCGGGTGGCCAATCTCTTCGCGCTCAACGCGGAAGCGCTGGCGGCGCTCGGCCGTTTCGACAAGATGCTGATCGATCCGCCGCGCGAGGGTGCGGTCGAACTGGTCAAGGCGCTGACGGTCGACGACGCGCCGCGGCGCCTGGTCTATATTTCCTGCAGCCCGGCGACACTGGCGCGTGACGCCGGCATCCTGGTGGCAGAGAAGGGCTATCGGTTGCGCGGTGCGGGCGTGGTCAACATGTTCCCGCATACCTCGCATATCGAATCGATTGCTCTTTTCGAACGTTAGCCGGTGACCTCCAGGCAGTCGGCGGCTGGCCGGAAGCGCGTCGCACGATTGGTCTCTTCTACCCCTTGACGAGGAGCATCGGGCACCGATGACAGACATGGACGACAGCGAAGCCCCCAGGCAACGCCAGGGAATTCAGTCGATTGAAGTTGGCAGCCGTCTGCTGCGCGCCTTGGCGCGCAACGGCCGCTCGATGATGCTGCGCGACGTTGCGCGTACCGCCGGAATGCCCGCCGCCAAGGCACGTCGCTACCTGGTCAGCTTCATGCGCATGGGTCTGGTCGAGCAGGATGCGAATACGGGGCGTTACGATCTCGGCGAGTTTGCGCTCGAACTGGGGCTCGCCAGCCTGGCCCGACTCGATCCGGTCCGCGCCGCGGGTCCCGTGCTCGACGACTTTTGCGAGCGCATCGGCGAAACGGTCGCCCTGGCCATGTGGGGCAACCATGGCGCGACCTGCGTGCGCTGGGTCGAAGCCGGCGGTCCGGTGACAATCACGCTGCGCACCGGTGTCGTCCTGCCGCTGACCTCGTCGGCGACCGGACTCGCTTTCGCCGCCTTCTACCGTTCGCCTTACCTGAAGAAGATGCTCGAGAGCGAAATCCTGGCCACTGCCCAGGCGCGTGGGATGGCGCCGGACGACGTCCTGGCCAGCCTGACCGAGCAACTCGATGAAATCCGCCGGCACGGCCTGTCGCGCGCTTCAGGCAGCGTCACGCCAGGCATCAACGGGTTCAGTGCACCGGTATTCGACCATCGCGGACATATGGTCGCCGCGCTCACGTCACTTGGCATCATCGGCAACTTTGAAATGGACTGGGATAGTCCGATGGCGCTGGCGACGCGCGAAGCGGCGGCAACCCTGTCGCGGCGGCTCGGCTACCGGGGTGTTCCGGGAGCAACGCCGCAGGCTGATGAACTGCTCGCCGCGACGCTGGAGGCGGTTGCCGGTGATGGGCGCGCGAGTTAGCTGCCGGGCAGCGTGCGGTGCATGCTGCATTGCGCCGTCGATCACGACCGCGTATTCCGGTCACCCGCTGGGGAAACCGGCCGGCCAGGTGTGCAGCCATCTGACTACCGACTTTCGCTGCCGTCTCTGGGGCTGTGCCGAACGACCCGGTTTTTGCGCCGGCCTGCAGCCATCGGTCGAAATGTGCGGCGACGATCGGCAGCACGCACTCGCCTGGCTCGCCGCGCTGGAGGAGGCGACCCGGCCGCGCGCAGGCGGCGAGGAATGCAGCCGTTGATTCGGTACCGATCGCGGTGGGTCCAGCCCTGGCCCGTCGGCTGAGGCAGGGGACGATTTCCGGTGCTACGAATCGACCTTCCGGGAAAGGTGCCGGCCTTGCGGCTGGCGCGAAGTCGGTCGTTCGCCGTTCGCCCGACTAATAAAGCAGGAATTCGCGCCGTTCGTCTTCCCACATCGCTTCGTCGGCACGGCAGATCGCGTCCAGGTCGGCGGGTGTCGCCTGCGTATCGTCTACCCATTCGCGGAGCAGCGCCGAGCCGTTGATCAGGTCGATCGCCAGCCGTTCGTACTCATACTCGTAGGGAAAATCGCGCCAGAGTGCATAGTCTGGCCGCAGTGTACGCAGAGCCTTGAAAGCCAGGCACTGGATTCGCCAGGGGCGAAAGGTGTGGTGTTGGTAGTGCGCGTCGTCGACGTGAATCTGGATGCCATGACACAGGGTGCCGGCATGCTTGTGAAAAGTCGGTTCGAACCAGCACTCGCGCAAGCGGCAACCGGATAACCAGTCGGGCGCCAGACCGTACATCGTCGTCAACAGGCCTCGTGCGTCGAGGTCCGGCGCGCCGAAAAGCTCGAGCGGTCGGCTCGTTCCCCGCCCTTCGGACAGTGTCGTCCCCTCGAGCATCACCGTGCCAGCATAGCAGCGTGCCATCGACACGTTCGGCGCATTCGGACTGGGGTTGATCCAGGTCCGTTCGCCGAGCGGCCAGCCAAAGCCAGGGGCCTGGTCGGGAAACCAGGCATGCATGCGGATGACGGTGCAGTCAAGGGTCAGATTGCACTGCCGGATGAACCAGCCGGCGAGTTCGCCGATCGTCAGACCGTGGCGCATCGGCAGTGGGCCGGCGCCGACAAAGGTTTCCCATCCCGGGCGCAGGAGCAATCCCTCGAGCGGCCGCCCGGCCGGATTCGGACGGTCAAGCACGTAAACCGACTTGCCGTGTTCCGCCGCCGCTTCCAGCAGGTAGCGCAGGGTCGTGATGAACGTGTAGATGCGGCAGCCGATGTCCTGCAGATCGATCAGCAGGACATCGAAAGTGTTCATCATCTCACGCGTCGGCCGCCGCACGCGACCGTAAAGACTGAACACCGGGATGCCGTGCGTCTCGTCGTGGAAGTCCGCCGACTCGATCATGTTGTCCTGCTTGTCGCCGCGCAATCCATGCTGCGGGCCGAAAGCGGCGGTGAGATTCAGGTCGCCGAGCGCCGCCAGCGCGTCGAGCGCGTGCTTCAGGTCGCTGCTGACTGAAGCCGGGTGAGCGACCAACGCGATCCGTCGCCCGCGCAGCGGCCGGCGCAGGGCAGGTTCGGCAAGCAGGCGGTCGAGTCCGCTCTGTACGTCGCTCATCAGTCGCCTCCGGGCGTGCGGCGCGGCGCCGCAAGTTCAAGGACGAAACCGCGCCGGTCGTGGAAATCCGGCCGGTCTGCCGCGTGTCGCAGCGCCCAGTAGCTGTGTCGCCCGTCGATCAAGTCGCGCGCTTCGACGACAGCGCACAGCCCGATCTGCAAGCGTGCTTCGCTGGCCGACAAGTCCAGCGTGCCGGGCGGAACGACGGCCTCGAGCTCGATCCGTCCGGCGAAGACGCGCGCCGTGATCTGCGGCGGTGCAAACACCTCGGGCTCTGCTGCGGGTTGCCGGTAGTCGGCAAAGGCGTAGGTGGCCCACTGGCCCGACGGCGAGAAGTTGAACTCGGTGTAGGCGGTTTGGCCGGCGAGGCCGACGAAGGCTTCGAAACAGGTATGCTCCCAAAGGCCGTCGGTACGGCCCGCCGGATCGGGCGTCGGGATGAGCAGGCGGACGATGTCGCCGCGCAGGCAATAGTGGAAGCTGAGCGTGCCGTCGGCACGACGCGTGGCACCGGCCTCGATCGTCCGCACGACCGGTGCCGGCGTCGCCGGATGGCAAAGCAGCGTCAACGGCAAGTCGCCGGGAAGCATCAGAGGAAAGCTTTCGTGGTTCTGGGAGCCGGCGCGGAATCGTCGCCGTGTGCCTGCCGTCGATCGATCTGGTGGGGCGTCAGAGACTCGAACTCTGGACCTACGGATTAAGAGTCCGCTGCTCTACCAACTGAGCTAACGCCCCGACATGCGTCCTACGCCGCAGTGGTGCCCCTTTTCTTGGACGCCTGGTGGGTCGGGTGGGACTCGAACCCACGACCAATGGATTAAAAGTCCACTGCTCTACCGACTGAGCTACCAACCCCCAAGAGGCAGGGATCTTAGTCAGCCGGGCGATGCCTGTCAACGCAAAGCTTTGCCCGCAGGCGGTGTGAAGGCGCTACGGTGCGGCGCGCTTGACATCTGCGCGCTTCATTTGTAGCGTCCTGTTCCGCGGCCGGTAGCGGCCCGCCCTGATGCGAGAACAAGCCCCGATGAGCTTCGCCACTATAAACTACTCAGTTGACGCGGGAATTGCCCGGCTGACGCTGAACCGGCCCGATCGTTTGAACAGCTTCAATGAGGCGATGCACGAAGATCTCAGGCGGGCGCTGGACTTGCTTGAAGCCGATACCAGCGCGCGTGTTCTGGTTCTCGACGGTGCCGGGCGAGCTTTCTGCGCCGGCCAGGATCTGAGCGATCCGGCCGTGGCGATCGGCGATCAGCCACCGGCTATCGGCGATGTCATCGAGCGCAACTACAAGCCGCTGGTTCTTCGTCTGCAGAGGCTGCAGGTGCCGACGCTGTGCGCCGTGCGGGGGATTGCCGCGGGTGCTGGCGTCAGCCTGGCGCTTGCCTGTGACATCGTCGTCGCCGCGCGGTCGGCCAGCTTTCTGCAGGCGTTCAGCCGGATCGGCCTGATTCCCGATAGTGGTGGAACCTGGTTCCTTCCGCAGCGCGTTGGCATGGCGCGTGCGCTGGGTCTCGCCCTGCTGGCCGAGCGCCTGTCAGCCGAACAGGCGGCTGCCTGGGGGTTGATCTGGGCATGTGTGGATGACTCTGACCTGGACCCCACGGTAGGCCGCCTCACCGCGCAACTTGCCGGATCGGCGACGTCGGCTCTCGTGCGCACGCGCGAGGCGATGCGCGCGGGCATGAGCAACGCGCTTGAACGCCAACTCGACCTCGAACGCGACATCATGCAGGAACTGGGCCACTCGCAGGATTACCGGGAGGGGGTCAGCGCATTCATGGCAAAGCGGCCGGCCAGGTTTCGCGGCGAGTAGGCGAACAGGGTGCAGGCGATTTGCCGTCCCAAGGCCGGCCGCCATTGCCGCACGCGCCGCGTGTTGCACGGGCGGGTATAGGATCTGTCATGTCCCGAGCAAGTGGCGGTGCGCCGCCGACGCAAGCTGCTCTCAGGCTCGCCGGCGAAACGGCGCAAGCGATGTTCGAACGCGATGCCGCAAGCAAGCTGATTGGACTGCGCCTGCTCGCCGTTCGACCCGGCTACGCCAGACTGGCGATGCTTGTCCGCCCCGATATGGTCAATGGACACCACATTTGTCACGGTGGCTACCTTTTTACGCTCGCCGATTCTGCTTTTGCCTACGCCTGCAACAGTTACAATCGCAACACGGTCGCCTCGGCGTGCCACATCGACTTTCTCGCCCCAGCGCGCGAGGGTGAGGAACTCGAAGCGGAGTGCGAGGAACGCTCGCTCGCCGGCCGCACCGGCGTCTACGATGTGACGATTCGCAATTGCCAGGGCACGATCATTGCCCTTTTCCGCGGCAAGTCCTATCGAATCGCTGGTGAGGTGATTGCCGGGCTGGCGGCGGAGGCCAGGGACGACGGTTCGTTCAGCTTGCCGGCCAGGACGATGGAAGGGAACCCGCAGTGAAGGCGCACGCACGGGGGCGAGGCGGGACGCCGCATGGGCTGTGGCGAGTACAGGAACAATGACTGAAGCATTCATTTGCGACGCTGTCCGGACGCCGATCGGACGCTACGGCGGAACATTGTCGTCCGTGCGAACTGACGATCTGGCTGCGACGCCGATTCGCGCGCTGATCGAACGTAATGTCAATGTCGATTGGGCAGCGGTAGACGATGTGGTCTACGGCTGTGCCAATCGCGAAGGTGAGGATAACCGCAACGTGGCGCGCATGGCGGGCTCGCTCGCCGGGCTTCCGGTGGAAGTGCCCGGAAGTATGCTGAACCGGTTATGTGCCTCGGGAATGGACGCGGTTGGCCTGGCTGCGCATTTGATCAAGGCGGGTGAGGACGACCTGATCATCGCCGGCGGCGTCGAGAGCATGTCGCGCGCACCGTTGGTGATTGCCAAGGCGCAGACGCCCTTTTCGCCGCGCGCGACGGCGCAGGGCGCGACGGCCGGCTGGCGCTTTGCCAGCCCAATGCTCAAGAAGCTCTACAACACGCGTTCGATGGCGCGGACGGTCGATCATCTGGCTGCCCGCTTCAGGATTTCGCGCTCTGACCAGGACGTCTTTGCCTTGCGCTCACAGCAGCGCTGGGCGGCGGCGTATCGCGGCGGTCGCTTTGCGGATGAAATCGTTCCGGTACGCATTGCACAAAGCAAGGGTGGGCCGCTGTTTGTCGATGTCGATGAGCACCCGAGACCCGAGACGACGCTTTTCACGCTCGCCAAGAGCCCGTCGATCAATGGCTTCGGCGGCACGGTCAGCGCCGGCAACTCGTCCGCCGTTACCGATGGCGCCTGCGCGCTGCTGATGGCGAGCGAGGTTGCCGCACTCGAACACGGCCTCACCCCGCTGGCGCGTGTCGTTGCTCTGGCGACGGCGAGCGTCGATCCATGCCTGATGGGTTGCAGCCCGGTTCCGGCGATCCGCAAGGTTCTGGCGAAGAGCCGACTGTCGCTCGCGCAGATGGATGTGATCGAACTGAACGAGGCTTTTGCCGCGCAATGCCTGGTCGTTCTGCGCGAGTTGTCGATTGCCGATGACGCGAACTGTGTCAATCCGAATGGTGGGGCAATCGCTCTCGGTCACCCGCTGGGAATGACCGGTGCGCGTCTGGTGACGACCGCGACCTGGGAACTACATCGGCGTGCCGGTCGCTACGCCCTGTGCGTGCTGAGCGTCGGCGTCGGGCAAGGACGGGCGATGATCATCGAGCGCGTCTGACCGCGGCCCGCACAGCGGCGCTGCGCGGCCGCGGGCCGGGTTGCTCAGCCGTCGAGGGCGTCGCCGTGCGGCCAGGCCACGAGGCGCGGCGATTCGGTCAGCCAAAGCGGCAGGAACTCGCGGGCGCGCAGCGCGCCGTGTTCGCGCAACGCGTGGACGAACTCGGGCTGGCGATCGAATTTCGAGGCAACGCCCAGCTCGGCCTTGCTCTTGTCCATCGTGATCATGTAGATCGTCACCGGCTGATAGTCGGCAAACAGCCGAACGGCCGGATGCTCGGGGTCCACCTGCGCAATCGGAGCCAGCCGCGCCAGCCATTGATTGATCTTCTCGATGAAGTAGAGCTCCTGATTGAGCGACAGATTACCCGATAGCTCGTTGCGTCTGTCCTCGATCATGCCGAGTGTCCTGGGTTCCTCGCTGCGTTTCTGGGGATTGATCCGAATGACCCAGATTTCCTGCGGTTTGCGGTTCCGCTCGCTGTCGGCGAGAAACTGCCGAACCGGAGGGTTCTGCGAGAAGACGCCATCCCAGTACCGACCTTCACGCTGATCGTCGGCGAACATGCCGGGAATGCGCTGGGCGGGGCGCAGGTCGGGCAAGGTGCCGGAAGCGGCCACCGCTTCGCGGCTGATCGGTCCGCGACGTTCGCAGCGACCCTCCATGGCGGGTCGGAACCACGAGTCGAAAGCGGTGAACGCGCCGCTGATGATCTCCACCGCGCCGAGCAGCAGGCGTGGCCCGGTCTTTTGCTCGGCGATTCGCGCCAGATCCAGCTCGCCGAACTCCGGTGTGCAGGTCTCCAGGAGCGCCATGAAATCGTAGAACTCCGGTCTGATTTCGCCAAAGTCGGCATGCGGCGCGAGCATTTCCTCGACACCCGACCACTGCTTGAGCGAGGCCATCAACAGTTCATGTGATTGCGCCGGGTAGGGCTGCTTCAGCATCAGGCCCATTTCGGCGAGTTTGTAGATCTGCTGGCCGAACCAGTTCATCCCGTATTCGCCCAGCTTCTGCACCTGGAAGGTATCCCAGAGCTGCTTGAGCACGCGGCGCGCCTCGCTTATGCTGCCGGTGCGGTTGCCCTTGGCCATCAGCCCGTACCACACCGAGAAAGCGTTCAGCGCGCCAGCCGAAGTCCCGCTCAGGCCGACGATCTCGAAGCTTCGTCTGGCGTCAGCGGCTGCTTTGCCAACCGCTTCGTCCTCCTTGGCTTGCAGCAGCGCGTCGAGCACGCCGCAGGTGAACGCACCGTGAATTCCACCGCCCTGACAAGCAATCGCGACCCTGCGTGTTTCCATGTGTGTTCTCCGAATGAATTGGTTCCGTCTGTTCCGCCGTGTCTGCCGGTGGCGCTCGGACGCGCCAGCCTTGGCGATGTGCATCGCCGGTGCGCATCTCCGGCGGGCGCCAGCGCGCCGAAGTTGGCGAAAGCTGGCTGTTGCTCAGTCTAGCAAGTTCGTCAGGCCGTGTTCCGGGAAATTGATCCCGGTCGCCGAGGCGATCGGCGGGCCGCGCGTGAAGTCGGAGCCGGGGCAATTCGCGGTACAATGAATGCTCCGCCGCCAAGGGTTTCGTGCCGTGTTCGTGATCGCTCCCAGCATTCTTTCCGCCGACTTTGCACGCCTCGGCGATGAGGTCGGCCACGTCGTTGCTGCGGGTGCCGACTGGATTCATTTCGACGTGATGGACAATCATTACGTCCCCAACCTGACCATTGGCCCGCTTGTCTGTGCCGCAATCAGACCGCTGACCGCCGCCCCGATCGACGTTCACCTGATGGTCAAACCGGTCGATCGCATCGTTCCTGAATTCGCGCGCGCTGGCGCCAACCTGATCAGCTTCCATCCGGAAGCGTCCGAACACGTTGACCGAAGCTTGTCGCTGATCCGCGAAAATGGATGCCACGCCGGCCTCGTTTTCAACCCGGCGACGCCACTGGCCTACATGGATCACGTCATGGACAAGCTCGACCTGGTTCTGCTGATGAGCGTCAACCCGGGTTTCGGTGGGCAGACCTTCATCCCGTCTATGCTCGCCAAGCTGCGCGCTGCGCGCCGCCGGATCGACCGTTACGCGCGCGCCAGTGGGCGCCGGATTCGCCTGCAGATCGATGGCGGGGTCAAGGTCGAGAACATCGGCGAGATTGCGCGGGCCGGAGCCGACACTTTCGTTGCCGGATCGGCCATTTTCGGTGCGGCG
The DNA here is from genome assembly GCF_029255125.1 of Accumulibacter sp. GTDB lineage: Bacteria > Pseudomonadota > Gammaproteobacteria > Burkholderiales > Rhodocyclaceae > Accumulibacter. The sequence goes on along the minus strand of NZ_JAPUVR010000122.1, from coordinate 22,137 downwards.
CGCGGCGATGACCCGAATCGTTACGACACCGTGATCGCTGCCCTGCGTGCCCAACTGGAGACGAGATGAGCTCCGCCATGCCGGCCCTGCGTGCCGTCCTGCTCGATCTTGACGGTACCTTGCTCGATACGGTGCCCGATCTGCATGCCGCGGCGAACTTGATGCTGGGCGACCTCGGGCGGCCTCCGCTGGCGGTCGACGACATCCGCAGCTACGTCGGGCGAGGCATTCCGAATCTGGTCAAGCGCATCCTGGCCGGCGGAAGGGAAGCCGCCGACGACCCGTCACCGCCGCCAGCGAATGCTCTGGCGAGTTTTCGGCACCACTACGCACAGGTCAACGGTCGGCAAAGCACGCTCTTTCCGGGGGTTCGCGAAGGTCTCGAAGCGTTTCGTGCGTTCGGCTTGCCGATGGGCGTCATCACCAACAAGGCTGAGGCCTTCACCCTGCCCTTGCTGCAGCACATGGGTCTGACGCCTTTCTTCGCGGTCATCGTCAGCGGCGACCTGCTGCCGCGCCCGAAACCCGACCCGATGCCCCTGCTGTGGGCGAGCGGTCGCCTCGGCGTTTCGCCGACGACCGTGCTGATGATCGGCGATTCGGTGCACGACTGGCATGCCGGGCGAGCAGCCGGTTGCCGGGTGTTTCTCGTCCCTTACGGCTATAACGAGGGGCGCGACGTGCGCGATCTGCCTTGCGACGGGATCGTTTCGTCGCTGCTCGAGGCTGCTCAACGCGTGACAGGCTACCCATGAACGATGCTTACTTCAACCGTCTGGCTGCCGAAGGCTATAACCGGATTCCGGTGACGCTGGAGACCTTCGCCGACCTCGACACACCGCTCTCGATCTACCTCAAGCTGGCCAATCGTCCGTACAGCTATCTGCTCGAATCGGTGCATGGCGGCGAGCGTTTCGGCCGCTACTCGATCATCGGCCTGGCCAGTCCGACGCGCCTTGTCGTCAACGGGCACCAGGTGCTCGTCCTCAACGGCAACCGGATCGCCGAGCGCGAGGACGATACCAATCCGCTCGAGTTCATCGGCAAGTTCATGAAGCGCTTTCGGGCCGCACCGACGACGGGTCTGCCGCGTTTCTGCGGCGGTCTGGTCGGCTGTTTCGGCTACGACACCGTGCGCTACATCGAAACCCGCCTGACGCGTTCGCTGAAGCCCGACGACCTGGGGATTCCGGACATCGTTCTGTTGCTCTCGGAAGAGATTGCCGTGGTCGATAATCTGTCCGGCAAGCTGACGCTCGTGGTGTACGCTGAGCCCGGCGTCCCGGGCGCGCAGCAGAAGGCGCAGGCCAGATTACGCGAGTTGCTGGGTCAGTTGCGCGAGCCTGCGCGGATTCCACTGGAAACACCGCAATCGTCACAGCCGGCGGTGTCGATGTTCGGTGAAACGCAGTTCAAACAGGCGGTGAGCCGGGCCAAGCGCTACATCACGGAAGGCGACATCATGCAGGTCGTGCTGTCGCAGCGCATGAGCAAGCCGCTCACCGCCAGCCCATTGGCGGTCTATCGCTCGCTACGCTCGCTCAACCCGTCACCGTACATGTTCTTTTTCGACTTCGAGGATTTCCATGTCGTTGGCGCCTCGCCGGAGATCCTGGTTCGTCTCGACGGCGATACGGTGACCGTCCGCCCGATCGCCGGCACGCGTCGGCGTGGCGTTTCTTACGACGAAGATCAGACGCTGGCCGCCGAGTTGCTGGCCGACGAGAAGGAGCGCGCCGAGCATGTCCAGTTGCTCGATCTCGGGCGCAACGACGCTGGGCGCGTGGCGCGCGTCGGAACGATCAAGGTCACCGAGCACATGATCGTCGAGCGTTACTCACATGTCATGCACATCGTGTCGAACGTCGAGGCGCGCTTGCGCCCCGAGCTGGGCGCTCTCGACGTGCTCAAGGCGACCTTTCCGGCGGGCACCGTGTCGGGTGCGCCGAAAGTGCGCGCGATGGAGATCATCGACGAACTCGAACCGCTCAAGCGTGGCCTCTACGCGGGCGCTGTGGGTTATCTCGGCTTCAACGGCGACATGGACCTGGCGATCGCCATCCGGACGGCCATCGTCAAGGATGGCCAGTTGCACGTGCAGGCAGGCGCGGGCATCGTTGCCGATTCGGACCCGGCGGCCGAGTGGCAGGAGACGCAGAACAAGGCGCGCGCCGTCCTGCATGCTGCGGAACTCGCCGAGCACGGGCTCGATACGCGCTGTTGAAGCACATGGTGCGCGCCTGACCATCGTCGCCGGCCGCCAAGTGGAAGCACCACATTTCGTGCGTGAGGTTTCCGAATGCTGATCTGGTTCATCGTCATCTATCTGATGGTTTCGATCGGCATTGGCCTGTATGCGGCGACTCGGGTGCATAGCGCGAAAGATTTCGCAGTTGCCGGCCGCAGCTTGCCGCTGCCGGTGGTGACCGCCACCGTTTTTGCAACCTGGTTCGGTGCCGAAGCGGTTTTCGGTGTGTCGGCAACCTTCGTCAAGGACGGCTTGCGCGGTGTCGTCGCCGATCCCTTTGGCGCCAGCCTGTGCCTGGTGATCGCCGGCGTTTTCTATGGAACGACGCTCTACCGCCTGAATGTGCTCACGCTGGGAGACTTCTTCCGCTTGCGCTACGACCGCAGCGTCGAACTGCTGACCACGTTGTGCATCGTCGCTTCCTACCTCGGCTGGGTGTCGGCGCAAATCAAGGCGCTTGGCCTGGTCTTCAGCGTGGTCACCAACGGTACGGTCAGTGCGAACGCCGGAATGATTCTCGGCGCAGCGATCGTGCTTACCTACACGACCTTCGGCGGCATGTTTTCGGTCGCCATTCTCGACTTTGTGCAGATGACGGTGGTCATGGGCGGCATGGCTTACATCGGCTACCTGGTCAGCGGCATGACCGGCGGCGTCGAGACGGTCGTCCGGCAGGCAGCCGAGGCCGGCAAGCTCGATTTCTTCCCGAGCGGTGGGGCCGCCGAATGGCTGGCTTTTCTCGCTGCGTGGATGACGATGATGCTTGGCTCGATTCCGCAACAGGACGTCTTCCAGCGCATTACCTCGGCGCGTAGCGCGCGTATCGCGATCCAGGCGTCGCTGCTCGGCGGGGCGCTCTACTTCTGCTTTACCTTCATCCCGATGTTCATCGCCTACGCGGCCACGTTGATCGACCCAGAGCAGTTCAATCGCCTGATCGAGAGCGACTCGCAACTGGTGTTGCCGACGCTCGTCCTCGAACATACGCCGCTGCTTGCCCAGGCGGTTTTTTTTGGTGCCGTTCTCTCGGCGATCATGAGCTGCTCTTCGGCAACTCTGCTCGCGCCGTCGGTCGCGTTTTCGGAAAACGTCGTGCGCGGCTTCTTTCCGGCAGCCGGCGATCATGCTTTCCTGCGCATGATGCGCATCACGCTGGTCTGCTTTACCGGCATCGTCCTCGTCTTTGCGCTCAATTCGGAAGCGTCGATCTTCAAGATGGTGGAAAACGCCTACAAGGTCACCCTGGCCGGCGCTTTCGTTCCGCTGGTGTTCGGCGCCTACTGGCGACGCGCGACGACGCAAGGCGCCTTGGCTGCGATCGTGGGTGGCTTGGCGGCTTGGCTGCTTGCCGAGACGCTCGTCGAGCAGCCACTGGTTCCGGCGCAGCTCATCGGCCTGCTGGTCAGCATCGCCGGCATGCTGAGCGGGTCGCTCTTGCCGCAGCACATTGGCCGGGGAGCACCGGCAGGCGATCTTCATCACCGCTTGCATCACCATGCTGCGGCGCAAACGCACCATGCGGAAGCCCTGCATGACCACCGCAAGAGGTAGGCCGCGCGCCAAGTCCTGCGGCATTCCCGCCGGCGGGCGCCTGCGCCAACCTCGCCGCAAGCACTACAATGACGGCTTTTTGCGCTGCCTATCTGCCTGATGGCGTTCTTCCGCAGATCACACGAGATCCCGGTCAACAGCATGCCCGCTCGGCGCAGCCTGTCACCGGCGACGCGGCTGCCGCTCGCGCTTGCGCTCGCTTACGTCGTCGTGATCAGCTACGCCAGTCTGTACCCGCTGAGCGGCTGGCGCCACGTCGGGGTTCCGCCGCTGGCTTTTCTGAGCGCACCCTGGCCACGCTATTGGACCGTCTTCGATCTGTCGGTCAACGTCATCGCATACCTTCCGCTCGGCTTTCTTCTGGCGCTTTCCTTGCGCCGCCTACCTGGCCGGTGGAGCGCAGCGCTGGTTGCCGCGCTCCTCGGCGGGACGCTCAGTTTCAGCCTCGAGTGCCTGCAGAACTGGTTGCCGGCGCGCGTGCCGTCGAATCTCGATCTCGCCTGCAACAGCGTTGGCGCTGCTGTCGGAGCAATTATTGCCGTCTGGAACGGCAAGCGGATCTTCCGGCGGATCGCCCAGGTCCAGCAGGACTTGCTGGCGCAGGTTCCCTACGCTGAAGCGGGCCTGGTCCTGATCGGCTTCTGGCTGGTGTCGCAGTTGTCGCCGGAAACGCTACTCTTTGGTACCGGCGACCTGCGCCATGTACTTGGCCTGACGCCAGCCCTGCCTTACGCGGCATCGTCCTTCTTCGTTCTCGAAACCGGCGTCATTGCCTGCAACACCCTGAGTATCGGCTTGTTCGTCCGTACTATGTTGCTTGACCGTGCGCAGTCGTCGATGGTCGTGCTTGCCTTCTTTCTGCTCGCTCTGGCCATCAGGACACTCGCTGCGGCCGTCCTGGTGGCACCGGAAGACGCCTTTGCCTGGCTTACCCCGGGTGCCCAGATCGGTTTGCTGGTCGGCAGCGTGCTCCTCGCCATCGTGCTTTTTCTGCCGGCAGGAATCCGTGTTGCGCTGGCTGGCGTCGCCCTGATGGTGGGCACCGCGCTGGTCAACCTGGCGCCGCCCAACCCGTATTCGGAAGCCGCCCTTGCCGCCTGGCGGCAGGGGCATTTCCTCAACTTCAATGGATTGACCCGCTGGGCGGCGAGTTTGTGGCCTTTTCTCGCGCTGCCCTATCTCACCGTGCTCGGCCGGCGCTTGTAACGGGAATACGTTACAATCGACCGTCGTCGCTGGTTGCCGTAGCGAGCAAGGAGCATCGGTTCATGAGCCATTTCAAGTATCACGTCTTTTTCTGCTGCAATCAGCGTGGTGCAGGCGAAACCTGCTGCAATGACGCGGGAGCGACTGCGGCGCAGACCTATGCCAAGGACCGGGTCGCCGAGTTGCAACTGAAGGGTGCGGGCAAGGTTCGTATCAACAAGGCGGGCTGCATGGACCGCTGCGACGACGGCCCGGTCGTCGTCGTCTATCCGGAAGGCGTCTGGTACCGCTACGTTGATCATGAAGACATCGAAGAAATTATCCAGGAGCATCTGCTGCATGGGCGCGTCGTCGATCGCTTGCGCATCTGATTGCCCGGGCGCTGCTCGCTGTCGGGCGCCGGAGCTGGCGAAGGCACGCCGCGTGCAGAATTTGCGCGCCTGGCCATGAGACTGGCGCCCGAGCAGTTGCTGATCGACGGGCCGATCGGCAAGATCGAGATCACCGTGGAAAATCCCGGCGCGCCGCGCGGCATCGCGCTGGTGGCGCATCCGCATCCGCTCTTCGGCGGTGGCAATACCAACAAAGTTGTGCAGACCCTGGCTCGTACGTTCAACCACCTCGACTATGTCGCCTTGCGGCCGAATTTTCGTGGCGTCGGCCAGACCGCCGGCAAGCACGACGATGGCCAGGGCGAGTGCGACGATCTGCTGGCGGTCATTGCCGAAGCGAAATGTCGTTATGGCAACCTGCCGGTGGCGCTCGCCGGCTTTTCCTTTGGTGCCTACGTGCAGACGCGCGTGGCCGAAGCGCTCTGCGCGCTGGGCCACCCGGCGCAGCGCCTGGTTCTCGTCGGTACGGCCTCGGGTTTCGTCGAAGGTGCACGGCTCTACCAGACGCGCGCGGTTCCTTCCGACACCATCGTTATCCACGGGTCGGAGGACACCACCGTGCCGCTGGCGAATGTCATTGCCTGGGCGCGGCCGCTTGAGCTACCGGTGGTCGTCGTGCCGGGCGCCGACCACTTTTTCCATCGCCGGCTGCATGTCATTCGCGAGATCGTCAGCCGCGCCTGGCGGCATTGAGTTCAATGGCGGAGCAAGGGCGAAGAACCGGCAGTCACGCCGCGCCAGCGGGTAGAACTGCAGCGAACAACCGGCGCGGGAACGCCGGGGAGTAGAATCCATCCTGTGACTGCGTTGCTCGTTCTGACCAACTTGCCCGACCGTTCTATCGCCGAGGCGCTGGCGCAGGATCTCGTCGCGCAACGCTTGGCCGCCTGCGTAAATATCCTCGCCGGGTGCCGGTCGGTCTACCGCTGGCAGGAAACGATCGAGGCCAGCGATGAAGTGCCCTTGCTGATCAAGACGACCAGCGAGCGCTACCCGGCACTCGAAGCGGCGATCCTTGCCCGCCATCCGTACGAACTCCCGGAAGTGATCGCTTGGCCGATTGCGCACGGCTTGCCGGGCTATCTCGCCTGGGTCGCCGACGAAGTATCGCAGGGTGACTGATTGGCCAAGGCTGTCGTGATTCGCTGGTTGCTTTCCTTGCTGTTGTTTCTTGCCCTGAGCGGGCAGGCGGATGAGTTTCTTGATCCGGCCGTCGCCTTTCGGCCAACGGCACGCGCGGTCGACGAGCGCACGATCGAGGTTCGCTTTGCCATCGCCAAAGGCTATTACCTGTACCGCGACAAGTTTCGCTTCGCGCTCGACCCGACGAGTGTGCCGTTCGAGCCACCGACCTTGCCACCCGGCAAGGCAAAGGATGACGAAACCTTCGGCAGGGTCGAGGTGTACTACGACGAAGTGCTCTTTCGGTTGCCGGTCACGCGGACCAGTTTCGGGTCGTTGCCGCTGACGCTGAAGCTCAGCTCGCAAGGCTGTGCCGACGCCGGCGTCTGCTATCCGCCACAGCAGCACAGACTGACCGTGCAACTACCGGACGCCGTCGTCGAAGGCTCACCGTCCGCTGGTGGCACCGATCGACGCCCGATGAACGACGAGTCGGGCCGCATTGCGCGCCTCTTTCAGCACGCCGGTTTCTGGCTGCTCGCTGCCAGTTTCTTCGGATTCGGCCTCTTGCTGTCGCTGACCCCTTGTGTTTTCCCGATGATTCCGATCGTTTCGAGCATCATCGTCGGTGCTGGGCGCGACGGACACGGTGTTTCGCATCTGCGCGGCTTTTCACTATCGCTCGCCTACGTCCTGGGAATGGCGCTGACCTACGCCGTCGCCGGCGTTCTTGCTGGTTTGAGCGGAACACTGTTGTCGTCGGCGCTGCAGAATCCATGGGTCATCGGCAGTTTCGCCGCCATCTTCGTCGTGCTCGCGTTGTCGATGTTCGGCTTTTTCGAACTGCAGTTGCCGACCTTCGTGCAGAGCAAGGTGTCGGACGAGGCGCGTCAGTTACGCGGTGGTTCCCTCCCCGGGGTGGCCTTGATGGGTGCGCTGTCGGCGGTCATCGTCGGCCCCTGCGTCGCTGCGCCGCTGGCCGGCGCGCTACTCTACATTGGTCAGACCGGCGACGCCCTGCTCGGTGGTGCGGCTCTGTTTGCGATGGGCCTGGGAATGGGCGCGCCGCTGCTGGCGGTCGGCGTGTCCGCTGGCACGCTGCTGCCGAAGTCGGGGGCGTGGATGGAAGCGATCAAGAAGACCTTCGGCGTGATCCTTCTGGCCACCGCGCTGTGGCTGGTCTCGCCGCTGCTGCCCGGGGTGGCCGGCATGCTGGCCTGGGCCTTGCTACTGATCGTCTCCGCCAGCTATCTGCATGCGCTCGACCCGCTTCCGGTGCATGCCCGGGGTTGGCAGCGCTTCTGGAAGGGAATCGGCATCGTCCTGCTGCTGTGTGGCGCGGCCCTGTTGCTTGGTGCTCTGGCCGGCTCGCGCGATCCGTTGCAGCCGCTCTCGGTGCTGCGCAATGGTGCTTCCGGTGGCGAGACGCGTCCCCTGCCTTTCGTCCGCGTCGGCTCGGTCGATGAAGTGGCGGCGCGGGTCAAGTCGGCGCAGCGGCCGGTGATGCTCGATTTCTACGCCGATTGGTGTGTCACCTGCAAGGAAATGGAGCGGACGACGTTTGCCGATCCGCGCGTGCAGGCCGAACTCGCCCGGTGGACGCTGCTGCAAGCCGACGTGACCCGCAACTCGGAGCAGGATCAGGCGTTGCTGCAGCGTTTCAAGGTCTATGGCCCGCCGGCGATCATCTTCTTCGACCGTTCCGGCAAGGAGATCGAAGGCGTCCGCATCGTTGGCCTGCAGGGTGCCGACGAGTTTCTCGGCTTGCTGGCAAGTCTGCGCGAGTAGCGCCGCCTTTTCTCACCAGTTGCGGAAGATCTCCTCGGCAGCCGCCACGGTTGCGGCAATGTCGGCTTCGCCGTGGGCAGCCGAGACGAAGCCGGCTTCGAAGGCAGACGGCGCGAAGTAGTGTCCGGCCGCCAGCATGGCATGGAAGAAGCGCTTGAATGCCGCCTGATCGCTATCCAGCGCCTCGGCGTAGGTTTGCGGACATTCGGCGCGAAAGTACAGCCCGAACATGCCGCCGATGGCCTGCGCCGAAAAAGGGATGCCCGCGCGTCGGGCGGCAGCCGACAAGCCGTCTACGAGTTGCCCGGTACGCTGTGCCAGGCGTTCGTAAAAGCCATCCTCACCACACACTAGCTTGAGTGTCGCCAGGCCGGCCGCGACCGCTACCGGGTTACCCGACAAGGTGCCTGCCTGGTATACCGAACCCAGCGGCGCCACCTTGGCCATCACCTCGCGCCGGCCGCCAAAGGCGCCGACCGGCATCCCACCACCAATGACCTTGCCGAGCGTCGTCAAGTCCGGCGTGATCCCGTAGAGGCCCTGCGCACCTTGTGCACCGACGCGAAAACCGGTCATCACTTCGTCGAAAATGAGCAGCGCGCCGTGCTCGCTGCACAACTCGCGCAATGCGCGCAGGAAGTCGGGACGCGGCGCGATCAGGTTCATGTTGCCGGCGACCGGTTCGACGATCACGCCCGCGATCTGGCTGCCACGCTCGGCAAAGCTTGCCGCGAGTCCGGCGAGGTCGTTGTAGTCGAGTACCAGCGTGTGTTTGACGAGATCGCCCGGCACGCCACTCGAGCTCGGCGTGCCGAAGGTGAGCAGGCCGGAGCCAGCTTTCACCAGCAGGCTGTCCGAATGCCCGTGATAACAGCCTTCGAACTTGATCAGCAGGTCACGCCCGGTAAAGCCGCGCGCCAGACGGATGGCGCTCATCGTTGCTTCGGTTCCCGAACTGACCAGACGGACCATTTCGAGCGACGGTAGCGCGGCACACAGCAGTTCGGCCATTTCCACTTCGCTCTCGGTTGGCGCGCCAAACGACAAACTTCGAGTGGCGGCTGAACAAACGGCCTCGACGACGGCCGGATGAGCGTGGCCGAGAATCAACGGGCCCCACGAGCCGACATAGTCGATATAGCTTGTGCCGTCGGCGTCGATCACGCGCGGGCCACGACCCTCGGCGAGAAAACGCGGTATGCCGCCGACCGAACGGAAAGCGCGCACCGGAGAATTGACGCCGCCGGGGATATGCTCCTGAGCGCGTTCGAAGAGCTTCTGATTACGGGAAGTCACGGCAGGTATCCTTGAACAGATGTTGGTAGGCAGCGGCCCGTTCCCGCACCTCAGGTGCCGCGAAGAGATCGCTGATTACGGCCAGCAGGTCGGCGCCGGCCGCGAGCAGGCTGGGCGCATTTTCCAGCGTGATGCCGCCGATGGCACAGACCGTGGTGGCGAACTCCTGCCGGCACTGGGCGAACAGCGACAACTCGGCGCGCACGGCGAGCGGTTTTGTCGCCGACGGGAAAACCGCACCGAAGGCGAAATAATCCGCTCCCGCGCGGACTGCCTGGCGTGCCAGCTCGATATCCGCATAGCACGAGACGCCGAGCAGCCGCTCAGGCCCGAGGCGTCGGCGGGCAGCGCACCAATCGCCGTCGTCGCTGCCAAGGTGTACGCCATCGGCGTCTACCGCGAGCGCGAGATCGAGATCGTCGTTGATCAGCAGCGGGGTGCCAAACTCGTGACAGAGTGCGCGCAGGGCGGACGCGGTCGTCTGGCGCTCGCTGCCACTCGTCAGCTTGTCGCGATATTGAACCAACACGGCGCCGCCGGCCAAGGCCGCGCGTACGTGCAGAAGAAGATCTGCCCGCGTCAGCCCTTCGGGCGTGATTGCGTAGAGGCCACGCAAGGCGCGCCGGCCGGCTGCGATCATCGCTCGCCGACCATCGGCGCACTGCTGGCAAAGAAGCGATTCGGGATATGCTGGCCGCGTCCCGGACGAAAGCCAGCCGCCAGCGTCCGCCAGGTGTACGCCTGCGCCAGGTACACCGCGTCGACCACCGACGAGCCGCGGCCGAGAAACGCGGCAATGGCAGAGGCCAGCGTGCAGCCCGAGCCATGGTAGCTGTCCGCCAGGCGGGGCCAGCAATCGCGCCGAAGCAGGCCGTGCCCACGGCGAAAAAGCGTGTTTTCAACCTGCTCAGTGGTAGCGTGCGTTCCGGTCAACAGAACATACTCGCAGCCACTGGTCAGCAGGTGCTGCGCTTGCGCCGGGCCGCCTGACGGCTCCTCATTCAGAACCGTTCTGGCCAAGCGCTTGGCCTCGAGCGTGTTCGGGGTGAGCAGCGTAGCCAGCGGGAAAAGTTGATCGAACAGCGCATCAATTGTTTTTTCGTCGGCCAGCGGGTCGCCCCGGCCCGAGGCGAGAACCGGGTCGACGACCACTGGTACATGTGGGTGTTCGGCGAGCACGCGGGCGATCGCTGCGATGTTGTCGACGCTGCCGGTCAGGCCGACCTTGCAGGCGGCGACCGGCATGTCCATCAGCAGCCCGCGTGCCTGCTGTTCGACGTACGCTGGATCAACCGGCAGCAGGTGGCTGACGCCGACGGTATCCTGTACCGTCAGCGCAGTGATGACCGAGAGCGGATGGCAGCCGAGTGTGCCGATCGTCAGGAGGTCGGCTTGCAGACCCGCACCGCCGGAGGGATCACTGGCGGCAAAGCTGAGAACGAGCGGCGGCGTGCGTTTGTCAAAGCGCTCATCCATGCGCCACGGGCTACCTGCGAAGAAATTGCTAGTGTCTAAGAAATAAAGACTTGGCAGTGGGTCAGCGCATTAGCTAGAATCCGTCCAAGTTCTCCGCGATTCTAACCGAAAACCGGGGTTGGTTCCGCCCATGGCATCGGGGGTGCCGGCGCCCACGGGATGATCAGTGGCTGGCGGTGTGCTCCGGCTCGCGATGGATCCACCGCCGGCCGGAAGCCCCGGGCTGCCGCCAGCGAGACGACGACCAGCCCAGCAGTTTGCGGCGAGCGCGAGCGCATGCTTGCGGAAGGCATAATGGACGTATTGGCAAGACAATGCGGTATAGTAACGGGTCGTCGGAGTCGGCGGCCGCCCGTGGTGGCTTCCGACAGCACGGGCAAGCCTGGTCGGACGGCGATCAGGGATATCAATGGAGGATGCACTTGACTGAAGCTGCTGACCTGCGCGGAATCAAGGTCATGGTTGTCGACGACAGCAATACGATCCGGCGCAGCGCCGAGATATTCCTCGTGCAGGCTGGCTGTCAGGTGCTGCTTGCCGAGGACGGCTTTGACGCCTTGGCGAAGATTGCCGATCATCAGCCGGCGGTCATCTTCTGCGACATCCTGATGCCGCGTCTCGACGGTTACCAGACGTGCGCCCTGATCAAGAAGAACCAGCGTTTTCGGGCAACCCCGGTCATCATGCTGTCGTCGAAAGACGGCTTGTTCGATCGTGCACGCGGTCGAATGGTTGGCTCAGACCACTACCTTACCAAACCGTTCACCAAGGAAAGCCTGTTGAAGGCGGTAGCCGCGTATGCCCTGCCGGCTAGCTGAGCCGGCGCGGCAATCCCGACAGGCACGCGAAGAGGCAAGAACAGCTCATGACCATCAAGAAAATCCTCGTTGTCGATGATTCGCCGACCGAGCGCCATGTCATGAAGACCCTGCTGACCGGTAGCGGTTATGAGGTGATTACAGCGGAAAGTGGCGAGGAGGCCATTGCCAAAGCAAAGAGCGAGCTGCCCGATCTGGTGTTGATGGACATCGTCATGCCGGGTCTCAACGGTTACCAGGCGACCCGCACGCTCAGTCGCGACCAGGTGACCAGAAACATCCCAATCATCGTGTGTACGACGAAAGGTCAGGAAACCGACCGGATTTGGGGACTGCGCCAGGGCGCCCATGACTACCTGGTCAAGCCGGTCAACGGTCAGGAGTTGCTGGCCAAGATTGCTGCGTTGTAGCAGAGCGAGCAAAGGATGGCCAAGAAGATCAGTCTGCACGAGTTCCAGTCATACCTCGCGGCACGACTGGCGGGTAGCACGGCCGAGAAGTCGGCCGGACTCCTCGGAGTTCAGGCGGGTTCCGATTACTGGTTGCTCGATCTCGCAGATTCGGGCGAGATCGTACCGCTGACCCCGTTGACCGCTGTACCGCTGACCAAGCCTTGGTTTGCCGGGATTGCCAATATACGTGGCAGCCTTTATTCGGTGATCGACCTGTCGGCATTTCTTGGTAACGAGGCGACGCCGAAGAACGCAACGTCCCGTCTATTGTTGATCGGTACCCGCTATGGTACCAATGCCGCCTTGCTGGTGACCCGCATGGTCGGCCTGCGTTATGTTGAAGCGTTGACCCCGCAGGCGCCCGACGGACGAGTGCCGGCATGGGCGCGAGAAGCGTACACCGACAACGAGGGGCGTCACTGGAAGAAGATCAAGGTGCGCGAGTTGCTCAGCGACGGGGCGTTCATGGACATTGGCGTTTGAGGCGCTTTCACTCTCATATCGAGTGAGGCGCTTTCGTATCAAGCAAGACTTGTCGACAGCTATTCACGCCGTCGAGGCAGCGTAAACGGAGAAGCAAAATGACGATCAAGACTAAGCTGTCGGCGTTCTTGTCGCGAGTGACAGGGTCGGGCAGCGAGACCTCTTCAGCTCGTACGGTCATGGAATCGGGTCAGCCCGAAGGAAAGGGAGAGGCGGCGCATTTACCCGCCTTTCTTCGGCAGTATCCGATCGGTCAGCAAATGCAGATCCTCGGGGCGTGTCTGTTGTTCGTCGTGCTGATCATCGCTGTCGTCGTTTTCCGGGACAGTAGCCAGGCAAGCAATGGCACGGCCTACGTCGCCGCTGCGGGCGAGATGCGCATGTTGTCGCAAAGGCTGGCGAAGGCATCGAGCCTGGCGCTGCTCGGCGATGCCAATGCATTTCAGCAACTGAAGGATTCGCGCGAAGGCTTTGCCACCAATCTCGATCGGCTGACCAATGGTGGTCAGGTCGCGGGGACGACGGTTCCGGCGTCTCCGGACAGCGTTCAGCCGCAACTGCAGGCCTTGACGCAAACCTGGGACAAGACCGACAAGAATGCTGCACGTCTGCTTGAAATGGAGAAAAACCTGATTTCCCTGGGCAAGGATGTCGCTTCGATCAACGAGAAAAACCCGCAGTTGCTCGAGGTTGCGGAACAGGTGGCCGCGCTCAAGATGCAGAACAGCTCCGGGTTACGCGAGATTGCCGCTGCCAGCCAATTGGTGATGCTGACCCAAAGGATCGCCAAGAACGCCAGCGCGCTGCTGGTCGGCGACGCGATTGACCCGGAGATCGCCTTCCTGCTCGGCAAGGATACGAACACCTTCCGCGATACCTTGCGGGCGCTGAGCAAGGGGAGCGATCAACTGCGCATCGCGGCGGCGACCGACAACGAGACCAAGCAAAAACTCAACGAACTCGATGCGCGCTTTACCGAGTACCGCACAGCCGTCAGCGGCATTCTCGCCAACATGCAGAAGCTGGTGATCGCCAAACAGGCCGGCTCGCAGATTTTCCGTGATAGCGAAGAGCTGCTGCAAATGACCGATCAGCTTGCCCAGGCCTACCAGGGCAGCCTCGGGCAACGCGCGGCCTATGCCATCAGTCTGCTGGTCCTGATTCTCGTAGCCTTGCTGCTGCTCTATCTGATCGCGCGCACCTATCTCGCCGAGAACCAGCGGCAAGCCGAGAAAGCCGAGCAAAGTCGGCAAGCCAGCGAACTCCTCAATCGTCAGAATCAGGGTGCGATCCTGCGCCTGATGAACGAACTCGGTGACCTCGCCGACGGCGACCTGACCGTCACTGCAACCGTTTCCGAGGATATCACCGGCGCTATTGCCGACTCGATCAACTACACGATCGAAGAGTTGCGCGTCCTTGTCGGGCGAATCAACGACGCGGCTGGGCGGGTTACCGTGGCGACCGGGATCGCCCAGCAGACCTCTGCCGAGCTGCTGGCCGCAGCCGAGCGTCAGGCGGCCGAGATCAAGGGTGCTGGCCAATCGGCGCTGGCCATGGCGACTTCGATGACCAACGTTTCGGATGATGCCAAGCAGTCAGCGACCGTCGCTCGTCAGTCGCTCACGGCGGCCGAGAAAGGCACCAAAGCGGTCACCGACTCGATCAAGGGAATGAACAAGATTCGCGACCAGATTCAGGAAACCTCGAAGCGGATCAAGCGGCTCGGGGAATCGTCGCAGGAGATTGGCGAAATCGTCGAACTGATTTCGGACATTACCGAGCAAACCAACGTTCTCGCCCTGAACGCGGCTATTCAGGCGGCATCAGCCGGCGAGGCTGGACGCGGGTTTACCGTGGTTGCCGAGGAAGTGCAGCGCCTGGCCGAGCGCTCGGGCGAAGCGACCAAGCAGATTGGTGCGATTGTCAGGACGATTCAGAACGATACCCAGGACACGGTTTCGGCGATGGAGGAGTCGACGCGCGAAGTTGTCGTTGGCGCACGCCTGTCGGATGCTGCCGGACAGGCGCTGGCCGAGATCGAAAAGGTGTCCCGTGAACTCACCGAACTGATCGACACGATTTCCGCAGCGACGCGACAGCAAGCCGAATCGGCCACCAAGGTTGCACGCAAGATGCAGGAGATCCTGCTGGTTACCGGACAGACGACGGCCGGCACGCAGAAGACGGCGGCGGCAATTGGCGAGCTGGCCGGTCTCGCGACCGAACTCAAGGGATCGGTGGCTGGCTTCAAGGTGTCCTGATCTAGCTCCCAGGAAGCCGGAACGGAGGGACTGCGCGAAATGAATTCCCCGACGGACTTCGATATCGGCCCACTCGCCTGGGTCAAGAGCGAGATTGACCTCGCACTGCAGCGTGCTGATGACGCCTTGAAGGAGTTCCTTGCGGGATCGGCGCAAGGGCGAAGTGACCGCACGCAGTTGCGCTTCAGTCGCACGCATCTGCACCAGGTGCATGGTGCGCTGACCATTGTCGGCCTGGACGGCGTGACGCAATTTGCCGACGCGCTGGAGTCCCTGCTGGAGACCGCGGAATTGCAGCCAGCGGTGCCCGAGGGGGCGGTCATTGCGCTTGCGCAGCGCGCTTTGGCGGCGATCGGCCACTTTCTCGACGACCTGGTCGACGGACAGCCGAACCAGCCGCTGCGCTTGCTGCCGCTGTACCGCGAGATCCAGTTGGCGCGTGGCGAGGCGCGGGTTGCGCCCACCGACCTCTTTTTCCCCAACCTGCGCGTGCGTCCGCCGCGCCGCAGCGGCCCGCCGCTTCGTCTCGGTCGCAGCGACCTGCAGAACCACTTGCGGCAGCAGCGGGCTCACTTTCAGCGTGGTTTGCTCAGTTGGTTGCGGGCTCCGCTGGAAGCGGCCGGCGTGCAGGAGATGCGGGCTGCGGTCAAACATGTCGAAGCGGTGCAGGAAACGCCGTCCGCCCGCTCGTTCTGGTGGATCGCTGGCGCTTTCATGGGTGCGCTTGCCGAGCGCTCGCTCGCGCAGGACGCCGAGACGAGGCAACTATGCACGCGCATTGACTTGCAGATGCGCCGTTTGCTCGAGGGATCGAAAAACGTTGCCGAGCGATTGATGCGCGACGCCCTCTACCTTGTCGCGATTGCTGATAGCAAGGACCGGGCCGTTCGCAGGGTCAAGGAAGCTTACCAGTTGGCGCCGCTGCTGCCAGCGCCGGCAGCATCGCCGCCGGTGGCTGCGGAGGCTCTGCGCCGCTCGTTGCGTGACGCGATCGCCGCCAGCGAGGAGAGCTGGAACCGATTCTGTGCCGGGATTGTGCAGGCGCTGCCGACCTTCAAGAGCAATGTCGGGACGCTCGCGGCACTGGTCGAGGATCTCGGGCAAGCCGACTTTCGTCGCTTGGTCGAGATACTTTCGCGCGTCGCCGGGATACTGAATCACGACCCGACACGGCATACGGACGCTTTGGCGATGGAGGTGGCGACGGCCATTCTTCTTGCTCAACACGCCCTGGAAAACATGCAACACCTGGAGCAGAGTTTCGGCCACCAGGTAAGCGTCATGATCGAGCGGATCCATGATTGCCTGACGGGCACGCCTCCGCCGCCAGAATCGGAGCATCCGTCGCTCGACGAAATGTCGCGTCGGGCCCAGGAAAAGCTGCTGACTGTTCAGGTTGCCAAGGAGATTCAAAGCAACCTTGCGCTGGTCGAACAGGTGCTCGACGCCTTCTTCCGTGACCCGGAAAAACGCGTCGAGCTTAAGGGTCTCGAAGGACCGCTGCATCAGGTCGCGGGTGCCCTGACCATGATGCGTCATGACGACGCGGTCGCCGTTCTTCAGGCGTGCGCGACTCAGATCAGGGCGTTTGCCGAGGCGGCTACACGACCGCCCGAGGATGAATTCGAGCGTGTCGCCGAACAACTGTCGCTGATTGGCTTCTTTGTCGATGCCTTGCAGCATGGCGCGACGAGCTTTGCCACGTTTGTTGACCGCCTGCGCGCAGAGCCCAGCAAGGCGGCTAGCGAATTGGCCGAGGCTACGGTCGAGCAGGAGGTCGAACAACAGAAGATCGAGGCGCATGCGCTCCTGGTTGCGCTGCGCGAGCAGCCGAGCGATGCCGAACTTCGCCAGGAAATCCGGCAGAACCTCACCGCGCTGCAAAAGGACGCCGATCTGGTAGCAGACAGCGAACTCGGCCAGCAAACCAAGCAGGTGCTTTCCGCCCTGGCGGCCGGCGGCGATGCCGCCGAGCAGATCGACGAAGCGATGGCGACGCTCAAGCCGGCGGCTCAGCTCGCCCCGGAACCTTCGGCCAAGACGGTGATGCTGGCCCAGGCGAGCACCGAGGAAGTCGACGCTGAACTGCTCGAGATCTTTCTCGACGAGGGCGATGAAGTTTTGGTCAGCATCAAGCGCGATCTGCAGGCTCTGCGTAAGCACCCGCACGATGTCGAGGTCTTGACTTCGATACGCCGCTCGGTCCATACCTTGAAGGGCAGCGGCCGGATGGTCGGCCTGCGTGACCTGGGCGAAGTTGCGTGGTCGGTCGAACAAGTGCTCAATCTCTGGCTGCGTCAGGAAAGCGAAGTCAACGCGCCGATTTTCGATCTAGTGGGCCAGTCGTACGCGGTTTTCCTCGCTTGGGTCGACCATCTGAAGACCGGACGCGGCCAAGCGCCCGACGCAAGCGGTGTGACCAGTCTGGCGGCAAGCCTGATTGGCGGGGCCGATACTACTCCTGCCTTGCCGTCCGCTGCGGCGACAGAAGCGCCGGCTGTTCACCTTGAACCGGCGAGTGCGGCAGTCGAGGCTACGGCAGACGCTGCGGTGACTGACGTCAGGCGAGTGCCGCTGGCCGAGGAGCGGCAGTTCGACACGGGTGGCGAGGCGGAGTTTTCGCTTCCGCCGTCTTTGGCCGAAATCTTCAACGACGAAGCGAAGACGCATCTGGCCACGCTGCAAGCCGAGTTCTCGGCACTGGCTGCCGACCCTCTGGCGCCGACGACGAACGAGATGTATCGTGCCGCGCACACGCTGGCCAGCATCGCCGGAACCGTCGGCTTCCCAGCGGTGAATCGCTTGGGGCGAGCTCTGGAAATGGCGCTCCAGCGGCGCAACTCGACGGCGCACCCGGGCAACTTCGAAGCGCTTGAGGTAGTCCGCCAGACAATCGACGAATTGGCCTTGATGCTGGTGGCAATCGCCGGCCGACGGCAACCGCAGCCGGCGAACAGCCTGGTCGAGCGGCTGTCGGCGCTTTATCCGGAGGAGCGCGAAAAGCCGGTGCCCGCCGGGGTCGCTACCGAGGTCAGCGCGTCGCCAGCGATTGTCGAGTTGCCGGCCGCCGTTCCGGCTGCTGCTGCGTTCGCCAGCGCCAGTGATGGGCAGGCGCTACGCGACGAACTGGACGAGCAACTGCTGCCTCTGTTCATCGACGAAGCCTTGGATCTGGCGCAGCGGATCACGCAACAACTGCTTGCCTGGCGGGAAGAACCGGCCAACCCCGAAGTCGTTCGCGGGCTCGCGCGGCTGTTCCATACGCTGAAGGGAAGTGCCCGCATGGCCGGGGCGATGAACCTCGGCCAAATGACGCACGCGATCGAAACACGCCTCATTGAGGCGCAGGCCGAAGGTCAGGCATCGGTCGAACTGATCGACGACGTCGATAACGCGTTTGATGCGATCGTACAGATCGTCGATAGCCTGCAGCGCGGTCAGGCAGCGCACACCCACCTGGATCTGGCTGGCGAGCCCGTTTCCGCAACACCGACCGCGCAGCCCGCGGCGCTCCATGACGCGACGGTGACGAGCGAGCCGGAACACGCCGTGAGTCTGCCCGAGTTTGCCGAAGGCGAGGGTGACAGTTCCGTGCAGCGCGCGAGCTTGCGTGTGCGCGCCGACCTGATCGATCGGCTGGTCAACGAAACAGGCGAACTGTCGATTGCTCGCTCGCGCATCGAAGGCGAGATGCGGGCGATCAAGGTTTCGCTGCTAGACCTGACCGAAAACGTCATCCGCCTGCGCCGACAGTTGCGCGATATCGAGATTCAGGCTGAGACGCAGATGCAGTCGCGTACCGCGCAAGCGGGTGAAGGGCGGGCTGACTTCGACCCGCTCGAGTTCGACCGCTTCACGCGCTTCCAGGAACTGACGCGGATGATGGCGGAATCGGTGAACGACGTCGCCACAGTCCAGCAGACGCTGTTGAAGAATCTTGACGATGCCAACGCTGCGATCCTGGCGCAGGCACGGCTCAACCGTGAAGTTCAACAGGAGCTGATGTCGATCCGGATGGTGCCCTTCGGCAGTATTGCCGATCGTCTCTATCGGATCGTGCGGCAGGCAGCCAAGGAACTGGGCAAGCGCGCGAACCTCGAGATTCGCGGGACACAGTTGGAACTCGACCGAACGGTGCTCGACAAGATGCTGGCCCCGCTCGAACACATGCTGCGCAATGCGGTTGCCCATGGGCTGGAAACGGCGCAAGTGCGTCGGGCGCGGGGCAAACCGGAGATCGGCGAGATCGCGCTGACCCTGACCCAGGAAGGCAACGAGATCATCCTCAATTTCTCCGACGACGGTGCTGGCCTCGACCTCGATGGCCTGCGTGCACGCGGCTTGGCAGCAGGCCTGCTGACCCGCGAGCAGGCGGCTGACGACGATCGGGTGGTTGACCTGATTTTTGTTCCCGGTGTGTCTACAGCCAGCGAACTGTCGCAGTTGTCGGGTCGCGGCATCGGCATGGATGTTCTGCGTAGCGAAGTCGCCAGTCTCGGTGGCCGTATCGAGGTGGCCTCCAGCGCCGGACAGGGGACCACCTTCCGCCTCTACCTTCCGCTTACGCTGGCGGTCACCAAGGCTTTGCTGGTGCGTTCGGGCAGCACGCAGTATGCGATTCCGTCGGCCATGATCGAGCAGGTTCTCGACCTCCGCGAGAAGGGTCTGGCGCGCATTCGTGATGGCAACTTCGCCGTCTGGGGAGAGAACCGCTACCCGTTCCACTACTTACCGCATTTGCTCGGCGACCTGCGGGCGCTTCCCGAAAGGCACGCGCGCTACTGGGTGCTGCTGCTGCGCAGCGGTACAAACAGGATCGCAACGCAGGTCGACGCGGTGGTTGGCAACCAGGAGATCGTCGTCAAGAACATTGGGCCGCAGCTTGCCCGGGTCATTGGCGTCGCTGGCGCAACCGTTCTTGGTAACGGGCAGGTTGTCCTGATTCTGAACCCGGTGGCCTTGGCCAGCCGGGTTCGCACACAGGCTGCGGTCTCGCCGGTACCGGTGCAGCACAAGGGAGAGGAGACTGCCGCGCAGGCTGGCGACTTGCCGACGGTGATGATCGTCGACGATTCGCTGACCGTGCGCAAGATCACCAGTCGTTTGCTGGCGCGTGAAGGTTACCAGGTGACGACCGCCAAGAACGGCGTTGAAGCGCTCGAGCAATTGACCAAGACGCTGCCGGACGTCATGCTGGTCGATATCGAAATGCCGCGTATGGACGGTTTCGAGCTGACGCGAAACATTCGTGCCGACAAGCGCCTGCGCAAGATCCCGATCATCATGATCACTTCACGCACGGCCGAGAAGCACCGGCAGTATGCGCTTGATCTGGGTGTCGATCATTATCTCGGCAAGCCCTATCAAGAGGATGAGCTTCTGCAATTGGTCGGCCAGCACGTCAAGGCGCGGCGCGATTCCTGACCACCGAATAGCGCGCCAGCGTGCGCTGGCGTGCCGTTTCATGGTCAACCAGCGGCTGGCGAATGGCGTCCCCGACGAAAGTTGCGCACGCAGCTTGTTCGGACTGAGACATGCGCCAAGGCGCGTGCAGATGCCGATCGGGAACCTTGCTCAACTCCGGAAGGTAGCGGCGAATGAATTTCCCGGCTGGGTCGAAGCGCTCGGACTGGGTCAGCGGGTTGAAGATGCGAAAATACGGCTGTGCATCACAGCCGGTCGAGGCTGCCCATTGCCACCCACCGTTATTGGCTGCCAGATCGAAGTCGTTCAGTTTGCTTGCGAAATAGGCTTCGCCGCGGCGCCAGTCGAGACCCAGATCCTTGCTCAGGAACGAAGCGACGAGCATGCGCAGGCGGTTGTGCATGTAGCCGGTCTGATTGAGTTGCCGCATCGCTGCGTCGACCAGTGGATAGCCGGTGCATCCGGTGCACCAGGCGGCGAATGCTTCGTCTGCCCACGTCCCCTGTTCCCAGCAGATGGCGTCGTACGCCGGCCGGAACGCACTCTCGGTGACATGCGGGAAGTGATCGAGAATCATGAAGTAGAAATCGCGCCAGATAAGCTCACCGAGCCAAGTGGCGGCTCCTCCGGCGGGATCGAGCAGCGCGCCGTGGGCGATTGCCTGCAGGACGAGATGACGAATCGAGACGGTGCCAAAGCGCAAATGTACGGACAGGTATGAAACGCCCTTGATGGCGGGAAAGTTCCTTTGTTCCGCGTAGCGCGCGATTCGTCCAAGAAAGTCATCCAGCAAGGTCTGCGCGCCGCTCATCCCGGTCGCCAGGCGTGGCGCACCGGGATCGCTGCTGCGGAAGCCGATCGCGTGCAGGGTCGGCACCTGGTCGGCCGCCGGGAGTGCGGCAAGTGCCCCGGTTGGCGGCTGGCCGGGCGTGGGCGGACGGTCTTCCGTCAGGCGGGCGAGCCAAGCTCTCCGGTACGGCGTAAACACGGTGTAGGGGTGGCCAGCACGATTCAGGATTTCTTCGCCATCAAACACCACCTGATCCTTGCACGAACGGAAGTCGATGCCAGCCCGACGCAGGGTCGCTGCGACGGCGGCGTCGCGCCGCTTGCTCAGCGGCTCGTAGTCACGGTTGACGAAGACGGCGGCAACGCCCAGTTCCTGCGCCAGGCGCGGGATTTCTTCGCGTGGCCAGCCGTGGCGCACGATCAGGCCGCCGCCACGCAAACGCAGAGCCTGATCGAGCTCGAGCAGCGAATCGCGGATGAACTCGACCCGCCGGTCAGCACGCTCGGGCAGGGCATCGAGAATCTCGCGGTCGAAGATGAACGCACAATGGACGCGCCGCGCTTGGCGGAGCGCCTCGTCGAGCGCGCCATGGTCTGTGTCGCGCAGATCGCGCCGGAACCAGACGAGAACCGAATCGAACATGGGTTGGCTTTGTCACCGCCGAAAGCGGCGATTGGAATTAGAATAGGAATATGGAGAGCATCAATTCAGATTTCCGGATCTCGGCGGGGTATTGAGGCAGAGCTCAGGAATTCGATGTGGCACGTTATTTGACCAGGCGAGAGGTTGCTCCTGGCATAATTTGGCACCTCACGTTGCGAAGGAGT
>NZ_JAPUVR010000121.1 GCF_029255125.1 Accumulibacter sp. | reverse complement strand
CGCCAGCGTGCCGAAGAGCGCGGTGTAGAAGAGCAGACGCAGCGCCGGTTCGGTCGCCACCAGCTTGCGCGTGAGAAGCTGGTAGGCGGCGTAGAAGAGCGCCGCGCCAAGCGCGCAGGCGACCGCCGGGCCGCTCAGCGCGCCGCCCGGTCGGGCAATCAGCAGGACGCCGGCAAAGCCCGCGCCGGTGGCCAGCCAGGCGCGCCGCGGCACGCGTTCGCCGAGCACGGGGCCGGCGAGCAGCGCGACGAGCAGCGGCGCGACAAAGACGAGCGAGGTCGTTTCGGCGAGCGGCAAGCTCTGCAGCGCCAGTTGGCCAAGCAAGGTGACGCCGGCAAGCGTCAGCCCGCGCAGGCTCATCAGCCAGAAATGCGAGGTGACGACGAGCTGCCGGCCCATGTGCGGCGCAACGAAAGCCAGCATCAGCAGCAGATGGACCAGATAGCGCGCCCAGACGAGCAGCGGAACGGCCAGGAAGGCGGCCAGATACTTGGCGGTTGCGTCGAGCGCCGCAAACAGCAACAAAGCGCTCAGACAGAGCAGAACTCCGGCAAGATGTAGTGCCGCTGGCCGGCTATCCGCCATCCGTCAGCCAGCGGTTGAAGCAGCGACGGGCGCCATCGATCAGCTCGCCGGCGGTCAGGCCGACCGGTCCGCAACCTTCGGCGACGA
Organism: Accumulibacter sp.; assembly: GCF_029255125.1. Taxonomy (GTDB): domain Bacteria; phylum Pseudomonadota; class Gammaproteobacteria; order Burkholderiales; family Rhodocyclaceae; genus Accumulibacter. The sequence goes on along the minus strand of NZ_JAPUVR010000121.1, from coordinate 26,663 downwards.
CGCCGTCGGCCGCCGCGCCGTGCAGATGGACGCCGGCAAGCAAGGCCTGGTGCGCCGGCCAGCCCTGCGCGAGCAGCGCCAGAACCAGCCCGCTCAGCACGTCGCCGCTGCCCGCCGTCGCCAGCCCCGGGTTGCCGTTGGTGTTGATCCACCACTCGCCGTCGGTCGTTGCGATGATGCTGCCGCAGCCCTTGACGACGACCAGCGCCCGATAGCGCGCGGCAAGCTGCAAAGCGGCGCCGGCGCGGTCGGCCTGCACCTGCGCCGTAGTGCAGTCGAGCAGGCGCGCCGCCTCGCTTGGGTGTGGCGTGAGGAGGGTCGTCGCCGGATGCTGCGCCGTCCGCCGTGCCAGCGTCTCCTGCAGGCGTTGCTCGCGCGCGAGCAGATTGAGCGCGTCGGCGTCGAGCAGCAGCGGCAGGTTGAGCGCGAAAGCACGTTCGAGCAGCGCGAGCGCCTGGCCGCTCGTTCCCAGACCGGGGCCGCAGGCGAGCGCGCTCAACGGCGTCGCCAGCAGCGCCTCGGGCTGGCGCAGCATCAATTCCGGCTGCAGCGTATCGTACGCCGGCGCCTGTGCGTCGAGCAGCCCGAGATAGACGCGACCGCTGCCCAGCTTGAGCGCCGCGCGTCCGGCGAGAAAGGCCGCGCCGACCATGCTGTCGGCCCCGCCGAGCACGCCGGCGTCGCCGTAGCTGCCCTTGTGACTGTTGCGCCGACGTGGCTGCAAGCGGTCGGCGAAGAGTTCGGTGCCGATCGTTCCTGCGGTCGGGCGCACCAGCCGCTCGGCTGCCAGATCGAGCCGGGCGACCGAGACGATGCCGCAACAGTCCGGCCCATCGCCGGTGAACAGGCCAGGCTTGGCGGCGATGAAGGTGAGCGTGTGACTGGCGTGAATCGCCGGTCCGCGCAGCGCACCGGTGTCGGCGTCGAGGCCGCTCGGGCAATCGAGCGCGAGCAGCGGACAGCGGTCACGCGCCGCCAGCCGGTTGGCTGCCGCCACCAGATCGCCGTAGCGTCCGGCAATCGGACGCTGCAGGCCGATGCCGAACAGCCCGTCGACGATCAGCGACCAGCGCCGATCGGGCGGCAGATCGTCGAGGGCGACGCCGCCGTCGTTGACGAAACGGCGGTACGCCGCTGCCGCATCCGATGGCAGCCGGTCGGCATCGCCGGCGAAGACCAGGCTGGCAGCAAGCCCGCGTTCGCGCAGATGGCGGGCGGCAACGAAAGCGTCGCCGCCGTTGTTGCCCGGCCCGGCGAGGAGCAGCACCGGCGCTCCCGGTTGCCGGCAGAGCGAACTGGCAAGGTCGGCCGCGGCCAGCCCGGCGCGCTGCATCAGTGGCTGATCAGCGGCAGCGTTCTCGATCAGGCGGAGTTCGGCGGCGCGATAGAGGGCTTGCGAGCGACTTGCAGTAGTCATCGGCGGAAGGCAGTCAGGAAAGTCTGATCGGCACGGCGGCGCATGGGTCGCCGGCGGGCGCGACGCTCGGCGGGCGGCAGCCCGCAGGCAGGAGCAAGTCGCCCGGAACGAAGCCGAATTGTAATCCAGCGCTCGCAGCGACGCGATTGGCGCGCCATTGGCACGCGATGGGCACGACTGCCGCGCGATTGGCACGACTGCAAAGTCGCTTCGCGCCGGCAGGAAGCACGCGGGCGACGAGGGCGCTCGCCGCTGGGGAATGCGTCTGGTCTGCCGGCCGACCAGCCGCGACGGTCAAGCTATTGGCCAGCTTGCAGCGCCGCCGCCAAGGCAGCGGCGCGCGCCTGCGCTGCCGGCGGCGTTGCGCGCTGCAGCGCGCCGGCCAGCGTCGTCTGAATCTCGCTGCGATGTGGGCCGCAGTCGTTGGCCGGCGTCGCCGCTTCCTCGACCGTCGCCGGTGGCGTCTGTCCGGCCAGCCAGCGCGAAGCCTGCCAGGCGAGTTGCGCATAGCAGCGTTTCTCGGCCACGAGCCGCAGGACCAGGAGCCGCCGCGTTTGCGCCTTCGACGCCTCGCCCGGCGGCGCTTCCGCTTTCGACGCCTCGCCTGACGACGCTTTGGCTGTCGACGCCTCGCCGGGCGGCGTTTCCGCCTGCTTCGCCAGCTCGTTCGCGAAGATCCAGGGCAAATGGTTGCGTCCGCGGCGTGGCACCTGGTCGTCACGCAGCGCAGCGTACGCGGCCTGTTGCTGGTCGGCGGCGGCGGCGAAGCGGCCGTCGCGCCAGAGCAGTTCGGCCAGCTCAAGGTGCGAGAGCAGCACGCCGCCGTCGGCGCTTTGCCGGTAGTCGGCCTCGGCGCCGCGCACGTCGCCCGACTGCCAGCGGGCGTAGGCGCGCGCGTTGCGGTAGTGCGGCGCATCGGGTGCGCTGGCCACCGCCTTGTCGAGCGCCGAGAGCGCTGTCGCGTAATCGGCGCGCGCCAGGCTCAGGTCGGCGAGCACGTAATGCGCCTCGGCCAGTTCGGGATCGAGCGCGATCGCTTGCTCGAGCAGGCGCAGCGCTTCGGCGATCGCTGCGCCACGGCGTTGTGGATCGCTTTCGCGCAGTTTCAGTTGCGCGGCGAAGAGCAGCAGCGTCGCATTCTGCTCGCCGCCGGGCCGCGCGCGCAGTTCGCCAACGCCGCGCCCGACTGCTTCCACGTCGAGCTGCTCGGGCGGCGCTTCGAGCAACATGCCAAGCTTTGCCGTTTCTGCCGCGGCACACACACGCGCGCTGCCCCACCACGCACGTTGGCACTCGGCAGCCAGAGCCTCGTGCGCGGCCGCATAGCTGCCATCGCGCAGCGCCGCCACCCCCGCCGACATCTGCGCTTTGCCCCACCAGAGGGCGGCGCCGACCGAAACGGCGAGCAGCACGAGCAAAGCGAGGACGAAGCGCAAACGACGCCGCCCTGTCGGATCGCGCAAACGCGGGCCGATTCGCCGTACCCACGGCTTGTTGACCTGATCGAAGCGCTTGATCTCCTCCGCCAGAGCATCGGCAACAGCTTTGAAATAGGCGTCCTTGTCGCGCTCATTGCGCAGCGGCGTGGCGCCAGGCGGCAGCACCTGCGACCTCGCGAAGGGCAGATGTTCCCACCGACAATCGCGCAGAATGACCGGTACGACAATCACTTGGTCGCCAGCATCGTCGCGCCGGGCAATCGCGCGCCGCGTCTCCTCCTTGCAGAAGGCGGAAGCGAGGAAGTCTGCGCTGACCAGGAGCAGGATCATGTCCGCTGCTCCGAGCCGCGAGAATATTTCCTCCTCCCAGTTCGCTCCAGGTGGAATCTGGCGGTCGTCCCACAAAACCATTTCGCCGCTACTCGCCAAGTCGTCCAGATGCTTGTGCAGCTCGAGGCGCAGCGCGTCGTCCTCGTGCGCGTACGAGACGAACACCCGCACGCCGCGCGGCGGCTGCGCGGCGCTCACCGTCCGTTCGCCGGCTTGCGCACGATCGGGAACGGTACCGGCGTGTTGGCGACCGGGATCTGCTGGTATTTCCATTTGCGCTGGGTGATCGCGGGCACCTGGCGGTCGATGTATTCGCCGAGCGCGGTGACCGAGATCCAGCCGGTGGCGGGATCGCTTGCGGCGTCGCCGGCGAGTGCGCGCAGCAAGGCGTAGGTGAAGACGCCGTGGCCGCCTTCGCCTTCGAGCGCCATTTTCTCGTCGGCGGCGGCGGCGATCAGCGCGCGGCCGCTGATGCGCTGCAAGCGGTCGATCGCTGCCTTGTCGTCGAGGCCGGCGCGTCCTGGCAGGTGGAAGGAGCCGCTGCTGCACGTGTCGAGCAGGACGAGCAGCTTGCTGGCCGGGATCGACGCCAGCAGGCCGCGCAGCGCTTCGCCGCCGAGGGCATCGTTGCGGAACTGTTCCTGGTTGCGGAAGACCACCTGCGCGGGGACGTAGTAGTAATCGCCCTCGACCGTGCGGCCGTGTCCGGCGAGGTAGAGGACGAAAGCGTCGTGCGCGCGTACCTCGTCGGCGATTTTCCGGCCGGCGGCGAGGATCGCCTCCTTGCTGGTGGCTTCTGCGTCGGCGAGGACGCGGACCACGCCCGGCTGGTACACGCCCTGCCCGCCGCGCTGGAATGCGGCGGCGACCGCCTTCGCGTCGTCGGCGGCAAAGGCGACTCCCTTGGCCAGCGCCTGGTCGCGATAGCGCGTCACGCCGACGGCGAACACGTGCAGGCGCGGCGGCGGCGTGCTCGCGGGCGGCTTCACCTGCAGCGCGACGCGTAGCGGCGGCGAAGCGACGCCGCGGCCGTCGACCAGTTCGACGCTCAGCCGGCGCAGTCCCGGCGCCAGGTCGGTCAAGGGGTTGACGACGATGCCGCCGGGGGTGAGCGCCTGCGTCTGCCAGCGGCCGGCGAACTCCTGCTCGTCGATGCGCAGGCGCAGCCGGTGCTCGCCTTGGCCGAGCTGGCGGACGCGCACTTGCAACTGGTAGTCGCCGTCGCTCGTCGTTGCGGCCGGCGAGAGCAGCTCGATCTGCGGGCGCGGCCCGGCGGCGAGGATCTGGCGCACGTCGCCGCGGCGCGCGACGACTTCGGCCAGGCGCTGGTCGCCGTCGGCGTCGAGTCGGCGCGCGAGCAGCGCCGGCTGGTAGAAGGTTTCGCGCAACTGCGCGGCGCTGACGAACTCGCCGGCGCGCTCGCGTCCGTGGTTGAGGTGGTAGCCGATCAGTTCCTCGGCGCCGGGCGAAGCGTCGTAATAGCCTTCCGGCGTCCACGCGATCCAGCGCTGCCGGTCGGCGTGCGGAAAGAAGGCGACGACCTCGCTCCCGTCGCTGACGCGGTGCCAGCGGATCGTCCCGTCGCCGTAGCCCGCGACGACAAAGCGGCCGTCGGCGCTGACGTTGACCGCCCAGGCGGCGCCGGGGACCGGCTGCCGCCAGAGCTCTGTGCCGCTGCGCGTGAAGAAGCGCAACGACCAATCGGCGCCGAGTACGAAGTGCTCGCCGTCGGCGCTGATCGTGACGCTGCGCGACATTTCGTGGGGTGCGAGCGGCAGCGGCTCGCCGTTGCGCGTGGGCCGGGTGTGGTGCTTCCAGTCGCGCAGTTCGAGGTCGGCGGCGCTGGTGCGCGCGAGCGCGAGCTCGCCGGCGCCAGCGGCGGTTTTGCCGGGCGCCTTGGCGTTGGCTCTTGCGGTCGGCTTGCCGCTTGCTTTTTTGTCCGCCCTTGCGTCAACGCGGCGGTCGGCCTGGCGCTCGCCTTCGCCGCCACCTTCGGCGACCCACTCGCGTTGGCCGAGGTCGAAGACGCGCGGGTCGCCGCCCCACTGGCGATAGCCGAAGCGAACGCGGCGGGCGTCGGGCGATAGCGCGAAGACATCGTACTGGTCGCGCAGGTCGGCGATCGCCGCCTCGCGCCGCAGTTCGACGCCGCCGTCGGCGGAGACGATTCCCCACGCCGGGTCGCCGGCAGCAAACAACACTCGCCCGTCGGGCAGCGGCGCGAGGTCCATGATCGTGTCGTTGGCGAGCGGCAGGTCGGCGAGCGGCGACCAGTCGGCGGTTCGCCAGCGGCGCAGCGGGAACTTGCCCTGCGCGTGCCAGCGACCAGCGGCGAACAGCACGCGGCCATCGGCCGACCAGGCGACGCTCATGAGGTTGCCGTTGGCGACACCCTGCGTCGTCCGTTGCGCGACTTCGGCGAGCGTTTCGCCGTCGACCACCTGCACGCGCGTACTGTCGTGGAAGCCGAGCGCGATTCGCCGGCCGTCGGGCGAGAAGCGCGCGGCGTACGGCTCCTTGCCGCCGGCCGCTGCGGCGCTGCGCAACAGGCGCCAGCGACCCGCTTCGAGCGCGTACAGGCGAAGCTTGCCGTCGCGAGCGGTGGTCAGCAGTCGGCGGCTGTCGGCACGAAAATGCGCGCTGTAGGAATCGTCCTGGTAGTCGCTGTCGCTGTCGCTGTCGCTGCCGCGCTCGTCGCCGCTCGTCGCGTCGAAAACGCGTACGCCGTGGCCGCCAAAAAGGCTTGCCGCCAGCCAGTGGCCGTCGGGCGACCAGGCGAGGTGATTGATGACATTCGGCAGACCGCCGATGCGCCGCAGCAGGCGTCCGCTCGCGCGCTCGAAGAGGTAGATGTTGTCCTTGCCATCCCAATCCCCGCCGGTCCAGCCGCCGAGCGCGACCGTCGTGCCGTCGGGCGACAGCGCGACGGCGTAGAGCTTGCCTTCGTTGCCGGCGTCCTGCGGCGGGCGCAGAACGACCGCCGGTGCGGGCGCCCGATCACCGGCCGTCTGCCCGCCGGGCGGCGGCACGGCGAGGTCCCAGACGCGCGCCGTCTTGTCGTCCGAAGCGGTCACCGCCCAGCGCCCGGCCGCGTCGGTGGCGATACGCTTGATCACCGCCGTATGCATGCCGGTTTCCAGCCGCAGCAGCGGTTCGCTCGTCGGTTCGCCGGCGAGCGCGGCGAGCGGCATCAGCGCTACCAGAGACATCAGCGGCAGCAGCAACCGCCAGATCAGCGGCATGACCCGCAGCAGCAGCAAGCGGCCAAAGCCAGCGACGCCGCGCATCCTCCAGCGACCGTTCATCTCCCCTCCCGTACGCATGCCGCGCGGTGCTGATTCAATGGCTCAATTGGTGGCAAACGCGCGCCACCGGCAGGCAAATATCGCCCTGCCGACGACGAATGTCAATGCGCGCGACGCCGCTGAGCCAGGTGCTCGGCCGATGCGGCGATACCGCCGAGACGGCGACGCCGGCGGCTCGGCCGACAGTGAGCCAGTCGGCCAGTCGGCCAGTCGACTGCCGAACTTGCGCAACCGGCATTCGCTTGTCTATTCTTGAGAAGCCGGGTCAACCCAGGCGATCGGGTCAGCCGCCCTTGGCCGATGCAGCAAGGCGTGGCGCTCCTTTCTGGTGGGGGATGTGTTCCGGCGCTTGGCGGAGCGCGTACCTGATCGGAAGGAGACCCAGCATGAATGTCGATTTGGGGTCGGCACAAACCGGAAGATCAGGCTGGATTGGCGATGCCTGGGGCGGCCTGGCGGCGATGCTGGTTGCGCTGCCGTCGGCCATCGCATTCGGCGTGACGATCTTTTCTCCGCTCGGCGGCAGTTATGCGGCGCACGGCGCTTTGGCCGGAATCCTCGGCGCGACCGTCCTCGGTTTGATTGCGACCAGCTTCGGCGGCACGAATCGTCTGATTACCGCGCCGTGCGCTCCGGCGGCGGCGCTGATGGCCGCGCTCGCGATCGATTTCGCTGGCCGCGGCAGCCCTCCGGAAGAAATCATGCTCCGGCTGATGTTGATCGGCCTGTTCGCCGGTGCGATCCAGATCGGCATCGGACTGAGCGGGATCGGGCGGCTGATCCGCTATCTTCCGTATCCGGTCGTCGTCGGCTACCTGTCCGCGGTCGGAATCACCATCATCGGCAGCCAGTTGCCGCGCGTTTTGGGGGTCGAACGCGGTGTTCCGCTGAGTCAGGCGCTGCTGCATCCGCTAACCTGGCATTGGCAAAGCCTGATCGTGGCGGCGCTGGTGATCGGCGCCATGCTCGGCCTGCCAAAGATCATCCGGGCAATTCCGCCGGCGATCATCGCGCTGGCGGCAGGCGGGCTGGCTTACGCTGCGCTCGGTTTCGTCGATGCCAGGCTGTGGCAGCTCGAGAACAACCCGTACATCGTGGGACCGCTGGCGCAGACGGGCGGCAGTCTGCTCGATACGGTGACGCAGAATCTGCGCCTGCTCGGCGCCTGGGACCCGGCGCTGCTCGCTGCGATCGGCCTGCCGGCGGTGTCGCTGGCGGCCTTGCTCTCGATCGATACGCTGAAGACCTGCGTCGTGCTCGACGCGATGACCTGCTCCGAGCACGATCCCAATCGCGAAATGCTGGCGCAGGGGATGGGCAATATCGGATCGGCTCTGCTCGGAGGAATTCCCGGTGCGGGGACGATGGGCGCCTCGCTGGTCAATATCAGCAGCGGCGCGCAGACCCGGCTGTCGGGCGTGATCGAGGGGCTGCTTGCACTGCTCGCTTTTCTCGCGCTCGCCGAGGCGGTCGCCTGGCTGCCGATTTCTGCGCTGGGCGCGATTCTGCTGGTCATCGGCTACCGGATGATCGATTGGCAGAGCCTGGAGTTCTTCCGGGTCGCCTCGACACGCCTCGATTTCATGGTCGTCGTGACGGTGATCGGCGTCGCGCTGACCGTCAACCTGATCGCCGCTTCGGCCGCCGGGATACTGCTGGCGATCATGCTCTACCTGCGCGAGCAGGCGCGCGTCAAGGTGTTGCACGCCAAGGTCGAGGGCGAAGCGATCTTTTCGCGCGTGGTTCGCCCCGAGCAGGAGCTGGCCATTCTGCTGAAGAGCGGCAAGCAGACGGTGGTCGTCGAATTGCAGGGCAGCCTGTTTTTCGGCACGGCCAATCAGTTGTACAAGGCGCTGGAGCCGGAAGTCGGTGCGCGCAGCTACGTGATTCTCAGTCTGCAACGCGTGCAGTCGCTCGATCTGAGCGCGACGCACGTGCTGGAGCAGATCAAGGATCGTCTGGACGCCGTCGGCGGCAAGATGATCTTCACCGAGATCCCGCGCAACCTGCCCAGCGGGCTGAAGATGAAACGCTACCTGCGCGAAGTGGGGCTCGTTCGCGACACCGGCAAGGCCTTGGCGTTTCGCCAGTTGGACGACGCGCTGGAGTGGGTGGAAGGGCAGATCCTCGCCAGCGAATGCCCGGCCGACGACGAGGGCCGGCCGCTCGAACTGGCCGACATCGAGGCCGTGCATGCTTGGGCTCCGGGTACGCTGCAGGACCTGGCGAGCATCATCGAGCCGCGTACCTATCCCGCCGGGACGAAGGTGTTGAAAGCGGGTTCGCGCGAGGACGTGTTGCTCTTCATCCGTGCCGGCACCGTGCGCGTTGCCTTGCCGCTGCAGAAGAAGGACGAGTGGCACATCGGCACTTTCGGCCGCGGCGCCTTGGTCGGCGAGATGGGCTTCCTGGATAGTCGGCGACGCTCGGCAGACGTGCTGGCGGTGACCGAGGTTCACTGCTTCGTCCTCTCGCGACAGCGCTTCGACGCGCTGGCGACGGAAAACAGTCAGGCCGCGGCGCAAATCTTTGCCGGCATCGCCGTCGTGCTCGCTCAGCGAATCCGCCTCCTGAACAAGGAACTGAGAACGCTGCGCTCGTAAGCGGCCCTCGCCGGGCGAGAAGTGCCGACCGCCGGCCAGCGCTCGCGCGTCCGCCCGGCGGTCGGCAAGGGTATACTCCACCGGCAGCAACTGCGCAGCAAATTCAGGGACAAACGCCAGCCTGGCGGCGAGGGGAGGGTATGAAGCTGTACTTGTCATCGACGCTGTCCGATCTCGAAGCCGAACGCCAGGCGGTGAAGGAAGCGTTGAGCGGGCGCTACGGCTACAACATCGTCGACAGCTACGAAGCCGATCCGCGTCCGCTCTGGGAGAGCTGTATTGCCGATGTGCAAGCTTGCGACGCCTATCTCGGCATCGTTGGCCTGCGTTACGGCTTCGTCCCGCCGGGGCAGAGCAAGTCGATCACCGAACTCGAGTTCGACGCGGCAGGCGAGGCTGGCAAGGAACGTTACCTCTTTCTGAAAAGCGAAGAAGCGCGTTTCCTGCCAAAGGATATGGACAGCCATACCGGCGAGAACGAGGGCGGACAGCGAATTCGCCGCTTGCGCGACCGCCTGCAATCGGCGGCCGGCGACTTGCCGAGGTTGGCGTTGTTTACCGATCCCGCGGCGCTGAAGGTGGCGGTTCTCCGTGCCTTGCCGCCCAGTTCATCACCTCGTCCGGAGGTCGACGCGGGTGATGATTCTGGCCACGATCGCATTCCGCCACCGCCTGCCGACGCGACCGAGTTGCAGCGGATGTTGCACGATCACTTGCACAAGCACTGGCGAGATCTTTCCCGGAACAAAGCCTTTTCTGGCGCGTCGCTGTTTGAGGAACTGCCGCGTCCGCTTACCGCTGACAAGATCTTTAGGCTTGCGCGCGAAGACGAGGTCGAACGCCTGCTCGTCCTTGCTCCCGAGTATTTCACGGGCAAGCACGCTGCCTCGTGGTTCAGCGCGACAGCGCAGGAAGGAGCGGTCTGCAGCGCCTTTCTGCGCATCGTTCTCGTGGCTGCCGAACGGCACTTTCACAGCGCCGGAGCGATCGATACCGACACTGACGACCCGGTTCTTGAAACCGCAGCCGATCGGATGGTGAGCCTGGTCCAGGCAGCCGCGCGCTTTGGCTTCGGGCTCTGTCTGTTACCCGGGATGGACGAGCCGGCGAACGTCTTCCCGCTGCATCACCCGGTTGCCGAGTTTGGCAACCCTGGGGAACAGGGTTTGCCGCTCACCAACGCGGAGTTGTCGGCCGCCATCGAACGGAAGCTGCCCGAGCTCGGGAAGAATTTCACCAGCGGCTACCTGCGGTGGAAGATCAAGCTCTTGGAAAAGAGGCTGGGAACTTCCCTGGTCGCGATGGCACGCCCGGAAGGCCGTTTTGCGCAAGCAGACGCGCGCTGCGCGCTGCGCGATCACCTTGGCACCTTTGACGTCCGATTGTTCTTTCCGCGCGCGGCTCGCGACGAACTCAACGCCTGGGTGCACCAAGTCGCGGATGACCTCAGCGACACCTTCGCGAGCATCTTTTCACGTGCGGCGGCGAACCTGCCGCGCTCTGAGGCGTCGCCGCCGGCCGCTGGCGGCGACGACGCCGTGTGATTTTCCGATCGACTCACTCTTCTCGGCTCTGGCATGAACGAATCTCTCGCTGACGCATGCGCGTTGATCCAATCCCCCTTCATCACGCTCGCTTCGGGCGCCGTCTCGCGCCTGCCCGAGACCCCCGAGCAGGCCGAGGCGTGGCACCAGTGGTCAGCCGCCGAAATCGACGCACTGACGCTCGCCTACGCCGCGCGGCGGCCTTTGCTCGTGCGCGGCGAGCCGGGTACCGGCAAGACACAGCTTGCGCGCGCGGCGGCGGTGCATCTGGGTTGGAAGCTGCATGTCGAGACGATACAACCGCGCTTCGAGCCGGGCGATCTGGTCGCGCGCTTTGACGCCGTGCGCCGGCTGGCCGACGCGCAGGCCGGTGAGCGCGTGCTTGACGACCGGCGCTACTGGCGGCCGGGCGTGCTCTGGCTCGCCTTTGGCTGGCGTTCGGCGCAGGACTTCCTGCCCGCGGGCGAGCGCGAGGTGAAGGCGAAGGCCGAGAAGGGTGAGAGGGGCGAGAACGACGAGCAGGACGAAAAGGACGAAAAGGGCGAAAAGGGCGAGAAGGGCGAGAAGGGCGAAAGGGGCGAGCCGCGCGGGCACGTCGTGCTCATCGACGAAATCGACAAAGCCGACAGCGATCTGCCGAACAGCCTGCTGGAAGTGCTCGCGCAGCGCAGCTTCCGCGTGCCGCCGTTGGCCGAGCCGGTCGGCGGGCCGCGTGTGCAGGCGCCGCTGATCGTCATCACCACCAACGAAGAGCGTGAGCTGCCGGCGGCTTTCCTGCGCCGCTGCATCGTTCTCACGCTGCAAGCCGACCCCAGGCTGTCGTATCGCGACTGGCTGCTGGCGCGTGGACGGGCGCACTTCGCCAGGCTGCCCGACGGCGCGCGCGAGGAACTGCTCGCCGACGACATGCTGGCGCTCGCTGCCGACCAGCTCGTGCGCGATCGCGCGGCAGTCAGCGCTGCCGGCTTGCCGCCGCCGGGGCTCGCCGAATACCTCGACCTGCTCTACGCGGTGCGCGAGTTGCTGCCCGACGACGGCGTTGCGCAGCGCGCGTGGCTGCAGCGCTTGTCGGCGTACGCCTACCTCAAGCACGCGACCGGCGACGGGCTGCCGGCCGAGGCATCGCAGGCGCGTACGCCGCTGCCGGCAGCGGCGGCTGACGCGAGCGCTGCGCAGCCGGCGACGGGCGGAACGGCTACGGCGCAGCCCACGGCGTGAGATCGCGCGCTGCTGCCGGCCACGCCGACCTGCTGCGGGCGCTGATCACGGTCTGCGGTCGCCAGCCGCCGGCGCTGGAGAGCGCCGAAGACCAGCGCTGCGACGCCATTGCCGGCTTGCTGTGTTTCGATCGCCTGAAGACTGTGAGTACGGTCGAGGGCAGCGTGCGGTCGCACGCGGCGAGCTCAGCAGGGAAAATCGAATCGCCGCGCGCGCAAGAGCCGCCGCCCGCCCGGGCTCCGTTGTCGGCCGACCTCTTCGTCCTCAGCGAGTACCACGTGCACGCCGACGCCGACGCCGCGCCAGCGGCCGGCCCAACGCTGCAGCCGCTGACCGCGGCCGACTGCGCGCCGCGCCCGGGCGGCGTGCCGCATGCGCCGCTCGTCCCGACGCGGCGCCTGTGGCCGGCCTTGCAGCGCGCGCTGGCGTTGCCGCGGCCGGGCGCGCTCGACCTTGCCGCGTTGGTCGGCGCACTCGCGCGCGCCCGCTTGCCGCGCCAGCTGCCGCGCCGGCAGCTTCACCCCTGGGGCGGCGAGCTGCTCGTCGTGCTCGATGTCGCGCATCACCTCGTGCCGTATGCGCACGACTACCGCCTGCTGTTCGACGAAGTGCTGCGTCGGCACGGGCGCGGCGGTCTGCGCATCTGCCTGGTCGAAGGCAGCCCGGCGGCGCCGCTGGCGCTGCTGTCGGGCAAAGCGCCGGCGCGCCCAGCGCGGCAGGTGCCGGCGCCGCCGGCGGGGACGCCGGTGCTCATCCTTGGCGACCTCGGCCTGCTCGCTCCCGGCGATGCGGCGAGCGAGATCGGGCACGCCTCGCACGCCTGGCACGCGTACCTCGTTCGCCTGGCCGCTGCCGGTGCGCGCCCGCTCGCCTGGCTGCCGGCCTCGCGCCGCCTGGTGCCGGCGCGGCTGCGGCGTGCGGCGCAGGTGCATTGCCTGGACGAACGCCAGCAGCGCCATCCGCTCTCGGCGCAGGGAGCGCCGGCGGCGGTGGATCGCAGCGCGCTTGGCGATGCACTGGCGGCGCTGCTCACGCGTCTCGCGTGTTGCGTGCGCGTCGAGCCGGGTTTGCTGCGCGCCTTGCGCCGGCTAGAGGCAGGCGCTGCCGCCGAGCCGGGACTCGAAGCGCTGGTCTGGGGCAATCGCCAGCACGTTGCCGCGGGCGAGCGTTTCTGCGAGATCGCTCCGGCGCGCGTCGCCGATTGGCGCGAGCGCTTTCGCGAGAAGCTGCAAGCCGCCGAGCAGAGCGCGGTGCTGCGCGAAATGCTGCGTTTTCACGCTTTCCACGGGCGCTCGACCGAAGCCGCCGAGCTGCTGATCTGGCACGCACACGCCGACGAAGAAGCGCGCCAGGCGTTCGCGGCGCGCGTGGCGCAAGCGCGCGAGTGGTTCGCCCGCTTCGCGCTGCGCGCCGACGCGGCCGACGGCGAGGCGAGTGCCTACGCCGCCGACCTGCTGGCGCGCAACGGTGGCGACCGCGCGTGGCTGGCGCAGCACTCGCCCGTGCTGGCGCCACTCTGGGTGCTCAGCGGCGAAGACGAGGTGCCGGCCGGGCTCGACGCGCGGCAAGTCGCGCTGGCGCTGCACGCTGTCGCAGCGCAGCCGCCATCGCTGCGCGAGTTCGTTCTCGTCCAGCGCGACGATACGCTGGCGTTGTCGCTGGCGCGCGCAGCGCCGGGCGGCAGCCGCTGGCCGCTGCTCCGCCTGGCTGGCGAAGTCGTCCCGGTCCGTGTCGGCCGCCAGACGCGTCGGCTTCGCCTGCCGGCCGGCGACGCCGTGCTGCCGCTCGCCGATAGCAGCGCCGAGCGCGTCGACGTGTTCGCCGGCACGCACGCGTACGCCTGCCAGCGCGTGCAGCGGCCGGCGTGGGCGAGCGAAATCGGCCGCGATCGCTACGGCGTCTACCTCGATGCAACGATCGCCGGCGTCGTACAGCGCCTGCGCTGGATCGAACCCGGCGAATTCCGTATGGGCTCGCCGCCTGACGAGCCCGAGCGCTTCGACGACGAAGGCCCGCAGCACCGCGTGCGGCTGACGCGCGGTTTCTGGCTCGCCGACACCGCGTGCACGCAGGCGCTGTGGCAGGCGGTAATGGGCGACAACCCGAGCAGCTTTCAGCGCGACGTGCGCCAGCCGGTCGAGCGGGTGTCGTGGGACGATGTGCAGCGCTTTCTGGCAAAGCTGAGCGTACTGCTGCCGGGCGCCGAAGCCGATCTGCCGAGCGAAGCCGAATGGGAGTACGCCTGCCGGGCGGGAACGACGACGCCGTTCAGTTTCGGCGAGACGATCGACACGCAGCAGGCGAACTACAATGGCAACCGTCCTTACGCGGATGGCGCGCAAGGCGAGTACCGGCAGACGACGGTGCCGGTGAAGACGTTTCCGGCCAACGCGTGGGGTTTGTACGAAATGCACGGCAACGTCTGGGAATGGTGCGCCGACGGCCAGCGCCGGTACCGTCGCGCGGAATGCGAGGACCCACGCGATCCTGAAGGCGAGGGCGATTCCCGCGTGGTGCGCGGCGGCTCGTGGCTCAGCGTCGGCAGGAACGTGCGTTCCGCCTACCGTCACTGGTACGAGCCTGGCAGCCGCATCCTGCTCGTCGGGTTCCGGCTCGCCCTTAGGTCCATGAGGGGGCGCGGAGCGCCAGCCCCGGAGGGGCAGGAAGCGACGGCGGCCTTCGCGGGACGCGAAGGCGCGGGGGCTGCGGCGGACGCCGCAGCCCCCGCGAGCCGGCGCGCGGCGGGGAAGAAGAAAGGGAAAGTCAAACGATGAAGCCACGGTTTTTTGTCGTGCCGGCCTTTTCGCCGGCCGAGGCGGAGGCCGAGGCGGAGACGGAGGCGGAGGCGGAGAGCAACCAGGTGCTCGCCGAAGGGCGCGTGCTGGCTGGCCAGCGTCCGTTCGTCGGCGCGGGCGAGTCGTCGTTCTGGGCGATCTGCGTCAGTCTGGCGCCGGCGCCAGGACGACTTCCGGAGGCAGTGAAGGCCGGCGGCGTACGCCGCATCGACGACCGCGAAGTGCTCGACGAAGCGGATTTCGCGGTGTATGCGCGCCTGCGCAAGCTGTGCAAGCCGCGCAAGCTGCGCCAGGAGATTGTCGAGGGCGAAGGGCTCGCCCTGTTCACCATGTTGACCCACGAGCAACTGGCGACGATGGTGCAGCAGCGGGTGAACACGCGCGAGGCGATGGCGGCGATCGACGGTGTCGGCAGCGCGCGGCGCGAGCGGTACGCGCCGCGCTTCCTGGCGCTGCGGCAGCAGGTGTGGCCGGCGAACGCGGGGGGCGCAGCGTGAAGCGGCAAGCGATCACGCTCGCGGAAATCGCCGAGCACGGCAACCTGGTGCTTGCCGCCTGGAAGGCGGCGCGGGGCAAGCGCACGCGCCCTTCGGTGGCGCGCTTCCTGGCCGATTTCGAGCGGCAGATCGCTCGCCTGGCCGAGTCGATCGTGCACGAGCAGGCGCCGCTCGGGCGCAGTTCGTCGTTTAGCCTCTACGACCCGCAGCAGCGCACGATTCACGCCGCGTGTTTTGCCGATCGCGTTCTGCAGCACGCCATCCTCAACCTCGCCGAGCCGCGTTTCGAACGTATGCTGGTCGCCAACGCGTATGCCTGCCGACCCGGCAAAGGCGTGCATGCGGCGGTGACGGCGGTGCAAGGGGGCTTGCGCGCCCGACCGTGGTTTGCCCAGGTCGATGTCGACGCGTACTTTCCGTCGATACGGCACGAGCGGTTGCTCGCCTTGCTCGCGCGTCGCTTCAAGGGCGACGGCTTCTTCCGCCTGTTGCAGCGCATCCTGGCCTGCGGCGCGACGGGCGGGCCCGGAGTCGGGCTGCCGATCGGCTCGCTCTGTTCGCAGCACTTCGCCAACGCGTTTCTCGACAGCGCCGACCGCCTGCTGCTGGCGCATCGCGCTTGCGGCCATCTGGTGCGCTACATGGACCATTTCTTCTGGGCGTGCGACAGTCGCGACGCGGCCGAGGAGAGCGTCGGCGCGCTGGCCGAGCACTTGCAGCGCGAACGGGGCTTGCGCCTGACGCCGAAAATCTGCATCGGGCGCAGCGCGCAGGGAACGCAGTTCTGCGGTTTTCGCGTACGCCAGGGAATCGTTCTTGCCAGCCGGCGCAAGCTGGCGCGCTTTCGTGCCGCGATGCAGCGGCTGGCAGCGGCCGACGCGGCGGGGCTGGTCAGCGAAAGCGAATTGCAGCGCAGCGCCGACAGCGCGCTGTCGACGCTGTACGGCTGCGAAACCCGCGCATTTCGTCGCCGTCTGCTCAGCGCGAGCGGCGGTTTTGCGCTATCGTAGCGCCGGGATGTCGATCGTAAGGGAGAAGGAACCGACGCGTCGTGCGCGGCGGCTCGTGGAACAGCGAGGCCAGGAGGCTTCGCTCGGCCAGCCGCAACGCGAGGCAGCGCGACAGGCGCAAGGCCAGGCAGGGTTTTCGCTTCGCCCTGAGCTCGATGATCGGATGGGCAACCGCCGCAGCGGCGGCCCCGAAGTTCCGGCATGGATTTGCCGGTGTTCATGGACCAGATCGGCTTTCCGGTTGCTGCGCGCTGGCGCAGTAGCAAAAAGCAAGGCGCCCGGGGCGCCGGTAGGCGAGGGCAGCCGCCGTCGCCGACAGCCCCCCGGGCCGCCGCCTTGCCCTTTCCCGCAGGAGTGCGAGCGATGAACCGCGAGATCACTCGCCCCGCTGCCACGCGCCGGCCGCCGCAATGGCCGCTGCCCGGCGCCAGCGCCTGGGGCGAAGACCGTTACGGGCTCTGGCCAGCCGCCGACCAGCCGCCGACCGCCCACACGCGCTGCGGCGCACTCAATGACGAGAAAGATTGAATCGATGATGAACCCATCCGCCAGCGGGGCGGCGACCGCCGTTGACCGCCGATCCGTCGTGCTTTTCGCGCTCACCGTCTTCGTCAGCGCTTATCTGCTCTTTCAGGTGCAACCGCTGATCAGCAAGTTCATTCTGCCCTGGTTCGGCGGCAGTCCTTCGGTGTGGACGGCGGCGATGCTGTTTTTTCAGTGCGTGCTGTTCGGCGGCTACGTCTATGCGCATCTCGTTTCGCACTATGCCTTGCCGCGCGTGCAGTCGTGGCTGCACATCGCCTTGTTGGCCGGCGCCGCGCTGCTCGCCTTCTTCGTCATCCCCGGCGAGAGCCTGAAGCCGAGCGGCGCGGAAGATCCGATCGGCCGCATCCTGCTCCTGCTCGGCGTCAGCGTCGGGCTGCCGTATTTCTGTCTGGCCACCACCGGGCCGCTGATCCAGTACTGGTACACGCAGGTCTTTCCCGGCCGTTCCGCGTATCGCCTGTACGCGCTGTCGAATCTCGGCTCGTTTCTCGCTTTGCTCTCTTTTCCCTATCTCTTCGAGCCGAATTTCGAGCTCACCCGCATGGGGCACTTCTGGACGGTCGGCTTCTGGATCTTTGCCGCGCTGTGCGCCACCGTGACCGTATGGATGCATCGTCTGAGCCACCGCCGGCCGATTCACCTCGCTCCCGCGCCGGCCGCGCCGGAGGTGAGCGTCGAGCCGATCGCGCTGCGCCGGCGGATTTCCTGGGTGGCGCTGCCGGCGCTGGCTTCGCTCGCCTTCATCGCGACCACCGATCACGTCAGCCACAACGTCGCCCCGGAGCCGCGCCTGTGGATCGCGGCGCTCGGCCTGTATCTGCTCACCTTTATCGTCACTTTCGATCATCCGCGCTGGTACCGGCGCGGCTGGGTGGCGGCCGCCGTGCTGATCACCACCGTTCTGCTCAGCGGGCGCAAGGAGATTCCGGACTGGTTCGGCCTGGAGCTCGATTTCGGCGTCGCCGGCATGCGCTGGAGCCACCTGATCGTCATGTTCCTCGCCTGCCTGATGGCGCATGGCGAGCTCTACCGGCGTCGCCCGGCGAATCCACGACACCTGACCGAGTTCTATCTCTGGATGTCGTTCGGCGGCGCCTGCGGCGGCCTCTTCGTCGCGCTGGTGGCGACGAATTTCTTCGCCGACTACTACGAATGGTCGCTCTTCCTGCTCGCCGCGATCGGCCTCGGCTGCATCGTTCTCGCTCAGGAAGCGGCGGCTGCCGGTCGCCGGCTGACCGGCGTCCTGCTTGCCGTCTTCCTCCTCTTCGGCGGCGCGGTGCTCTACTGGGAAGACCCGCTGCACTGGCGTTCCGCTTCCGACGACGAGTACACCGAGACCCTCACCCATCAGTCGCGTAATTTCTACGGCACGGTTTCGGTCGCCGAGCGGCGCTATCGCGACGATCCGACAAAGGACTACCGGGTGTTCTTCAGCGGCCAGGTGACGCATGGCGTGCAGTTCCTCGACCCGGCAAAGCGTCGGCAGCCGACCACGTACTACTCGGAAGGCAGCGGCGTCGGCGAAACGCTGCGTTACGCGATGGAGAAGAAGCCCAGCCTGCGCGTGGCGATCATCGGCCTCGGCGCCGGCACGCTGGCCACCTACGCTCGCGACACCGACGACTACGACCTCTACGAAATCAATCCGCAGGTGGTGGAGGTGGCGACCCGCTGGTTCGACAACGTGCCGCAGTGCCGGGCGCGAACGAAGCAGATCATTCTCGGCGACGCGCGCCTGAAGATGGCCGAGTTGCCGGCGGATGTCCGCTACGACGTGATCGCGCTCGACGCCTTTTCCGGCGGCTCGGTGCCCATCCATCTGCTCACCAAAGAGGCATTCGACATCTATCGCCGCCACCTGAAGCCGGATGGCTTCATCGCCGCGCACATCACCAACGCCTATCTCAACCTCTACCCGGTGGTCAAACGCCAGGCCGAACACCTGAACATCGGTTTCCGCAACAAATACCAGCCGGGCCAGCCCGAGCGCAGGATTCGCCACAACCAGTATTTCGTGATGACCAACGATGCCGAATACCTGCGCCGCTACCCGTCGGTCAATCGCCAGTATTTCGACCCGAACGGCAAGCTGATCGGCACCCAGGACCCGAATCTGCCGGACGTGCCGCTGTGGACCGACCATTTCAGCAGCCTGAACCGTATCGAGATCGACGATTGATCCCCGGCACCCGCGCCATCGGACGGCAGCCGGCGACTTCCGCCGCGGCGTGGCGAGCCCGCCCGGCCGCCCGGGATCGATCGATCGATGTTCACCATGGATCGATCGATGTCTGGGATGGAACGATCGATCTTCGGGGTTGATCGATCCATGTTTACGGTTGATCGATCGATGTTCCGCATTGATCGATCAACCTCCGGCATTGATCGATCCATGTTTGAGATCGATCGATCAACCTCCAGCATTGATCGATCGATGTTCGGGATTGATCGATCAACCTCCAGCATTGATCGATCGATGTTCGGCATTGATCGATCAACCTCCGGCATTGATCGATCGATGTTCGGGATTGATCGATCAACCTCCGGCATTGATCGATCGATCTGCGCGATTGATCTTTCCATGTCCGCAATGGATCGCCCCATCGCCGGAGTTGATCGATCGAGCGCATGGCTTCGGCCGTCAAGCCCGCCAAGGGCGGCGTTCTGCCACTGCGAGCGGGCCGCCGCGCCCGCCTGCGCACCGAAATCAACGCTTACTATGCCCGGCTGTACGGCCTTGATCGTGCGACCGTGATGAGCTGCGCCACATCCTCGACCCCGCCGACGTAATGGGCGAAGATTACCCCTCGGAAGTTTTCCGCGTGCTCAGGAACAACGAACAGCGCGAATTCGGCGAATACTGCACCCGCCGGCTCGTGCTGGCTGCGTGGGACCCACTGGAATCAGGAGATTTGCACTGATGCTGACGTCGCTTTGTGTCATGAATTTCAAGGCTTGGCGAGACTCGAAAGAGTTTCGTCTGGCGCCGCTCACGGTGATTTTTGGCGCCAACAGCGCCGGCAAGAGCAGTCTCGGCCATCTGTTGCTGGCGCTGAAGCAAACGGTGCTTTCCCCCGACCGCAAACGCGCTCTACATCTGGGGGATGACAAGTCCTTGATCGATCTCGGCACGCTTGCGGAGTGCCTGCACAATCACGATCTGAAAAACCCGTTGCAGTTTGCCCTGGGGTGGGACTTCCCCGGCAAGATGGAATTTCGCGATCCACTGACGCCAAGCCGGTTCGCTGGCGATGGTTTGCGCCTGGCGGCGACACTACAAGCCGATGCCAGGGAACAGCCGAGTGTTCGGCGGATTGCGTACAGCCTGATGCTGGGTAAAGAGCCTTGTCTTTGCATCGAATACAGGCGCAACGAGAACAACAAGTTCGAGATCACATCGAACGAATACAAGCTGGTTCGCACCGTGGGGCGCGGTTGGCCGCTCGACGAGCCGGACAAGTTCTACCGGATTTCCGATCAGAGCCGGGCGCGCTTCCAGAATGCCGATTTTCTCTCCGATTTCGCCCTGAGCACGGAGGCGGCGCTCAATAGCATTCACCACCTCGGCCCGCTGCGCGATCATCCAAAACGCATCTATTCGTGGTCGGGCGAGACGCCGGAAAGCGTCGGGGCGCGAGGCGAGTTTTCGGTGGCGGCCATTCTGGCGGCGAGTTCGCGAGGGCGCATGCTGAATCGCGGCCCCAAGAAGCGCCAGGCGCGCTTCGACGAGTTCATCGCGCAATGGCTCAAGGATTTGGGGATCATTCACAGTTTCGCCGTGAAGCCGGTGTCCGAAGGGCGCAAGGAATACGAGGTGCTGGTCAAGACGCACCACGCCAGCAGCGAGGTGAAGATCACCGATGTCGGCTTTGGCGTGTCTCAGGTGCTGCCGGCGCTGGTGCAGGCGTTTTACTGCCCGCGCAATTCCACCGTCTGGATGGAGCAGCCGGAGATTCATCTGCATCCGCAGGTTCAGGCGGAATTGGCCGACGTGTTCATCTCGGCGACGCAAGCCCGCGAGGACGGCAAGGAACGCAATGTTCAGTTGATCGTCGAAAGCCATTCCGAGCATTTCCTGAACCGCTTGCAACGGCGCGTTGCGGAAGGCGAAGTGAAGCCGGACGACGTCGCGATCTACTTCTGCCGCCGCTCCGGCGGCGCCGCCGAACTGGAACCGTTGCGGTTGAATGTGCTCGGCGAAATCGAGAACTGGCCGGAGAATTTCTTCGGCGATGAAATGGCGGATATTTCGGCGCGCACCCTTGCGGCGATGCAGCGACAGATCAATCAGCGCCAGGAGAGCGACGTGCAATGAAGGCGGTGATTGATACCAACGTGCTGCTGGTGGCGAACGGGCAGCATGGCGACGTATCGCGCGAATGCGTGCAGCAGTGCGTGCGCCGCTTGCAGTCCATGCAGAAGGGCGGAATTACGGTCGTCGATGACGGCTACCGGATTTTTCTCGAGTATCAGCAGAAGACGCATCCCAATCAGCCAAAGGGGGTTGGCGATGCTTATCTCAAGTGGCTGTTGCAAAACAAAAACAATCCACGCCATGTTGAGCAGGTATCCGTTACTGTGACCGCAAAGGATACCTTCGAGGAGTTCCCTTGCCCGCAATTGCAGCCGGAATTTGACGCACCGGATCGGAAATTCGTCGCGGTGGCGAACGCGCATCCGGACAAGCCACCCGTCTGGCAGGCCGCCGATTGCAAATGGCTTGATTGGTGGCCGGAGCTAGCAAAACAGGGCGTTCATGTCGATTTTCTGTGCCCCGAGGACGCCTGCCGTTTTTACCGGCGGAAGTTCCCGAACAAGCCGGAACCGAAATTGCCGGCCAAGTGAGCGATGTCTAATTTCTTCCGCTTCCCGCAGACCCCGCACTTCGTCTGGCTGGGCGAAGGCATGCCGCGTGACGACAAGGTGTTGTCGGCAACGGAAGTCAGGTCACTGCTTGCTGACGAGGTGGTGATCGAGGAAAAGCTGGATGGCGCCAATCTGGGCTTTTCGCTTGATACATCGGGCGCGGTTCGGGCGCAGAATCGCGGTCAGTACCTCGAAGCGCCGTATGTCGGCCAGTTTGCTCGTTTGCCGGCATGGCTGGCGCAGCACGAGTCGGGGCTGCATTCCGTCTTGCGGCCGGAGTTGATGCTCTTCGGCGAATGGTGCGCCGCTCGCCATTCGCTGGCGTATGAACGCTTGCCGGATTGGTTTCTGCTCTTCGATGTGTTCGACCGCGACGCCGGCCGGTTCTGGAGTGTGCCGCGACGCAATACGCTGGCGGCGGAGGCCGGCGTGCTGACCGTGCCGACGATTCAACGCGGCATGACGACCGTGAAGGGGTTGATCGATGCAGTGCATTCGCGGCCAAGCCGATACCGGGACGGCGCACTCGAAGGCGTGGTGATTCGTCGGGAGTCGGCGATGTGGTGCGAGAACCGCGCCAAACTCGTTCGTCCGGATTTTACGCAGGCGATTGATTCGCACTGGCGCAAGCGGGCGATTGAATGGAATCGGGTGGATTACGCATCATGTGGGAAAACGGCATGAATCCGCTGCAACGCGCCTTGATCGAGCAAGCGGGCGAATCCCCATGGCTACCCCGCCTGCGCGCCCGCTCGCACAGCCGTCTATCGACGTCGCCGGCCCGAACGTAGTGTGCTCTATGGCACCGTGCAGACCGTGCAGACCGTGCAGACGTACCTCGCCACCTGACTCGAACTCTCCTGCGACAGCCGCCAGGGCGTATCCGGCCCAGCCCATGTCGAACGCGAGTTCCGGCGGTATCTCGAATGCGGGATTCTGGCCCACGGTTTTGCCCGCGCTCGCTGCCGCGATGGTGGTCACGATTTCCTCATCGCCTGGTCGTGCAGAGGTCGCGGGGTCTGTCCCGCATGCAATACCCGGCGAATGGTCGAAACTGCTGCCCGCCTTGCCGACCACGGCTTTCCGCGACTTCCGGTTGCGCAGTGCGTACGGTCGGTTCCCAAGCGCCAGCGTTCCTACCTGCACCACGATCCGACGATAGCGACGCTGGCGCTGCGCATTTTCCTGAGCGTCGTGGAGCAGGCCTTGCGCCGCTCCTGCCCGGCTGCGGCTGCGGCTGCCGTTTCCCGGATCGGCGCGGTGGCCTTCATCCACCGCTTTGGCGCGCTGCGCAATCCGCATGCCCACTTTCACGGCCTCGTCATCGAGGGTGTCTTCACAGCGGACGCCTCGGGAGCGGCGGGCTTTCACGAAAGCCGTACCCCTGAACAGAAGTTGCTCGACGAAGTACAGGCCAGGCTGCGGCGCCGTCTCTGCTGGGCGCACTGACCGGACGTGGCGTGCTGGACCCGGAGGACGCCGAGTCGATGGCAAGCTGGGACCACGCGGGCGGCTTTTCGCTGGACGCCCGCGTGCGCGTCGAAGGCGCCGATCGCCCGGGTCTGGAACGGCTGCGGCGCAACTCGCGCGCGACCGGCCTGCGCAGTGGAGCGGTTGCGGGAAATCGACGCCGAACACCTGGCCTTTGAGAGTATCAAGCCGGGTCCCGGCGGCGGCGTCAGCTTGCTGCTGACGCCGCTCGCGCGGATCGAGCGCATGGCGGCGCTGATTCCACCCCCGCGCCGATCGGCATCGGTACTACGGCGTACAAGGCGCCCAGCGCAGCGCTACGCGCACAGCTCACCGCGCTGGCTGGCGTGAAATACGCAGCGAAAGAGTCCGGGGCCGCGCCGCTTGTGACAGCAACAGAGACGGAGAGGGAGCCTATTGCGGCGCGAATCACCGGCGCAGGAGCGTCGTCCGACAGCGAGCAGCAGGGCGAGCGGCAGGCAGAGGAAGCACTCGCACGTCGCGCAGCGCGCAGCGCGCTACGCCGGGCGTTGCTGCTCGCGCGCGCATCCATGAGGTCTTTCCACCGTCTGTCCACGCTGCGGCGGCGAGATGCGCATCATCGCCTCCATCACCGACGCGTGTGCCGTGCGCGAGATCGTCTCGTACCTGGGCGAGCCGACGTCACCACCGCCTCTAACGCCGGCCCGGGGCCGCCGCTGTGCGAAATGGTCGATGCCGGGCAGGGCGAAGTCGACCCGCAAGCCCAACCGGCACCGCACTACGAATTCGATCCGCGCATCGCCTGGCAAAGGCCGCACGAGAACGATGTCTCGGAACACGCGCTCACCCAGGCGGGCGGGCTTCCGGCACGACGATGATTGATCGCCAGCACGAGCCCCCACTTCGTCGCCGCGCGCCCTTCTCGCGCTGGCGCGCAGCGCGCCGCTGGCGGCAAAAAGGGTCTGGCGGGTCTCCCGCTGCACGTCCATTCGCCCACAAGCGCCACCGAGGTCCATTCGCTTCGGATAGAATCCGGGAAGGTCAAAACCAACCGCATCGCCGGTCAGCCAGACGAAACTGGCCGGGCTCCAACTGGCCGGGCTCCACTTGTCGAAGAGCCTCCCTTCCTGCCCCGACAAGCTGGGCCAGCGCTCCAGGCTGATCCGACGCAGTGCCCGGACCAGGCGCTCTACGACCAGTTCCACGTCAGCGGCAGGCGCAGCCTGCCGAGTGTCGGCAAGTGGGCGCGAGTTGCTGCGGCTCGCAGACGGATTTCATCGCCGCATGTTGGCGGCGGAGGAGAACTCAATATGTTGAGAAGACTGCATCTGAAAGGCGTCGGCCCGGCAAGGGAGTTCGGGCCGGTCGACTTTGCCAGTCGCCTCAATTTTGTTACCGGCGACAATGGCTTGGGGAAGAGCTTCCTGCTCGACACGGCCTGGTGGGTGCTGACGCGCACATGGGCGCGACATGCGGTTGCGCTTCCGCAGAGGAGTGAGAAGAGGCCCGGCATTGCCTATGCGTATTCCAAGTCCACAGCGGGAGACTTCGAAGAAACGAGCTTTTTTGATCGAAGCGAGCAGGCCTGGCTGGTCAAGCCGGGGAGGCCGCCGATACCCGGGGTCGTCATCTATGCTGGGGTCGATGGCAGTTTTTCGGCGTGGGACCCGGCACGCAACTACTGGCAGGACAAGACGTCGCCAAGCTTCGAGCGCCTGAGAGCGTTCAACTTCACGCCAGAGCAGGTGTGGTATGGGCTTGAAGGCGGGGGAGGCATTCGTCATTGCAATGGACTGATTCAGGACTGGGTGCTGTGGCAGAAAAGCCAGGATCCCACCTTTGACGATCTGGCCAAAGTGCTGGCGGCGCTGTCGCCATCGCGCGATGAGCAGCTTCACGCCGGCGATCCGGTTCGGATCGGACTTGACGTCAAGGACTACCCCTCGCTGCGCATGCCCGATGGACAGAATGTCGCGCTGATTCATGCTTCGGCCGGCATGCGTCGCATTGCAGCGCTGGCTTACCTGCTGGTCTGGACGTGGCGGGAACACAAGATTGCTTGCGAGCAAACCGGACGCAAGCCAGCGAAAGAAATCATCTTCCTCGTCGATGAGATCGAGTGTCACCTGCATCCTCAATGGCAACGGCGAATCGTGCCGGCGCTGCTGCGCGTCATGCAGGCGCTGACCGGCAAGAGCGTGCCTGTGCAACTGATCGTCGCGACCCACTCCCCATTGGTTCTGGCTTCTGCGGAGCCGGATTTCGACGACGACCAGGATGCGCTTTTCAATATCGTCCTGCGCGACAAACAAGCTCACATTGAGCGGGCGACCTGGGCCAAGCGGGGCGATGTCGTCGATTGGCTCGTCTCGGATGCTTTTGGCCTTGCTCAGGCCAGGTCGGTGGAGGCAGAGCAGGCGATCGAGGCGGCGGAGGCGTGGATGCGCGGCGAACGGAACCGGTTGCCGGAGAAGTTGGCGACCGAGGCGGCTATCCACGAGGAACTGCTTCGGGTACTGCCTGGGGGCGATCACTTCTGGCCTCGCTGGGTGGTGTGGGTCGACGGGCAGAAAGGGCGACAGGCGAAAGCATGATCCCGGTGCCCCGTATCCCGGAGCCTGCTGACTTTGACAAAGAGTGCCGGCAGAAGGGGATGAAGTGGTTGAAAGCGAATCCGGACGGTACGCGCCCGCGCGATTTCTGGTCGCCGTTCAGAAATGCGCTGGCTGACGGTTTCGCCAATCGCTGCGGCTATGGTGCAATGTGGATTGCCAGCGGGACCGTGGATCACTTCGTCAGCGTGGATGCCGACAAGGCTCAGGCCTATGAGTGGGACAACTATCGGTATCTGGACAACTGGATGAATAGCTGCAAGAGGAATGCGAATGACTTGCTCGATCCTTTCCTGGTCGGCGACGGTTGGTTCGAAATTCTCTTGCCATCGATGCAACTGGTGTTGACCGATGCCGTGCCACCAGCGTTTCGCCAACAGGCGGAAACCACGCTGCAGCGGTTGCGGCTCAGAGACCATGAAACCCTGTTGCGGCAGCGGCGGGAGTGGTATCGGATGTACCAGGAAGATAAGCTTTCCATCGACGGGTTGCGCGAGAAGGCGCCATTGATCGCTGCCGCCGTGGAGAAGCAGTCGCCGTGATGGCGACAGCAGGAAGTCCATGGCAACGAGTGCCCAATGCATCACTCGGATCGCGGATCGCGGATCGCAATGCGCCGCGGGAGACTGTCGCAAGCCTGCAAGCCCGCCCGGCTACTGTTTCCATCCGTTCTCCATGCGTCGGTGAAGGTCACGGTAGTTGTCGCCGGAGCGCATACTGCCATTGGGATACTTTGCGTGCTGCTGAAGCTCTCGCGTGTGGGTAACTTCCGGTCGCCATCGAGGATTTTGCCGGCGAATCTTCCGAGCCCGGCGCGCGCCCTGCAACACTGCCGGACTGGCTGCCGCACGGGCGCTGAACTGCCGCTGACCTGCCGCTGATCCAGTACTGGTACACCCAGGTTTTTCCCGGCCGTTCCGCGTATCGCCTGTACGCGCTGTCGAATCTCGGCTCGTTTCTCGCTTTGCTCTCTTTTCCCTATCTCTTCGAGCCGAATTTCGAGCTCACCCGCATGGGACACTTCTGGAC
>NZ_JAPUVR010000120.1 GCF_029255125.1 Accumulibacter sp. | reverse complement strand
GTTCAACGGCGAACGCTGGTTCGGCGTCCATCCGCTGGTCGTCGATCTGCTCGTGCAGCAGCGACGCCTGGCGCCAGAAATCGGCGGCGTCGTTGCCGGTGGCAGCGAATAGCCCATCGCCGCCCGCCGGCGAACGCACCGGGCAGGGCGGCGATCGCGTGACCGACGGCGCGACCGACGGCATGGCTGAAGGCTTGGCGGCCAAGGACGCCGACCGCCTTGCCGGCAGCATCGCCGAGGTGGGCCGGCGGCTGTACCTGTGGGCGCGGCGCAGCGGCGCCGGCCTGGCGCGCGTCGAGTTCACCGACGAAGCGGCCCGCCGCCAGGTCGTCGCCGGTTTGCGCCAGGCGCTGGCCGGCGAGGCGATTGCTCTGTACGACATCGCCTTCGCGCCGCTCGCGGTCGACGATCGCACGCCGCCGGCCACCCTGGGTACGCGCCTGGCCGACGAACTGCTCGACCGCCTGCGCGCGCTGCCGCCCGCGCCGGCCGACCTCGCCGCGGCGCTCTACGGCTTCAATCTGCGCCGCGATGCGCTGGCGGCAACGGCGCAGCGCCAGATCTGGTGGATGCCGCCGCACCTCGCCACCGCTTTCGTGCAGGCGGTTCCCGACCTCGCTTCCTGGTTCCTCGTCCGCCTGCACCTGCACGAGACGCTGCCCGCGCCGCGTGCGCGCGCGGCGGGCCGCGTGGCGGACGAGAGGCCCGGGTACATCGCCATCGTCGCACACGCGGGCGACAATGGCTGGCGCGACGCGGACGGCCGACTCGACCCGGCGGCACGCCGCCGGCTGGCAGCCGACTACGCCGCACGCTACGCACGCGGCGTGCGCGCCGGCACAGCGGAAGTCGAACTGGCGCCGCTGCGCGAGCGCGCCGTCGAGATACTGCTCGTCGGCGGTCTGGCCGGCGAGGCGGCAGCGCTGGCGCGCCAGCTCGCGGCGAGCGCGGCCGACGCCAGCAGCGCGTCAGGCGAGGGCAGCCCGCCGCGCGCTGCCGATGGCGATCGGCCGGCAGACGCCGCGCTGGTCGGCGAAACCTCGCCGGCCGGCGCCGCCGCCCCAGCCACCGCCAGCACGCGCGCGCTCGACCCGGTCGCCGACGAACTTTTCCGGCGACTGGCCTGGCTCGCGCCGGCGCCGATTCCGGCACCACTGCTCGATGCGCCGGTGCCCGTCGCGTCTGAAGAAGCCGCCGCCGCGTCGCCCGAGGCGCTGCGCGCCGCGCTCGTCGAACTCGAACGCCGCGCACTCGTCCGCCGCACCGACGACGGCGAGAGCGTCGTCGCGCATCCCGACGCGCAGGCAGTAAGCCGCCGGCAGCAGCGCGAAGAAGCCCGCCAGACGACCCGCGACGGCGTCCCGCCCGCGCTGCGCTCGGCGCTCGCCTGGGTGGCAGATGCTTTCGTGGGCAGTTCGCAAGATGCGCGTAACTGGCCACGGCTGAAAGCGCTGGCGCCGCACGCGGAAACGGTCGCCGCATCTGCGGACGCCGCAGCCCTCGCCGAACCGACCGGCCGGCTGCTCAATCAGTTGGGCTTGCTGCTCCTGGCGAATGCACGCTACGCCGAAGCCGAGCCGCTGTTGCGCCGCGCGCTGGCGATAGCCGAGGCGAGGCTGGGCCGTGCGCATCCGAATGTCGCCGCCACACTCATCAACCTGGGGCAACTGCTGAAAGCCACGGACCGCCGATCCGAAGCCGAGCCGCTGATGCGCCGCGCGTTGGCGATAGACGAGGCGAGCCTGGGCAGCGAGCATCCGACCGTCGCCAGCGACCTCAACAACCTGGCGCAACTGCTGAAGGAGACGAACCGCCTGTCCGAAGCCGAGCCGCTGATGTGGCGCGCGCTGGCGATAAGCGAGGCGAGCCTGGGCACCGAGCATCCGAGCGTTGCCCGCGAACTGAACAACCTGGCGGCACTGCTGGGGGAAATGAACCGCCAGTCCGAAGCCGAGCCGCTGATGCGCCGCGCGCTGCGCATCGTTTGCCTCAGCCTGGGCAGGGAGCATCCGCACACGCAAATCGCCCGCAAGAACACCATTCACCTGCTGCGCACGCTCGGCCGCAGCGAAGACGAGATCGACGCGACGCTGGCCGCCGTGCTGGCCGGCTAGCGTCGGCGGTGGGTCGCGGCGCGCGCGTGGCATTTCGCCCGGCGTTCGCCGCCCGCTGCCCGCGGCGGCCAGGCGCGCTGCGCGGCGGCGCCGCCAGGCTGCTTGCGACGCGCGCCGGTCTGGCCGACCGCCGCCGCTGCGGCGTCTACGCCTGAAGCGTATCGATCTTGGCGGCCAGGACGAAGTCGCTGGTCGTCAGTCCGTCGATCTTGTGCGTCCAGATTTTGACTTCGACCTTGCCCCAGGCGAGGTAGAGGTCGGGATGGTGGCCGACTTCCTCCGCGAGCGCGCCGACGCGGTTGACGAAGGCGAGGGCGCTGACGAAGTCCGGGAAAGCAAAGCGGCGTTCCAGGTGGTGGCCGTCGTGGATCGTCCACGCCGGCACTTGCGCGTGCAGCGGCGCCATTTCGCGGGCGGTCAGCGCGGGTACGCCGCCGCGGCAGGGCAGGCAGGTCTGTTCGGAAAGCTTGTTCATCGCATCGTTTTCCTCGCTTGATCGCTTGACGACCGGGCGGTCGCCGCAGTCGCTGCTTGGACCGGGAAACGCGCCAATCGATCGCACGGCGCGGCTCGATCAGCCTGCGGCGACGGCGGGCGTATCGTCGGCCGGCATCTTGTGTTCTACTCTCGGGTTTTGCTTGTTTCGCCTTTTTCACCTGCTATATGGAGACCTTACGATGGGCCAAGACAAATTCCGCCTGGTTACGCGCAGCGACTTCGACGGTCTGGTTTGCGCCGTCCTGCTGAAGGAACTGGATCTGCTCGACGATATCCGCTTCGTCCACCCGAAGGACATGCAGGACGGGAAGATCGAAATCACCGAGCGCGATATCACGACCAATCTGCCGTATGTCGCCGCGGCGCATCTGGCTTTCGATCATCACCTGTCGGAAATGCTGCGCAACACCGGGCGGCGCGCCAATCACATCATCGATCCGCAGGCGCCGTCGGCGGCGCGCGTCGTCTATGACTACTACGGCGGTCGGCAGGCGTTTCCGACGATCAGCGACGAGATGATGGCGGCGGTCGACAAGAGCGATTCGGCACGCTTCAGCCGCGCCGAGATTCTCGATCCGACCGGCTGGGTGTTGCTCAACTTCCTGATGGACGCGCGCACCGGTCTCGGCCGCTTCCACGAATTCAGGATCAGCAACTACGCGCTGATGATGATGCTGATCGACGCTTGTCGGGCGCACGGCATCGAGGAGATTCTGGCGCTGCCCGACGTGCGCGAGCGCGTCGGGCTGTACAACGAACACGCGGCGCGCGCAAAGGAGCAGATCAAACGCTGCACGACGGTGTTCGACAAGCTCGCGCTGCTCGATCTGCGCCGCGAGGAAACGATCTGGGCGACCAATCGCTTCATGATCTACGCGCTGTTTCCGCAGTGCAACATCTCCATCCATGTGCTCTGGGGCGTGCGTCAGCAGAACACCGTCTTCGCCACCGGCAAGTCGATTCTCGATCGCAGCAGCCGGACGAACGTCGGCAGCCTGATGCTCGAGTACGGCGGCGGCGGGCACGCAGCGGCCGGAACCTGTCAGGTCGACAACGAGCAGGCGGAAGCGACGCTGCGCGCGCTGATCGGGCGCATCAACGCCGACGGCTGAGCGCGCGTTACGCTGCGGCCGCCCGCCCGCCGGGGGTGGCCGAGCGCCGGCGCGCTCGGCGCAGGGGCGGGCGCCAAGGGTAAAGGGCCAGGCGCCGAGGGCGCAGGGCCAGGCGCGACCGCGTATAATCGCCACTCTGCCCATTCCCGGATCGTCCCCCATCATGCAGGAAAAGTATCAACCCGCCGACGTCGAAGCGGCTGCACAGGAATTCTGGACCCAGAGCGGCGCGGCGCGCGCGCTGGAAGACGCCAGCCGGCCGAAGTATTACTGCCTGTCGATGTTTCCGTATCCCTCCGGCAAGCTGCACATGGGTCACGTGCGCAACTATACGATCGGCGACGTGCTCGCCCGCTTCTACCGCATGCAGGGGCGCAACGTGCTGCAGCCGATGGGCTGGGATGCTTTCGGTATGCCGGCCGAGAATGCGGCGATCCAGAACGGGGTGCCGCCGGCGCAGTGGACCTACGCCAACATCGATGACATGCGCAAGCAGTTGCAGCGGCTGGGTTTCGCCATCGACTGGCAGCGCGAGCTCGCCACCTGTTCGCCCGAGTATTACCGCTGGGAGCAGTGGCTGTTCACCCGGCTGTACGCCAAGGACTTGATCTACAAGCGTCTCGGCACGGTCAACTGGGACCCGGCCGAGCACACGGTGCTCGCCAACGAACAGGTGATCGACGGGCGCGGCTGGCGTTCCGGGGCGCTCGTCGAAAAGCGCGAAATCCCGATGTATTACATGAAGATCACCGCTTACGCCGACGAGTTGCTGGACGATCTGGAGCGGCTCGAGGGTTGGCCGGAACAGGTCAGGCTGATGCAGAAGAACTGGATCGGCCGCAGCACCGGCGTGCGCTTTGCGTTCCCCTACGAGCTCGACGGCGAGGCGGGGCTGTTGTGGGTGTTTACGACGCGCGCCGATACGATCATGGGCGTCACTTTTTGCGCGGTCGCCGCCGAGCATCCGCTGGCGACCTACGCCGCGGCGCGCGATGCGCAGATCGCCGCTTTCGTCGAGGAATGCAAGCAGGGCGGTGTCGCCGAAGCCGATCTGGCGACGATGGAAAAGAAGGGAATGCCGACCGGGATTTTCGTCCGCCATCCGCTGAGCGGCGAGCAGCTCGAGGTGTGGATCGGCAATTATGTGCTGATGGGCTACGGCGACGGCGCGGTGATGGCCGTCCCGGCGCACGATGAACGCGACTTCGCCTTCGCCGGCAAGTACGGCTTGCCGATTCGCCAGGTGATTGCGGTCGACGGCGAGACGTTTTCGCTCGCCGGCTGGCAGGAGTGGTACGCCGACAAGGAGCGCGGCGTCTGCATCAACTCGGGCAAGTACGACGGGCTGGCGTATCCGGCGGCGGTGGCGGCGATTGCCGCCGATCTGGCGGCCAAGGGGCTGGGCGAGAAGAAGGTACAGTATCGTTTGCGCGACTGGGGGATTTCCCGCCAGCGCTACTGGGGCTGCCCGATTCCGATCATCCATTGCGCTACCTGCGGCGACGTGCCGGTGCCGGACGAGGATTTGCCGGTCGTCCTGCCCGAGAAGGTGACGATCACCGGCGCCGGCTCGCCGCTCGCCCGGATGCCCGAGTTCCAGCAGTGCACGTGTCCGCGCTGCGCGCAGCCGGCGCGCCGGGAGACCGACACGCTGGATACGTTCGTCGAGTCCTCGTGGTATTTCCTGCGCTATTGCTGCCCGGACAACACGCAGGCGATGGTCGACGAGCGCGTTGCGTATTGGTGCGCGGGCGGCATCGACCAGTACATCGGGGGGATCGAACACGCCATTCTGCACCTGCTCTATTCGCGTTTCTGGACCAAGCTGATGCGCGATGTCGGGCTGTTCGGCGAGTGGCGGCTGGACGAACCTTTCGCCAATCTGCTGACGCAGGGGATGGTCGTCGCGCCGACTTTCTATCGCCTGGACGACGATGGCAAGAAGGCGTGGATCAACCCGGCCGAGGTCGAGGTCGTGCACGACGAGCACGGGCGCGTCGTCGGGGCGACGCTGCGCGCCGACGGTCTGCCGGTCGCGGTCGGCGGCAGCGAGAAGATGTCGAAGTCGAAGAACAACGGCGTCGATCCGCAAGCGCTGATCGACCGCTACGGCGCCGACACGGCACGCCTGTTCACGATGTTCGCCAGCCCGCCCGATCAGTCGCTGGAGTGGTCGGATGCCGGTGTGGAAGGCGCGTTTCGTTTTCTCAAACGGCTCTGGCGGATGGTCTTCGAGCACGTCGCCGGCGGCCCGGTGGCGCCGCTCGCCGGCGATCTGGCGGCCGATCTGCCGGCGGCACTGCAGGCGCTGCGCCGCCAGTTGCACCAGACGATCGGCAAGGTCGCCGACGACTACGGTCGGCGCAAGCAGTTCAATACGGCGATCGCGGCGGTCATGGAACTGCTCAATGCGCTCGCCCGGGTGGCCGACGATTCGCCGCTGGCGCGCGCCGTCCGCCAGGAAACGCTCGAGGCGGTGAGCCTGTTGCTCAGCCCGATCGTTCCGCATATCTGCGAAGCGCTCTACGCGGCGCTCTGTCCCGGTCGCTCGGCGAGCGCAGCGCGTTTTCCGCAGGTCGATGCGCAGGCGCTGCAGCGGGCCGAGATCGAACTCGTGCTGCAGATCAACGGGCGTCTGCGTGGCAGCCTGCGCGTGCCGGCGGACGCGACGCGCGAGGTGATCGAAGCGGCTGCGCTGGCCAGCGAAGCGGCGCACAAACATCTGGCCGGAGCGCCGCCGAAGAAGCTGGTGGTCGTTCCCGGTCGCCTGGTCAACATCGTCGCCTGAGTCGGTAAGGACAACATCGATGCGTCTTCCGCGCTGGTGCAAGGGACTGTTCTGCGCGCTGCTGGCGCTGCTCGCCGGCTGTGGTTTCCAGTTGCGCGGATCGTACACCTTGCCCTATGAAAGTATCTATCTGGCGATGCCCGATTATTCGGTCATCGGGGCGAGCCTGAAACGCCTGATCCGCGCGTCGGGGACGCAGGTCGCGGAATCGGCCAAGGACGCGCAGGCCACCTTGCTGCCCGGCGCGGAATTTCGTGACCGAGTCGTCTTCACGGTTTCCGGGACTGGCCGGATCAACGAACTGCGCCTGCGTTTTCTCTACAACTACCGGGTGGTCGACGCGCTGGGGCGCGATCTCGTTCCGCCGGCAAAGATCGAGCTGATCCGCGATCTGACCTACGACGATTCGAACGTTCTCGCCAAGCAGCAGGAAGAGGCTCTGCTCTGGCGCGACATGGAGAACGATGTCGTGCAGCAGTTGATGCGCCGGCTGGCCGCGGTCAAGCCGGTGGCGCCGCCGCCGGCCGAGTAGCGGGCGCGCCGATGCTGCTCAAAGGCGAGCAATTGGCGGCGCAACTCGCGCGCGAACTGCAGCCGGTCTATCTGGTGTATGGCGATGAGCCGCTGCTGCTCATCGAGGCGGCCGACGCGATTCGTGCCGCCGCTCGCCAACGCGGTTTCGACGAGCGCGAAGTGCTCAGCGCACAAGCGGGTTTCAACTGGAACGAGCTCTATCAGGCGGGCGGCAGTCTGTCCCTGTTCGGCGCGCGCAAGGTGATCGACCTGCGCTTGCCGACCGGCAAGCCCGGCCGCGAGGGCAGTGCGGCGCTGCACGACTACTGCGCGCGACCGTCCCCCGACGTGCTGCTTCTGGTCAGCGCGTTCGAGCTCGACTGGCGTGAGGAAAAAGCCGCCTGGGTCGCGGCGATCGCGGCGGCGGGCGCCGTCGTCAAGCTCGTCGCGCCGGCTGTAGGCGAACTGCCGGCGTGGATCGCCGGCCGTCTGGCGCGCCAGGGACAGCGTGCGGACGCCGCCAGCCTGCGCTTCATCGCCGATCGGGTCGAAGGCAATCTGCTCGCCGCGCACCAGGAGATCGTCAAGCTCGGCGCGCTCTACGCGGCAAAGGAACTGAGCCTGGCCGAGGTGCGCGCGGCGGTGCTCAATGTCGCCCGTTACGATCTGGACGACTTGCGGAGCGCGCTGCTCGTCGGCGACCCGGTGCGCCTGGTGCGGATTCTGGACGGCCTGCAGCAGGAAGGCGAGGCGCCGCTGCTGATTCTGTGGGCGATCAGCGAGGAAGTGCGCGCGCTGGCGCAGATCGGCAGCGGGCTGGCCGCGCGCCGGCCGCTCGAAGCGCTACTCAAGGACGCGCGCGTCTGGGGCGCACGGCAGTCGCTGATGCGCCAGGCGCTGCAGCGCTGCAGCGCGCCGCAGGCTGCCGCGGCGCTGCAGCACGCGGCGAACATCGACCGGATGATCAAGGGCCTGGGCAGCGGCGACGTGTGGAACGAGTTCCGCCGCCTGGCGCTCAGCCTTGCCGCTGGCGGAAGGGCTGAGCGGCTGAACGGCTGAACGGCTGCGGTCGGCGCGCGCCGCGCCGGGTCGCCGCGGTCGCGGTCTGCTGGATCAGGATTGGTCGGCCTTGCCCGCTTCGCTCGCCACGCCGTCCGGCGCCAGGTGTTCCCAGGCGCAGTCGGTGGCTTGTCGGCGTACTTCGGCGAGACCGGGGCGCGGTTTTTCGTGCACGATGCACTCGCCCGCACTGTCCGCATTGATCACGACCAGGCCGAGTTCGCCATCGACCGAACGCTCGCCGTCCCAGAAACTGCACGTGGCGCAGACCTTGACTTCGGCGGGCAGAATCAGCTTCTTCTTTTTCATGGTTGCAGTGGCTCAAGCAGCGTGATGATAGCGCTAAGAACCGCTGCGTCGCCAGTGGTTCCCGGCAGTCTGCGATTTCCGCGGTGCGCCGGTCGATTGACCGGCAAGCCCGGTTGGCGCCTATAATCCGAGCCTTGAGCAGCGAGGGCAGAGCGATGGATATCGGGCAGTACATGCAGGATGTCGGCCGTCGGGCGCGTGCCGCTGCGCGCCTCGTCGCGCGCGCCGACAGCCAGACGAAGAATCAGGCCTTGCGGGCGATCGCCGCGGCGATCCGGCGCGAGGCGGCGACGCTGCTGGCGGCCAATCGCGAGGATGTGGCGAACGCCCGGGCAGCCGGTCTGGCGACGGCCATGGTCGATCGCCTGACGTTGTCGGAGAAGGGCGTCGAGGCGATGGCCGAGGGCGTCGATCAGGTCGCGGCGCTGGCCGACCCGGTCGGCGAAATCAGCGATCTGAAGTTCCGCCCGAGCGGTATTCAGGTCGGTCGCATGCGCGTGCCGCTTGGCGTCATCGGCATCATCTACGAGGCGCGGCCGAATGTCACGGCCGACGCCGCGGCGCTGTGCCTGAAGTCGGGCAATGCCTCGATCCTGCGTGGCGGCTCGGAAGCGATCTGCAGCAACCGGGCGATCGCCGCGCTCGTGCAGGAAGGGATTGCCGCCGCCGGTCTGCCGGCGGATGTCGTGCAGGTGGTCGACACGACCGATCGCGCTGCCGTCGGCCATCTGATCACGCTGCGCGAATACATCGACGTGATCGTTCCGCGTGGCGGCAAGGGCTTGATCGCGCGTCTGCTCGCCGAGTCGCGCGTGCCGATGATCCAGCATCTGGACGGCAACTGCCACGTCTACGTCGATGCCGAGGCCGATCCGGCGAGGGCGCTGGCGATCGTCGAAAACGCCAAGACGCAACGCTATGGGACGTGCAACACGGCGGAAACGCTGCTCGTCGCACGCTCCGCGGCGGCACATCTGCTGCCGCCGATCGCCGCGATGCTGGCCGAGAAGGGGGTCGAAATCCGCGGCTGCCCGGAAACGCTGGCCAGCGTGCCGGGTGCGCTGCCGGCCAGCGAGGAGGACTACTACACCGAATTCCTGGCGCCGATCATCGCGGTCAAGGTCGTTGCCGGCCTCGACGAAGCGATAACCCATATCAACCATTACGGCTCGCACCATACCGATGCGATCGTCAGCGAGAACTACAGGGCCGCGTTGCGCTTCCTGCGCGAGGTCGACTCGTCATCGGTGATGATCAATGCCTCGACGCGTTTTGCCGACGGCTTCGAGTACGGTCTGGGGGCCGAGATCGGCATTTCGACCGACAAGATCCATGCGCGCGGCCCGGTCGGGCTGGAAGGACTGACCAGCCAGAAATGGATCGTTCTCGGCCACGGTGAAGTACGTGCGTGAGGCCGGCGCACGGCGCACGCTGGCGCGCCGCTGCCTTATGCCAGCAAAGATGCCGAGCACGACGCGCGCCAAGCGCATGCTGCCGGCGCTGTCTGCCCATTCCCTGAAACCTGTTTGCCACGAGAAGGAGACTACCGCATGAAAACTTATCTTGTCGCAGCGCTCGCCGCGCTGTCGCTCAACCTTGCGGTCGCGGTCGAAGTCGACGGCAGCAAATTCGACGACCGGACGCGTGTCGGGAGCAGCGAACTCGTGGTCAACGGCGCCGGGATACGCAAGAAGGCGGTGTTCAAGGTCTATGCGATGGCGCTCTACCTGCCTGGAAAACATGCTGACGCAGAGGGTGCGGTCGGTGCGCGCGGTGCCAAGCGCGTGTCGATCAGCCTGCTGCGCGACCTGTCGGCGCAGCAGTTCGTCGAAGCGCTGCAGGAAGGCATGACGAGCAACCACAGCGAGGCCGAAATGGCCGGCCTGAAGGATCGTCTGAAGCAGTTCTCCGATGCCCTGCTGGCGCTTGGCGAAGCGAAGACCGGCACCAGTGTCGTCATCGACTGGCTGCCCGAGAGCGGCACCCGCCTGACGGTGAACGGGCAGGTCAAGGGCAAGGACATCGCCGGCGAGGACTTCTACAAGGCGCTGCTGCGCATCTGGCTCGGACGCAAGCCGGTGCAGGACGATCTCAAGCAGGCCCTGCTCGGCAAGGCTGCGTGAGCGGCTGATGGCGGCGCGCTCATGGCGGGCTGAGCCGGACGCCGATCCGGCGTATCAGGCGATCGTTGCCGCGCCGGGCTTTTGTCTTGGTGTGCGCTGCAGCGCCAGCGCCATTGAGCGCATCGCCTTCCTGCCGGCACAGCCCGCATGCGCGCCGGCCAATCCCTTGGCGGCGGCAGTGTGCGAGCAACTGCGGGCGTATCTGGCCGACCCCGAGTACCGTTTCGATCTGCCGCTGCAGACTGCCGGAACGCCTTTTCAACGCCTGGTCTGGCAAGAGATTGCCGCCATCCCGGTGCACCAGACGAAGAGCTACGGGCAGATTGCGCGCGCCGTGCACAGCGCTGCGCGCGCCGTCGGTCAGGCGTGCGGCGCCAATCCGTATCCGGTCGTCGTTCCCTGCCATCGTGTGCTCGCCGCACAGGGGGGGCTGGGCGGTTTTGCCCGGCAGAGCGGCGGTTTTCTGCTCGAGGTGAAGCGCTGGCTGCTGGCGCATGAAGCTGGCTGACGCGCAGCTGCCGGCCGATCCCGGCGATCTGGCCGAGATCGAGGCGTTCTGCGACACGCTGTGGTTGGAGGACGGGCTGGCGCGAAACTCGCTGGCCAGCTATCGCAGCGATCTGCTGCAGCTTGCCGGCTGGCTTGCCGAGCAGCGTCTGGGCAGCTTGACCGAGGTCGACCAGCCGACCTTGCTGCGCTACGTCGCGACGCTGGCGCAGACGCTGCGCGCTTCGTCGCAGGCGCGTTACTTGTCGACCCTGCGTCGCTTCTATCGGCACCAGGTCGCGCGCGGTCGGCGCAGCGACGACCCGACGCTGAACATTGCCCAGCCGTTACGGCCGGCGCGCCTGCCGAAAGTGATTTCGGAGGCGCAGGTCGATGCGCTGCTCGCGGCACCGCACAGCGAAACGCCGCTTGGCCAGCGC
This sequence comes from Accumulibacter sp., assembly GCF_029255125.1. GTDB lineage: Bacteria > Pseudomonadota > Gammaproteobacteria > Burkholderiales > Rhodocyclaceae > Accumulibacter. The sequence goes on along the minus strand of NZ_JAPUVR010000120.1, from coordinate 15,964 downwards.
GATCGGGCGATGCTCGAAACGCTGTATGCGACCGGCCTGCGCGTTTCCGAACTGGTCGCCCTGAAACTTCACGAACTCAAGCTGGACATGGGCATCGTGCGCGTCTTCGGCAAGGGCAGCAAGGAAAGGCTGGTGCCGCTCGGCGAAGAGGCTTGCCACTGGCTGCGCGGCTATCTCGCCGAAGCACGCAAGTCGATCCTCGCCGGTCGGCAGAGCGACGATGTGTTCGTTACCGCGCGCGCGACGGCGATGACCCGCCAGGCTTTCTGGCAGTTGATCAAGCGCTACGCGCTGCACGCCGGAATCGACCCGGCCCGACTCTCGCCGCACGTCCTCCGGCATGCCTTTGCCACGCACCTGCTCAATCACGGCGCCGATCTGCGCGTCGTGCAACTGCTGCTCGGGCACGCCGACATCTCGACGACGCAAATCTACACGCATGTCGCGCGCGAGCGCCTGAAGGCGCTGCACGCTGTGCACCATCCGCGCGGTTGAGCGGCGGGTGTGGCGGGCCTGCCAAGTGCGCCGGAAGGTACGCCGGAAGGTACGCCGGCGTTCGGCGCGCGGGCTGGGCGTTTCCGCATTCTCGCCTTGGTCTTCCTTCTCATCGTTCTAGCGGTTGAGGTAGCGGAGAACGCCGGTTTGCCGCGCGGGTTCGATCTCGAGCAGGCTGAGGCTGCCGAAATCGATCGGCAGCACACTCCATTCGTCGATCGCCAGGCCGAGGTAGTGCCCGAGCAGCGCGCGGATGACTCCAGCATGGCTGACGACGATCGATCTTGCCGCGCGCATTTCGGCGACCGCGCCGACCGCGCGCGCCTGCAGGCAGGCGGCGGACTCGCCGCCCGGCGGGGTGAAATGCAGCGGGTCAGCCGCCCAGAGATCGAGCAAGCGGCGCTCGACGGCGTCCCAGGCTTGCCCCTCCCATTCGCCGAAGTTGATTTCCATCAGCCGCTGATCGAACTGCGGCTGCGCGTGCAGCGCTTCGGCCAGGCGGCGGCAGCGCAGCAGCGGACTGGCGCACAGCACCGCATCAGCCGGCAGCAGCGGCCGCAGGCGGCGGGCGACCGGCGCGGGGTCTTCGGCGGCGAGGTCGAGCTGGCCGTAGCAGAGGCCGGCGCCGTGCAGCGGACGCGGATGGCGGATCAGGAAAAGTTGCACAGCACGCCGGCGTAGAACGCCACTTCCGCAAGCTGCTGCGTCGCTCCCAGGCAATCGCCGGTATAGCCGCCGATACGCCGCCGAAACAAGCGTGCCAGCCAGAACGTCGCCAGCGCTGCCGCCAGGCAGCCCGCCAGTGCGCTGCGCGGTGGCAGCAGGAGCAAGGGCAGCAGCGCCGTCAGTCCGGCGCAGGCGAGTTCACCGCCGGTGATGCGCGTCGCCAGCGGCTTGGCCTTGCCCTCGTCACGCACGTAATCGAGCGCGCGCAGCAGGCTCGTCGCGGCAAAGCGCGACAGCGTGTGGCCGGCGACGAGGACTGCCGGGACGAGTGACAGCGCGATCTCGACCAAGGCGCTGAAACGCGCCAGCAGGAGCATTACCAGGGCAATGGCGCCGAAACTGCCGATGCGCGAATCCTTCATGATGCTCAGAACCTGCGCCTTCTCCCAGCCACCGCCGAAGCCGTCGACCATATCGGCCCAGCCGTCCTCATGAAACGCGCCGGTGACGTAGAGCGAACTCGCCATCGCCGCCAGAATCGCCAGCGAGCGCGGCCAGATCTGCGCCGTCAGCCAGAAGACTGCTGCGGCAATCGCGCCGACGAGCAAGCCGACGGCGGGAAAATAGCGTGTCGAACGATCGAGCGCTTCGCTGCTGTGGCCAACCCACCGGGGTACCGGCAGCCGTGTGAAGAAGCGAACGGCGCCGAAGAAATACGATAGCTCGCGTTGCAGGAACATCACGGGTGATCTCTCGCCTGGTTCGGATGGTCTGCGAGTGTAGCGCGCGCGGCACGCGCGCAGGAAAGGCGATGCCACCTTTCCATGCAGGTATGGCCAATTGCCGGCGCGAATCGGGTACGCTACGCGCCGTCTGTCATGGCCTCGCGACGACCAGCCGCACGACACCGGCTGGCGAGGCTTCTTCTTCCCACGTGGGCTGGACCACCGCGCCTGGCAAGAACACGTTGGCCGCACCCCAGCAGCAAAGCAGCAACCGGGGGGTTTCGGTTTCCCCTCAGCTTCGGTACACTTCGCCGTCTGCCCGAAGCAAGTGACTACTCGGCAAAGTTCAAACCCCTTCATCCGGCCCGCGTGAGCGGGCAATTGCAAGCATATGCCGAGCCGAACCAAGCGAATCCTGATCATTGTCCTTGCCCTGGCCGGTCTGGTCGGGCTGGCGTACATCGCGCAGCATGGCCTGCGGCCACCTGGCGGCACGCCGCAAACGGCGGCTGCAGGCGGCGCACCCGGGCGTCCCGGAGCGGCCGGGCCGGCGGCTTCGGGACCTGCGGGTGGACCGCCTTTGCCTGTCGAAACGGCGCGCGTCGTCAGCACATCGCTGGCGCTGGAGGCGACGGCAGTCGGCTCCTTGCGTTCGAACGAATCGGTGATCCTGCGGCCGGAGACCGCTGGGCGGATTGCGCAGATCAACTTCCGCGATGGCTCGGCGGTGCGCAAGGGAGACCTCCTGCTCGCCCTCGACGGCGCGACGCAGGCGGCCGAGCTGGCGCAGGCGCAGGCCAATCTTGCGCTGGCGCGGTCCAACCATCAGCGCACGCAGGATCTCTTTGCCCGCAAGTTCGTCAGTCGGCAGGCGCTGGACAACGCCGAGGCAACGCTCAAGGTGCAGGAGGCCGCGCTTCTGCTGGCGCAGGCCAGATTCGAGCGGACGCGGATCCGCGCGCCTTTCGCCGGGGTCGTCGGCATTCGTAGCGTGAGCATCGGCGACTACGTCAAGGAGGGCCAGGATCTGGTCAATCTGGAGGATATCGGCACCTTGAAGATCGATTTCCGCCTGCCCGAATCCTACCTTTCCCAGATCAGGACCGGGCAGCGGATCGAGGTGACAAGCGATGCGGCGGCCGGACGCAAGTTCTCGGCGGTGCTCGATGCGATCAATCCGCTCGTCGAGGCGGGCGGGCGTGCGATCTCGCTGCGGGCGAGTCTGCCGAACGGCGAGGGACTGTTGCGGCCCGGCATGTTCGTTCGCCTTCGCCTGATTCTGGCAAGCCGCCCGAACGTCCTGCTCGTTCCCGAGCAGGCGGTGATTCCCGACAGCAAGGCGCCCTACGTCTACCGCGTCGTCGACGGCAAGGCGCTGCGTGCGGCCATCGTAACCGGCCAGCGGCGTGAGGCGCAGGTGGAGATTGTCGAAGGTTTGCGCCAGGGCGACGAGGTGGTCACCGCTGGTCAGTTGAAACTGCGCGAGGGTGCGTCTGTACGCGCCGTGGGCGAAGCGGCGCAGGCGGCGTCAGCGGGCGCCAAGCCCCCGGCGGGCGACCGGCCGGCCGCAGCTTCGTCCGGGGATTCGACCGAGGCGGCGAGAACGGGTAGTCGATGAAAATCTCCGACCTGTGCATACGTCGCCCGGTCTTTGCGACGGTGCTCTCGCTGGCGATCATGCTGGTCGGCCTGGTTTCCTACACCCGCTTGCCGGTACGCGAGTATCCGAAGATCGACGAGCCGGTGGTCACCGTCGATACGACGTATCGCGGTGCGTCGGCCGAGATCGTCGAGTCGCAGATCAGCAAGCCGCTCGAGGATTCGCTCGCTGGTATCGAGGGCGTCGACGTCATCACCTCCATTTCGCGTCAGGAAAACAGCCAGATTTCGGTGCGTTTCAAACTCGAGCGCAATCCGGACTCGGCGGCGGCCGACGTACGCGACCGGGTTTCGCGCGTGCGCAACAAGTTGCCGACGGCGATCGAAGAACCGGTCATCGCGAAGGTCGAAGCCGACGCCAATCCGATCATCTGGATCGCTTTCTCGTCCGACCAGCATTCGGCGCTCGAGGTGACCGATGTCGCCAGCCGCATCGTCAAGCCGCGTCTGCAGACGCTGCCGGGGGCTGCCGATGTGCGCGTTTTCGGTGAGCGCAAGTTCGCCATGCGCGTCTGGCTCGATCGCACGCGTCTGGCAGCGTACAGGTTGACGCCGCAGGATGTCGAGGACGCGCTGCGGCGCCAGAACGTCGAGGTGCCGGCTGGCCGCATCGAAAGCCAGAGTCGCGAGTTTTCCGTCGTTGCCCGCACCGACCTGAGCGATCCGGAAGGCTTTGCCGCGATCATCGTCAAACAGGCGGACGACGCGCGCGGCAGCTATCCGGTGCGCATTGCCGATCTTGGTCGGGTCGAACTCGGCGCAGCGTCCGAGCGCAGCAGTGTGCGTTTCAACGGGCGTCCGGCGGTCGCGCTGGGCGTCATCAAACAGGCGACCGCCAATCCGCTCGAGCTTTCGCGCGCCTTGCGCGGCGAGTTGCCGAAAGTAGTGGCCGAACTCCCCAGCGGGATGACCGCCAACATCGCCTACGACTCGTCGGTGTTCATCGACCGCTCGATCGACGCGGTGTTCAAGACGATCGGCGAGGCGATGCTGCTCGTCCTGTTGATCATCTTCGTTTTCTTGCGCAATTTCCGCGCGACGCTGATTCCGCTGGTGACGATCCCGGTGTCGCTGATCGGAGCCTTTGCGCTCATGCTTGTCTTCGGCTTCAGCATCAACACATTGACCTTGCTGGCGCTGGTCCTCGCCATCGGCCTCGTCGTCGATGACGCGATCGTCGTGCTCGAGAACATCTATCGCCATATCGAGGAAGGCCTCCCGCGGCGGCAGGCAGCGTTTCAGGGCGCGCGCGAGATCGGCTTCGCGGTCGTCGCGATGACCATCACGCTGGCTGCAGTCTATGCCCCGGTCGCTTTCATGACCGGGCGGACCGGCAAGCTGTTCGTCGAATTCGCGCTGACGCTGGCCGGCGCCGTGCTCGTCTCCGGGCTGGTCGCGCTGACCTTGTCGCCGATGATGTGCTCCTTGTTGCTGCGTCACGAGACGCGGCATGGCAGGGCTTACGTCTGGGTTGAAGGCATTCTCGACGGCCTGACACGCGGCTATCGCCGGCTGTTGACCGCGGCGCTGGCGCGTCGCTGGCTGGTCATGCTGGCTTTCTTTCTGGTTGCCGCAGCAAACTGGTTTCTCCTCGCCGCATTGAAATCGGAACTGGCACCGACCGAGGATCGCGGGGTGATCATAGGCGTCTTTCTCGGGCCCGAGGGGGCGACGCTCGACTATACCGACCGCTACGCGCGACAGCTCGAAGGGATCTACGCGGCCACGCGCGACGTCGAGCGTTACTTCGTGGTTGCCGGTAATCCGACAGTCAGCCAGGGGATTTCCTTCGTCGGCCTGGTCGACTGGAATGCACGGCAGCGCAGTTCGCCGGCGGTCGTCAAGGAACTCTTTCCGCAATTCATGGGCATTCCCGGCGTGCTCGCTTTTCCGGTGTTGCCGCCGTCGCTCGGTCAGAGCCCACGCGAAAGGCCGGTCAACTTCGTCATCGTCACGTCGGCTTCGTATGCCGAACTGAACCGGGTGACCGGCCAGATCCTCGACGAAGTGGCGAAGAACCCGGGTTTCGTCAATGTCGACACCGACCTCAAGCTGAACAAGCCCGAACTCTCGGTCAGCGTCGATCGTGACAAGGCAATGGACACCGGCGTGCAGATCGAAACCGTCGGACGAACGCTGGAAACCATGTTGGGCGGGCGGCAGGTCACCCGCTTCAAGCGCGCCGGCGAGCAGTATGACGTCATCGTTCAGGTCGCCGACAGCGAACGGACGGCACCCTCCGACATCAGCGACATCTTTGTCCGCGCGCGCGATGGCAGCATGATTCCGCTGAGCAATCTGCTGGCGGTCGAGGAGACGGTCAGCCCGCGCGAGCTGAACCACTTTGCCCAGCGGCGGGCGGTGACGATCAGCGCCAACCTGGCGCCGGGTTATGCGATGGGCGAGGCGCTGAAGTTCCTGGAAGAAACTGCCGGCCGCGCCCTGCCGCCAGGTTACGCGGTCGACTACGCCGGCCAATCACGCGAATTCAAACTTTCGTCGGCGTCCCTGGCGCTTACTTTCGTTCTCGCGCTGGCCTTCATCTATCTCGTCCTGGCGGCCCAGTTCGAGAGCTTCCGCGATCCCTTCATCATCATGCTGACCGTTCCGTTGTCGATGACCGGGGCGCTGATCGCGCTGCTGCTCAGCGGGGGGACGCTCAATGTCTATAGCCAGATCGGTCTGGTGACGCTGGTTGGCCTGATCACCAAACACGGCATTCTGATCGTCGAGTTTGCCAATCAGTTGAAGGCGCAGGGACGCGAACTGCGCAACGCCGTGCTCGAAGCGTCCGAACTGCGTCTGCGGCCGATTCTGATGACCACAGGCGCGATGGTACTCGGTGCGATTCCGCTCGCTCTGGCGAGCGGCGCCGGAGCCGAGAGCCGGCAGCAGATCGGCTGGGTCGTCGTCGGTGGCCTGCTGCTGGGTACCTTCTTCACCTTGTTCGTCGTGCCGACGGTCTATACGCTGCTCGCGCGGCCGGCAGCCGCGGGGCACGAAGAGCACCTGGCAGCTAGCGGCCAGTGATTGACGCATGGCAAGCTCGGGCCAGCAGCCTCAGGCAGGCGCGGCGGCGGGCGGGCGGCGTGCCCGCGCAGTTTGCTCTGGCCGAGGCTGAAAACCTTGCTGCGGGCCGGTCTTGACGATGTGCGGCGGCATGCACCGGCGGCCATGGCAGCCGGTGACGACTCGCCCGGCAGCGTTGGAGCAAGCGCGCCTTTTCATGCGCTGCCCGTCAGGAAGCGGCAGCCCTGGTGGCGGATCAGCGTGTTCCTTGTCCTGGTTGGCGCGCTCCACCTCGTGGCCTTGCTGATCGCCTTCGGTGCCGTCTGGCGACCGGCCGTGCCGCAGGTCCTCGTTCCCCTGACGGTGCGCGTCGCCGAGCCAGCGCGCGCGCCCAGTCTGGACGAGCCGGCAAGGGTCGCGCCGCCGAAAAGGGTGGTGCCGCCGAAGCGTGCCGTGCCGCCGCCAGCAACGCACGCGCCGGCGCCCAAGGTGGCCTTGGCGCGCGCGCCAGCGGTCGCCGCCGCAAACAGTGACGCGTCGCCCGCGTTGGCTGCCTTGCCGGCGCCGCCGCCCACTGCCGCCGGCGAAGCGGCAAGCGCACCCGCCGCGCCGGCAGTGCGCGTCGCCGCGCGTTTCGACGCCGATTATCTGCGCAATCCGAAGCCGGTCTATCCGTCGGCGGCGCGCCGGCTCGGCGAGGAGGGCAGGGTGGTGCTGCGCGTTCGAGTGAGTGCGGAGGGGATGCCGGTGCTGGTCGAGGTCAAGCAGTCGAGCGGTTTTCCGCGGCTCGACGAGGCTGCGCGCACTGCCGTCGAGCACTGGCGCTTCGTCCCCGCCCGACAGGAAAGCGAAGCGATCGAGTCTTCCGTGCTGGTCCCGCTGCAGTTTGCCCTCGATGGCTGATGCGCTCGATTGGCGAACGGAGGTGCGCCAGGCCAGGTGGTGGAGCGCCTCGGGCAGCCGGGACAGAACGCGCCGGCCACAGGGCGGCGCGCCAGGTTTGAGTCGAACGATGGGGTCATCAAGAGCATGAACATGGAAATCGGGTTGCTTCACTTCTGGGCGCAGAGCGATTGGGTGACGCGTGCGGTCGCCATCGTCCTTGTTCTGCTTTCCGTCGCGAGCTGGTACGTGATCGCCGTCAAGGCGCATGCCGCGTGGCAGGCGCGGCGCTGCCACGCGCGCGCGCTGGCTGCCTTCTGGGGCGCGCCCAGTCTGGCCGCGGCGATCGAAGTGCTGCGCAGCGAAGACCGGACCGGAATTCTCGCCAGCCTGGCGATCGCTGGTGCGAATGCGGCGCAACTGCATCATGAGCACGCCGATCGCGGTATCGGCGCTGGCGTCAGCGTCAGCGAATTCATCACGCGCTCGCTACGCAGCCAGATCGTCGAAGCGCAGGCGACGATCGAGTCGGGTCTCACCTTCCTCGCTTCGGTCGGTTCGACCGCGCCGTTCATCGGTCTCTTCGGCACCGTCTGGGGGATCTACCACGCCCTGGTCGGTCTCTCCGGGGCGACGCAGGTGGTTCTCGACAAGGTTGCCGGTCCGGTCGGCGAAGCCTTGATCATGACCGCCGGCGGACTGTTCGTGGCGATTCCGGCGGTGCTCGCGTTCAATGCCTTCACGCGCGGCAATCGTCTGACGCTGGCTCGGCTGGACGGCTACGCGCACGATCTGCATGCCTATCTGACGACCGGCCTGCGCGGCCGGCCGGGCGACAAGCTGGTCGATCTGCGTGCGCTACGCGCCGAGCGCAGCGCCTGAGGCAAGGAGCACGCCAATGTCTTTCGGTTCTTTCGAGCAGGGTGCGAGCCATCAGCCGATGTCGGAAATCAACACGACGCCGCTGGTCGACGTCATGTTGGTCCTGCTTGTCATCTTCATCATCACCGCGCCGCTCTTCCACCACGCGGTCCCGATCGACCTGCCGAAGGTGGACGCCAAGCGGCTGGACGACAGGCCGCGCATCGTCGCGGTCGCCATTGACGCGCTTGGTCGCGTGTCGATCGATGGAAGCGCGGTGACGAGCAGCGAACTCGCGCAGCGTCTGGGGCAGGCAGCCGCGGCCGATGAGCTGCCGGAACTGCATTTGCGCGCCGATCGGGCGACGCGCTACGAGCGCGTCACCGAAATCCTGGCCGAGGCGCAGCGCCAAGGTCTGACGCGTATCGTTTTCGTGACGCAGCCACCGCCCTGATCGCGGAGGGTGGCGGAAGCGCTGCCCGGCGGCGGCCGGAGACCGCCGCCGGCCGGCTGCTCGATGCCCGGCTTCCGCGCAAACGCAGCAAGCGTCAAGCGTCGGGGCAGCTTGCAAGCTCGCCTTATTTCTGATATCTATCTGCTTTTTTTCCGAAACAAGAGAGCAGGATCTTCGAACATGGCTGACGAGTTGGTCTACAAGCATTTCACTCCGTATGTCGCGAAAGCTGGCGAGGAGTTCATGAACAGCGATCAGCTGGCTCATTTCCGCGGCATCCTTGATGCGCTCAAGGGGCAGTTGATGGAGGACATCGAGCGGACGGTGAGTACGATGAAGGACGAGGCGACCGTTTTCGCCGATCCGAACGACCGCGCGAGCCAGGAAACCGATATTGCGATCGAACTGCGCAACCGGGATCGCGAGCGCAAGCTGATCAAGAAGATCGAGGAAACGATCGAGCGCATCGACAAGGGCGACTACGGCTACTGCGCCGCGTGCGGCGTCGAGATCGGCATCAAGCGGCTGGAGGCCCGGCCGACGGCGACCTTGTGCATCGACTGCAAGACGCTGGAAGAGGTGCGCGAAAGGCAGATCGCCAAGTAGGCGGAGGCGGGGCGCTTACCTGGTCTCGGCGAGGCCGCTGCTGGTAGCCCCGGTGTGAGGCGCTGTCGCCGCGCATGGCGGCCGACGGCAAGCCGTACAAAAGAAGAAAGGACGCCGCAGCGTCCTTTTTCATTTTCGACCAGCAATGAAACTCAGCGAACTGAATCGAGCGTTGGGGATGTGGTGCGCAGCCAGCCGCAGCGATCAGCGGGCGCAGACGGAAAGTAGGAGATGGTGCTGTCAGCCGATGTCCCCAGGCTGTTGATGACGGTGTAGTCCTGACCGTTGATGGTCAGCAAGTCATTGCCCGAGCGACCGGGGAAACCGACCCGCCCGGCAAAGCCGTTGGCCTCTCCGGGCGCGAAGCCGACCTTGATCGTGCCGTCGGCGACGGCGCTGTCGCCGCCGTTGGCGGTGCCAGTGTTCATCACCATGCTGGACGTTCCGCTGGCGGTCATCACGGCGTTGATGTTGATGTCGCGGGCGGCGCTCAGCGTCAAGGTGTTGATCGATTAGGCGAGCGCGTCGTTGACCTTGATGTCGCCCTGGCCGTCCGGCCCACTCTCACTTCGGTGGGTTCCATGTCGGCCAGCAGCAACAGGCGGCCTTCCTTCTCGTCCAGCGTTTGCGCGGCCGGTGTCGGTGTCGGCGACGGCGCCGCCGGCCAGGGCGATGTTGCCGAGTCTGGCGCGCAGAACGCCTTCGTTGCGCAGCTCGGTGACAGCAAGGCGATCAGGCCGCCGCCAACGGCGGTAGTCTCGCCCTGATTGACCACGCGGTCGCTACGGCCCAGGCGGGCGAACACCGCTTGGCCGGCAAGAAGGTTCTCATTGGTGCTGCCCAGCGTCGAGGCGACCAGCCAGCCGACATCGACCCGGCTGCCGGCGCCGAAGATGGCGCGGTTGGGGTTGATCAACCAGACTCGCCCGTTGGCGGCGAGCTGGCCGTGGATCTGGCTGGCGTCGCCGGCGACGACGCGGTTCAGCGCTACGGCGCCGGTCGAGGGCTGCGCGATGGTGACGCCGGCCAGACTGCCGATATCGACGCCTTGCCAGTTGATGATCGCCTTGTCGCTGCCCTGGGTGATAGTCATTCGCTTGCCGCTTGGTGCGATGCCGGCCTGACCGGCAACGACCCGTCCGCCGTGCGGGGCAGGGCGTCGGGGCGTGACGTTGGCTGTCGATGTTCCAGACGAGGCGGTAGGTGTGGCTCATGGCGCCGATTTCTCAGAGGCCAAGCCCTTTCGCTCAACCGGTTTCTTGACTTTGAAGCTGACCGTGCCGCGCATTCCGCGCCTCCAAGGCTTTGACGAGACGCTCGATTTCATCAAACGGGAGACACTCCACGGTGCAGAGGGGCTGCGCTGGGCGGCTGCTTGCCACCGCTGCCGAGTTCGCGCTGCAACTCGAGTTTGACGAGCAGTCCGCGTTCGCCGTTGGCTGCATTGACCGGGTAGGCGCGCACGCGGTCGCGGGCGAATTGCAGTACGCCCCAGCTCAGGCGGCCACCGCCCAGGCTGTCGCGCAGGTCGCCGCTCAGCCCCGGCGTCAGCGCATCGATGTCGTGGCGGCGCGAAGGCGCGCCGAATTGGTCGTCCTCGTCGCGCCGGCTGAGCTGGTCGCCGATGCCGGCTGGATTGTTGAGTGGCACGCCCCCGACGGCTTGCGTCAGCCCAGTCGATTTCACGCCGTGGTTGTTGATGCGAAGGTCGCCGGTGATCACCGGCGTGTCGTCGACGTGCACCAGCAGCCGTTTCGAGGCGTGTGTTTCGCCGGCTTCGAGCAGGCCGGTGGCGCGGATGCCGGGAAAGTCGTTGGCGAGCAGCAGGTCACGTTCAAGATCATCGGCGGCGAGCGTTTCGCCGACCTTGAGGCGGTGGGTGACGATGCTTCTCACCTGCTCGCCGTTGGTGCGCTGGCGCTGGTTTTCCAGCCGGCTACCCTCGTCGCGGCGCTCGATGACCTGAAGAAGGACGGTGCCGTCGGCGACATCCTGCTGCGGCCGGTAGACACGGACGAACCAGCCGCGTTGGCGGTAAGAGGTGGCGATGCGCTGAGCGGCGTGCTCGAGTTCGGCAAAGTCAGCGACTGGTCGATGAGGTCGGCGATCCGTTCCTGCAGTTTGGCCGCCGGAAGCAGTGTGGCGCCGTCGTGATCAGGCGGCGGACAGTGACCCGCATGGCCGTGGGGTTGTCGTTCATCGGTCGGGCGGTACGGACAGTCACCGTTTCGTCGGCTGGACGGGGGCTCGCAGGTGGCGTTGCGTTTCGCGTTGCAAGGCCCTGGGCTCGGGGGGTGTTTGCGCCGAACCGGAGGTGCTGACGCCGATCAGCAGGGCGGATAGGCTGAGAGCAATGAACGGGTGGGTCGGCATTGACGCCTCGGTGTGGGTTGGCCGGTGTCGAGATGGGCAGATTGGTTCGTCATCGGTAAGAAAGCTTGTGGCACTCGGAGGCGAATGGGAAAGCGCCAAGGCGTTCATAGGTACCGTGCCATGACGAAAACGCATCGCCGGAGACATACGTATGGGTTCAGGTTTTCTGTCAATTTCAAGGTGCTATTGTGCTATTCATACGCGGTGTCATTCTGGTTTTCCCGCGCGGGCGACATTCCGGCGGGCGGATATCGGGAGATTACGGGTGCGCAGATCGGCGACAGTGAGAGCTTGGTGACCGGGAACGAGGCCTTCCGATCGCCCCAGGGTTCGTGGCCTCGAGGGGTGGTTTTGGTCGGCTCCGACGCGCATGGCGGGCTGACGCTGGCGATCGCCAAGCACTTTCAGCCGGCCACTTGGCAACGGTGTCAGGTGCATCTGATGCGCAAGCTACTCTCCCGGAGCCCGGTGAAGGTGGGCGCCGAGGTGGTCGGTAGCGCCAGGCGCGTGTTCCAGGCGTCCGACTCAGGTGAGACACATGCGGGTCGATTCTCTGGACGAACTCCAAACGCGCATCCGTCAAGGTATCGACGAGATGAACGCCGCGCCGTTCGTCCTTCGCTGGAAAGCGTTCGACTGCGTCAAAACGTGCAGCGGCTGCTTCTTGATGGAACGCTCTACGAGCCGCCCGTGGTCAGCAGACAAGCCACCGGCGCAATGGTCTCTGGTCGGAGTACGACCCGATCGCCAGCCTTGACGGCCAGCGATTGGGCGTGCTCGCGGTCGTTCGACCTTACGCGCGGCGGCGGTGACTCGCCATGGCGACCAGCAGCCCGGCACCGAGCAGCGCGAGAAGTCCGGGTTCGGGAACTGCCTGCGGTGTGATACTCGGTGAATTGGGAATGCCGCCGAGCGGGAAAGCCGGGTCACCCGTGCGCACCGGTAGAAATGCCCACGACGCCTGATACGGCGCACCCGTCGGTGCGAAGGCGGCGTCAAAGCCAAAGCCGGCGAGCGATCCCCCCGGAAGGATGGCGTCTTGCAGCCCGAATTCGCATGTTATCGCCACAAGCGCGTTTAGGGCACTCGTAGGTTGCTGCCCGCCTGTCCAACATGTGCTATACCAGTGCAGCACTTGCGTCACCGTGGTAAACGGGCTGCTGGCGCCCGCATAGAACGGGTCTGACGGGTTCTGCCAGCCCGCCACTCCTTCCCAGCCGGTGGCAGCGTTCGGCGTGCCAATGGTCTCGATACTGTATGCCCAGTTGTTGGGCGAAACAATGTTGGAGATTCCGGCATCACCGAACCACGGCAGTTCCCAGTCGACAACGTATGGCTCGCGGTCTGGGCCGCCGTTGAGCTGGCTGGTATTGTTGACCTGGTAGTTGTAGGTCCAGGTACCGTTGTTGTTATTGGTAACGCTATCGCCCACGGTCGAACTGCGCGTCCAGCCACCCGACACGCCGGCGAAAGACGGTTGCGCAGCCAACGCGCCGAGCACAAGGACCGCCGCCGCCAGCGGTGTCGTCGTTATGCCAAAGGTTCTTTTCTTTGCATTGATCATATCTTGCTCCTGTGTCTGGTCCCTGTCGCCTCCCCAGGGAATGGAGAGCAAGAATTGTGCCAGATTTGTTTCGGCCTGCAAACAGATTGTTACGAGCAAGCGTCGAACTGAGTGTAAAGATTTTCGACACACCCTTTTGGGAATACAATCGCATTCTGGCGCTCGCCCGCGCGCCAAAGCACGGAGTTGATCACCAGCCAAGGAAAGGAAAATGGCACTGACTCGCCGCCAGATGCTGGTGCTTGCTGGGACGACGCTTGCCGCGTCGTTCGTCGGCTGGTCGGCGTGGAGGAGATCGCCGCCCGCCGAGTCCGTTCCCATGCCGATGTCCGACCTCGATGCGTGGCTGGAAACGCTCGTGCCGGCCGAGGAGGATTTCCCGGGCGCTCTGGCGCTTGGCGTTGCCGCGCGGGTGGCCGCGGCCGTTGCCCGGGACGCCCGCTATGGCGAGCTCGTGCGTCAGGGGCTGGCCTGGCTGGTGGAGAAAGCGGGCGAGAGCGGTGAGCGGTCATTTGCCGCTCTGCCCGCCCAGACGCGCGAAGCGATTGTCAGCCAGGCGGCGGCAGCACCCCTTGGTTCTCTGGCGCGCACTTTTTTCCAGGCGACGCTCGACGATGCGCTGTTTCACGCCTACGCCGACCCGCGCTCCTGGGTCGGCATCGGCTATGCAGGTCCGCCGCAGCCGCTCGGCTTCCTCGACCATGCTTCACCGCCGGCGCGCCAATGAAGGACCGTCAGCCGGAGGTCGTCATCGTCGGGTCTGGCGCCGGGGGCAGCGCCTGTGCCTGGGCGCTGGCGCGGCGTGGCGTCGGCGTGCTGCTGCTCGAGTCCGGCCCCGCCTACGACCCTTTGCGTGAGAATCGGCTGCACCTGCCGGATTGGGAGCAAAGCGCCTTCCCAGCCGGCAGCGCTTTTCAGCACCCGTATACCTTTGGCCAGATGCAGCGGCTAGATCCGCAGCACGCCGGCCTGCGATCGTGGAACCACAACCTGGGCGCGCGCAGTGGCGACCATCGAAGCGCCGAGCAGTATCACCACGTGCGGGCGGTCGGCGGCAGCACGCTGCATTTTTCCGGCGAAGCGCACCGGCTCAACCCCGCGGCAATGCGCATGGCCTCGCGTTTCGGCGTCGCCGCAGACTGGCCGCTCGGCTACGACGAGCTTGAGCCGTTCTACGTTGTCGCCGAGCAGGCGATCGGCGTCGCCGGCTCGCCCGACCGTCGCCGGCCGCGCAGCCAGCCGTATCCGCTGCCGCCGCATCCCCACAGCTACGCCAGTCAACGCATCGGCGAAGCGTGCGCCAGGCTGGGGATGAGCTGGTCAGCGAATCCGTTGGCCATCCTCTCCCAGCCATGGCAGGGCCGCCCCGCCTGCAACTACTGCGGGCAATGCGCGCGCGGCTGTCCGCGCGCTGACAAGGGCAGCGCCGACATCACGTTCGTAGCGCAAGCCGTGGCCAGCGGCCACTGCGAACTGCGTACAGGGTGCCATGTGCTCACGCTCGAAGCGGGCGATGACGATCGCGTCGCCAGCGTCGAATGGGCAGATGCCGCTGGGCTACACCATGCGCTGCGCCCGCGTGTGCTCGTCCTCGCGGCTGGCGCGGTACAGACGCCTCGCTTGCTACTGGTTTCCGCCAGTCCGCGTTGCCCACAGGGAATGGCCAACGAATCCGGGCAAGTGGGGAGAAACTTCCTGGAAACTCTCGCTTGGGCAAGCAGTGCCTTGCACCCGCAAGCTCTCGGCAGCCACCGAGGTGTTCCCGTCGACGGCATCTGCTGGGACTTCAACGATCCCGATGCGGTTGCCGGAACAGTCGGCGGGGTACGCTTCAACGCCGGAATGGCTGAAATGGACCTCGCCGGGCCGATCAATCATGCGCGACGCGTTGCGCGCGGCTGGGGGCGGGCGCATCGGGCAGCCATGCGGGAGACTTTCGGTCGCGTGCTCACCGTTGGCGCCATCGGCGAGTTTCTTCCCAACGACGGCACCTACGTCGACCTCGATGCGCAGTCGCGCGACGCGTACGGTCAGCCGCTGGCGCGAATCCATAGCCGGATCGACGAGGCCGAGCGCATCCGCTTGTCGTTCATGGCCGACAAGTGCCGTCAGATTCTGCAGGCGGCCGGGTGCGAGCAAGCCTTCGAGGAGTTTGGTACCTACGACACCTTCAACGCCACACACGTTTTCGGTACCTGTCGCATGGGCAACGACGCGCGCACCTCGGTCGTCGACCGCAACTGCCGCAGCCATCGCTGGCGCAACCTGTTCATCGTTGATGCGTCGGTCTTTCCGAGCAGTGGCGGCGGCGAGTCGCCCTCGTTGACCATCGAGGCGCTGGCGCTACGCGCTGGCGAACACATCCGCAGGCTGCTCGCTACGCGCAGGCTATAGAGCCATCATCACGCTGCGCGAGGCTTGGCCGACACGCAGCGCTGGGCTGGCGGCGCCAGCGTCCGCCAGCCGGCGACACCCTTGCGCGTAGACTCACGGGTAGACCTTGTCGTAGAGTCGATCGCCCGCGGCGTCGATGGAAAGTGCTTCAACCTATCCCCCTCAATGCAGCCCGCCGCGATCAGTGCAAGCTGAGCATCGATCGGGCTTTGGCCCATGGTGGCGGAGAGGCCCGTCGTACCGGAGATGTGGTGCCATTCCCATGGAGGGAAGGGG
>NZ_JAPUVR010000119.1 GCF_029255125.1 Accumulibacter sp. | reverse complement strand
CGTTGGGGTTGGGTAGTATCCATCTCGCGGGCCTTATGATCTTGGTCTCGATAACCACATCATGCCAGAAGTGGCAGCCCGCGTCCCCCGCTCTTGCCTCCAGCCGCGGAAAATTGGCTTCGCACTGCGAGTTTTGCAAGAGGCTCATTTTTCATTGCATGCGCCATTTGGTCGGAATGGGTGTAGGTGCACGCGAGGTGGAAACATTATTGGGTTATCTCGTGACCAGCGTGCTGGCTCTTCGCTTCAGTACAGAATCAGGCGAGAAGTGCTGCATTTTCCATGCTGCATCTTCAAGGAGGTGGTTAAAGGCGTTCTGGCGTGAATGAAGATATCGAGTTCGTGAAGACGACCAGACGTTTGCCCGTGTTCCTCGCTCTCCCGATGAGCTACAGCGTCTTCTCGCGAAGATACGCGCAAGTCCAAGCTTGATTGTCAGGCTGCCGTACGGTAGGGGCGCGAATCATGGAATATCCCCGCTTGCCGATAGGGACCTTGTTTTCGGTCGGCGCTAGACCATCGTTCGCAGGGACGGAGCTACGAGGGCCAGGGTGGCAGTGCTGGCGGAGAAACTGGCGGAGAAGCTGCCGGTTGCCGAGCGAACCGGGCTTGGCTTGCCCGGGTGCGACCAGGCTGTGCGATCTGCGCACGCGCGGGTTACGCGCCGGTTTCAGAGACTCTCGCCGTGGCGCTCGAGCAGGCGGTAGACGTGCCTTTCGCTGATTCCCAGTACCGTCGCGACTTTCAGGCGGTGGCCGCCGTAGCGGACCATGACCTCGCGCAGGTATTCGCGCTCGATCTCGTCCAGTGTTGGTTCGTGCTCGAAGCGCAGGACGACCTCGCCGGTCTGCTCGCGCGGGATGAATGCGAGGTGCTCAGCTCTTACCTGGGTTCCCGGGCGGGCGAGGATGACGGCGCGCTCGATCGCGTTGCGCAGCTCGCGCACGTTGCCTGGCCAGTCGTACGCGCTCAGGATGCGTAGTGCTTCGGGGGTCAGCGTCATCGGCCCGGTGCGCGAAAGCAGGGCGAGAAAATGACGCGCCAGCGGTTCGACATCTTCACGGCGTGAGCGTAGCGTCGGTGCGGTGATGACGAAGCGCGACAAGCGGAAGAACAGGTCGCTGCGGAAGCTGCCGCTGCGGCTCATGGCGCCGATGTCGCGGTTGGTCGCCGCGATGAAACGTGCGTCGGTGGTCAGTGTCTTGTTGCCGCCCAGGCGACGGAAGGTGGAGGTTTCCATGACGCGCAGCAACTTGGCCTGGATGGCGGTGCCGATGTCGCCGATTTCGTCGAGGAAGAGCGTGCTGCCGGCGGCTTCCTCGATCAGCCCTTTCTTCTGCCGATCGGCGCCGGTAAAGGCGCCGCGTTCGTGGCCGAACAGTTCGGACTCGAAGAGGCTTTCCTGCAGGCCGCTGCCATCGATGGCGACCAGTTCGCGCTGGGCGCGCGGGCTGCGGTCGTGAATGGCCTGCGCGATCATTTCCTTGCCGGTGCCCGATTCGCCGAGAATGAGGACGGTCGTGTCGGTTGGCCCGACAGCGTCGATCATCGCCTGCACCTCGCGCATTGCGGCGCTTTCGAAAACGAGCGGCCCGGGACGACGCGAGGCGAGCTGGGTGCGATAGAACTGATTCGACTCGCGTAGCTCGGCGGTTTCCAGGACGCGGCGGACGGTCAGTTCGAGTTCGTCCAGGTTTACCGGCTTGGTCAGAAAATCGGCGGCGCCGTGGCGGATGGCGAGGACGGCGTTGGGGATCGATCCGTAGCCGGTGAGGACGATCACCGGGTACTGGCTACGGATCTCGGCGAGAATCTGCTCGGCGTTGCTGTCCGGCAGCTTGTAGTCGAGGATGATCGCGTTCGGTTCGATTTCGCCCAGCTTCTGCTGTGCCTCGGCCCACGAGCCGGCGCCGACGGCGGCAAAGCCCATGCCCTCCATCTGTCGACGCAGCAGGCCATTGAACAGCGTGTCGTCATCGATGATGAGCAGAGTCTTCTTCTTCACGCGACCTCCTCGATCGCCATCTCGGCCAGCGCCAGGCGTATGCGGAAACGCGTTCCCTGATTGACCGCGCTGTCGACGACAATGTCGCCACCCATGTGCTCGACAAAGTTCTTGACGATGGTCAGTCCCAGGCCAGTGCCGCTGACGCCGTCGGCGCGCCGGCTGAAGAACGGATCGAAGATGCGCGCGACGTGCTCGGCGTCCATGCCGATCCCGGTATCGCCGATTTCGATGACCGCGCGGCCCTGCTCGGTGCTCAGGCGCGCAGTCAGGCGGCCGCCATGGTGCATGGCATGGTGCGCATTCTGGATCAGGTTGAGGAAGATCATGCGAACTTCGGCTTCGTCGGCGAGGACGCGCAGCGCTTGCCGCGGAAGTTCGAGTTGCTGTTCGATGCCGTGGGTTTGCGCATCGAATTCCAGCAGGCGCAGCGTATCGCTCAGCGCTTCGTTGAGGACGACCAGTTGCAGGCTGTTGCTCGGTGGTCGGGCAAGGAGCAGCAGGCGGCGGGTGACCGCGATGCAGTTGTCGATTTCGTGGTCGATCAGCCCCATGTAGTCGACGATCTGGTCGACCGCCAGCTCGCGCTCGCGGATGTCGCGCACCAGACCCTGTACGCCCAGGCGAACCGAACCCAGCGGGTTGTGAATCTCGTGCGCGATACCCGCCGCGAGCAGGCCGAGTTCGGACAGGCGCTGCTCGTGCGAGACGCGCGCCGCCTGGCCGAGATCGCGCACCGATTCGACGACATAGCGCTCGGTCTGTCCATCGTTGTCGATTTCGACGAGTACGGCGTGAATCTCGGCCGGGAAAAGGCTGCCGTCGGCGCGCTGGTGGTGATGACCGGCTTTCAGCGTGGCGCCGACCTGCTGCAGTTCGCTCAGCGGACACACCACCAGCGTCGCGACGCAAGCTTCGTTGCGCGCGTGGCTGGCCTGGTGGCAGGGGCGATCGAGGATCTCGTCCGGCGTGCGGCCGACCTGCTGGGCGAAGGCGCGATTGGCCAGGACGACTTTCTTGTCGGCAACGCGAATCACGCGCACCCCGTCGGGCAGCGCGTCGAGCAGTTGCTGCAGATAGCGCTGTTGCGCCTCGGCCAGGGCCAGCTGGCGCGCCAGTTGTTCGGCCATGCTGTTGAAGCTGGCGGCGGCGCGGCCGATCTCGTCGGGCGCGACGATCGGCGCACGCGCCGTCAGGTCGCCGCCGGCGAGCGCGCGCGTCGCTGCGTCCAGTCGGGCAAGCGGCGTAATCACGTGGCGACGCAGGAGCAGCCAGAGTGTGGTCAGCGTCAGCCCGATTACCGCGGTTCCGGCGAGCAGCAGTAGCGCGGCGCTGCGCCAGGCGCTGTCGCGAATCGGCGCCGCGTCATAATCGACGACCAGGACGCCGTTGACCGGATGCGTCGCCACCGGGCCATGGCAGGGCAGGCAGGGCGGTCGATTCGGCACCGGGTTGATCGAGCGCAGGACCTCGCCGCGGTCGCCGGTGTGCTGGAAGCGGCTTACCGGGCTGCCGGCGGTGGTTGCGCCTGCTACTTCGGCCATCTGCTGACCGAGCTTGCGCGGGTCGGAGGCAAAGCGCACCTCGCCGCCCGGCGCGAGAATCAGCACGTCGCGAATTCCGGGGAGTTCGCCGAGTTTGCCGACGATGTCGCGCAGGCCGTCGACGTCGCGCTTCAACATGGCGTTTTCCCAGGTCACCTGCAGCATGCGATTGAGTTGCAGCGACGCTTCGGCACGCCCGCGTTCGAGTTGTTGCCGGTAGAGGCCAAGGAAGAGCAGGCCGAGGAGCAGCGACGCGCCGCCGGCGGCGAGCAGGACGCCGCGCAGCAAGCGACGGCTCAGATTGGTGTTGCGTCGGGGGGTCATGCCGGCCGACGAATGCGCATGCGCGCGGCCGGCGTCAGAGCAATTCTGCGTGCAGCGGCATTAACAGCCAAGACGACCTCCCCGGCAAACGGACGGCAGACTCCTCCACCGGCGGCGGAATTCTACCAGCTTGGCGCAGCGCCTCCCGGCACAAAGCGAACCGGGGCGACGAACGGGTGGCGCTGACTGCGCGGCTGCAGACGTTCGACGATCTCTTCGGGTGTCGGGCGCGGCTCGTGCAGTTGCTCGGCCAGGTGGTCGCGCAATTGCTGGCACCAGGAGTTGGTCAGAATTGCCAGCGCCGCGTAGAACTGCTGCTCGCAACGCGCGGCCAGGCGTGTGGCGAAGTCCGGTAGCCAGCGCAGCAGATGCTCGTCGAGAAACGCAGCCAGCGCGCGCAGGCCGGCGTCGTCGCGCAGCACCGCCAGGCGCCGCGCGAGAAACTGCAACTGGAAGACCAGGTGGTCGTCCGGCCGCTTGCGCCAGTCGGGAACGGCGAAGCCGCAGGCGGTGTACAGATCGCGCAACTCGAACATCGCTTCCTGACAGATCAGATGTTCGTCCGACAGCCAGACCGACTCGCAGGGTGAAGCGCCGTAGGCGCCCGTCAGGTAGATGGCGGCGAATTCGGCCGCCAGGTCGTCGATTGGAATAGCCGGATCGACGCAAGCGAGCACCGCCGTGCGCATCAGTGTGAAGGCTTCGGCCTGCGCGGCATTCCTCGGCAGGAGGGCGAGGTTGTCAGGGAAGCCGATCGCCGCCAGTTCGCGCAGGACTGGCGGGGTGAGCTCGCGCTCGTGCAGCGCGGCAAGCGTGGCGGCGTCCTCGGCCAGGGCAAGCGCCACTTCGAGCGTCAGGCTCATTCGACGCGCCCCTTGCTGTGCGGGATGAAGGCAATCGACGGCGTGGTCAGCTCCGGGTTGGCCATGTTCTTCACCTGGCGGACCGGCTTGTCGTGTGGTCCGATCGCCGGCGTTGGATGCGTGCCTTGCCAGAGTTTGTCGATCGGGCCAATGTCGAGGACGCGCATCATGCAGGCCATCACGCAATAGGGCTTGCGATTGGCTTCGAGTTCGTCGATACACAGGTTGCACTTCTTGACGATCTTTTCGATCGGGTCCCACTGCGGCGCGCCGAACGGGCACGCCGCTTCGCAACGGCGGCAACCGATGCACAGCGTCGAGTCGATGTCGACGACGCCGTTATCGGCGCGTTTCCAGATCGCCCCGGTCGGACACGTCGGCAGGCATGCCGGCTCGGCGCAGTGGTTGCACGACATGTTGACCTTGTAGGCATAGACATCGGGGTAGGTCCCGCCCTCGATGTACATCACGCGCCGGAAGCGCGGGCCGGGCGGCAGGCCGTTCTTGTCTTTGCAGGCGATCTCGCAGGCGCGGCAGCCGATGCAATCGACATTGTTGTGTACAAAGCCCAGCTGTACGGCCGGTTTTACCGGCTCGTAGGTCTGTGCCACCTTGCGTTCGAGGGCAACCTTGACCTCAGCCATGTCGAGTTTGTTGTTCATGGTCGTCTCCTCACGCGTCGCGCCGGAAGATGTAGGCGCGCGAAGTGGCCAGGCTGTCCCAGCCCGGACGATGTTCGAGGTTTGTCTTCTTCAGGTTGACCAGAATCGTGTTGTAGGCAAAGGCGCCGGCGGGCGAAGGTTCGTCCTTGGTCAGAAAGTCCGGGTTGCCGGCACGATCGACGCCCTGTCGGTCGCGATCCATCCAGACGCCCTCGTGCAGGACGACGACGCCCGGCATGCAGCGCTCGGTGACGTAGGCCGGTACGACGACCTTGCCGCGTGCATTCCAGACCTCGACGATGTCGCCAGTGACGATTCCCAGCTTGCGCGCATCGCTCGCATTGAGCGTGATCTCCTGCTGATAGGTTTCGCGCAGCCAGGGGATGTTGTTGAAGATCGAGTGCGTGCGCCAGCGCGGATGCGGGCTGACCATGTGGAAGGGGTACTCCTTGACCGAGGCGTGGCCCATCCATTCGAAAGGCTCGATCCACTTCGGAATGGCTGGAATCGGATAGCCGTATTGCGTCTTCGTCCAGTCGGTGATCTCGGCGAGGACGGTCGAAAAGATCTCGATCTTGCCCGAGGGAGTCTCGAAAGGCTCGTCGTCTTCGATCTGCTCGCGGAAGGCGACGTGCGGCTGGTCGAGAATGAACTTGTACACGCCGCGCTGCTTGAACTCCTCCCACGACATGGTGACGCCCTGGTGTTCCTGCACGCGCTTCCACCAGGCGTCGAGGTAGGCTTCGTCGACCGGGTCCGGATTGTCCCAGTACGAAGGGTCGGCACGCGGGTTGTAGCGCTTGCCGAGGTCCTTCAGCGAGGGGTCGAGCTTCTCCAGTCGGTAGCAGAGCTCAGTGAAGATCTGGAAGTCGGTCTTCGATTCGCCCATCGGCTCGATTGTCTTCGGCCGGTGAATGTAGTAATGGCCCTTGTACCAGGGCAGAGCGACATCGTGGCGTTCGAAGTGCGTGGCGATCGGCAGCAGCACATCGGCCCAGAGGCCCGAGGGAGTGATCGTCGAATCGGCACAGACGACGAGTTCGAGTTTCTTGACCGCCTCGATTTCCTTGTTGATGTTGGTCAACTGGTTGAACCAGTCGGAACCGTGCCACCAGATCGCCTTGATGTTCGGGATCTTGCCGTCGAGTTCGTCGTCGCGTGGCCACAGGCCGACTTCCTCGCGCTTGACGTTCGGGTAGTTGAGGACGCAGTGCGCCCAGCGATCGGACTTGATCGATCCCCACCAGACGTTGGCAAATTCGTCGTACGGATAGGCGACCGACTCGGCGTGCCAGCCCTTGCCGACGCCTTCGGCCGAGCCGCCGAGGATGCCGATGTTGCCGGTCATCGCCTGCAGCGCGGCTGCCATCCGGTTGTACTGCTCGCCGTAGGCGTTCCGGCCAGGGCCCCAGGAAGCCTTCAAGGCGGCCGGTTTGGTGCGTGCGTAGAGGTCGGCCAGCTTCTTGATGTCGTCGGCCGGAACGCCACAGATTTGCGCCGCCCACTCCGGCGTTTTCGGCGTCTGGTCGTACTTGCCGAGAATGTAGTCCTTGAAGTTCTCCTGGCCCTTCGCCCAGTCGGGCATCGTTCCTTCGTCCATTCCCTGCACGTAGCCGTCGATGAACTCCTGATCCTGCAGCTTGTTGGTGAAGATGTAGTGCGCCATGCCGGCGAGCATCGCGGCGTCCGTGTTGGGCCGGATCGGGATCCACCAGGCGTCGTAAGCGGCGGCCGAGTCGGTGTACTGCGGATCGACGACGACGAACTTGCAGCCCTGCTGCTTGGCCAGCCGCATGTAGTAGAACGTGTTGCCGCCGTGGAAAGTGTAGGCCGGATTCCAGCCCCACATGATGATCAGCTTGCTGTAGGCAAACGCGTCATCCTCGTTGCCGTCCTGAATCGTGCCGAAGGTCCAGCGCGAACTGGCCGTCGTTCCCTGGTAGCTGGGCACCGACCACGAATTGGTCCGGCAGCCGAACATGCCGAGGAAGCGCGCGAGCAAACCCTCGATCTGATCCGACTTGTGCAGCACGCCATACGAGGTTCCGGCATAGGCCTGGTCGAGGATCGCGGTCGGTCCGTACTTGCTCTTCAATTCAACCATCTTGGCCGCGATGTGGTTCAGCGCGTCGTCCCAGGAGACGCGTTTGAACTTGCCTTCGCCGCGCTCGCCGACGCGCATCATCGGGTAGAGGATGCGCTCGGCCGAGTACAGCCGTGAACGATACGAGCGGCCGCGCAGACAGGCGCGCAACTGCGGTTCGGCGACCGTGTCCTTGCCGAAGGCGCCGCCAATCTGGTAGCGACCGTCGTCGGTCGACAGACGGACGATCACATCGCCCTTCTTGTGGGCAACCAGCATGTGGCGAGAACCGCAGTTGTGGTCGCACGAGGTGACTACCGTCGTCAGTTGATCGTCGGTGTAATGCGGCGCATAGGCGAAGGCGTTCGCCGGCTTGCCGTCGAGCGCCATTTCGAGCAGGCCACCGCCAGCCGCCGAGAGCGCGGCGCCGGCCGCCGTCGTCTTCAGGAAACTGCGTCGCGCCGGGTTGAGGATGGCGACCGGGGGGGTTTTCATGGCTTCTGCTCCGTCTTCAGGAAACGCGCTTCCGATTGCCTGGCCCGTCCCTGCGCCCAGTCGGGCGTTTCGGCCGGCATGTCGGGCCAGGGATTGCGCGCGTAGGGGTAAGCGATGCGATACCAGGGGCGGCCGCCGTGGCAGCCGAAGCAGACATCGCCACCCTTCCTGGCCTCCTTGCCGGCCAACGCGGCGGCCTCGATCGCCTCCGCTTTCAGATAGTTCACCTTGTGGCGGGTCGTGCGGATGGCGGCGTGACAGCTCAGGCAATCGTTTTCGAACATGTCCTTGGCCTCGTGCCAGGCCGCCGGCAAGCCCATGATCTCCTTGGCCGGCATCTGCCCGTGACACTTCAGGCAGGTGGTCTCCGGATTGACCTGCTTGCGCAACGTGAAACCGACATCGCTTTGCGGCGCCGAAGTCGCCGATGCGCCCTGCGCTTCCTCGCGCGGGTCGTGCCCCTGGTGACAGGTGTTGCACTTCAGGTCCATCAACTGCTTGGCCAGCGGCGTCACCAGATGCCGCCGATGGAAGGTATCCTGTTCGCCGCTGTAGGTGCTGATCCGCTGGTACCAGGCCAGGCTGTCCGCGGTCTTTACGCCGGCCGGCGAACTGGTGCGCGGTTTGTCCTCGAGCACCTCCTTGTGGCAGGCCAGACACTGGTCGTCACGCGCCGTTTCGATGGCCGGTTTGAAGTGGAGCGGGCTGTAGCTCGCCCGCAGGTGTTGGCCAGCCTTCTCGCTGTCCTGGCTGGCCGCCGTGCTCGTCGGCTTGTCCGACTGACTGCACGCCGCGGCCAATGCGACGAGGCCGGCGATGATCCAGTTGCGCAGTTTGTTCATGATCTTACTTCTTCGCAGTGGGCGAGCCGCTGGCGGGGGCGCCGTGCAGTTGCCGCAGATCATAGTAGCCGGGCATGCCGGGCTGATTGAACGGGGTGTACCACGCTCCCTGCTGGTCGAGGAAGCCCAGGCTCTTGGGTATCGGTTCGCTGACCCCGGCCAAGGCGCGCTTGCGCCATTCGGCACCGGGCGAGAATTCGACGATCGCTGGTGCTCCTGCGGGTCGCTGGTAAGGGGCCAGCCCGGCAACCAGGGGCGGCGAGGTGTTGCCTGCCGCCGCCTGTCCGACCGGTACCGCCGCTGGCTGCGCAGCGAGCAGCGATGGTGCAAGCAGCAGCAAACCTTTCAAGCTACCGAATTTCATGACTTGCCCTTCAGACAAAAACAGGCGCGGGAGGGGGGAGAAATGCTCCGCTTCTCCCGCGCCCAACTGCGCACAATCCGTCTAAGCCTAAGCTTACTTCTTGCCTTCCATGCCCGACATTCCAGACATGCCCGACATGCCGCTCATCCCCGACATGCCGCTCATGCCCGACATGCCCTGCTGCTTGGCCTTGGCCTTGGCTTTCTTGGCTTTCTTGGCCTTCTTGCCTTCCATGCCTTCCATTCCGGACATCCCCTTCTGGCCGGACATGCCGCTCATTCCGGACATTCCGGACATGCCTTTCTGGCCTTCCATGCCGCTCATGCCGCTCATGCCCTTCTGGCCGGACATGCCGCTCATGCCGGACATGCCTTTCTGACCTTCCATACCGCTCATCCCCGACATGCCCTTCTGTCCTTCCATGCCGCTCATGCCGGACATGCCCTTTTGACCTTCCATGCCGCTCATGCCGGACATGCCTTTCTGATCGGCCGCGACGGCCGCGCCGGCGAGTCCGATGGAGAGCAGGGAAGCAACGATGATGGACTTGATTTTCATAGCAATGTGACCCTTCGAAGAGTTGGTTTGAGTTTGCCATGCTCCGCCTTCAGCGAAGCGGAACCGAGCACGCCTCCCAGGAGTGAGCATGCTCGGCAAGGATCATGCAGGTTCCATGCCCGCC
>NZ_JAPUVR010000118.1 GCF_029255125.1 Accumulibacter sp. | reverse complement strand
GCTGCGCCATCAACTCCCGATAGCGAACCTCTTCGCTCTTCTCGATAGGGCGCACACGCAACGCGTCAAGTTCCGCTGCCATCTACCCTTTATACAGACTTCTTCATCCGATGTCCATAGGCTGTCCCTAAGCAACAGATTCTTCAGCTATTAGCCCGAAGGACAATTTCACCCTGCGCCCCTGATGCGGGCCAAACCTGCGACAGCGATCGGAATAGCGAAGCTGCCATGCTGTGCTGGCGCCGTTCTCGGCACGCTCCTGCAGTGCGCATCGCCGGCCCTGGCGTTTTCCGTCGACACCGGTTCGCCAGACTGGCAGGTCGTGTGGAACAACACGCTGCGCTACAACTGGGCGATGCGCATGCAGAGCCGCGATCCGCGGATTGCCAACAACGCGATCTTCGACCAGGGCGACGCGATCTTCGACCGGCACGATACGATCACCAATCGGCTCGACTGGCTGAGCGAGCTCGATGTCGTCTATCAGCGACGATACGGTCTGCGCGTCGCTGCCGCCGCCTGGTACGACGCCGCCTATGGTGATCGGGTGCACAGCAACCCCGGCGCGCTGGGCGCAAATCTTGTGCCCAGCGGCTACGTCAACGACAAGTTCTCTCCCTATGTCAGGCGCTATTACGCCGGTCCTTCGGGCGAACTCCTCGACGCCTTTGTCTATGGCGTCGTCGACCTGGGCGATACCGTCTGGAACGTGAAGCTGGGGCGGCATGCGCTGGTCTGGGGCGAATCGCTGTTTGGCAGTACGCATGCCATTTCTTTCTCCCAAGCCCCCAGCGACGGAATGAAAGGCGTGACCAACCCGGGCGCTTCGGCCAAGGAAACCGCATTGCCGGTTGCCCAGGCCTCGGCGATTGCCCAGATCAGCCCCGAGCTTTCGCTCCTGGCTCAAGTCGGATTCGAGTGGAAGCCGACACGCATCCCGGAAGCCGGCACGTTTTTCGGGGTCGACGTGGTCAATCAGGGTCCGCAGGTCAACCGCCTGCCGATGATCAAGGGCAAGGGCGACGATCTTGGCCTTGGCCTGAAGTGGAGCCCGGAATGGCTCGATGGCACGCTCGGCGTGTACGCGCGGCGCTTTGACGACAAGAACGGTTGGCTGGCTCAGCCCGCCGAGGCCGGCCAGACGCGGGCGGTGTATGCGCGCGATATCGGCCTGCTCGGCGTCACCGTGGTGAAAAGGATCGGCTGGCTGCTCGCCGGTGCCGAGTTGTCGTACCGCTTTGACGATCCCCTGAGCAGTTCCGGCTCGGCGGGCGCGGCAGGTCGGTATGAAGGCGCGCGCGGCAACACCTGGCATGGGGTGCTGAACGGCGTCGTCAGCTTCAGCCCGAGCGCGCTTTACGACTCGGCTTTTCTGGCCACGGAACTGGCGTGGAATCGTCTCGACCGCGTCACGCGTAACCGACAACTGTATTTTGCCAAGGGCTACGATCCCGCCTGCGCTTCCGACGCCTTGATCAAGGGTTGCGCGGACAAGCAATTCTTCACTTTC
This sequence comes from Accumulibacter sp., assembly GCF_029255125.1. Taxonomy (GTDB): domain Bacteria; phylum Pseudomonadota; class Gammaproteobacteria; order Burkholderiales; family Rhodocyclaceae; genus Accumulibacter. The sequence continues at coordinate 11,993 of NZ_JAPUVR010000118.1, read as the reverse complement.
GGCGTGGCTTTTACGCCGGCCTGGAACCAGGTCTATCCCAACGTCGACCTGAGCATGCCCATGTTCTACTCGCGCGGAATCAGCGGCAACGCGCCCTCGAACGGCGGCGGCGTTGCCGGGTTTGCGGTCTACAAGGTCGGGCTGACGGCCAAGATTCAGTCCCGCCATCAGTTCGACCTGACCTACACCGGCTACGAGCACAAGATCAAACGCACGGCGGATTCCCCCTTTGGTTCGCTGATCCTTGGCGGACCTTTGCGCGACAAAGGCTGGTTGTCGTTCACCTATCAAGCAAGCTTCTAAACGCTACCCAACAGGAGACCCCATGAAACTGAACCGTCGCGCGAGTTCTCTCCTCGTCGTCATCGCGTTCCTCCAGGCCGGCCTTGCTCAAGGCGGTGTCAGTGCCGACGAGGCGGCCCAACTCGGTACAAGTCTGACCGCCTTTGGCGCAGAAAAGGCCGGCAATGCGTCCGGAACGATCCCGGCCTACAGCGGCGGGTTGCCGACCAACACGACGCCGCCCGGTTTCAAACCTGGGTCGGGGCGATGGACCAACCCGTTTCCGGACGAAAAGCCGCTCTTTACGGTCAACGCTGAGAATCTGGAGCGCTACCGCGACGCGCTGAGCGAGACCGGCAAGGAAATGTTCAAGCGTTACCCGAACTACCGAATGGACGTCTATCCCAGCCACCGCAGCGTCGCGTATCCCACCTGGGTGCTCGAGAACACGCGCAAGAACGCGACCAGCGCGCGGCTGATCAAGGACGGCGTGGCGCTGGACGGAGCGTATGGCGGCATCCCGTTCCCGATTCCGAAGACGGGCAACGAAGTATTGTGGAATCACTTGCTGATCAATACCGGCGTCGCCTACGACGCCTATGCGACCCTCTGGTCAGTTGATGGCAGCGGCCGTTCGGTCAAATGGGCCGGGCACTTCACCTTCCAGAACAGCTACTACGATCCGGCGAGCAGCGCCGAAGAGCACAAAAAGAACGGCTCCCTTTACCATCAACACGTCTACAACTGGAGTGTTCCGGCCGGTAGCTCGGGGTTTGCCGTGCTCGACACGCAGACGCTCGACCCGACGGTCGAGCCGCGCCGCATCTGGGATTACGACCCGGCGACCCGGCGCGTGCGCGAGGTAACCGGCCTCCCGCCGGACCTGGGTCTGGGCTCGCTGGGCAGCCTGGTCACCTTCGACCAGGACAATCTGTTCACCGGTCCGCTCGACCAGTTCGACTTCAAACTGCTCGGCAAGCGCGAGATGCTAATTCCCTACAATACGCATGCGCTTTTCTTCGAAACGCCGGCGGAACGCATACTCACTCCGGGGCACCTGAATCCGGACTTCGTGCGCTGGGAGTGGCACCGGGTGTGGGTGGTCGAGGCGACAATCAGGCCGGGCAAGAAGAATCAGCATCATAAAAAGGTGTTCTATCTGGACGAGGACTGGAGCGGCGCGGGGATGAGCGATGAGTATGACGCTGCGGGCAAGCTCGTCCGCGGGTTGTTCCGGCCCGGGATGCCGCTTTACGACGTTCAGGTGCAGATTCCCCGTTGCTACTGGGTTTACGATCTGGAGAAGAACATGTATGCGCTCGATCAACACTTCGGCGATCCGGGTCTGTCGTTTCAACCTCGCCAGCAGGCGCTCCCCAAGCTCAACCTGAAGCCGGATGCGCTGGCTCGACGAGGGGTTTTCTGAGCGTTTCCCGGTCCGTCCTTGCCGCCGGAACATGGAGCGGAACACCTGCCGCAGCTTGCGGGCCGGGAGGCGTTGCCGGCCCGCATGCCACGCGTCGGCCGGTGCACAGGCGCGCCATGGCGACGGTCGCGCGCGGGCAAATCATCTTGCCGTGCTGCCAGGAAGAGTGAACAGTACTGTCGACGCAAGTTGCGGAGAATGCGATGCCCTTTAAGCCCTACCTGATCCTGCTCCTGGCCTGGTTGCTGCAACAGCCGGTCCTGGCCGATTCAGCCCCATCCATCGCGGGTGGCCGCGAACCGCGCTTTGAGCGCCTGACGATGGATCAGGGTCTCTCGAATGGCAATGTGGAGGCGATTCTTTCCGACCGGAAAGGCTTTCTCTGGTTTGGTACCGGCGCCGGACTGGACCGCTACGATGGTTACCGGATCAAGACCTACCGGCCGGATCCGGATAATCCGCACAGCTTGCTCGGCAATGCCGTACACGACATCATCGAGGATGCCGACGGCGCGTTGTGGATCGCCACCAACCTGGGCTTGAACCGCTTCGACCGGACGACCGAGCGCTTCACGCGCTATGCGCACGACCCCGCCAATCCCGCAAGCATCAGCGGGCGCGATGTCTTCCGGATGCTCGACGACGGCCAAGGCGGTCTCTGGGTGCTGACCGCCGACGGCGGACTGAACCGGCTGGATCGAAAGACCGGCCGCTTCGTGAACTACCGACATGACCCGGCCAACCCGAAGAGTTTGAGCGGCAATGAGGGACGGGCGCTACATCTGGATCGCGCGGGCAATCTGTGGGTTGGTGTTCAGGGGGGCGGGCTCAATCGCTTCGATCCGGCGAGCGGCGGATTCGTGCACTATCGGCACGATCCCGCCGACGCCAACAGTCTGAGCGGCGACGGCGTCTGGTCGATCTACGAGGATCGCCAGGGCATTCTCTGGGTGGGTACGATTGGCAAGGGTCTGAACAGTTACGATGCCAAGACGGGAAAATTCACGCGCTACGATTCGGACGCCAATCTGGCCGAGGCGTTCGTCTTTGCGCTGCTGGAAACGCGTGATGGCGTTCTGTGGATCGCCACGCTGACCGGGGGGCTGTATACCCTGGACCCGGAGCGGCGCCACCTGACCCGCTATGTGCCGAGCGCGGCTGATCCAGCCAGCATCGGTCACAGCATGATCGGCGAACTGCACGAGGACCGGCAGGGCGCCCTGTGGATAGGCACGCTGGGCAAAGGGGTCAATCGCCTGGACCGCGCCGCCGCCAAGTTTCAGTGGTACCGCCACAAGTCGGATGATCCCGCCAGTCTGGGTAACGGTTCGGTCTGGAACCTGTTCGAGGATCGCGCCGGGATCGTCTGGGCGGGTACCGAAGGCAGCGGGCTGAATCGCCTGGACCCGGCTACGGGCAAGTTCACCCATTATCGGCATGACCCGAGCGATCCCCGGAGTCTGAGCGGCAGCTCGGCCTACAACATCTACGAGGACCGGCACGGGGCGCTTTGGGTCGGCACGCGCGACGGGATGAACAGAATGGACCCGGCCAGCGCGACCTTCACGCGCTACGTGCACGACCCGAAGGACCCGGGCAGTCTGCCTTTCAACGATACGCGCGGCACTTGCGAGGATCGCGACGGAAACCTCTGGGTGGCAACCAGCTATGGCGGTGTCGCCCGTTTCGATGCCAGCACCGGGAAGTTCACGGCGTATCGGCACGATCCGGGTAATGCGAACAGCCTGGGCAAGGGAATCATCACCAGCCTCAAGTGCGATCCAGCCGGCGGTTTGTGGCTGGGGTTGTGGGGTGGCGGACTGAACCGTTTTGACCCGACGACGGGCACCTTCCGGCGCTACGAGAACGATCCCGGCAATCCCGCCAGCCTGAGCAACAACGAGGTCTGGTTCATACACCTCGGGTCAACCGGAGAGGCCTGGGTGGGCACCAGCGGCGGACTCAATCGCTTCGATCCGCGCGCTGAACGCTTCACCGTCTACCGGCGGAAGGACGGCCTGGCCAGCGACCGCATCAACACGATTCTCGAAGACGATCGGGGACGACTCTGGCTGGGAACGGCGGATGGCGGAATCACTCGCTTTGATCCGGCAAACGGTGCGACGACGACCTTTGACGGCAGCGACGGCTTGCAAGGCAACCAGTTTCTGAACAGCTCCGCCTACAAGTCGCGCCGCGGACTGCTCATGTTTGGCGGCGAGAACGGCTTCAACGTCATCGATCCGGAAAACATCGCGACGAACGATCAGGTGCCGCCGGTCGTCCTGACCGATCTGCAGATCTTCAACCGCTCGGCTGTCGTCGGCGACCCGGATTCGCCGCTCCAGCAGAGCATTACGGAAACACGACGGGTTGTGCTGCCGTACTGGCAATCGGTCTTTTCCTTCGAGTTCGCGGCATTGAACTACCGCTTCCCGCAGAAAAACCGCTATGCCTACAGGATGGAAGGATTCGATCGCGACTGGATTCACGTCGACAGCTCGCGCCGTGTGGCAACCTACACCAACCTTGATCCGGGAACCTATATATTTCGGGTAAAGGCAGCCAACAACGACGGGGTGTGGAACGACGAAGGGCAGGTCGTCGAAGTCGTCATCACGCCGCCCTGGTGGAAAACGGCATGGGCGCGAACGCTGGCGGCGCTGCTCACCATCGGTTTGCTGGCCGGCGCCTATTACCGCCGGGTCAGCGCCATCCAGCGCCGCAATCGCGAGCTGGAACTTCAGGTGGCCGAACGCACCCATTCGCTGGCCGAAGCGAAAGACGCGGCGGAAGCAGCCAATCGCGCCAAGAGCGTGTTCCTTGCCAACATGAGCCACGAACTGCGCACGCCATTGAACGCTGTGCTGGGCTATTCGGAAATGCTGTTGCGTGACGCCGCCGGTGGTCGCGAACGGCTCTCGCCCGGCCAGCAGGAACATCTCACCACTGTGCACCGCAGCGGCGAACATCTGCTGACGCTGATCAACAACGTGCTCGACCTTTCCCGTATCGAGGCGGGGCGGACCGCAGTCAATCCGAGCGATTTCGACCTTCACGAGTTGTTGGGCGGAATCAAGGAGATGTTTGCGCTTACCGCGGCCCGGAAGGGACTGACCCTGCTGGTCGAGCAGCAACCCGAGCTTCCACGGCTGGTGCGCACCGATCAGTTGAAGCTCCGGCAGATGCTGATCAATCTGATGAACAACGCATTCAAGTTCACTGAACGCGGCGGAGTGATTCTGCGCGCCAGCGTCGGCTTTCCGGGTGAGGTCGAGGTCGATGGCAAGCCTCGGCGAGCGTTGCGTCTGACTTTCGAGGTGAGCGACAGCGGTCCGGGCATTGCCGCCGAGGAACTGGCCGGGCTGTTCCAGCCATTTGCGCAGTCCGCCAGTGGGCGGAAAGCTGAGGAGGGAACCGGCCTCGGGCTGGCCATCACGCGCCAGTTTGCCGAGTTGCTGGGCGGCGCGATCGAAGCGCGCAGTACGCCCGGGGTCGGCAGCATCTTCAGCTTTACCATCGACGCGTACGAGCCGACGCGCGAGCAGCCGCTGGCTGCAGCGGACAGCCGTCCGGTACTCGGCCTGGCGCCCGGGCAAACGGTCTGGCGCATCCTGGTCGCCGACGACGACGCGAACAGTCGACGGCTGCTCGTCCAGGTGCTCACGCCGCTCGGCTTCGCGGTCGAGGAGGCGGGCGACGGCCACGCAGCGATCGCGGCCTGGGAGCGCTGGCACCCGCACCTGATCTGGATGGACATGCGGATGCCCAAGCTCGACGGACGGCAGGCGACCCGGCGGATCAAGGCGGCGCCAGGTGGGGCAGAGACGCGGATCATTGCGCTGACCGCGAGCAGCTTCGAGGAGGAGCGCGCCGAGATTCTGGCGGCGGGCTGCGACGACTTTCTGCGCAAGCCCTATCGCGCGGCGGCACTGCTCGAACTGATCGAGAAACATCTGGGCGTGCGCTACATCTACGGCGACGCGGCGGCTGCGCCAGCGGCGCTGGACGGCGACGCCCTGGCCGACGCCTTGCGATTGCTTCCCGCTGATCTGCTTGCCCTCCTGGAAGAGGCGGCAACGCGCACCGACATGAACGAGGTCGAGCGACTGGTCCGGCAAGTCGGCGCGCAAGATCCGGCGGCAGGCGCCAGACTGCAAGCGCTGGCCAATGACTTCGACTATGCCGGGATTGCCAGCGTGTTGCGCGCGATCCTCCGTTCTCCAGGAAGCGGGCCTTGACGCGCAGGCGCAACAGCCAGCTTTCCTGGCGGCGGCAAAAGCGCTGCGCGTCGGACCCGAGCCGGCAAAGCCAGGCAATGAGAGGATGACGCCGATGAACGTGGTCGCAAGAATCTGCCTGGCCTTTCTTGGCCTCGTGCTGGCCCTTTCATTTCCTTGCGCGCAGGAAGCCGGCGAAAGCGCCATTGGCAGCAATGCCAGACCGCGCATCAGGTTCGAGCATCTGACTCCCGACGACGGGCTGTCGCAGGGCACGGTGGAGGCTTTTCTGCATGATCGGCAGGGCTTCATCCGGGTTGGTACCTGGGATGGTCTGAACCGCTACGACGGCTATTCGTTCAAGGTGTTCAAGCCGAATACGCGCGATCCGCACCGCTTGAGCGGGAACCTGGTTCACGCCCTCTACGAGGACTTGCAAGGCATCCTGTCGGTTTGCACCCACAATGGGCTGAACCGCTTCGACCGCAAGACCGAGCGCTTCGAGCGCTATCAGCACGATCCGGAAAACCCGCGCAGCCTGAGCCACAACGACGTGCCTGCTGTTGCGCGACGCAGCCAGCGGCCGGGAGCGCCTCTCGCCTGGCCAATCCGAACATCTGGCCACGGTACACCGCAGTGGCGAACATCTGCTGACGCTGGTCAATAAGGTGCTCGACCTCTCGCGCATCGAGGCCGGGCGGACAGTCGTCACCCCGAGCGATTTCGACCTGTGCGAACTGCTCGCCGGGCTCAAGGAGATGTGTGCACTCGTCGCGGCGAACAAGGGGCTGACGCTGCGGGCAAGCGCGCAGTTTCTCGGCAGCGCCGAAGCGGGCAGCAAGCCGGGCAGCCCCGTGCGCCTGAGCTTCGAGGTGGCCGACAGTGGCGTCGGCATCGCAGCCGAAGACTTGGCCGGGCTGTTCCAGCCCTTCGTGCAATCTGCCCGTGGCCAGAAACACGGCGAAGGCAGCGGCCTGGGACTGGCCATCACGCACGAATTCGCCGAGTTGCTCGGCGGCGCCATCGAGGTGCATAGCACGCTGGGCGTGGGCACCACCTTCACGTTCACGATCGTCGCGCATGAAGCGGCGCGCGAGCAGCCGCTGGACGCAGGCGAAGGCCGTCCGGTGGTCGGCTTGGCGCCCGGACAGGCCGTCTGGCGTATCCTGGTCGCCGACGACGATGCCGGCAGTCGGCGGCTGCTCGTCCAGATGCTCAAGCCGCTCGGCTTCGCCGTCGACGAAGCGGGCGATGGCCAGGCAGCGATTACGGTCTGGGAACGCTGGCACCCGCACCTGATCTGGATGGACATGCGGATGCCCAATCTCGACGGGCGGCAGGCGACGCAGCGGATCAAGTCTGCTCCGCGTGGGGCCGACACGAAGATCGTCGCGCTGGCTGCCAGCAGCTTCGAGGAAGAGCGCGCCGAGATTCTGGCCGAAGGCTGCGACGACTTTCTGCGCAAGCCTTATCGCGCGGCGACGCTGCTCGAAATGATCGAGAAACATCTGGGTGTGCGCTACATCTACGGCGAAGCGGCGGAAGCGGCCCCGGCGATGGACGACAGGGCGCGCGTGCATGCCTTACAATCGCTGCCTGATGAGTGGCTCGCTCGTCTGGAAGAGGCGGCGATCCGCGCCGAAATGAACCGGGTTGAGCAACTGATTGAGGATGTGTCCGCCCAGAGTCAGGCGATCGCGGTCGACATCCAGGCTCTAGCCGACGACTTCGACTACAGGCGGATCATTGCACTGGTGCAGCGCGCGCGTCGTCGCGCGCATGACCAGGGAGATGGCGAGCGAAGGGAAGGACGCGCGTAATGCTGGTCTTGCAACGAGTGCCCACAACACGCCGACAGCGCCGGGCGGGTCGGGCCGAAGGCGCCGGGAATGGCTGAGGTGTCGGGCGCGCCGGCCGAGCGTGCGGCCAGCATTCTGGCCGTTGACGACAGTCGCGACGGTTTGCGGCTGCTTGCGCGGCTGTTGTCGGAGCAGGGCTTTCAGGTTCGCCCGGTCCTCGACGGTGCGGCCGCGCTGGCCGCCGCCGCACTCGAAGTGCCGGACCTGGTGCTGCTCGACCTGCAAATGCCCGGCATGGACGGTTACGAGGTCTGCCGCCGCCTGAAGGCCGACGAACGCACCGCCGGCACCCCGGTGATCTTCCTCAGCGCGGCCGATGAGACGATCAACAAGATTCAGGCGTTTGCCGTCGGCGGCGCCGATTTCATCACCAAGCCCTACCATGCTGGCGAAGTCTTTGCTCGAATCGACGCGCAACTGCGTCTCTATCGCCTGAAGGCGCGCGTCGAAGCGCAGAACCGGGAGCTGCAGGGCGAGATCGCCGAACGCGAGCGCGCTGAAGCGGCTTTGCTGGAACTGAACCAGCGGCTGGAAGAGCGCGTCGCCGAGCGCACCGCGGATCTGATCCGCACGAACGCCGAACTGAAGGTCGAGATCAGCGAGCGCAAGCGGGTGGAGGCCGAATTGCTTGCCTATCGCGACCATCTGGAGGAACTGGTCGAGCGGCGTACGGCGGAACTGGCGCAAGCCAAGGAGGCGGCCGAGGCCGCCAACCGGGCGAAGAGCACGTTCCTGGCCAACATGAGTCACGAACTGCGCACGCCGTTGAATGCGATCCTCGGCTTTGCCGCGATGCTCAGGCGGGACCCGGGTGCGAGCGACGGCCAGCGGCGCGATCTGGAGATCATCAACCGCAGCGGCGAGTACCTGCTCGTGTTGATCAACGACATCCTCGACATGGCCAAGATCGAGGCCGGGCGAATGCAGGTGACGAGGCTTTCCTTCGACCTGGCTGCGCTGATCCGCGACACGGCAGATCTGATGCGCGTTCGGGCCGAGGAAAAGGGGCTGCATTTGCTCGTCGAGCCGGCCGCGGACGTGCCGCGCTGTGTGTGCAGCGACGAGGCCAAGCTGCGGCAAATCCTGGTCAATCTTCTCGGCAACGCGATCAAGTTCACCCGGCGCGGTGGCGTCAGCCTGCGCCTCGGCATCGCTGCGGGCGCGGACACGCTCCACCTGCTGATCGAGGTCGAAGACAGCGGTCCAGGCATCGCCGCCGAGGACCAGGCGCGGATTTTCGATCCCTTCGTACAGGCGGGTGGTTCATCGGGCCAGAAGGGGACCGGCCTGGGGCTGGCGATTACCCGCCAGTTTGTCGAACTGTTGGGCGGCCGGATCAGGGTGACCAGCGAGCCTGGGCAGGGCAGTTGCTTCCGCGTCGAGCTGCCGGTCGAACCGGCAGGAGAAGCCCGGGTTGCACTGGCTGACGATGAGGCTGGCGAGATCCTTCAGTTGGCGCCGGAGCAGGGCGAACAGCGCGTGCTGGTCGCCGAAGATCAGCCGGAGAGCGCGTTGCTCCTCTGCCGCTTGCTCGAGGAAGTCGGCTTCCAGGTGCAAGCGGCGGCTACCGGCGCCCAGGCCATCGAAGTGTTTGCGCGCTGGCAGCCGCACTTCATCTGGATGGACTGGCGGATGCCGGAGATGAACGGGCTGGAAGCGACGCGGCACATCCGTTCGCTGGCCGGAGGCGGGGCGGTGAAAATCGTTGGACTGACCGCCTCGGTATTCATCGAGCAACGCGCGGAGATGCTGGCGGCGGGTATGGACGACGTGCTGCCGAAGCCCTTTCGGCGCAGCGAAATCCTGGATTGCATGGGACGGCAGCTCATGCTGCGTTACCTGCGGCACGCGCCCGCCAGCGCAGCGACCACTGCGCCGGCGCCAGCGACGCTGGATAGTGCAATGATCGGGGCGCTGCCCGAGGCCTTGCGCGGCGCTTTGTCAGAGGCCCTGCTGGCTCTGGACGTGGCAAGCATCCACGCCCTGATCGGGCAGGTTGCCAAACGCGATGCAGCGCTCGGCGCGTGCCTGCGGCGGCACGCCGACAGCTTCGAGTACGAGCTGATCGAGAAGGCATTATCCTCGGCGCGCACGCCGCCAGACTCGGTCTGAGATCCGGACGTCAGGCAACTGACGATCTGGGGCAGCGTGGCGCGCGGGTGAAACCGGTACAAGTCGGGCGCTCTCGCCGCGCGGCGATGCGGGCAATCGGGTGCCTTCAGCGCTACCATGGCCAACTTCGGAGAATCAGCGATGGAAAAAATCGCCCCTCTTCATCGGCGTTTGCCGCCGTCGGCGGCGGACGATCAGCCGGCGTGCAACGACAGCACCAATCCGTGCTTCGGCGAACTGCTGACCGGCATCGCAGCCATTCCGGCGACGCGTCGGCGCGTTCTGCAAGGCGGCCTGGGCAGCCTGGCGCTGGCCTTCGTGGGCTGGATAGACTTGCCGTCGGCTGCCGCGGGTGGGCGTCCGACGCTCAACTTCCCGGCCCTGGCCGCGGCGCGTGACGACGCCGTGCGCGTTGCCGACGGACACGTGTTGCAGTTACTCTACGCTTGGGGCGACCCGGTTTCGGACGGACCGGCTTTCCGTTCCGACGCTGGCAACAGCGCGGCCGAGCAGGCGGTGCAGGCCGGCATGCACCACGACGGGATGCACTTCTTTCCGTTCAGCGAGAACGGGCAGGCGTCGTCCACGCGTGGCGTGTTGTGTATCAACCACGAATACACCGACGAAGGGCTGTTGCACGCAGACGGCATGGCCGAGTGGAGCCACGCGAAGACGATCAAGTCGCAGAATGCGCACGGCGTTTCGGTGATCGAGGTCGAACTCGTCGGCAGCGGAGCCGAACGGCGCTGGCGCGTCGTGCGGCCTTCACGCTACGCGCGCCGGATCACCGCGCGCACGCCGCTGCGCATTGCCGGTCCGGCAGCCGGCGCGCCGGCCATGCGCACACGCGACGATGCGCGTGGGCTGGTCGTCTTCGGCACGCTGGCCAACTGCGCGATGGGCGTCACGCCGTGGGGAACGTATCTCAGCTGCGAAGAGAACTTCAACGGCTATTTCAATGGTCTGGCGCAGCCGACGCCGGAACAGCAGCGTTACGGCATTCGGCGCGGCGGCCATGGCGCGCGCTGGCATGAGCACGACCGTCGTTTCGACGTGGCGAGCGAAGCCAACGAGGCCAATCGCTTCGGCTGGGTCGTCGAGATCGATCCACGCCAGCCGACGCAGGCGCCGGTCAAGCGCACGGCGCTCGGTCGTTTCAAACACGAGAGCGCGACGGTGACGCTCGCTGCCGATCGGCGCGTCGTCGTCTATATGGGCGACGACGAAGCCTTCGAATACATCTACAAGTACGTCTCGGACGATCCTTTCCCATCCTCCGATCCGGCCGGCGGCGGACACCTGCTCGACCGGGGAACGCTCTACGTCGCGCGTTTCTCTGCTGATGGGCGCGGTCGCTGGCTGGCGCTGCAGCATGGGCGCAACGGGCTGGTCGCGGCGACCGGCTTTGCCGATCAGGCCGATGTGCTGATCCGCGCGCGTCAGGCGGCCGATCTCGTCGGAGCGACGAAGATGGACCGGCCCGAGTGGATTGCCGTCCATCCGCAGACCGGTGAGGTCTACTGCACGCTGACCAACAACCGCCGGCGGAGCATCGCCGACGCCGCCAATCCGCGGGCGCCGAACGCCTTCGGGCACATCATCCGCTGGCGCGAGGCGGGCGGCGATGCGGCGGCGAGCGATTTCTCCTGGGACATCTTCGTCCTTTGCGGCGACCCGCAGAACGCCGATGCCGGGCAGCGCGGCAACATCCGTGGCGACGCCTTCGGCAGCCCGGACGGCCTGTGGTTCGATGCACAGGGGCGTCTGTGGATACAGACCGACGCGCCCGGCGCAGCGATTCGTAGTGGCGACTACGAACGCCTGGGCAACAATCAGGTGCTGGTCGCCGATGTCGGAAGCGGCGAGGTGCGCCGCTTCCTGAGCGGCCCGCACGGCTGCGAGATCACCGGGCTGACCGGCACGCCAGATGGCTGCAATCTGTTCGTCAACATTCAGCACCCCGGTGAAGCCCCCGGCGCGCGGGCTGATCCCGCGCGCCCGCTGGCCATCTCGGGCTGGCCCGCGAATCAGTTTCCGGAAGCCACCGGCGGCCGGCCGCGCTCGGCGACGGTCGTCATCCGGCGGCGCGACGGC
>NZ_JAPUVR010000117.1 GCF_029255125.1 Accumulibacter sp. | reverse complement strand
GGAGAAACCCCTGTTCCGCTACGCTCCACAGGCGTTTCTCCCGCCGCAGAAGCCACATCAAAAGCAACAGCACAAACCAACCAAACCAGAGGCGAAACCGGGGCAGCGCCGTCCAGCTGCTAAAGCAGTCACGTGCCCAGCTTAAACACACCAGATTCTTGTCTTGACTTTCGGGTCCACTTCAATAACCGCCGATCACGGCGAACAGCCTGGCCCCTTTCCGCTCACTTTCCGCTTCAAGCCCTGCGCCAGGACGTTTGCGCGCGCTTAACCTGAGAAACGACGCGAACATCTCAAGATCTTGTCTGGCCCCACTAGACTTTCGCTTTCTGATTCTGCGTTGAAGCGAAAAGCCGCCCTTGACCGGCACATGGCTAAGAAACGCGTCCTCGCGCAGCCACTTCCGGTGGATGGCGCTTGCTGTGAAAAAGGATGAAACCACACATCCAGATCATCTATGCTCGCTCAGTCGGCATGCGATAGTGCTTGCAGGTGCTGCAGCTAAGAAGCTGGGCAAGCAGATCCCGGAGAGCGCGCCGCTCCGTTGGCGCTGCGGCAGTTCGCGAAACCCGTCGTAACCGTGTCGATGGCCTATGTTCCTGTTTCGGTTGGTGGCGTTCTGCAGCATGTAGCCGAATCAGCGCAATTGACGCAAAGCTGTGCGTCAATTCGGATTGTCGCCTCAAGTTGTGCGCTGTGGAAGGAGCGCCCATGGGTTTGTTGCTACGCGCAAGGGTATCGCCCTCGCCTGCGGGAGAAAGCACAGCCCCGCGTGGCGCTCGCCGTGATATCTCTCCTGCGGTTGACGCGGCGGCTCGGCGACCGGTCGTTCCTGTCGTGCGCTGCATTTGGCCGGCGCACGGGCGGCGTGGCGTGGTCGGCCGGGTTCTTTCCCGGTCGCCAACTTGCCTTTCCGCCGGGTAATGGCTACGCTCTTGCCTATTTACCCAGTCGCTCAGTTCACCGGACGCCGAGGCTGCGGAGTTGCTTGTCCCGTAGCGCCTCAGCCGGCGCCGATTAATTTGCACGTTGGGCATCGCAGTACACCCATCTGGGTGCGCCGCCAGTTCCGTCATTACCTATTCACAGTCCCTGCTGAGGACCTACCCCATGACCGACCGCACGGTTCGACTACATCGGATTCTTCGCGCGAAGCCAGAGAAGGTCTATCGCGCTTTCACCGAAGCCGCAGGCATGGCGAAGTGGCTTCCGCCCTATGGTTTCACTTGCACCGTGCATCACCTGGACGCCTGCGTCGGCGGCACTTTCAGAATGACGTTCCATAACTTCACGAGCGGCAACAGTCACTCGTTCGGTGGCGAGTATCTCGAGCTAACCCCGAGCGAACGGCTCCGGTATACGGATAGTTTTGACGACCCGAACCTTCCGGGAGTCATGGAGGTAACGGTATCTCTCACGCCGGTGCTCTGCGGAACCGAGTTGAGCATTTGTCAAAGCGGCATTCCCGTGACCATCCCGCTCGAAATGTGCCATCTCGGCTGGCAGGAATCCCTCGCTCAGCTCGCAACGCTTGTCGAGCCCGACATTCCGGGCTAACCCGCCGCGATTCCTGACAGGCCGGTATGTCGGTCGCTGACGCCCTGGCCTCCGGCAGAAAGCATAACTTGGCGTGGCACTCGCACTGGCGTCGCTCCCGCGGCTGAGGCGGCGGCTCGGCGGCCGGTCATTGCTGTCGTGCGGCGCCTTGGGTCGGCGCACGGGCGCCGTGGCGCGGTCGGCCGGGTTCTTTCCCCGTGGCCACTTGGCCTTTCCGCTGGGCAGCGGCTACGCTCTCGCCCATTCGTCCAACCCCCGTCATTCCACCGGACGCCGAGGCAGCCTGCCTGCTTGTCCCGTAGGCTCTCGGCCGGTGCCGGTGAATTCACACATTAGGCCGCACAGTCAATGCCATCCAAACGCCACCCGCTGCCAGCATTCCTCGTCGGTATGGTTGAACCCGTTGCGTACGAGCACTGGCTCGGGAGGAAGGCAGCCGCGCATCTGAAACGCGACCGCCAACGAGGCTACGAAGGAATCTCAGGCACGCTGTACCGCGACGCCATTCATGAAGCCGTCGTCGCCAGCGGTGGCCACGACCACTACACCGGAGAAGCCCTTGATTGGAGCCTGCTCAGCAGGTACAACAACGACGAGTCACATGCGGAGCGCCACGGCTACAAGGCAGGCTTCGCGCTCCTGCCTACCGTGGACCACGTCGAGTCGGCTCGCACCAATTCAGGTTTTCGAATCTGTGGCTGGAGAACCAATGATGCCAAGCACGACCTGTCGCACGCCGAGTTCGTCGAACTCTGCCTGCTTGTTGTCAAGAAGGCTGGCTTCACTGTCGCGCGCACGGTCTGACCACTCGCTCGAGCCGACCCGCTAAGCAAAGCGGCGTAAGCCCGGGCTGAGGGAGTCCGTCCATTTTCTCAGCCCGGGCGTGCCGCTTTGCTTAGCGGGTCGGCTCAGCTCGACCGTCAGGCGTTGGGTACAAGTTCGAAGCTTTGGCAGCGTTCACGAGTGTTGTCGAAATTCTTTACAGCCGTTCCTTCGGGACTCCAGCACCAGTCACATCAATGCCGAACAGAGGAAGCCTACTACCTTGTATATTTTAGTAATGTCAACCCAGATCCGGCGGCCGGCATGTAATTTGCTTGGCGTCTTGCCGCGACAGCCGATACGCCAGTTTCGACAGGGCGACTGCTGCGAAGAGATACGAAAACGAGAGATCAGCGAAGGGCGGCGGCCAACCGCCCTAGTTGACAAAGGATATCTGATGAAGAAGAGTGGGTTCCACAAGTTTGCCGCCGCCAGTTTGGTTCTCGGACTATTCTGCGGCACCGCCGCCGCCGTGACGGTGACGCCGTTGTCCTACAGCTTTGAGCGGTCTACCGCGTGCGGCACTTGGTGCTACCACGATCCGGGCCGGAGCAAGCTCACCGACGGGATCTTCGGTACGGCGGGATGGGCGGCGAACAGCGGACAGGAATGGGTGGGCTGGGTCTACCAGGACGTGGTGAATGTCGACTTCGACTTCGGCACCCGGCGCCGGATCGATCAGATCCGCGTCGGAACGACACAGGATAATCTGGCCGATGTGGTCATTCCGTCGATCAGCGTCTATAGCAGCGACGACGGTACGCGGTGGACTTTCCTGCAGTCCCTGGTCGTGCCACCGTCGTCGAGCAATGATGTGGACGCTTACAGCACGCTGCCACACGGCTTCCTGAGCCTGGACGGCCTGGCGGCCGACGCCCGCTACGTGCGGGTGGCGGCAATGCGCAATGGCCCATGGACTTTCATGGACGAAGTGCAATTCACAGCCCTGAGCCCCACGCCGGCACCCGAGCCATTCAGTCTCAGCCTGCTGGGCATCGGCCTGGCGGCGCTCGGCGCAGCGCTTCGCAAACGCTCCTGAAGCGTTCGCCAGTCAGGTACGGTCGATAGGCCGGGCCGCCCACCTCTGGGGTCTGCCCTCCGCGCCCGGATTCAGCAGGCCTGATCCGGTCTGCCACCGCCGGATCGCGGTCTTGCTTCGCTCACGCCGCGCGCGAGACCAGGCAGTCGACCAGCGCCGCGGCGAAACCTGACAACTCCGCGCGGCGACGCACGCAGACCTGCAGGTCACGTTGTGCCCAGGTCTCGTCGAGCTCGACGACAGTCGGCGGTTCGCGCAGGCCGCCGCGAGGAACAGCGGTGCGCGGCACCAGGCCGATGCCGACGCCGGCGCCGACCATCCGGCAGACGGCCTCGAAACTGCGAACTTGAATGCGCACGTCGACGTGCCGGCCGAGCGCGGCAGCGGCGTTCATCGTGAACGTATGAATCGCCGAACCGGCATGCAGCATGACGAAGGGGTAGTCGAGGACGTCGACCAGACGGGCGGTTGTCCTCGTCGCCAAGGGGTGCGCGGCGGGAGTGATGAGCACCAGGCGATCGGCCCGATAGGGCAGCAATTCGACTTGCGCGCCTTCGACACGTTCGGCGACCACGCCGATCTCCACTTCGCCACGAGCCACGGCGACAACGATTTCCGGGCTGGTGTGCTCGGCCAGGGTGACGCTGACCTGCGGATGGCGGCGCAGAAAGTCGGCCAGGTCGTCGGGAATGAAGCTGTGCGTGGCGTGCGTGTTGGCCCACAGGCTGACGTGACCGCGAACGCCTTCAGCATACGGCGCCAGATCGGCGTGCATCTGTTCAAGTTGGGCGAAGACCTGACGAGCGTGGCGCAACAGCGCCTCGCCGGCGCGCGTCAAGGCGACACCGCGCGCCTGACGCAGCAGCAGCGGCGCGCCAATGTTCTCTTCGAGCAAGCGTATACGGTGACTGGCGGACGAGGGCGCCAGGTGCGTCCGCTCGGCGCCGCGGGTCAGATTCTGCGCTTCGGCGATGGCCACGAAGAGCCGGAGATCGGTGAGGTCGTAGTGGATTGGCTTTGTCTGGAACGAACGGTGGCTTGTCAATATACCAATTGTTGAGGCACTTTTGGCCGGGCATCATTCGCCTACGACAAATTCGGAGCCCCTCTCATGCCCTGGAAAGACTGGAGCAGCCAACACCTGGGCGTTGCGCTGGCCGTGCTCGCCGCCCTCGGCTTTTCCTTCAAGGCTATCTTCGTCAAGCTGGCTTACGCCGCGGCGCCGGTCGACGCGGTGACGCTCTTGTCCTTGCGCATGGTCTTTTCCTTGCCAGCGTTTCTGTGGATCGGCTTTACCGCCAGCCGCCAGGCCCCTCCGCTGAGCGGGCGCGATTGGTCAATGCTGACCGTGCTTGGTCTGCTCGGTTACTATGGGGCGAGCATCCTCGACTTTCTCGGTCTGCAGTACATTTCGGCCGGTCTCGAACGGCTGATCCTGTTTACCTATCCGACGCTGACCGTGCTGATCGGAGTGTTCTGGCAAGGCAAACTGCTATCCCGACGGGAGGTTGGCGCGCTGCTGCTTTCCTACGCCGGGATCGCTTTGGCTTTCGCGCATGATCTGGACCTGGCCGGCGATCACGCCAGAGTGCTTGTCGGCGTGGCCTTCGTCTTTGCTTCGTCGCTCTCTTACGCTTTCTATCTCACCGGCAGTGCGGCGGCGATTCAGCGTTTTGGCGCAGCGCGCTTTACCGCTTTGGCCTTGCTGGTGTCGACGGCGGCGACACAGCTTCACTTTTTCGCTACGCAACCCTTGTCGGCCCTGCGTCAGCCTCTGCCGATCTACGCTTACGGTGCGGCGATGGCGATATTCTCGACCGTCCTGCCGGTTTTCATGCAGTCGGCGGCAATTCGTCGTATTGGTTCGGCGAAAGCGGTACTGATCGGCACGCTGGGGCCGGTATTGACCATCCTCTTCGCCTGGTGCCTGCTCGACGAGGCACTATCGGCCGCACAACTGGCCGGCGCGACGCTGGTTGTCGCCGGCGTCGTGCTCGTCAGTCGGCAGTAGTCGTTGCCGGAAAACGCCGACTCGCCTCCGACGCCGCACAACGACAAGCCATGGCCTTCACGTCCGGTCACGCCTTCGCGAAATTTGTGCCCGGCCGTCACAGGCCGCGCCGCAACGCCTCTTCGATCAGTTCGTACTCGAAGTCGACGGTGCGGTCGCGAAGAAACTGTCCCGCTACCGGGTCCGCTTCCGCCGCTCGCGCGACCAGCGCGTCAATGCGTGCGGTGTCCAATACCAGCAAGGCATCGATCAACTCGCGCCGCAGATCTTCCGGCAAGTCAGCAAGCGAAGCCTTGTTCGACGCGACGGCCGCCGCTGTTCCTGATGAGGCCGTGCTCTCCTTATAGCTGTAGGATACGCCCAGCATGCGCGCCAGACAGTCGAAAATTGCTGAGGATTGAACCGGCTTGTGCAGCACGTCGTCGATCCCCGCCGCCAACATGGCGGCGTCTTCGTCGGCGAAGACCGATGCGGTGACGGCGACGATCTTGACCGCGCGTCCGCCGTCCAGGGCCCGGATCTGCCGGGTCGCCTCCAATCCGTCCATCTCCGGCATGCGCCGGTCCATCCAGATCAAGTGCGGCTGCCACGCTTGGAACAGCGCTACGCCCTGCTCCCCGTTTTCGGCGATTTGCGTCTGGAATCCGGTGCCTTCTAGCCAGGTGCGAAGCAGCAGGGCGTTCTCGGGCTGGTCTTCGACAATCAGGATGCGATATACCGGTTGGCCGGCGACCAGCCCGACAACTTCTCTGTCGTCGTCGACCTCGACCGACACTTCGGATGGTGCGGCGGCCTCGACCGGCAGTTCGACTCGAAAACAGCTTCCCTGTCCGAGTTGGCTGGTCAACGTCAGTTGGCCGCCCATCAGGTGGACAAATTGCCGAGAGATCGTCAGCCCGAGTCCGGTGCCGTTTTGCGGAGCTGCCTGATCCAGTTGTACGAAGGGTTCGAAGATCCGTGCCTGGTCCTGCGGCGAGATGCCGGGACCACTGTCTTCCACATCGATCAGCAGGCGGAGCCCGTGCGGATCGGACTCCGCCCCCAGGCGCAGACTCACACGACCCTCACGGGTGAACTTGATCGCGTTGCCCAGCAGATTGACCAGCACTTGCCGCAACTTGGTCTCGTCACCCCGGATGAGGCGCGGCAGCTCGGAAGACTGTTCGAGCTGCAACTCCAGATTCTTCTCGACGGCCCGCACCCGCATCAGGTCCATCAGATCGCCGGTCAACTCGCGCAGGTCGAACGGCGCGATCTCGAGTTGGACGCGCCCGGCCTCGATCTTGGCCATGTCGAGGACGTCGTTGATCAGCGCCAGCAGGTGTTTGCCGCTGCGATTGATGATGTCCAGGCGTTGCCGTTGAGGATCGGTCGTCGCTTCGTCCCGCCACATCAGTTCCGAGAAGCCGAGAATCGCGTTCAGCGGCGTACGCAATTCGTGGCTCATGTTGGCCAGAAAGACGCTCTTCGCCCGATTCGCCGCCTCCGCAGCTTCCTTGGCCGTTTTCAGTTGCGCCTGGATGCGCTTCTCTTCGGTGACATCGTGCATCGAAGCCACGGCGCCGAGCTGTTTGCCACTGTCGTCGATCATCGCCTGCCCCGAGGCCAGGACGACGCGCGGTTCGCCCCGTCTGGACGCGATGACCATCTCGACGTTGCGCGGTCGTTCGCCGCGAAATGCGCGGTAGAGCGGAATGTCGGTCATGCCCATCCGCGTCTTGCCGTCGGCTTTGTAGAGGTCGTAGTGCTCGGCCCACTTTTCCGGCGGCAGGTCAGCTTGTTCGACGCCGTGCATCTCGCGCGTGGCGCGGTTGAACAGGGTCAGCGTTCCGTTCTCGTCGCAGGCGACGATTCCGTCGGCGATATTCTCCAGAATCGCCTGTATGAAGGTGGCCTGTCGGCGGAGTTCGGCCGCGCGAGCTTCGGCCAATTCGGTGGCGTTTCGCGCTTCCTGACTGGCGCGCAACAACTCCGCGGTGCGGCTGGCGACGCGCTGCTCCATTTCGTCATAAAGGCGCGAGTTCTCGAGCGCTGTGGCGGCTTGCGCGCACAAGACTTCGAGCAACTGCGCGCGGTCGGCTGAAAACACGCCCGCGACCAGGTTGTTCTCGAGGTAGAGAACGCCGCTCACCCGACCCTGGCTGATGAACGGAATGCAGAGCAGCGACTTGGCCGGCAGTTGGCGGACGACGGAATCGTCGCGGAACGCTCCTTCCCGAGCAGCGTCGTTGAGTACGACTGCAGTATGCGTGCGCACGACATAGCGGACGATGCTCGCCGGCACGCTGCCGGCGGTCTCCAGATTCTCCGCCGGGCGGGTTACCACGTTGCCCTGCGCAGCGTCCAATTCCGCTTCGATGAACCATTCGCCCGCCTTCTCGACCAGCAGGCAGCCTCGTTGAGCGCCGCTGTTTTCGACGATCAGTCGCATCATCTTCTGCACCAGCGCGTTCAAATCCATTACGCTGTAGAGGGACTGCGAGACCTTGAGCACGGTCGACAGGTCGAGGTCGACCCGCTCGGCGGGCGAGGTCCGCCCCGATTCGCGACCCGGAGAGGCAGGCAGAAACGGATGGTGGGTGACGAGTTCGCGCACTTTGGCCCACGCCTGCCATTTCTGGTAGGCGGCGTGTGCATTGGAGATATAAAAGTCGGCCAGGCGTTGCTGCCCACGACGCAAGTAGAACTCGGCAGCCAGTTCGCAGGCGAGTGCCGCTTCGCGCAAAAAGCCCCCCTGATTTGCGCCGTCGATCGCCTTTTCGTAGCCGGCCTGCGCCTCGGCGTCGCGCCCCTCCAGCGCAGCGGACTCCGCCGTCACCAAGTCGAAGAGGTGACGATAGTTCATCGGTGCTTGCTGCGCCGCAGCGCTCAGGCGTGCGCTGAAAGCGGCGAAGGCAGGGTCGACGCGGCTGGCGCCGATTAGCGCCAGCAGTTCATAGGCCTGGAAGAAGGGCAGGACGAAGCAGCCGGGAGCCCCGTCGGCGTATTGCGCGCCAGCGATCGCGAACTCTCCCGCGCGTTTCGGCTGACGGAAGACCAGAGCGAGGAGGATCTTCTGCAGGTAAACGATGAGCAGACACAGGCGATCGTTGTAAGCCACCAGCGTCGCCAACTCGCTGCTTTCGTCAAAAGCCGAGCCGCGCAGGGTAGCGCTGTCCACCGCTTCACCGAGCAGGTTATGCACGGCCTGCTGCACCGGGCGGTGATGATTCAGCGCCACCGTCTGCCCGGTCTTCTCGATTGCCCACGCGTAGGCGTCCATCTTGGAACGTAGGCTGAGCAGCGGCTCGCCGAGCAGGTATCGGTGGATCGCCTCGAACTCCGCGCAGTAGCTGGCGTACTCCAAGTCGCCGGTTTCCAGCCCGCAGTGATAGGCCATTTCCAGCGGTGCTATGGTGGCCGCCGCGTGCTCTTTCCAGTGCCGGATCGTCGCCTCGATGATCTGGTACGCGCGCGGAATGACGTTTCTTGCCCCGTATCGGTCGATGATCGCCCGACTCAGATGCGCGTACTCCCAAGCCGTTTTGTAGTCGGCGAAAAATCCGACCAGAATCATCCCGTGACAACTGTAGCCAAACGCCGACAAGCCGGTGTTTCCGTATTCGATGCTGGCCATCGCCATTTCTGCCGTGATCAGCGGCAGATGGTCGGGACTGAACTTGTAGACCGCGGGCAGCAGGCGCGACAGGATGCGCAGCTTCATCAGGGCATTCTGATCGGTCATTTCCGGCGCATCGATCAAGGCCGACACCGGTCGGTCGGCCAAGGAAGCGCCGACCCGATCCCGCCAGGTCTGCCAGTGCGTTTCCTCGATCTGCGCGGGAAAATCAACGCCCAGCAGACGCAAGGCCGCGATACCGATGTCCATCGCTTCCTGCAAGCGCGTCTGTGCCAGCTTTCCGCTGACCAGGATTTCGCAGACCTTGATCCGATCCAGCACTGCGCTGGAAGCAGCCGTCACCGCCTGGCAGAAACGTTCCATTTCGCTGAAGCGCCCGACCAGGAAAGCGGCTTCGGCGGCGCCGAGAAACAGCTCGACGCTAGCGGCGTGGCGCTCCTGCCAGTGCCCTGCGGGGAGCAACTCGATCGCCTGGAGGTAATACCTGAACGAGGTTTCGTAAGCGGCCGTACGGTTCGCCTTTTCGCCGGCGATCCGCGACAGGTCAGCAAAACGGTAGCGCTCGTCGTGCTCGGAGACCAGCGCGAGGCAATGGCCGAGGTGATTGGCAGCATCGAAGATCCATTCCTCGGGCACCTCGTCGCCAGCAGACAGCGTGCGGGCAATCTGCAGGTGGTTTTTCTGTCTCTCCTCTTGCGGAATCAGCTGATAGAAGGCCTGCTGCACGCGGTCGTGCGAAAACACGAAGTCGCCGGCGTCCGTCGTGATCCAAGCATCCCGAATCGCCAGACGCAGCACCTGGCGAACGTCGGCGAGCGTATGTGAGCTGAGTCGATCGAGCATCGACAGGTCGAAACGATTACCGATGCACGCGGCGAAGGCGAGAAGCTGCGCCAGATCGGCCGAGAGTTGGCCACGAATCTTTTCGACCAGCAGATCGACGACGTTGTCGGTGAGCTGCAGGGCATTCGCCTTGTCCTTGTCCAAATGCCAGACTCCGCGCAAGGGGTCGAAATCCCAGTAGTCGCCTTCCTGCAGAAGATGCAGAACCTGATGAACAAAAAAGGCGTTGCCGCCGGTCCTCGCGTAGACGAGACGCGCCAGCGACGCGCTGTCGGACAGCGCATCGGGCAAGGCGTCGCCGATCAGACTGTCGACTTCTCCCGGCTCGAGGTTGCGCACGGACAAGCGATGTACGTTGACTTTTCGGCTTTCCAGATCGGCGATGGCGGCGGTGAGCGCGTCGCCCGGCGCGACTTCACTGTCGCGATAGGCGCCGACGAACAGCGCATGGGTGAGCGCGGTATCGCTCAGCAGACTCTGCAGCAGGCCAAGCGAAGCGGCATCGATCCATTGCAGATCGTCGAGAAAGATGACCAGCGGATGCTGCGCATGGGCCAGCGCACTGACGAACTGTTGCGCGACATAAGCGAAGCGGTTCAAAGCCTCCTGACCCTTGAGTTCGGTCACCGGCGGTTGCGGGCCGATGATCAGTTCGAGGTTGGGCAACAGCTCGGTCATCACGCGGCCATTGCCCGCCAAGGCCTGTTGCAGCGCTTGTCGCCAAACCGCCAGCTCGTTCTCCGGGCAGCGGAGCAGGAAGCGCACGAAACCGTCGAGCGCCTGACGCCAGGCCAAGAACGGGATGTCGCGCCGGTATTGCTCGAACTTTCCTTCGAGAAAGAAGCCTCTCCGTTCGCTGATCGGCAAGAACATCTCGTGCACCAGCGAGGACTTGCCCACTCCGGAATGGCCGGCGATCAGGAGCAGCGCGCTCGCCCCCTCGGCCACCTCGTTGAAGACCGAGAGCATTGCGGCAACATCCTTCTCGCGACCATAAAGTTTGCGCGGAATCCGCAGCTTGAGCGAGGGATCGTAGGTTCCCAGCGGGAAGTTGCCAATCTCGTGCTTCGCGCGCCACTCCGACGCGCAGCGCTCCAGATCGCGACATAGCCCGGCGGCTGACTGGTAGCGCTCCTCAGGCGTCTTGCTCATCAGCTTCAGGATGATCCGCGAGATCGTCGCCGGAACAGCATCGTCTAGCCTGGTCGGATCGGGCGGAACGACCGCCAGGTGGGCGTGAACGATCTCCAGCGGATCGTCGGAGACAAAGGGGAGCTGGCCTGTGATCAGCGCGTAGAACATCACGCCGAGCGAGTAGAAATCGCTTCGCTGATCGACGCCGCGATTCATTCGCCCGGTCTGTTCCGGCGACACATAGGGTAGCAATGCGGCAAGGCGCGTCGGCGAATCGAACGGCTGCCTGGCCCGAGGACCGTGAATCGCGGCGGCAAGTCCGAGCAGCTTGAGTTGGCGACGCTCCGGCTGATAGAGAAAATTCTCCGGGTTGATGTCCCCTACGACGATCCCGGCGGAATGAACCTTGCCCAGCACCTGAGCGGCTTGCAAAGCGATGCACAAGAAGGTGTCGACGTCCGGCTTGCCGGCCGCGAAACACTCACTGAGCGGAATGCCACCCGGATCGTCGAGAATCAGTCGCGGAATGGCTGCGCTCTCGTCGATGCCGAGCAAGCCGATGACACCTTCGCCCGCGACGCTCTCCAGAAGCTCAGCCTCGTTGCGCACCGCGGCAGCGGTGTCGTCGTCCGCACGTCGACCGCTCTTCAGCAGCACCGACCGAGAATCGGAGGCGCGCAGTGCTCGCCAGAGAGTGAGCGAAGCGCCTTCGTGAATCCTCGCAATCAGCTTGTATGAAGCTTCCATCTGCCTGCGCCCTGCAATCGCTAGAACGAGTCCTGCCGCTAAGCTTGCCAAAACAAGCGGCGCCAACCCTTCAGGAAGGAGATCTGCCTCGCGACATGCAGCCCGCCGGTCGTGGCCAAGCGGCCCGCACGGCGCTTGCGGTCGACCTGGTGCGATGCTATACGAAACGGCCAAGAGTCGTTGAACTTGAGGGTGCAGCGAAGTGCGGCCGAAAAATCGTTGGACTTTGCCACGGCCAACGACCCGGTGTGCAGTTGCCCATGGTCCACAAATCCGCGGAACGCATTCCCCCTTTCCTCGTGTCTTACGGCGCGATTCGGATAGCCGACGCGAGGGCCCTGCCGCAGGCCACGTCTGGCGTCTCGCCGTCCACGGCGCGATGTGGCGGTCAGCACCGCGCAGCGATCGAAGGTTGATACGGCGAACCCCACAACTCGGCGACTTCTGACGGTCAAGTGCGAAGAATGCCGAATCGACGCTTGGATCAGATTCGGCTGACTTCGACCAGGCAATCGTAGAAGGTGGCCCCGCCGCCCATGTCGGTGAGCGCCTGGCTGGTCACTTCATTACAGTTGCGGCCGTCGGGCGACAGCTTGCGCCACCAGATCGACGTTGCCTGCGCGACGCCGACGCGCATGCGCTCGCTGACGACAGCACGCGCGTGGAACTCGCCGCGCCGGTTGAACACGCGTACTGGCTCACCTTCGCCGATGCCGCGCGCGGCCGCATCGACCGGATGGAGCCAGACGGCGGGCGACTTTTCCTGGGCGAGAAAACGCGCCGAGTTGGCGAAAGTGCTATTGAGGAAATTACGCGCCGGTGGCGTGATCAGCGCCAGCGGAAATTCGCTGGCGAGATCGCTTTCCCGCCATTCGCGCGGTGCGATGAAGGTGGGCAGCGGATCCAGGCCGGCGCGCGCCAGCGTTTCACTGAAGAACTCGCACTTGCCGGACGGTGTCGGAAAGGCCCCGTCGGCGAAAGGCGCAGCGCCACGCGGCAGGTGCAGCCGGGCGTGTCCGTCGGCTTTGAGTTTCTCCCATGAGAGTCCGGCCAGGCGCTCGTCCTGCCAGTCGAAAGCCTGCCGGCAAAGGTCTTCGTCGCTGTCGGCAAAGCAGGCTTCGCGAAACCCCATCGCCCGCGCCAGACGCCGGAAGAGTTCGGTATTCGGCAGCGCTTCGGCGAGCGGCGCGAGCGCCGGCCGATTGACCTGCACGTACAGATGTCCGTACGACTTGTGGATGTCGAGTTGCTCGGCGTGACTGGTGGCCGGCAGCACGAGGTCGGCGTAGTCCGCCGTATCCGTCTGAAAAAGGTCGTGCACGACGGTAAACAGGTCTTCGCGCGCAAAGCCGCGCACGACCTCGGCCGACTGCGGCGCAACCGCCAGCGGGTTGCTGTTGTAGACGAAGAGCGCCTTGATCGGCGGTGTGGCGTGCATCAGATCGTGGCCGATGGTGCTCATGTTGATCGTTCGCGGCCGCGGCAGCGGCATCAGGTCGGGCCGTTCGAGCGCTGCGCTGGCCACCGGATAGTTGCCCGAAGTCGACAGCAGAACCCCCCCGGCGGGATGTCGCCAGGCGCCGACGAGTGCCGGCAGACAGGCGATCGCGCGCAGCGCCATGCCGCCGCCGGCGGTCCGGTTGATTCCGTAATTGGTGCGAATGGCGGCCGGCTGCGTCGTCGCGTACGCGTGTGCAAGCGCTTCGATCTCGCCTGCGTCGATCCCGCAGAGGGCTGCCGCACGGTCCACCGGATACTCCGCCGCGCGCTCGGCAAGCGCCGCAAAGCCGACGCAGTAACGGTCGATGTAGTCGCGATCGAGCAACCCGTCGCGGATCAGGACGTGCATCAGGCCAAGCGCCAGCGCACTGTCGGTCCCCGGCACGAGCGCCAGGTGCTGGTCGCACTTCTCGGCGGTCGCCGTGCGCAAGGGATCGATCGCGATAAGACGCGCGCCGCGCCGTTTCGCTTGCTGCACGAGTCGCCAGAAATGCAGATTGGAGACGACGCTGTTCGTCCCCCAGAGGATGATCAGGCGGGCGTCGACGATGTTCTCCGGATCGAAGCCGCGCATCGCGCCGATCGTCGCCGCATACCCCATGGCGCCGGCGCTGGCGCAGATCGTGCGGTCGAGTTGGGCAGCCCCGAGGCGGTGGAAAAAGCGGCGGTCCATCGAAGCGTAACCAAGCAGACCGGAATTGCCCGCATAACTGTAGGGAACGATCGACTCGGCACCATCCTCGGCGATGATCCGCCGGAAACGCTCGACGATCGTCGCCAGCGCCTCGTCCCAGGAAATGCGCGCGAACTTCGCGCCTGGCCCCTTGGCGCCCACCCGACGCAGCGGGAAGAGCAGCCGATCGGGGTGGTGCAGCCGTTCGGGGTAGAAAGCGACCTTGGTACACAATACGCCGTCGGTCGGCGGATGGTCCGCGGCGCCGACCACTTTGATCACCCGACCATCACGCACCGTCAGGTCGAGCGCACAGGTATCGGGACAGTCGTGCGGGCAGACACCGCGCACGATGGTCGGGCTTTCACCCGCGGCTGAAGTTGTCACGTGATCTCCTTTCGGCGTAGGGCGAGCCGCTCAACGCAGGATTCCCAGCAGGTTCGAGAAACTGTCGGTCCACAGGCTGAAGCCCGGACGAGCGACCAGCACCTCAGCGCCCGGAATCTGCCCCGACAGGCTGGCCGCCCGCTCGGCCGACGCGATCAGCACCCACACCGTCCTCCGGCAGAAGGCGTCGCCTTCTTCCCGTTGCAGTTGGTGAATCAGCGCGACGCGGCCGAGTTTCTCGGTCGCCGCAGCGACCACCGGGCGCAGGTCGAGATAGCGGTTAGTAATGTGCACGGCGAGCACGCCGTCGTTCTTCACGTGGCGCAGATACGCCTGCATCGCCTCGATGGTGAGCAGGTGCGTCGGAATCGAATCGCCCGAAAAGGCGTCGATGGCCAGCAGGTCGAAGCCCTGCGCCGGTTCGCGTTCGAGCATCAGCCGCCCGTCGCCGAGCACGTACGCAATCTCCGCCGGTGAATCGGCCAGGTAGGTGAACTCGCTGCGCGCCAGTTCCAGCGCCTGCTCGTTGATTTCGTACATGCGCATCTGGTCGCCTGCCCGGCCATAGGTAGCCAGCGTCCCGGCGCCCAGGCCGAGCACGCCGATCTTCAGCGGCGCGTCACCGGCCAGGCTGCGCAGGGCGAGGCCAATGCCCGATTTCTCGCAGTAGTAGGCGTTCGCTTGGCGCCGATACTGCTCGGCCATGAACTGCTCGCCGTGGTAAACCTCGCC
Source organism: Accumulibacter sp. (assembly GCF_029255125.1). Lineage (GTDB taxonomy): Bacteria > Pseudomonadota > Gammaproteobacteria > Burkholderiales > Rhodocyclaceae > Accumulibacter. The sequence goes on along the minus strand of NZ_JAPUVR010000117.1, from coordinate 11,725 downwards.
ATGCTGCATCCGGCGTTTCACCCCCAGATCGTCGTAGCTGACGTCGTCGACGCGCAACTGACCGTAGAAGTTGCGCAGGACGCGCCGATAGTCGGCCACATAATCATAGGAGATCTGCCCGAGGCGGACGCCATAGGCAAGCAGGGCGGCAACGAGCAGCCAGCGCCAGCCCGGCCGAACCTCCCGCCAGAGAATGACGATCACCAGTCCGGCGCACAGGAATAGACCGATGGGCAATTCGTAGTAGGCGTTGAAAATCGCCGGCGCCAGCAGGCCGACGAACATTCCGCCCAAAGCTCCACCGATCGACAGCATCAGATAGAACAGCGTCAGGTGACGTAACGGTGGCCGCCGCCGAACGAGTTCGCCGTGGCAGACCATGCAGAAGACGAAGAGCGAACCGGCGAGCAAGGCGACCAGCACCGGCACGCCCAATCCGGCGCCATCGAGAACAAGGTCGAGGGCCAGGAAGGCGATCGGCAGCGCGCAGAGAAAGCCACGCCGGTGGTAGTAGCGCGGTGCATCGAAACAAAGGATGAAGCTGAGCAGATAGATGCTCAGCGGCAACACCCAGAGGAAGGGAACCGGCGCCACATCCTGCGTCAGATGGCGGGTGACGGCCAGCAGCAGGAGCGACGCGCTCATCGCCAGGCCGACCCACAACAGGCATTCGCGCCAGGTTGGCGGCGCCGTCTCTGGCGTGCTCGCCGCGTTCTCGCGCTCGCTCGCGACGCCGTGCCACGACTGCCAGGCGCTGGCGAAACACGCGACGACGAACGCGACATAAGCAAACGACCAGCCCTGCGCCTGCGCCAGAACGGGAAAGTTCGGTTCGACCAAGACCGGATAGCTCAGCAAGGCGAGCATCGAGGCCAGGTTCGACAGGGCGTACAGCCGGTACGGCATCAAGCTGGCGAAGGCCCGGGCGTACCACGCCTGCATCAATGGACCGGTCGTCGAAAGCAAGAGATAGGGCAAGCCGACGGCCGAGGCGAGGACGAGCAGAACGTTCCAGGTCGGGTTGTCGAGCGTCATCCCTTTCCACGCCGGATCGGCGACGACCGGCAGTGTCGTCAGGCTGACCAGCAACAGGGCACAATGGACCAGATTCTGCCGGCGTGGCGCCAGCCACTCGTGCAAGACGTGAACGTAAAGATAGCCGAGCAGCAGTTCGACCTGAAAGAAGACCAGGCAAGTGCTCCACACCGACGACGAACCGCCGAACCACGGCAGGATCATCTTGGCGATGATCGGCTGAATCTGGAAAAGCAGAAACGCCGACAGAAAGACGGTCAGGGCAAAGCTGGTCATCGCTGGACCCATCCGGCGTGCGGTATGCGTGGCGTTGCCGCCTCTTGCGCCGAAGTCATAACGGCGCTTTTCTGCGGCTGGACGACACACTGCGGCGACATGATATGCACTCCAACAATGTTGAACCGACCGCGCCGGCTGGAGCACCGGCTGGAGCACCGGGTGGGCAGACGCACGGCAGCACCGCCGCGCGGCACGCTGTGCCGCGGCCGATCAGTTTCGCCGAAAGGAGGGATGGCCGCCTGCGGGCTTGGCCACCAGGCACGAAAGCCACGCATTATAGCCGGGCAAAGCGCATGCAAGGCTGACGCGGGCACCGCCCGACCCCGCAACGGGCAGCCGCTGCCGACTATCTGGCGAGCTTCTCGTACATGGCAACGACGTTTTCCATCGTTTCAAGAATGCGCTCGCTGGTCGTCGCCACCGTGGTCGGCGGCCGCTTGTCGGCACCGGCAGGCTGACTCAAGGCGTTCGCAAAGAACATCCACTGCTGCTTGACCAGATCGAGTTCTTCGCGCAGCGCCGCATTGTTCGTCGGCGCCGCGTTCAGTTCGTCCAGCGCGCTGACAAACTCGCTGCGCGCCTTGTCGATTTCGGCGCCCGTCTGCTCGCCGCCAACCCCCCAAGCCGCCGCCTGGTAGAACTTGGCCATGCGCTGCGAGAGCATGCGCTGGCGGCCGGCGATATTCACCAGGCGGCCCGAAGTCGTTCCCGAACGGCTTTCGAGTTGCTGCGTACCCTGATGCGCGAGACGCAGAACCTCGTCCGACAGTTGCAGGATGCGCGCTCCTTCGCCCTGCTTCGGTACGGCCGCGATCAGCGCCTGGCGATACGCCACCCAAGCCTTGTCCAGCTTCTGATAGGTGTCGCGGATCTCGGGTGACGGGGCAAAGCTCTTCAGCTCGCCAAGCTGCCGTTCGAAAAGCGTCACCGAGCTGTCGAGCACGCGACGCGAGCGATCGCTGTCCACCCCCAGGCCGATCTGGAAGAAGCACTTGGCCATGCGTTGCGAGAGCATGCGCTGGCGGCCGGCCTTGTTGATCGCGGAGTTGATGTCGGCGATCTCAGCCCCGGCCGACGCGTGCAGAAACAGCACCAAGATGACAAAACACCAACGGCAGGCTACTCTCCCAAGCATCGCAACGCCTCCAGCCCTCTCCAACCCTGTGCACGGGCTGCGATTGTACACCGCCGGGCGCCCGCCATCGCAGGCGCGCGCCAGGCAATATCGGTCCTCAGGCCGTTCCGCCTACCGTCAGGCCGTCGATGCGCAGCGTCGGCTGGCCGACGCCGACCGGTACGCTCTGTCCATCCTTGCCGCAAGTACCGACGCCGGGGTCGAGACACAAGTCATTGCCGATCATCGAAACCCGCGTCATTGCTTCCGGTCCGCTGCCAATCAGGGTCGCGCCCTTGACCGGTGCGCCGACCTTGCCGTTCTCGATCAGATAGGCTTCGGACATCGAGAAAACGAATTTGCCGTTCGTGATGTCGACCTGACCGCCACCGAAATTGACCGCGTAGATTCCCTTCTTGACCGATGCGATGATCTCGTCGGGGTGCCGGTCGCCAGCCTGCATCGTGGTATTGGTCATACGCGGCAGCGGCAGGTGGGCAAACGATTCGCGCCGCCCGTTGCCGGTCGAAGCGACGCCCATCAGGCGGGCGTTCAGGCTATCCTGCAGGTAGCCGAGCAGAATACCGTCTTCGATCAGCACGGTGCGCTGCGTCGGATTACCTTCGTCGTCGATGTTGAGCGAACCGCGGCGGCCTGGCAGCGTACCATCATCGATGACGGTGACGCCCGCGGCGGCGACCCGGGTGCCAACGCGCCCGGCAAACGTCGAGCTTCCCTTGCGATTGAAGTCACCTTCCAAACCGTGACCGACCGCTTCGTGAAGCAGAATTCCCGGCCAGCCTGGACCGAGAACGACAGTCATCGTCCCGGCGGGCGCCGGTTGCGCGCCCAGATTGGTCAGCGCCTGGTGCACAGCTTCGCGCGCATAGGTCTGCAGCAACGTATCGGTGAAGAAGGCATAGTCGGTTCGACCACCGCCGCCGGACGAGCCTTGCTCGCGCTCACCCTGATCTTCGACGATGACCGTCACGGAGACGCGCACCAGCGGTCGAATGTCCGCCGCCAGCCGTCCGTCGCTGCCCGCGACGAGTATGACTTCGTACTCGCCAGCCAGATGCGCCATCACCTGTTTGACCCGCGGATCCTCGGCCCGCGCCATCGCTTCCAGCCGTTCAAGCAGGCGGACCTTGCTCGCCGCGTCCAGCGAGGAGAGCGGATCATTCGGCGCATAGAGCGCATGCCCGCTTTTGCGCCTGGCCAGCGGCACGCGGCGTTCCTCGCCAGCCGAGGCGATCGCCCGCACGGCGCCAGCCGCATCGTCCAGTGCCTGCGCGCTGATGTCGTCAGAATAGGCGAAGGCGGTTTTCTCGCCGGCCAGCGCGCGCACGCCGACGCCTTCGTCGATGTTGAAACTGCCTGCCTTGACGATTCCTTCCTCGAGACTCCACGCCTCACAGCGCGTGTATTGGAAATACAGGTCGGCATAGTCGACCCGATGCGCCATGATCCGGCTGAAGATGCGTTGCAGATCAGCCTGGTCGAGGCCATAGGGAGTAAGCAGGGTGTTCCTGGCCTGCGTGAACAGGGTCTGGTTTCTGGTGGTCATACGGTGGTTCCCATGACAACTGCGGGTTGGTCGAGCTTGCCTTGCCTTCTCGTCACATTACGCGGTGGCGAAGCGCCGGCAGACTGGCACGAATCTCTGCCAGACGTGCGTCGTCCACCTCTCCGACGACGACTCCCGGCCCTTTCTCCTGGCGCGCGAGAATGGTGCCCCAGGGGTCTACCAGCATGCTGTTGCCGTGTGTCTCACGCCCGTTTTCGTGCCGACCGCCCTGCGCCACCGCCAGGACGTAGCACTGGTTCTCGATTGCCCGGGCGCGCAGAAGGATCTCCCAGTGCGCGCGTCCGGTCGTCTCGGTGAAAGCAGCCGGAATGACGAGCAGGTCGGTGACACCCAACGCGCGATAAAGCTCCGGAAACCTGAGGTCGTAACAGATCGACAGGCCGACACGGCCAAACGTTGTGTCGACTGCGACTGCCCGATCACCCGGTTTGATCGTTGCACTTTCGTCGTAGTTCTCGTTTCCCTGGCGAAAGCCGAAAAGATGTATCTTGTCGTAGCGCGCCACGCGCTGCCCGTCTGGGCGATAGACCAGACAGGAATTGAACACCTTGCCCGGATCGTCGGTGCGCAGCGGCAGCGACCCGCCGATCAGCCAGATGCCATGGCGAGCCGCCGCAGCCGCGAGAAAATCCTGGATCGGCCCGCCGCCCTCGTCCTCCCGCTGGCTCACCTTGTCGGCGTCGGTCATCCCCATGATGGCGAAGTACTCGGGCAGCGCCAGCAGTTGCGCACCCCGCGCCACCGCTTCGTCGATCAGCCGCGCAGCGCTGTGCAGGTTATCAGCGACGCGCGGCGTCGAAACCATTTGCAGCGCGGCAACGCGCCAGCGCCGGTGCGCCTGCCTGGTAGTCGATTCGTTCATACACTCTCCATTGGGTCAACCATGCGTGCGCTGCCGGCGGTCAGGGCGTACTCGCCGGCGCCGCCTTGGCGCCGGTCAGCTTCTCAACCTTGGGGTCGGCCCAGGTACCGGTAATCAGGTACTCGGAAGCGAAAACCCGGTTGAGTGGATTCTGCAGCATCCGGTGTGCCAACAAGGTAGCCACACCGGCGAGTGGATTGACCACGGCGACACCGAGCGCCGCGCTGCCGCCAAGTTCGGGTTGCACACTCACTGCCAGGCGCTGCGTTTCCCGCTTCAGATCGGTCTCGCCACGCAGCACGACACGCGCCGCCGGCCCATCGATCTGCAGGCGATCCGAGCGCATCAGGCCACTGCTGACGGTCATTTTCCCGCTGATCCGGTCGAACGCGAAGCCTTCGCTGAAAACATCGCCGAAATCGAGCAGAAAACGGCGCGGCAGCCCCTGCAGGCTGATCAGACCGAGCAGCTTGCCCGCCGCCCCAGGGTCGAGCTTGAGGAACTGGCCCTTGTTCGCTTCGAGCGCCATGTCGCCGCTCAGCGTCGCATAATCGAGCGCCGCCGGCGACCCTTGCCAGCCTATCCGGCCGTTCATCGTCGCATTGCCTCCGCGCATCGTTCCGCCGTAACCCAGGCGATCGAGCAACCTGCCGACATCGTTGCTCTCCAGGGCAAAATCCAGTTGCGTGCGGTTGCCGTTGGCCACCTGCCACTGGCCGCGCCCGGTCAGGCTGCCGGATGGATTGCTCAGCACGATCCGGTCGAGCAGCCAGATACCGCCGTCGTTATGTGCCTGCACGTCAAGATGGCCAAAGTGGTGGTCGCCGACGATGAAGTCGTCGACCACGATGTCCAGCGCTGGCAACTCGTCGAGCAGTTCCGTCGGACTGCCTTGCTCACTTGCCTTTTCCGGGCGCCGCCATCGCTTGAAATGCGCGCTCAGCTTGCCGGCGCCGGCGCCGTCCCATTGAAAACTCCCGTTTGCTTCACGCGCGTTCAGATAGCCCCGCCATTGGGCGGCCGCGCCGCTGATGCCGGCACTGACCTCGTTGTAGTGCTTGCCGTGAATGACGAGCTCGTCTGCCTTGACTTCGACGGTGAGCGGCGGCAGGCTGCTGCCGCCGGATGAGCCGCCATTCTTGCTGCGCCGCCAGACGTTCCGCCAGGAGTCGACATCGACCAGCCGCGCACTGATCCCGAGCGCAATGCCACGTTCCGGAACCTGCCCCAACGGCCGGCCAATGGCGATCGCGCCGCGCTCAGGCACACGTTCATCGCCCTGCTTGCGGCGAATCAGGTGCATACCGAGAGTGTTGCCGAGCGTTGCACGCAATTGCTCGCGGACGATCGGAGCGCCACTGCGCTGCGCCGCCGTCGGAAGTGTTGCGTTCTCGATGCGCAGTGGCAGCACGTCGCTAGCCGCCTTGGCAAACGGCGCGGGCAGAGTCGAGGTGATCCCGACGAGATTCGACTCGACGACCAGTTCGACCTCGCGTTTGCGGATGCGAACCTCAGCCCGATATGCGGCGGTACCCGAGAGCGCGTCGAGCAAGGCCAGGTCGAGACGCCGACGGACTTCCTCGACAGCGATCGTCCCGCTGGTGGTCACAAGAACGCGCCCGGCCTGGACACTGCCCCTGATCTTCACCGGCCCCCCCAGGAAGCTGGCCGCGATTTCATTGATGCGCAAGTCCTTCTCGCTGAAGTTCAGCGTGCCATTGACCTGGCGCAAAGGCGGCGACGCCGGATCGAGCGTCACTTCGTTGGCAAGGAAGGTGTAGCTGCCGTCGACCTTCGACTCCGGCAGGTGCGCCTCGGCGAGCGGTATCGCCAGGCCGATGTCCAGACGGCCCTTGCCGATGGCACCCATCGCCGCTGTAAACTGGTCAATCTGCGCCGCTACCGGGCTCTGCGCGATGAACTTGAGAAACTCTGCCGTTTCCCCTTCGGCCACTCCTTTGACCTTGAGCGTCGCCACCGGCGCATCGAAATCGGCAATCTGGGCTCGCGTCGGCCCAAGGCGAGCGCCGAGAATCGCACCGCGCTTTGCCTCGACGACCATGCCGGCGCCCTCGAAGCGCAAGTCCGCCTCGATTCCACTGATCACAGGCCATCCCTGTGCATAGTCGAGGACGACATCGCGCGCCTTCACCGTCACCAGAAACTGGCCCTGCGAACGGTCGAGAAAAGGAAAGTGCGCCAAATCGCCTTTCAAAACGAGCTTCGCCTCGCTTGCCGTACCCGCCTTGAGCGCATCGCGCACCCAGTGCCGGGCATCCGTGTTGACCACGCGTGGCAGGTAGCGCCACACGGCACGCGCCTCCGCGCGGCTCAGCGAGGCGGTCAAGTCGACCGTGCCCGGACCCTCGCCGTTGAAGCGATACGTGCCGCGGGCCGCACCGGCGGCATCTGCCCCGGCAAATTCGGCCCGCAGCAGCTCCGCGTCAAGTTGCCCCTGGCTGATCTTCCAGCGGGCTTGTGCGTTCAACGTGTCGAGCGCAATCGCCGGTTCTGGAAAAACCATCGGCAGCTCGAGCGTCACCCCCTTGGCGCGCAGTTCGGCGCTTCCCCCCTTTTCGTTCGCGTCCACAACACCGGAGACGCCCGATACTCCCGGAAAGTAGGCGCGCGCTTTCAGTGCCAGGCCGTCAAAGCGTGCTTTCAGCGTGTAGCTGTTCAATTCATCCACGCTCCCCTGCCACGCCGCTCGCAGTTCGCTGATCTTGCCGCGCGGCGCGAAGTCGTCGAGCAGTCGGCGCGAACCGGCATCGAGCGGCAGATAGGCCGCCAGCGCCGCAATCGTGGCGAGTTCAAAGCTGTTCGCGCTCACCTTTCCCTGCACCGTACGCCCGTCGCTCTGCCGTCGCCAATCGACCGCGAAGTCGCTGGGCTCGATGCGCAGGCCCACCTCAGCGCTACTACGAGCCGCCTCCGACGGTCGTGTCGTGAGCTGCACGCCACGCGCCTGCACGCTCGCCCCGTCCGCCAGGAAGCGAACGCCGACACGGCCCGACATGTGCAGCAGATCGAGCGCCGGCAGATCCCGTGCCAGACGCAGGTTCACCTCGTCCAGAGCAAAGTCGCCGGTCAGTTCGCGCAGCCCACCATCGGCAAAATCGGCCCACACACGAACCGCGCCGCGTCCGCGCGGCAAGGCGACCGGATAGTCCAGCCAGGCGCGCCAGACGGCCAGGTCCACCTTGTCGATCTGCGCGAAGGCTTGCCCGGTCCACGTGTTAGCCTGCTCGATGTCCTTGCCGCGCAAGTCGCCGCGCAGATCGATCGGCGAGGCAAGTTCGGGCGGGGGGACAGCCGTCAGGCCAAAACGATGGCGGCGACCGTCGTTGTCAAGTGCGAAATTCACCTCTTGCAGGGTCAGCGGTGGTGCGCCGCGCTTTGCATCCTCCCAGATGACGGTCGCGCCACTCACGCGAATGCTCTTTTGCGCCAGGACCCAATCGGCGATGTCGTTGTTGCTGCCCGCCTCGCTGACCGCGATGCCGGCAATGAAGAAACGACCGTCGACATCGCGCCGCAGATGCAGCGTCGGCTGGTCGATCTGCAGCAGACGCAAGCGAAGTTGCAGACTGGGCAACGACCACCACGAGAGAACGCTCTCGACACGCCGGAAAGCGAGCGCCGGCTGGCCCTTGCGGTCGGCAATCCGTACGTCGGAAAGAATCAGGTCGGGATTGAGGCCGGCCCACCTGGCCTCGATTCGCCCAATGCTCACCGCCAGGCCAAGTGCCCAACTGGCCTCGCGCTCGATGTCCGGACGATATCCTTCGATGCCGGGAAGAACCAGATAGCGCAGCCCGAGAACCAGGACGACGAAGGTGAAATAGACCAGCCAGAACGCGCGTACCGAGAAAGTCCACACCGCCCGCAGCGCTGGGACTGCGGCGACCGGCATCCACTGGCGCGTGCCGCCGGGCAAACCCGGAGCAACGTCATCCTCCACCATCAGGCCGCCTCGGCAACGGCCAGCGCAGGCGATGGCCCGGCGCGCGGCAAAGCTGGCGCCGACCGCGGCGCTCGGTCCGCCGGCCTACCGACCCGTAAAGGCGCCATAGGCCTGGTAAGCCGCAACGATCGCCAGGACGAGAAAGAAGGCTCCGCTCAGCTTGTGCAGCAGCGCCAGGGGAATCCTCTGCAGGATGGTTCGGCCAGCCAGGATGCCGATCGCGGAAGTCATTGCCAGCGCAACTGTGGCGCCGACCCAGACGGCCGCCGGCGCCTGCGTGCTACTCAGGGCAACGACGGCCAATTGCGTCTTGTCGCCAAATTCAGCCACCGTCAGGAGCAGAAACGTGGTCAGAAAGATCCCGTGACCGCTCCTCTCCTCGACCTCATCGTCGTCGTCGTCGTCCTTGGCACGCAAGGCGTGTATGCCGAAGACGGCAAACAGCACGGCGACCGTCGCGCCGACCACATACTCGGGCAGCCAACTGGCGATCGCCGCACCAAAGACGACCGCCAAGGTGTTGAGCACGGCAAAAGCAGCCAGCGCGCCCAGCATGACCGGCGCCGGACGATGCCGGGAAGCCAGCGTCATGCACACGAGTTGGCTCTTGTCACCGATTTCCGCCGCGGCAATCAAGGCAAAACTCGCCACTGCCGCCGCCGACCAGTCGACGAGGCTACCCGTAGCGAGCAGCGAGGAAAACGGCGAAACCTCGTTGAGCAGGCTGTCCATTGCGTTCCTCAGAATGTTCTGTTGCTGTCACGACGAAGCGGGACAGGCGGCCCGACAGGGCCGGAATCCGACGTGTGAGTATAACGCGAGTAGGCCGCGAACGTGGCAGACGAGCGCGCTCATGCGCTCACGGGGCGGCGAGTTGACGCCACCGGCACGCCAGATGACCTTGCGCAGACATCCGCGTGCAGCGCTTCAGCCGAGACGGCGAGGAAATCGTTCGACGACGAGGACAAACGTGATTTTCGACACTGGCTGGCGAGGGCGGACGTGCAAGGATGGCGTCCATGCACTTAGGTACAACCGTGGGAGTCATCCATGAGATCGCTGAGCATCCTGGTGGTAGCGCTCGGATTACAAGCCAGCCAAGCCGCGTTGGGCGCTTCACTGTTCAGATGCGAGTACAACGGCCGCGTCGAGTTTTCGGATCGGCCTTGTCAACCCGTCAAAGCACAAAACGTCTGGGCCGAAAGGGAGAACCGGCGCCCGCAACCTGCACCGAGCAGCGTGCCGGGGCCGGACGCCGGCCGGCCTGCGAACCTCGCGCCCGCCGCCGATCCGCATCCGGACGGAGTCACTTCACGAAAGATCCTGGCCAGCTCGGACGCTCGCTGAAGAGCTGAGTTCGCCGCCACGGCAGCGGCGGTTGCCGCGGCGTTCTCGCAACAAGGTCCACGGGCGACGGGTCGCGCTGCGAGGTGCTCGCCCAGATCGCCTGCCGTGCTGACGATCACGGGCTTTGCCGACCCACGGCACAATGAGTGCATGCTGGGTTCGACCCGGCACGCGATCTGATTTTCCCATAATCCCGACCGCATTGCCGTGCGCGGGCTGCAGTGATCGCCGCGGCGAAGCTTCGCAGCTCGCCCCCAGCGCACGCCCGAACGCTCGAGCCCAGGCGCGAACCCAGCTCTCGCTGCAGTTCGCGCAGCCTGCTTTGCATGTCGTGGGCAGCATCGGAACGCGTGGCGTGATTGTCTGGGACTGCGATGGCGCCGGCTGCGCCGACGAGAACGAGATTGTCCGGCCGGGAACCGCGCCCTACGACCCGTTGTCGGAGTCTGGCCGGCTCATCCGGATGAACCATCGCTCTCGAAAGGACGAGAAATGCCTGCATCGACAGTCCGCTTGCTTGCCTTTGCCGGCAGCGGCCGCAAGGATTCACTCAACCGGCGACTACTCGCCGCGGCCGTGGCCATCGCACAAGCGCAGGGGGCCGAAGTGACGGTGCTCGACCTGCAGGCCGATACCCTGCCCCTGTATGACGGCGACCTCGAAGATGCGGGACTGCCCGCGCGCGTCATCGAGTTGAAACATTTGTTTGCGGCGCATGACGGCTTCCTCGTCGCCTCGCCCGAATACAACAGCTTTTTCACTCCCTTGCTGAAGAATACGATCGACTGGCTGTCACGCCCGGCCCCCGCCGGCGTGCCAGAAGCCCTGTCGGGCCGTACCGCAGCCATCTTTGGCGCCTCGCCCGGCGCCCTCGGCGGCATCCGTGGCTTACCCTATCTGCGCCTCCTCCTGTCCCGGCTCGGCGTGCTCGTGTCGCCGAATGAACTCGCCGTTGGCAACGCCAGCCAGGTGATTGGCAACGGCAAGCTGGATGATCCGAAACTGCAGCAAGCCCTTGCCGGCGTCATCGGCGACCTGATCCGGCTGACCGCGGCGCATCGCGCGACACGCTAGGCGGGTCTGCCGCTAGCCTTCTCTCTAACCCCTCACCAGGAGAACCACATGGTCAAAATCGCCATCGTCTTTCACAGCGGTTACGGACATACGGCCCGCCAGGCCGCCGCCGTCCATCAGGGTGCCGACTCGGTCGTTGGCGCCAGCGCGACGCTTTACCCGGTCAACGAACTGACCGAAGCCCATTGGGCCGAGCTCAACGCCGCCGATGCGATCATCTTCGGCGCGCCAACCTACATGGGCAACGCATCTGCCGACTTCAAGAAGTTTGCCGACGCTTCGAGCAAACCCTGGTTCGCCCAGGCCTGGCGGAACAAGATTGCCGGCGGTTTCACCAACTCAGAGGTTGTGAATTTTTCGTTTCAGCACTGCCACCCGGGGCAGCGGGCGCCGATGTCGCGCGGAAGGGAACAATTCTGCGGTGGCGTAGAAAGCGAGGCTGCCGACTCGCCTTTCCGCCTT
>NZ_JAPUVR010000116.1 GCF_029255125.1 Accumulibacter sp. | reverse complement strand
CAGTGCTGAGCCCGTCTCACCCTGCCTCGGCCAGTGTCGGGGCATGCCTTTGTCCTGTTGGTCAGCCCGCGCCACCCGGGAAATCGCGGCCTGCGGGAGAGGCGTGTGTCTAAACTTCAGTTTTCCTTCAGTCAAGTCATATGCTTATACGCAAGCTCTCAGGGCCTCGTTGCAACTGGAGATTTTTTTGCAGAAGCTGGCAGGGTGGCGTGGACTGCGGAGGACCTGAAGGAAGTTGATCTGGGGGAACGAAGGCCGGACAAGCGAGCGATCGCGTTGTTGGACAGGCTGGCTGCCAAGCCGACGATGAGCATCCCGTCGGCGCGTTCTGGGTGGGCAGAGACGATCGCGGGCTATAGCGCTTCCTGGCCAATGATGGCGCCACGGGGAAGGGCCTGCTGGGCCCGCGCTGGGCGTGCTCGCTGACGCGCATCTCCGGCCAGCCGACCGGAACTCGCAGAGATCCACTTGGCGAATTGCCTTTGCTGTCCAAACAAGCGGGGGCCACCTCTCAAACCCGCGCCAGCGCGCGGGAGTCCGCGGCAGTACGCAAAAAAAGACCAACCCGATGAGGGGTTGGTCTTCTTGTCTGGTGGGCCCGCAGGGACTTGAACCCTGGACCAGAGGATTATGCTTGCCACTACGGCTTTCGCCGCCTCGTGCGAGTTTGTGGTCTGGACTATACCTTCCCGTTACAGGCTGGCCGTCTAGTCTCTACACCTTCCTCCGCTGCTCGCGGGGGCTTGGCTCGGTATTCGCATGTCACTTGTGGTGTGGTTTTAGCGTTCACCGACTTTGACCAGTTCTACCCGTCGCCAGCGGTGAGCTGGCGGCGGGCAACCCATGCAGGCAGGACGACCTGGGGACGTTCTGCCCTCCTTGAGTCCTCTGCTCTGACCAACTGAGCTACAGGCCCGAGCGCATCATTTTACAGGCTTGGCTGTGGCTTAGGACCGTTTCGCCTTACTTTGTACTTCCCGGTGGGCGGAACTGCGCGAACACGTTCGAGGTGCGCGGTTGGTTCCAGCGTCGAACGCGTTCGCGCGGCCTCTGGCGAGTGGAGCTGCGCCGCAGCGCGCTGCTGGGTTGCGCGCCGGGGCTTGTGCGGCGGCGGTCGTAGCTTCAGGATGACGGAGGCGTGCGGGTGAGTGCTGCTTCTGCCAGGCGTCGGCGGTCGAGCTTGCCGTTGGCGTTCTTCGGCAGTTCGTCGAGCAGTTCGATCTGGCCGGGAATCATGTACGACGGCAGCGTCTGGCGCAGGCGCTGACGGATTGCTTCGCCGTCGAGCGGCTGGTCAGCGCTGACGAAGGCGACGATTTCGCCGTGTTGCTCGCGCCGTCGCTGGTAAACGACGACCGCCTGGCGTACCTGCGGCAGCGCTTGCAGGGCGGCTTCGATCTCTTCCAGTTCGATGCGGTAGCCGAGGTGCTTGATCTGGTTGTCGGCCCGGCCGACGAACCAGAGAACGCCGTTGGTGTCCTCGCACACCAGGTCGCCGGTGCGGTACATGCGCTCGCCGGGTGACGCCGGTGCGGGTGGTGCAACGAAACTCGCTGCCGTTCTTTCGGTGTCGTGGTAATAGCCGAGGGCAAGTTGCGGGCCGAGCAGGCACAGTTCGCCAGCTTCGCCGGGGGGCGCGAGGCTGCCGTCAGCGTGCTGGATGAGGTAGGCGAAGTTGCCAGCGAGCCGGCCGAGCGGCGGCAGGCCGCTGAGGTCGGCGAAGTCGGTGTCGCTCAGCGTGCAGGCCGAGCAGATGCACGTGCCTTCGGTCGGGCCGTAAACGTTGACCAGCCGGCAGCGCGGATGGAAGAGGTCGTACAGCTTCTTGAGCTCCGGTTTGGGGTAGCCCTCGCCGCCAAAGACCAGGCAGCGCATCGCCGGCCAAGTCGTCGGCCGAAGCTGGCGCAACGTGGTCAGATAGATGAGCAGCGAGGGCACCGAGAACCACAAGGTACAGCCCAGTTCGCCGATCCGGCGGACGAGTTCGGTTGGTGCGGCGACGGTCGCGCGCGTCAGCGGAGCGAGCACCGCGCCGGAAAAGAGCGACGCGTAGAAATCGAACACCGAGTTGTCGAAGTAGACCGGATTGACGCCACTCAGCACGTCTTGCGGGGTGAGGTCGAATTCGCTGCGTGCCCAGGCGATGAAGTTGAGGACGCTGGCGTGCGCGATGGCGACGCCTTTGGGCATACCGGTGGAACCTGAGGTGAACATCAGGTAGGCCGGGTCGCTGCCGGTGACGCGGTCGACCGTCGGTGGCCGTTGCGCGGGCAGGGCGGCGAGTTCGGCAGGCGTCGGCAGGCGTGTTGGCGGTGCGCCGTTCGCCCGGCAGCACGCCTCGACTTCCGCTGGCAGCGGGTGGTCGCTGACCAGCAGGCGCGGCTGGCAGGTGGCCAGGATCTTGCTGATGCGCGCCGCCGGGTTCTGCTCATCGAGATTGACGTAGGCCGCGCCGATCTTGAGTGCGGCGAGCATCGCGGCGTAGCCTTCGATGCGCTTGTCGTTGAACAGCGCCAGTACATCGCGCGCGCGCAAACCGCGTTGCAGCAGCCAGTGCGCCATGCGGTCGACGGTGCGTGCAAGTTCGCTGTAGCTCACCTGATGATCGGCGGCCAGGCGCAGCGCGGGTCGTTCGCCATGCTGAGCGGCGATCGTTTCGAAATGCCTGCCGAGGTTGTAGTCGTAGCGCATTCAAGCGTGCTGCCGTGGTCGTTGCGGGTGGCCGGGCGCGTCGGGCGGCGGCGTCGGTTCGGTGCGTGTCGTGCCCATGCGCGCGCTCATTTGAACTTGACGAAAAGAGCCTTGCCGCAGGTGAAGGCGCGGCTGACGCGCTCGCCCTGTTCGTGCAGCAGGGCGTTGCCGACACGGTAGGGGCCGTCGCCGTGGGCCCAGAGGTAGTCGTCGAGGATCAGCCAGGCTTGCGGCAGCAGGCGCGGCAGCCACTGGCGGCAGTCGTTGGCGACGCAGTCGTAGTCATGGTTGCCGTCGATGTGGATCAGTCCGATGCGCCCGTCGAAGGCGACCGGCGGCGCTGATTCCGGTGATGCGGCGATCGGTTGCCCCTGCGCATACACCTCGAATGCGGCGGCGGACGGCAGACGCAGGTGGGCGTGCCGCTCGGCCCGCAAGGGGACCATGTTGACCAGGAAGCCCTCGCGCAGGACCTCGAAATCCCATTCGTCGACCAGCTCCTGAAAAGACTGCGGCGATTGGCGTTGCAGCGCATTGCCGGCCGTCCAGGGATCGATCGTCAGCAGGGGTCCAAGCTGGTGACGCCACGCCAGGTAGAGCAGGACAGAGGCCGAACGGCCCATCAGCGAACCGATCTCGACGACATCGCCGGCAGGCGCGTCGGCGGCGACGCCGATCATCGCCGCCAGTTTGTCGTCGTTCGATTCGCCGTAGATCAGCCCAGCCTGGCGGAGAACGCCGGCGAGCTCGACGAGCGACAGCGTCGCGGCGCCGTCGGCGCAGGTTTCGGCGAGCGGCAGCAGGCGCTGCGCGCGCGCCATCAGGCGCCGGTGCGCCTCGACCTGCTGGGTGATCGGCGAGGCGCCGAGGACGGTGAGTGCCAGGCCGTGCGTCGCGATGAAGCGGCGGACGAAGGCATGCACGCCGGCGACCGGGCAGAACACACGCGCGACATCGTGTGTTTCGACGAGGGCGAGCAAACGCTCGGCGAAGTCGGCGTCGTAGATCGACGGCAGGCGGTGCACTTCGCCACATTCGGCGGCGACTTCGGGATTGGCGACCGAGGCGGCAAGGACTGTCGCTTCGCCGCGCTGACGGGCGGCTGCCACATAGTCGATGGCACTGCGGTCGACGGCCGGGAAAACGAGCGTGGCGCTGCTGGCGGGGCGCGGAGTCATCGCTGGCCGGGGCTTATTCGGGGCTTTCCAGGTCGCGCCGCGCGGCCGCCCGCACGGCCTCGTCGAGCCACTGATGCATGCTCTTGCCGGTGCGCGCGCGGGCTTCCTGCGCCAGCCGCTTGGCTTCCGGCGTGACGCCCTCGAGTTGGCCGTAGTAGCGCGTCCGATGCGTCCCGCCGCGCACACCGGGGATCGGGAAGTCGAAGTCGGCCGGCGGTTCGCCTTCGCCGACGACGAAGTCGATGACGTAGAAGACGCCGCCGATGATCCACTCCAGGCGCGTCTTGCGCGCGGCCACCGGCAGTTTGTCGAGCGGCAGCGGATATCTGAACTCGGGGTTGGAGTTCATCAGGATGCGGCCGAATTCGGTTTCGCGCAGCCACGGGGGCATGCTCTCGTCGCCGACGACGACCTTGCCGCCAGGCTTGGTGACGCGCGCCATTTCGCTAAAGGCGCGCTGGATGTCGCCAAAAGCGTTGATTCCGCCAAAGTGGAAGCAGGCGTCGAAGCTGTTGTCGGCGAAGGGCAGGTAGTAGCCGTTGGCCAGCGCCGGTTCGACGCGCGCCGGTATGTCGCGCAGGCGATCGATGTTGCGCGCGAGGAACGAGGGCGAAAGATCCTGGATGTAGAGCCGCCCGGCGGTGCCCAGACGTCCGGCGATGATCACCGAATCCCGCCCGGTGCCGGCACCGGTTTCGAGCACGCGCGAGTCGGGGCGCAGCGCCAGCTTGTCGACCATTGCCGTACGTACGGCCTGCTCGTCCTCGCCGTACGTGCTGAAGGTCAAGGGCAGATAGCGGTCGTAGGCGTCGGCGCGCTCTTCGTACTGCTGCAAGGCCTGGCGGTCGACCGGAGGCAGTTCGAAGGGATAGACCAGATCGGGAACGCCCCGACGAATGGCGAAACGATATCCGGACGGGCTGCGCAGCTCGCCGCACACGACCTGGTCGCCGGTGCACTCGTCGACGCTCAGCGTCAGACGCTCGAGACTCACCGGGTCGACGTAGAAATCTTCTTCTCCGAAACGCATTTCTCTTTCCTCTGCCGCAGAACGATGGTCGGCCGGCCAGCCGCTTGCCGCCTTGGCGGTCTGCGCAGTGTGGCGGTGGCAGACCGTCGGTGGGCGGACGAACTGGCCGGCTGCGCAACCATGGTAAAGACGAATATACTACTCGTAGTCTGCTGGCGGCGTGCATGGCGCGACAAAATGGCCGGCCGGCGTCTGCTCCGGTGGGTCGTCGGCGGCGTGGTGGCGCGGGCGCGCCGGGCTTGCACGAGCAAGTGGACGGTGGGACTACGCGCCGACTACCGCGCGAGACGCGAAACATCAGGATATCGGGACACCAAGCATGAAGCCGCTGATCATTTTCGGAACCGGCAAGATCGCCGATGTCGCTTACCAGCATTTCTTGCGCGACAGCGAGTATCAGGTGGTGGCGTTTACTTGCGACGCCGCCTCGTTGCCGTCGCTGGCCGGGAGCGAGCCGACGCACCATGATTTGCCCCTGCTCGCTTTCGAGGAGATCGAGCGCCATTTTCCGCCGGCGGCCTTTGCCCTCTTTGTCGCCGTCGGCTATCAGGAGCTCAACGCGCTGCGCGTACGCAAGTGCGCGCAGGCGCGCGCCAAGGGGTACCGCTTGGCGAGCTATGTCAGCCCGCGTGCCGATCAGGGTCCGTGGCTCGATCTGGGCGACAACTGCCTGATTCTGGACGGCGTCGGAATTCAGCCCGGGGTCCGCCTGGGGAACAATGTCTTCGTCTGGAACAACACGCTGATTGGCCACCATTCGGTCGTGCATGACGACTGCTGGCTCGCTGCCGGCGCGACGCTCGGCGGTTGTGCGGTGGTCGGCGAGCGTTGTTTCGTCGGTCTGAACGCGACGATCGGCGGCGAACTGACGATCGGCGCCGATTCGTTTCTCGGAGCCGCCGTTCTCATCCTGAAGAACGCCCCGCCGCGCAGCGTCTTCATCGCCGGCGCGACTGAGAAGTTCCGTCTGGAGAGTGACGCATTTCTGCGCATGTCGCGCATGCCTGCGCTCGCGCGCGCGGCGAAAGGCTGAGCCGGCATGCTCCGCTGGAGAAAGCTCGGCCGCCTGTTCAACCCGGCGCACAGCCGGCCGTGGCCGTGGATGCAGGAGTTCGCGCAGTGTCCGACGCCCTTCGTCCTCAATGACGATGTGCTGCGCGTCTATTTCGCCTGTCGCCCGCGACGCGGGGCCGACCGGCAATACGTGTCGCATCCCGCCTACGTCGACCTGGCGCGCGACGACCTCACGCGTATCGTGCGCGTCGCGCAGACGCCGTTGCTGCCGGGCGGCGATTCGGGGACCTTCGACGAATTCGGCGCCATGCCTGGCAGCGTGCTGCGCGAGGGAAGCGATGTCTACCTCTATTACACGGGCTGGACGCGCATGCAGTCTGTGCCCTATACGCTGGCCATCGGTCTGGCAGTCAGCCGGGACGGGGGCGAAACCTTCTTCCGGGCCGGCCCCGGTCCAGTCCTCGGCCTGTCGCTCGACGAGCCGTATTTCGTTACCGGCCCGGTCGTTCGCATCGTCGACGACCAGTGGATCATGTGGTATCTGAGCTGCCGCAGGTGGCTGTTCGACGGCGGACAGCCGGAGCCCGTCTATCAGATCGCGCGCGCGGGGTCGAGCGACGGAATCCATTGGCAGCGCGAAAGCGCGGCGGTCATGCCGCTGCTTTCGGAAAACGAATGCCAGGACATTCTGGCGCCATTCTTTTTCGCCGGGACATGGCATGCGATCTTCGCCTGGCGTCAGCCGTCGGCTTTTCTCGGCGGCTATCGCCTGGGCTACGCCTGGTCGACCGATCTGACGACCTGGCAGCGCGACGATTCGGCGGTCGGCATCGAGCTTTCGGCGGACGGCTGGGACTCGCAGATGATGTGCTACCCGCAGGTGATCGAAGTCGATGGGCGGATTCTGATGTTCTATTGCGGCAACGACTTCGGGCGTGAGGGCTTCGGCGTTGCCGAACTCGTCGCCGACGCGCCACCGGTCGGCGGCGAACGGCGTTTGCGTTGAAGCTCCTCGACCAGATCGTCGAAGTCAAGAACGAACAGCGCGCCCGGCTTGCCCGGCTGCGCGCTTCGCACAAGCCGAAGATTCTCTACGGCGCCGGCGTCTATGCCTACGTTCTCAAGCGTCTGCTCGACGCCGAGCACATTGCGCTGAGCGCGGTGATGGTCGACGCCGCGTATCGACCGGAGCGCCCGTTTCTCGGCTTTACGCCTCTCATCACCGAAGAGAGCGCCGACCTGCTGCGCACCAGCCAGGTCATCGTCGGTGTCGTCAATTACCCGCCGGTGGTCGACAAGCTGCGCCGCCTCGGCGCCGGCGAAATCCATGTCATCGATGTGCCGGATTATTTGAACCTGCCGCATCCGTTCATGGATCTGGAATTCGTTCGCGCGCACGCCGAGTCGTTCGAAAGGGCGGCTTCGCTGTTGGCCGACGATCTGTCGCGCGCTACGTACGCAGCCCTGATCAACTGCAAGATCAACGAAGACCTGGCTTTTCTCCAGCCTCATGTGCGGCTGGACAAGCTCTATTTCCCGCAAGGCGAGTTTCACCTGGACGACGACGAAGTGCTGCTCGATGTCGGTGCTTTTACCGGTGACACGGTGCGCGAATTCCACCATTTGCGCGGCGGCCGCTACGCGCGGATCATCGCGCTCGAGCCGGACGAAGACAATTTCGCGCAACTTCTGGCGACGATCGCCGAGCTTGGTCTGGACAAGGTTGTCGCCTTGCAGGTCGGCGCCTGGGACGAGACGACGACGTTACGTTTCGTCGGCAAGGAAATGCATATCGACAATCAGATCGCCGCCGACGGTGAAAAGCGGATCGCGGTCGAGCCGATCGACGCGCTGCTCGCCCGACTGAACGTGCGCGTCAGTCTGCTCAAGTTGGACATCAACGGCGCCGAGTACCGCGCGCTGTGCGGCGCCAGCGAGACGATCCGGCGCGACCGACCACGCATCGCCGTTCGCCTGCACACGCGCGAGGACCTCTTCCGCGTGCCCATCCTGCTCAATCGCCTGCTTCCCGAGGCCAGGCTCTACGTGCGCCAACGCAACTTCATGTCGATGATGGCGGTTCTTTATGCCGTTATCGAGCCGCCTGCCGGCGTTTGAGCTGGGGTCCGTGCCACATTCGTTGCGCGGCGTCCGCTGCGTGCTGGTGGCAAGACGCTGGGTAGCCGCCAAGCCGGTCCTCAGTCGAGAATGGCCACGCCGAAGCCGTGGCGTCCGAAGTCGTTGCCGTTGTAGAGCAGGTAGACGGCGTCGTCGCAAGCGAAGACGTTCGGGTAGCAGAGCATTTCAGAATCCCAGCCGTCTGCACTTCGCTCCAGCCGCATCTCGTCGTCGTCGCGCGTCCAGGTCAGCAGGTCGTCGGAATGGGCGTGTCCTAGGCGGTAGGCGCGCGCGCGATTGTGTCGGAAGTCGTGGCATGCGCGGTAGCAGAAGAACATGTGGTGCCGCCCGGCAAGCTCGATCACCGTCGGCATCGCCTGGCACTCGTCGGCGCCGAGCCGCGTGCTGACGATCTGCCGGCCGTCGTCCTTTGCCCAGCGCACGCCATCAGGCGATTGCGCGTGGCCGATCTTGTAGATTCGGTCGATTGTCGGCGAGGCGCCTGAGCGCTGCCAGCCAGCGCCGAAGATGTGCCACATGTGGAAGACATCGTTGACCACGCGCACGCACGGATCGGCGATCAGGCAGGGTTCATGCAGGCTTGCGGCGAGCAGCGGGCCGCGCCCGACGCGCTGAAAGGTGAGGCCCTGATCGCGGCTGACGGCGAGCCCGATCGCGCTGTCGACGGGCACCGAGACGCGACGATTGACGCCACAGACATAGCCATAAAGCAGAGCGCCGTGCCGCAGAACGTGCAGCGGAAAGATTCCGTGTTCGTCGAAGCAGCCGGGCCGACCGAGCGGGATGACCGTGTGCCCGGCCACGGCAAGAATCTCGAAGCTGTGCTTCGCGACATCGACGAAGGCCACGTGGCTCAGATAGTTGCCGCCGCCGGCCGGATCCCGGCAGCGGGTCGAAAAATAGATCCGGACGAAATCGGTGAAGACGACCGCCTGCGGCGCCTGCGCGAACTCGCGGCAGCCGTTGGCCAGGCGGAAATCGCGTGGATCGAAAATCCGCCTGAGCTTGCGCCATTGTCTTGCGCGCATGCTCATCTCAGGCGCTCGCCCGCCGCTCGCTCGCTGTGTGTCGGGTGCGCAACGCTGGCTTCATAGGAGTTCGTAGTCCTGCGCCAGTTGCCGGCGGACATCGGCCAGCGGGTTGAACATCATGACATCGACGATCGACAGTGCGGGAACGAAGTCGTTGCGCCTTTGCGCGTAAGCCGACGGACGCGCCTGGAGAAACTTCAGCTCGATGCCGTTGGCGGAGAAGCAATCGCGCGAGTACAGGCCGAGCCCGCCGATCGGATTGACGTAGCGGCTCGCCGCGAGCTGGTGACAGAGCGCCAGCACCTTGTCCTGTCCGTGCAGACGGTGGTCGATCGGCAAGGAAGAAGAGACGACGAGCGGAGTGGCGATCTCCAGGTAGGTGCAGACCGTCGTCAGCGAGTGAAACAGATAAGCAAACAGATTGTTCTCCGAGCAGTTCACCACCTGTTCAACAACCGGGTACACGCGGGCAAACTGCGGTGCGTCGTGGTAGGCCTCCCTGATCTGGTTGAGCAGCTTGTCGCGTCGGAAAGCTCCGGCCAATTGCCGCTGGCGTACGTCGAGTGCGGCGGAATCGCTCATCAGCGGCAGCGAAATCAGCGCGGTGCATCCGTCACGGCGGAGGATCCGGTTGCGGTTGATCCAGCCCTTCTTGGTGTATTGGATATTGTCGTACACGACGAAACGATCGACCGCGGCGATCAACTGGTAGTAGCCGATGTAGGGCAGGAAATAGGGCTGCATGATCGCCACGCAGCAAGGCGGTGTGGCGGCGGTCGCCGAAGGTGTTGGCGCTTGATGCTGGGCGGGCATCGACGGTTGCCGACCGAACTAGTCTGCACCAGACGCTTGGCCGGTGCCCGCGGCCAATTCGGCGAGCGCTTCCGGCGTCGAAACCTCGAAGGATGCGGGGGGCAACTGCTCGCACCAGCGCTGCCACATGCGGCGCAGGGCGTGCGCCATGCCTGCCGCAACGAGTTCGGGCCGGCCCATCGCCGATTGGCGCAGGCGTTCGCGCAGCTCGCCGCGCAAGGCGGCGAGCGCGCTGAGGTCGTTCGCCCACTGTCGCCCGCAGGCGATGAATTCGCCGGCTTCGCGGGCGACGAAGACGGCGACGCCGGCGTGGCCGAGAATCGCCGCGCCGGATCGTCCCGGGACCGTCCGGCCGCTCAGCGTAAGCGTCGGAACGCCCATCCACAAGGCGTGCAAGGTCGTCGTGCCGCCCGCGTAGGGGAAGGTGTCGAGGCCAAGATCGACCTGCTGATGCAGCGCCAGGTAGTCGACCATGGCGCAGCGCGGGTGAAAAGTAAGGCGTTCGGCAGCGATACCGTGGCGGGAGAATTCGTCGGTCAACTGCTCGCTGCGTCCGTCGGGACGCATCGCGGCGAGGAGCAGGCGCGAGCCGGGAACCGCCTGCATCAGCTCGGCCCACAGCGCGACCACCGACGAGCTGATTTTGTTTGGCCGGTTGAAGCTGCCGAAGGTGACGTGGCCGCGCGCCAGCGCCGGCAAGCGCGCCACCGGCGGTGCGTCGGCAAAGGGGAGGAAGGGCGCGCCGGCCGGCAAGCGGACGATCTTTTCGCTGAACTGGTCGTCGTACTCGCCAAGCGGCAGGAAGAAGCGGTCGGCCAGAAAGTAGTCCATCGCCTGCAGGCCGGTCGTCGCCGGATAGCCCATCCAGCTTGCCTGCAGCGGCGCTGGTTTGCGGGCAAAGCTCAACAGTCGGTTGTGCGCCGTGTGTCCGCTGAGGTCGAGCAGGATGTCGATCCGGTCGCTCCTGATGCGCTCGGCGAGGTCGGCGTCGTTCATCCCGCTGACCGCATGCCAGTGCGCGAAATGGCGGTGCAGGCGCGCGCTGACATGGTCCTCGACCGGGTGCGTGGAGTAGGCATGCAGGGCCAGGTCGGCGCGTCCGGCCAGATGCGCGAGGACGGGCTCGACGTAGTTGGCAACCGCATGGTGGCGCAGGTCGCCGGAAACGAATCCGATGCGCAGGCGACGATCGGGGTCCGCCGTATTGTCGTGTGGCCGCCGACAGGCGAGCAGCGGCGCTTCAAATTTCTCCGCGAAAAGTCGGTGCTCGGCGAACAGTGCGGGTGCGTCGATGTCCTCGTTGTGCGTCAGGCAGAAGAGTAGATTGCTGTGTGCCAGCGCGTAGTCCGGCTTGAGCGCCAGCGCTTGCCGGCAGATATGCTCGGCTTCGCGATGGCGGCCGAGATCGGCCAGCGTAACGCCCAGGTTGAGGTAGGCACCGGCCAGCTCGGGTTTGAGTTCGAGCGCGCGACGCAGGCTGGTTTCGGCATCGCTCAGGCGTTCCTGGTCGCGCAGAATGGCGCCCAGCGTGTTGTACGCTTCGGCCAAGTCGGGTTGGCAGGCCAGCGCATGCCGCACACTCGCCTCGGCCTCGGCAAGCCGGCCAAGCTGCTTGAGGACGATCGCCTGGCCAACCAGCGCTGCCGGAAAGTCCGGCTGGATCGCCAGCGTACGCTGCCAGGCGCTGTCGGCCTCGACCAGACGGCCTTGTTGGCCGAGCGCGCTGGCCAGGTTGTAGTTCGCTTCGACCAGGTGCGGCCGCTGTTCGACCGCGCGCTGGAGAAGTTCCTCGGCCTCGCTCAGCCGTCCTCCTTCGAGCAGCGCCGCACCGAGGACGGCGAGCGCTTCGGGGAAGACGGGTCGGGCGGAGAGTGCGCGCCGCCAGGCAGCTTCGGCGTCAGCGGTTCGCCCGAGCGTGGCGAACACGTTGCCGAGGTGGAAGAGCGCCTCGGGAAACTCCGGCCGGTACTGCAAGGCTTGGTCGAGTACGGTAGCGGCCTCCTCCGACCGGCCTTGGCCGTGCAGCGCATCGCCCAGATTGGCATACGCCTCAGCCATTTCGGGTTGCAGCGCGAGCGCCTGCCGATAACAGATCTCGGCTTCGGCAAGCCGGCCTTGCGCGAGCAAGGCGTTGCCCAGGTTGCAGTGCGCGGCGGCGAAATCAGCTTGCTGGGCGATTGCCTGACGGAAACTGAGCTCGGCCTCGCTGTGCCGTCCCTGCCGCGCCAGTACGTTACCCAGGTTGTAGTGCGCTTGCGGGAAGAGCGCCCGGATGTGCAGCGCTCGTCGCTGCGCCTGTTCGGCCGCCGGGAGGTCTCCGCTGTCGGCCAGGACCAGGCCCAGGTTGCTGTGGACCTGCTCGTCGTCGGACAGCAGTTGCGCGGCGCGACGCAGCGCGGGCAGCGCCCGCGCGTTGTTTCCCAGCGCCTTGAGCAGCGTGCCGTGCAGCTTCCAGCTTCTTCCGTCGTTCGGATAACGTTCGGTCAGGCGGCGAGCGCGCTTCTCGCCGGCGTGGTAACGGCCCGCATTGAACAGGGCAACGACAGCGTCGAGCTGCTCCACCGACGGTTGGCCGCGGCTTGCCGGCAATGCCGGATCTGCCGTTGCGCGCTGCTGAACGGTCGTTGCGGCGGCTTGTCGCGCGTTGGCGACGGCACATTCTGCGACATCGCTCGCAGCCACCGTGCCCAGGCGTCGGATCAGCGCGTCCACCGCTTCCCCGGCCAAACCGTGCTGCTGCCCGAGGGCAAGGACTTGGCGTGCTGTATCCGCCTGCCCGGCGAGCGCCAGCGTATCGATGTAGCTGACCCAGTAGGCGCCTTCCGCGGGCGCCGCTTCGAGCGCCGCGGCCAGATGCGGCAAAGCCTCGGCTGACTGACCGAGGGTGACCATCAACAATCCGAGCTGATGGTTCGCCGGCGCATGTTGCGGCTGCGCCTGCAGGATTGCGCAGTACAGTTGCCGGGCCTGGTCGAGGTGACCGTCGGCGTGCAGCGCCAGCGCTCCCTTCAGCGCTTGCGCCAGCGCGTCGTCCAGCGCGCTGGCGGGAGCGGCTGTGCGAACTGCTGATTCGGCCGCGCTGCTGGCGGCCGGCGAATCATCCGGCATCTTGCGCATGCGCAGGTCTTTCGGCGGGTGCGCCGATGCCGAACGAGGCAAGCGAGAGCCCGGCACGTTCCAGTGCGCCGCGCAGGTCGCTCGCCGTACCGCTCAACAACTGGCGCGTTGCCGCTTCGGGGGCGATGATCGACAACGCGATCTGCTCGCGCCGAACCCCCAGGCGCGCCTCGACCTCACCCAGCCTGGGGAGCGTCAGGCGCAGGCGCGTCTGCCACTGTTCGTTGCCGTCATCGGCGTTTTCGCCGCTCGCTCGATCGTGCACCGGGTCCTCGATCTGCCAATGTAGCTGCTGCCCCGGCCACACCTGCCCCTGCCAGGTGAAGACCTGCGTGGCGAAGGCTTCCAGTTGCTGCTGGACGACGGCGAGTGCGGGTGGCGCGACAACATCGGCTGGCGTGCTTGCCGGCATCCCCGCGGTGGGCGCAGTGGTCGTTGCGCTGGCCGCCGCTGTGACCTGTGGGCCAGCTTCGTCGATCCGTCCGGACGGCGGCGCGACGGTCGGCGGCGACCGCTGGCCAGCATCGCTCGCCCCTGGTGTCCTTGCCTCGGCCGACGGCGGGGCTCCGGCGGGCAACGGCGTGTGTTGTGGCGAGAGCCTGCCCTGCGGTTCGAGCAGCAACTGCGCTTTGCTGAAGCGTCCTTCAACCCATTCCGCCTGGTGCGCTTCGTAGAACATGCCGCTGGCGACAATCGCCTTTTCCAGCACCGGCAGCAAGTCCCGGCCGCTTGCCGGCGGACCCATGGCGAGCGGCCGATTTTCGTTCAGCGGCAAGGCCGCCCGCCGGCGGCCCTCGGGCGCTCCTGAAAAGAGATCGCCGATCAGTTGTCCGGTTCGGCTGAGCTTGGTCGTGAACGAGGCATCGCCAGCTTCCGTCGTCGCGCTGCTGCCGCTTCGGGCGACGACGGCGAGAGTCAGCCTGCCGTTGCTCTCGGCGACTTCGAGTTCGATGGCATCGCCGCTCTTGGCGGCAAAAGGCAGCGCCAAGGTTACGCTCCGCTGGCTGATCACGGCGCGATAGGTGCCGTTGGGTAATAGCGCTTCGATCTGCGCCAGCAAGCGCTGCCCGGCGACCAGACCGGGCAACTTGTCGGTGATGTCCTGTGCCGGCAGCGCCGAGCGCAGCGGCAGGTCGGCAGGCGTCCCGATCCGGTTGGCCAGGTCGCTGCGAATCATTCGCTTACGAGGCCGGCTCGGCGACGCGCAGCAGCGTGCGCAACTCGTTCAGGCGGGCGGTGACGAGCGGGCGGACCTCGTCGTCACAATGTCGGCAGGCCTCCATCAGGCGGCGCGCACGCGCCTGTTCGGCGGTCCGCAGGTGCTGTCCCAGGTCGGCCGGCAACGTACCGGCGAGTGCGCGGCGTCGGTCTTCCAGCCGGGTCAGTTCCTGCCAGTCGCCGCTGCGCGCCGCGCCGACCATCTGTTCGGAAAGCGTGAGCACTTCCTCCAGTCCGCTCAGCCCCGGGTTCATGCGATTGCCTGTTCCGCCGCGGCCGGCGAGATCTCGCGCCAGGCACTGTGGATCTCTTCCAGCAGGCCGGAGACTTCCTCCAGCGCTGCCGGGTCGCTGGCCAGATTGGCATGCAGCAGGCGCATGACCATGTAATCGTAAAGAGCCGACAGTCGTTCGGCGATTTCACCGCCCTGCTCGAGGTCGAGGCTCACCTTGAGGCCATTGGTGATGATGTCGATGGCTTTCGAGAGGGCTTCACCGCGGGCGGCGACCTGTTGTTGGCGGAACGCTGCGCGGGCGTTGCCGAGCGCCGCCTGCGCGCCGGAAAAGAGGAGAAGGATCAGCCGGTGCGGGTCGGCGACCTCGACGGCTGCGTCAACGCCTACCTTCTGATAGGCGGAAATGGCGAGTCTGGCCTTGCCGTACATTCAGGACCCCTGGTTGTAGCTGGGCAGGTTGGCGAGTTGCTGCTCGAGGAAAGTGCTGGTCTTGGTCATTCCCGACATCAGCGTATCCAGTGCGGTGAATTGTCTCCGGTAACGCGCTTCGATCTGCGTCAGGCGAGCCGAGATCACTTCCGACTGTTTGCCGAGGCTCTTGATCGACGCGCTGAGACCCTCGTTGCGCGCAGCGATCAGTCCGCTGCTGCCGATCAATCCGTCGGTTGCTTCCTTGAATGACTTTCCGTACGCGGCAACGAGATTGGCGACACCGGTCAGGTCGCTGGTGATCGCCGCGCTCAGCTTGCTCGAATCGATCAGGAGCTTGCCGTCCTTCTGCTGCGTCACGCCGATATCGGACAGTCGCTGCAGCGAGGCGCTGGCCAGTTCGGACGGCACTGTGCCGAGCGCTGCTCGTACGTTTGCCTGCGCCGTGCGCAGCGTGCTGTCACCGTTCAGCGCACCGGCCTTCTTGGTCGTTGCATCGTAGCTGCCGAGGCTGTTGGCGGTCGTCTGAAAGTCGTTGAAGGCCTTGACCAGCGCGCTGAGCCCGGTGCTCAGGCTGGCGTTGTCCTTGCTGATCGTCACGCTCGTGCTGAGCGAGACGGCCGGCGCTTCGGGGCCTTTCAGCAGATTCAGCGTGACCCCGTCGATTGCCGTCGTCACGTTGTTGGTCGCTGCGCTGACGGCGATGCCGTTAAGCTTGAACGTCGCGCCCTGAGCCGCTTGTGTCTGGGCAAAGGGGTCGGTCAGCGGTGCTGGTACGGCATTCGGATCGTAAGCCAGGCCGGCGATTCCGGACAGTTTGACGAACTGGTTGCTGCCGGCTGTTTCGCTGCTCAGGACGAGCTGCTTGCCGGCTGTTCCATTGATCACCACCGCCGCGACACCGGCGCCGGCATTGTTGATTGCGTCGCGCACATTCTCGGGTGACGCGCCGTCGGCGATGGTGACCGTCGTTGTCCGGTTGGGACTGCTGCCACCCAGGCTGTCGAGCGAAATGGTCAGCGTGCCACCGACCGCCAGCGTCCCGCCTGCGCCGGAAAAGGGGCTCGCCGCCCCGGTCGCGCTGACGATACTGTGCGGCTTGGCAATCTGCGTGACTTCCAGGCTGTAAGTCCCGGCGACGGCGGCTGAAGATGCGGTGGCCGAGGCTATCGTCGGATCGGCGACGCTCGCCTTGAACACCGAGAACTTCTGCACCGCCGTGCTGCCGCTGGCCGGGACGAGGCTGGCGGCAGCGCTTTGCAACGCCGATGAGGCGCTCTGCAGCGAGCCGAGCGCCGAGATCTTCGCCTGGTAGCCCGCTTCCTTCTTGGCCAACGCCGTCAGCGGCTTCTGTTCGAGGGCCATCAACTGGCTGACGATGCTGTTGACGTCGAGGTTCGAGCCCAGGCCGGGGGATGATATGGCCATGCTTGTTTCTCCTTTCGTCCTGGCGGCGGGCCGGGTAGTGCTCGCTCAGGCCGATTGCTTGACGAAGAGACCTTTGATGCTGTCGAGCGCCTTGGCGATGGCGAGCATCTCGGCCGAGGGCATCTGGCGAATCACCTCCTTGGTGGTTCGGTCGACGATCTTCACGACGAGTTGACCGGTGTCGTCATTGACGCTGAACTCGATGTTGCTGTTGATCGGTGCGACGAACTCGCGCACGCTCTTCGTTGCTGCCTCGACCGCCGCACGATCGGGCGGATTTGCTGCCGATGCGGGCGCCATTTGCGCGGTTTCGGCCGGTTTCGCTGCAACGTCCATGCTTGGTCGTGGTTCGCGCTGCGCGTTGCTCACTGCGGGATTGCTCTGCGGGGGCAGAGTAGCGCCGGTAGGTTGAATGTTCATCCTTCACTCCGTCGGGAAGTGACTGCGGGGCACGACCGCGTCACCGCGCCCGTGCCCCTGATGTTACTTCGGTTTAATCGGTTCCACCTATCCACGCAGGAGCGAAAGCACATTCTGCGGCAGGGCATTGGCCTGCGCCAGCATCGCCGTACCGGCCTGCTGCAGAATCTGGGCGCGCGACAGGTTGGCCGTTTCAGCCGCGAAGTCGGCGTCGAGGATGCGGCTGCGCGAGCTCGACAGGTTTTCCGAAGTCGTTGCCAGGTTGCTGACGACGCTGCTGAAGCGGTTCTGCACGGCGCCCAGGTTGGCCCGACTCGAGTTGATGTTGGCAAGCGCGGAATCGATCGTCGCGATGGCATTCTGCGCGCCACTCGCCGTCGTCACGTCGACGCTCGAGATACCTGCGCCAAAGGTTGCCGTTGCCGCCGTATAGCCCGCGGTCAGATTGGTCGCCGCGATGTTGGCGCCGCCGAGGGTGATGCCGGCGCTGCTCGTCGAACTCAGCTTGATGCCGCCGTAGGTGTTGCTTACCGTGGCGGTGGCAAAACCGACGTTCTGCAGGTCGGCCGTACCCGCGGTTTGCACCGTGATCGTCCGCCCATCGGAGGCGGACAGGCTGATCTTGGCGCTGCTCGTGTCGAAGGTGGCGGTCACCCCGGTCTGGTTGGAAACCGCGTTGATCGCTGCAACGACGTTGTTGCCCTGCGCTGCCGCGGTTCCGCCAGCGGCAATCGCGCTCAGCTTGACACCGTTGATCTTGACATAGTCGGTGTTGTCGCCGGCGACCGCAGTCAGCCCGGAAATCGCTCCGCTGGTGACCGAGGTGACGGTGGCTACGGCTGAGACGCCAGTCTGCCCGCTGACGGTATTGAATGCGGCGGCCTTGGCGATCGCGCTGTCGGAGCCGACCTTGGTCGTCCCGGCGGTCAGACCGCTGCCCGCCGCGGCGGTCCCACCCAGTTCGATCTTGATGTCGCGGCCGTTGATCGAGGACAGCGTGAGGACGCCGGCGTTGCTCGCCGCAACGACGCCAGTGGTCGTCGTGAGCAGATTGATCGCGGCGGCGACGGCGGTTCCCTGCGTCGCTGCGTCGGTGCCAGCGGCGATTGCACCAATCGTCGTTCCGTTGATCTTGATGTAGTCGGTGGCGTCGCCAGCGATCGTCCCCGCCGCGGCGGCAGCGCCGTTGATGCTCACCGAGCTGGAGACCCCGTCGGTTACCGACGGGCCGACACCATAACCGTTCACCGTCACGCCGCCGGTCGAGATGGCGCCGTTGGTCACCGTGGCCGTCATCGTCGTGACATAGGAGGAAGTCGTCCCGACGCCAAGCGCATCAGCTTTGGCGCTGGCGATCGAATTGATCGAGATCGTTTCGCCGCTGTTGGCGCCGATCTGGAAAGCCTGTGTGTTGAACGTGCCGTCGAGCAGTTTGACACCGTTGAAAGCAGTCTGACTGGCCACCGTGTTGATCTGCTGGACGAGTTGATCGACTTCCTGCTGCAGGGCCAAGCGGTCGGTTGCCGTGTTCGTCGCGTTGGCTGCCTGCACCGAAAGTTCGCGCATCCGCTGCAGCGATTCGGTCACGCTCTGCAGACCACCTTCCGCCGTCTGCGCCAGCGAGATACCGTCATTGGCGTTGCGCGAAGCCTGATTGAGGCCATTGATCTGCGAACTCATGCGGGCCGAGATCGCGAGGCCGGCAGCGTCGTCCTTGGCGCTGTTGATGCGCAGACCTGAAGACAGGCGCTGCAGCGACGTCGCCAGCGAATTCTGCGAGCTGTTCAGGCTGCGTTGCGAATTGAGCGAAGCGACGTTGGTGTTGATGATTTGGGGCATTTCTTTCTCCTGTTATTATCACGGTTCAATCCGGGCTGCGGGCGGTGCTATCTGTTGGGGCCGCCCCCAGCCCACTGTGTTTGGCGCTTGTTTCGCCTACATTTTTCCTAACGACTGGTGGTTGGGAAACTTGAGGGTTCATCTTCCAGCCTGTCGTGTAAGTGTTCTATCGACCGGTGTCGAAGAAAGTTGAGTGACCCGCAAAGCGTCTGCGTCGGCAGTCCACAGGAGGTGTTACCCCGGTCATCCGTCGGGACAAGGCGGACTTCGGGTGGAGCGGGGTGCCCGGGCAAGCGTCCGCGTGGCCTGGCCCCAAGCAGCCCTGAAGCATGACTAGCGGAGCCCAGTGGTAGCAAGGCTTTGCGGCCACCGCAAGAAATAACTTTCGCAAAGGGGGGCTAGACAAGCGTACGGGCTTCTGGCAGGATACGTGGAGGACAACGGTTTACGCTTGAGCTGGGGGGTTGGTGGTGGCGGTCCTGAGTACGCGGAATTGGGTGCACTGCGGTCGCGAGTTCAGCGCGGCGGAGATTGCTGATCTCTGTGCGACCGTGGCCTGGCTGCCGGGATTACCGCGGCAGGAGTTGGCAGCGACGCTGTGCGAACATCTGGCTTGGTTCACCCTGTCGGGAACGCCGAAGATTCACGCTTGCCAAGAGTTCCTGGAGCGCTTACAGGCGGCCGGGCTGCTGGAACTGCCGCCGTTGCGGCCGGCGCGGCCGGCGCGGCCGGCGCGTCCGGACCGTCCGGAGCGCCTCTTGCCAGCGGTGGAGCCGATTGACGAAGCACCGATTCACGGTCCGTTGCAGGCGCTCGGCCCGGTGCGCCTGGAGATCGTGCGCGAGACGATGCTGGCGGCGCAGTGGGATGCGCTGGTGGCGCGCTGGCACCCGCTGGGTTTCCAGGGGGCGTTCGGTTACCGGCTGCGCTACTTCATCACGGCCGACGACCGGCGGCTCGGGTGCCTGCTGCTGGCTGGAGCGGCGCGGGCGGTCGCCGTGCGCGACCGCTGGATCGGCTGGACGGTTCAGGCCCGGCGCGCGAACGTGCCGCGGGTGGTAAACAACAGCCGCTTCCTGATCTTTCCCCACGTCCGGGTAGCGCATCTGGCCAGCCATGTCCTGGGACAACTCGCGCGGCGCACACGCGCCGACTGGCTCGATCACTGGGGCTTCGAGCCGCTGCTGCTGGAGACCTTCGTCGACCCGCGTCACCATGCCGGCACCTGCTACCGTGCTGCCGGCTGGCAGTTGCTGGGGACGACCAGCGGGCGCGGACTGGCCCGGCCCGGCCAGTCGTACCATAGCACGCCCCGGCAGGTGTGGGTCAAACCGCTGACCCTGGACTGTCGCGCTTCGCTGTGCGCGGCGCAGGGGAGCCCACGGCCATGAGCAAACCCTGTCGTCGCCCCACACGCGCTGCCCCGCGCCCCTGTTCCTTTGCCCAACCGATGTTCGACTTTTGCCACCGTCGCCGAGGAACAAGCGGCCCGCGAGGAAGCCGTCAGCCGACAGATGCGCCTGCTGCGCAAAGAGCTGCCCGCCATGCTCGAGCAATTGGCGACGATTCCCGACCCCAGAGACCCGAAAAAGTGCCGGCACAAGCTGACCGTGCTCCTGCTCTATGGCCTGTTGATGTTCGTCTTTCAGTTTGCCTCCCGACGCGAGGTCAACCGCGAAATGACCCGCCCGCAGTTCATCGCCAGCCTGCAGCTGCTGTTCCCGGAGATCAACGCCCTGGCCCACGCCGACACCCTGTTTCGGCTGCTGCGCGACATCGACCTGACTCACCTCGAGCAGGTGCATGTCGATCTGGTCAAGCGGCTGATCCGCGGCAAGTGCTTTCACCGCTATCTGATCAAGCACTGCTATCCGATTGCCATCGACGGCTCGCAGAAGCTCGCCGGCGACACCCTGTGGGCGGAGGAGCTCCTGCAGCGCACCGTCGGCCAGGCGGAAAACCGCCATACGCAGTACTTCGTCTACGTCCTCGAGGCCAGCCTGGTCTTCCACAACGGCCTGGTCATCCCGCTGCTCAGCGAGTTCCTCGAATACGCGCTGGGCGATAGCGACGCGCACAAGCAGGATTGCGGGCTGCGCGGCTTCGCGCGCTTGAGCGACCGGCTCAAGACGCTGTTCCCCCGCCTGCCCATCCTGCTGCTGCTCGACGGCCTCTACGCCAAAGGGCCGGTGATGCAGCGCTGCCGTGCCTACCACTGGCAGTTCATGATCGTGCTCAAGGACAAGGACCTGCCCTCGGTCTGGCGCGAGTTCAACGCCCTGCATGGCCTGAAGCCGCTGGTCTTGCAGCGTTGCTGGGGACGACGCCGACAGCGCTTCTCCTGGGTCAACGATATCGACACTACCTACGCTGTGAACGGGTCTCGGCATCTCAAGCTGCACCTGGTCGTCTGCGAGGAAAGTTGGGAGAGGATCGACCCACACGCCACGACCGTCACCCAAAAATCGCGCCACGCCTGGCTCTCCAGCGAGCCACTCAGCCCAGACAATGTCCATGCGCGCTGCAACCTCGGCGCCCGCCACCGCTGGGGCATCGAAGCGGGCTTCCTCGTCGAGAAACATCAGGGCTACCCCTGCGAGCATGCCTTTGCCCTGCACTGGAATGCCATGCGCGGCTATCACCTCCTGATGCGCTTGGCGCATGTGTTCAATGCCCTGGCCAGGCGCACTCGTCAGCTACGCCACCTGTATTACGAACTCGGCGTGCGTGGCGCCATTCGCTTCATCCGCGACTCCTGCGCTGCCCCCTGGCTCGATCCTGCGCACATGCGCGTGCTCCTCGCCAAACCGTTCCTCCTCCAACTCGAATAGTGTTGCACACCGCCGCCCAAGCCCTCTCCTCAAGCCCGGCCTGCTCCGCAGCGGGAAGGGCTCGCCTGGCGATCATACCGGAGCTCAAACGACCTCTCGACAGCCTCCCGATTGACCCTGCACCCTCCACGCCGCACGCGCCGATGGGTCGCCCCATACCCCCAATCTGACCGCGCAGGCGGCGGAAGCAGGCCCTAGCGGCAAACGGCTCCCTTTCGGCAGGGTCATGCGTCAGGTCTGCGCCCCAAGCGCGGAATTTGACCGCGATGAGCCAAACTGACTATACTTTTCCATTTTTCCGCGTGCGGCCATGCGGCGTTCGAGTTCCTTCTCGGCTGCCGGGTCGACCTGGAGGCGCATGGACTACCTTTTCTCTCTCATACTTGTAGTGCACATCCTGGCGGCTTTGGGTGTGATCGGGCTGGTTCTCGTTCAGCATGGCAAAGGGGCCGACATGGGGGCGGCTTTTGGCAGTGGAGCCTCAGGCAGCCTGTTCGGCGCGACCGGCTCGGCCAACTTTCTCAGCCGGACGACCGCAGTCCTGGCGACAGTGTTCTTCGTCACCAGCCTGTCCCTGGCGTACCTCGCGTCGAGCAAGCCAAAAACGTCTGGCAGCGTGATGCAGGATGCGGTAAAATCGGCACCCGTTCCAGTGGCGCCGGGAGCCGGCACCGAGAAGAGTGCCCTACCGGCGGATGCTGATTCGAAAGCGAAGGAAATTCCCAAGTAATTGGGTATGGCGGCGGTGTGGCAAGTGCAGCTTCCCTCGGTTTGATGCCCTCGCTGTCTGTAGCAGTGCCGACGTGGTGAAATTGGTATACACGCTATCTTGAGGGGGTAGTGACTTCGGTCGTATGAGTTCGACTCTCATCGTCGGCACCAAACGAAGCCATCCGCAGCGGATGGCTGGGGACTGAACTGAAGGGCTTGTGGGGCGGATCATGCTGGAAAGCTATTTCCCTGTATTTGTCTTCATATTGATCGGTATTGCCTTCGGCTTCGCGCCGGTCATCGCCGGCATGATCGTCGCCCCCCACCGACCGGACAGAGAGAAGCTGTCGCCCTACGAGTGCGGCTTCGAGGCCTTCGAAGATGCGCGCATGAAGTTCGACGTGCGCTATTACCTGATCGCCATCATCTTCATCCTTTTTGACCTGGAAGTCGCTTTCCTCCTGCCGTGGGCGACGATCTTCAAGGAGATCGCCAGTACCGAGTCGGTGCGGTGGTTCGGTTTCGTCGAGATGCTGGTCTTCATCGCCATCCTGGTCGTCGGTTACGTGTACGCCTGGGCCAGGGGCGCTCTGGATTGGGAGTGACGAATCATGGGCATCGAAGGCATCCTGCAAGAAGGTTTCGTCACGACGACCGCGGACAAGCTGATCAACTACGTCCGTACCGGTTCGCTCTGGCCGATGACTTTCGGCCTTGCGTGTTGCGCCATCGAGATGATTCACGCCGGTTGTTCACGTTACGACCTTGACCGCTTCGGCATCGTCTTCCGGCCCAGCCCCCGTCAGTCCGATGTCATGGTGGTGGCCGGTACGCTGACCAACAAGATGGCGCCGGCAATGCGCAAGGTCTACGACCAGATGGCCGAGCCGCGCTGGGTGATTTCGATGGGTTCGTGCGCCAACGGGGGTGGCTACTACCATTATTCGTATTCGGTGGTGCGTGGTTGCGACCGCATCGTTCCGGTAGACATTTACGTGCCGGGTTGCCCGCCAACGGCCGAAGCGCTCATTTATGGCTTGATTCAGCTGCAGAACAAGATTCGTCGAACGAGCACGATCGCCCGTTGATCCCCGACACCCCCCAACCAACCAAGAGTGTGACTCATGTCCGCCACGCTGGAAGCGCTTAGCAAGACGCTGAACACGCATCTCGGTGATCGAGTCAAGTCCCTCGAGGTGGCCTTCGGTGAGGTCACCCTTGAGGTGGACGCGGCCGATTATCTCCCTGTAATGATGTCGCTGCGCGACGAGCCTGCCCTGGCGTTCGAGGAGCTGATCGATCTGTGTGGCGTCGATTACTCGACCTATGCCAACGTGCCGCGCACCGGGCGACGTTTTGCGGCGGTGGTGCACCTGCTCTCGGTCAGCCGCAACTGGCGTTTGCGCGTGCGCGCCTTCGCGCCGGACGACGACTTTCCGTCGCTGCCTTCGGTGACCGCAATCTGGAACTGCGCCGATTGGTTCGAACGCGAGGCTTTCGACCTGTACGGCATCGTCTTTCCGGGGCACACCGACCTGCGGCGTATCCTTACCGACTATGGCTTCATTGGCCATCCGTTCCGCAAGGATTTCCCCCTTTCGGGCTACGTCGAAATGCGCTACGACCCGGATCAGCAACGCGTCATCTATGAGCCGGTGACCATCGAACCGCGCGAGGTGACGCCGCGAATCGTTCGCGAGTCGACCTACGGGAACACCGACAATGCCTGAACTGCGCAACTTTACCCTGAACTTCGGGCCGCAACACCCGGCGGCGCATGGTGTGCTGCGCATGGTGCTCGAACTCGACGGTGAGGTCGTCATGCGGGCTGACCCGCACATCGGCTTGCTGCATCGGGCGACCGAGAAACTGGCCGAGAACAAGACCTGGATTCAGTCGGTGCCCTATATGGACCGGCTTGACTACATGTCGATGATGTGTAACGAGCACGCCTATTGCATGGCAATCGAACGTCTGCTGCAGATCGAAGTGCCGATCCGTGCCCAGTACATCCGCGTGATGTTCGACGAGATCACGCGCATCCTCAACCACCTGCTCTGGGTGGGTTGCCACGGCCTGGATGTCGGTGCGATGACCATGGTCCTTTACGCCTTCCGCGAGCGCGAGGATCTGGTCGATTGCTACGAAGCGGTGTCCGGTGCGCGCATGCACGCGGCTTATTACCGTCCGGGTGGCGTCTACCGTGACCTGCCCGACAGCATGCCGCAATATCGCGAATCGAAGTGGCACAGCGCGACGCAGGTCAAGGCGCTCAATGAGGTGCGCAGCGGCTCCTTGCTCGACTTCCTCGAAGACTTCGTGAACCGCTTCCCGAAGTTGCTCGACGAGTACGAGACGCTGCTGACCGACAACAGAATCTGGAAACAACGCTTGGTCGACGTCGGCATCGTCTCGCCCGAGCGTGCGCTGCAGCGTGGTTTCACCGGGCCGATGCTGCGTGGCTCAGGGATCGCCTGGGATCTGCGCAAAAAGCAGCCGTACGAGGTTTATGATCGGGTTGACTTCGACATTCCGGTGGGTGTGAACGGCGACTCGTACGATCGCTACCTCGTTCGCATGGAGGAAATGCGCCAGGCGAATCGCATCGTCAAGCAATGCATCGACTGGCTGCGGCAGAACCCCGGCCCGGTCATCTCGGACAACCACAAAGTGGCTCCGCCGAGCCGCGAGGCGATGAAGTCGAACATGGAAGAACTGATTCACCACTTCAAGCTGTGCACCGAGGGAATACATGTGCCGGCGGGAGAGGTGTATTCGGCGGTTGAGCATCCGAAAGGCGAGTTCGGCATCTATCTGGTGTCCGACGGAGCGAACAAGCCGTATCGCTTGAAGATTCGCGCGCCCGGGTACGTTCACCTGTCGGCCATGAACGAAATGGTCTGTGGCCACATGCTGGCCGATGTGGTGACCATCATTGGATCGCAGGACGTTGTTTTTGGCGAGATTGACCGCTGATGTTGAGTTCACAATCGATCGCGAGAATCGATCGCGAAATAGCCAAGTATCCGGCTGATCAGAAGCAGTCGGCGGTGATGGCGGCGCTCGCCATTGCACAGGAGGAACTGGGCTGGTTGCCCGGCGAGGCGATCGAGTTCGTCGCCGGCTATCTGGCGATGCCGCCGATAGCAGCTCTTGAGGTGGCGACCTTCTACAACATGTACGACCTGAAACCGGTCGGCAAGTACAAGATCTCGGTTTGCACCAACCTGCCGTGCATGCTCAGCGGGGGAGTCGATGCTGGCGAGTACCTGAAGAAAAAGCTCGGGATTGGCTACAACGAAACGACCGCCGACGGTCTGATCACGCTGAAGGAAGGCGAGTGCATGGGGGCTTGTGGCGATGCGCCGGTGATGATCGTCAACAACCGCCGGATGTGTAGCTGGATGGACCCGGAGCAGATCGACAAACTGTTGGCGGAGCTCAAGTAATGGCAATCCTTGGGGCAATCAACCCGATGCTCAGCGTCGGTTTGGACGGCGACAACGCGTGGCGCTTGGCCGATTACGTCAAACGGGGAGGCTATTCCGCGCTGCGCCGTGTGCTCGAGGGCAAGCTGCCGCAGGAACAGGTGATCAACGAGGTCAAGAAGTCGGTGCTGCGTGGGCGTGGTGGCGCGGGGTTCCCGACCGGCCTGAAATGGAGCTTCATGCCGCGCTCGTTCCCCGGCGACAAGTATGTCGTGTGCAATTCCGACGAAGGAGAACCGGGCACCTTCAAAGACCGCGACATCCTGCGTTACAACCCGCATTCGGTCATCGAGGGCATGGTGATCGCGGGCTACGCGATGGGCGCCGGGCGCGGCTACAACTACATTCACGGCGAGATTTGGGAGATCTACGAGCGCTTCGAAGAGGCTCTGGCCGAGGCGCGGGCAGCGGGTTTTCTGGGTGCGAACATCCTTGGCTCGGGGTTCAATTTCGAGCTTTTCGCGCACCACGGCTACGGCGCGTATATCTGCGGCGAGGAAACGGCGCTGCTCGAATCGATCGAAGGGAAGAAGGGGCAGCCGCGTTTCAAGCCGCCTTTCCCGGCGTCGTTCGGTCTCTACGGCAAGCCGACGACGATCAACAACACCGAGACTTTTGCCTCCGTTCCCTACATCATCAACCTGGGCGGCGAAGCGTATCTCGACGCGGGCAAAGCGAATAACGGCGGTACCAAGCTTTTTTCGGTGTCCGGTCATGTCAATCGGCCGGGCAACTACGAGGTTCCGCTCGGCACACCGTTCGCGACCCTGCTCGAAATGGCCGGCGGCGTGCGCCACGGGCGCAAGCTGAAAGCCTGCATTCCCGGTGGATCGTCGGCTCCGGTCGTGCCGGCGGCGGCGATGATGGAATGCACGATGGACTACGATTCGATCAGCAAAGCCGGTTCGATGCTCGGTTCTGGCGCGGTGATCGTGATGGATGAAACAACGTGCATGGTCAAGGCGCTCGAGCGTCTTTCCTTCTTCTACTACGAGGAATCCTGCGGGCAGTGCACGCCTTGTCGCGAAGGAACGAGTTGGCTGTACAAGGTCGTGCACCGTATCGAGCACGGTCATGGACGGCCCGACGACCTTGATCTGCTGTCCAGCGTAACCAGCAACATCATGGGGCGGACGATCTGCGCACTGGGTGACGCCGCGTCAATGCCGGTACAGAGCTTCATCAAGCATTTTCGCGACGAGTTCGCGTACCACATCGAACACAGGAAGTGCCTCGTGCCCGTTGAGCTGCAGCGCGCCGGCAGTGGCTTCTTCAAGGCTAGCGTTTAGGGTACGACACGATGGACATCGAAATTGACGGCAAGCTGGCGCACGTGCCGGATGGCGGCACGATCATGGATGCCGCGCAACAGGTGGGTGCCTACATCCCGCACTTCTGCTACCACAAGAAGTTGTCGATCGCCGCCAATTGTCGGATGTGCTTGGTCCAGGTCGAAAAGGCCCCGAAGCCGCTGCCGGCTTGCGCCACTCCGGTGACCAACGGCATGAAGGTCTTCACACATTCCGATCTTGCCGTGAAGGCGCAGAAGGGTGTGATGGAGTTTCTCCTGATCAACCACCCGCTCGACTGTCCGATCTGCGACCAAGGTGGCGAGTGTCAGTTGCAGGACCTGGCGGTAGGCTATGGCGGCGGTGCGTCACGCTATCAGGAAAGCAAGCGCGTGGTCATGTACAAGGACGTCGGTCCGCTGATCTCGATGCAGGAGATGACCCGCTGTATCCACTGTACGCGCTGTGTGCGCTTCGGTCAGGAAATCGCCGGCGTCATGGAACTGGGCATGGCGAACCGCAATATGCACTCGGAAATTGTCACCTTTCTGGGTCGCTCGGTCGATTCCGAGTTGTCCGGGAACATGATCGACCTCTGCCCGGTCGGCGCGCTCACCTCCAAGCCTTTCCGTTATTCGGCGCGCAGTTGGGAGCTGGCGCGCCGCCGCTCGATCAGCCCGCACGATAGTCTGGGAACCAACTTGACGCTGCAGATCAAGAACAACGTCGTGATGCGAGCCCTGCCGCGCGAAAACGAGGACGTCAATGAGTGCTGGATCTCCGACAAGGACCGCTTCTCCTACGAAGCGCTGAACTCCCCGGCGCGCCTGGGCAAGCCGCTGATCCGCATCGACGGGGCTCTGCGCGAGGTTGAGTGGAACGTCGCCCTCGACTATGTTGCGCACGCCTTGCGCGACATCGCCAGACAGCACGGCGGCGAATCGATCGCTGCCCTGGGTTCTCCGCACGCGACGCTGGAAGAGCTGTTCCTGCTCCAGAAGCTGACGCGCGGGCTGGGCTCGGGGAATGTCGATTTTCGCCCGCGGCGGCGCGATTTCTCGACCGACGGCAAACGCCTCGGCGTTCCCTGGCTCGGTATGAAGCTGGCCGAAATCTCCCAACTCGACGCGGCGCTCGTCGTCGGCAGCTTCCTGCGCAAGGATCACCCTCTATTCGCGCAACGTCTGCGCCAGTTGGCCAGAAAGTGGGGCAAGGTCAGCTTGGTCTCGGTCAGCGCCGACGATCCATTGCTCCCGCTGCATGCCCGGATGGCCGTTTCCCCGGCGGACCTGCCGGTAGCGCTGGCGGCCGTGGTGAAAGCTGCAGCCGAACAGCAAGGCAAGCCGCTGCCGGCGGGCGTGGAATCGGTGACCACCTGCGCCGCCAGCCAGGCCATTGCCAGAAGTCTGATCGAGGGCGAGAAAAGCGCGATCTTTCTCGGCAATGCCGCCGAGCAGAGTCCGTACGCCGGACAATTGCACGCCCTGGCCAACGCCTTGGCCGAACTGACCGGGGCAAGTTGCGGCTTCATCGGTGAAGCGGCGAACAGCGTTGGTGGCCATCTGGCCCAAGCCGTTCCGACCTCGCTCAACGCGTACGAGATGTTCGCGCGGCCGCGCAAGGCCTATATCCTGCTTGGCGTCGAACCCGAGCTCGATTGCCACGACCCACAGATGGCCACTTCCGCTCTGCGCTCGGCCGACTTTGTCGTTGCTCTCAGCGCCTTCGCTGACGGCGCAGCGTGCGACCATGCCGACGCGCTGCTGCCGATTGCGCCCTTCAGCGAGACCTCAGGTAGCTTTGTCAACACTGAGGGGCGAATCCAGAGTTTCAGCGGGGCGCTACGCCCGTTTGCCGATGCACGCCCGGGCTGGAAGGTCCTGCGAGTCCTCGGCAACCTGCTCGAACTGCCTGGCTTTGCCTACGAAACGAGCGAGCAGGTGCGTGCCGATATCACGCCGCTCGCCGAGGGTTTTGTTGGCGGTCTGGACAACGGCTTGCGCGAGTCTGCGCTGTCCTTGCCTGGCAAAGCGGGCGGTCTGCAGCGCATCGCCGACGTGCCGATCCATTTTGCCGACGCGCTCGTTCGGCGCGCGCCGGCATTGCAGAAGACACGCGACGCGGCAGCGCCGGCGGCTCGTGCGTGCGCTGCTACGCTGGCCAGACTGGGGCTGAGCGAGGGCGCTACGGTACGGGTCAAACAAGCTGGTGGCGAAGCCCTGCTGGCGCTCGTCGCCGATGCTACGGTGCCTCCCGACTGCATCCGTGTGGCTGCTGGCCACGCGTTGACCGCGACGCTGGGCGAGATGTTCGGTGCGATCAACGTGGAGCGAGCATGATGGTGGAAGCGCTGCAGGCAATGTTGCAAGGCTTGTTCGGGCCGGTTTACCCGCTCGTCTGGACGGTGCTCAAGATCGTCCTGATCATTGCG
Organism: Accumulibacter sp.; assembly: GCF_029255125.1. Classification (GTDB taxonomy): domain Bacteria; phylum Pseudomonadota; class Gammaproteobacteria; order Burkholderiales; family Rhodocyclaceae; genus Accumulibacter. The sequence goes on along the minus strand of NZ_JAPUVR010000116.1, from coordinate 26,244 downwards.
CCGCTCCTGCTCGGCGTCGCCTACCTCACTTTTGTCGAGCGCAAGGTCATCGGCTGGATGCAGGTGCGCATTGGCCCCAACCGTGTCGGTCCCTGGGGCCTGATCCAGCCGATCGCCGACGGCCTCAAGCTGCTCCTCAAAGAGGTGGTGATTCCCACCGGCGCAGACAAGAGCGTTTTCCTTCTGGCGCCGATGTTCGCCTTTGCGCCGGCCCTCGCCGCGTGGGCAGTAATTCCGTTTACCGACCATCTCGTCCTCGCCGACGTCGATGCCAGCCTGCTCTACATCATGTCGGTGACCTCGATTGGCGTGTACGGGATCATCCTTTCCGGCTGGGCGTCGAACTCCAAGTATGCCTTTCTCGGCAGCATGCGCTCGGCGGCGCAAATGATTTCGTACGAGGTCGCGATGGGTTTGGCGCTGGTCGTCGTTCTCATGGTATCGAACAGCCTCAACCTGGGCGACATCGTGCAGGGACAGGGGAAAGGCTATTTCGCCGAAAACGGAATTGGCTTCCTTTCCTGGAACTGGCTGCCGCTACTTCCGATGTTCGTGGTTTATCTGGTTGCCATCGTGGCTGAGACCAACCGGGCGCCTTTCGACTTGGCCGAAGGCGAGTCGGAGATTGTCGGTTTCCACGTCGAGTATTCCGGCATGGCCTTCGCGGTCTTCTTCCTGGCCGAATACGCCAACATGATCCTGGTCTCGACGCTGACCTCGATCCTCTTTCTGGGCGGCTGGCTGTCGCCGGTCGGTTTCCTTCCGGACGGTATTTTCTGGCTGTTCGTCAAGATTTCCGCCGTCCTGTTCATCTTCCTTTGGGTGCGCGCCACTTATCCGCGCTACCGCTACGATCAGATCATGCGCCTGGGCTGGAAGGTCTTCATCCCGCTTTGCCTGATCTGGCTGGTCGTCGTCGGGTGCTGGATGATGTCGCCTTTGAACATTTGGCAGTGAGAGGCCAGTCATGGGTTCGATGAAGGAGATTTTCAACAGCCTGCTGCTCAGGGAGCTGTTCAAGGGCTTGTCGGTTACCGGGCGCTACATGTTCGCGCGCAAGATCACCGTGCAATATCCCGAGGAAAAGACTCCACAGAGCTTTCGCTTTCGCGGCTTGCATGCCTTGCGGCGCTATCCCAATGGTGAAGAGCGCTGCATTGCCTGTAAGCTTTGCGAAGCCGTTTGCCCGGCGATGGCGATTACCATCGAGTCCGATCAGCGCGACGATGGCTCGCGCCGCACGACGCGCTACGACATCGACTTGACCAAGTGCATATTCTGCGGCTTTTGCGAGGAGGCCTGCCCGGTCGACGCAATCGTCGAGACCAGGGTCTACGAGTACCACGGCGAAGTGCGCGGCGACCTCTATTATACAAAGGCGATGCTGTTGGCGAATGGCGATCGGTACGAAACCCAGATTGCCGCCGACCGCGCACTCGATTCAAAGTACCGCTGACGGGGCGCCACGATGGAATTCCGAACCTTCGTTTTCTTCTTTCTGTCGGGCGTGCTGTTGCTGGCTGCGCTGCGCGTCATCACCGCGCGCAATCCAGTACATGCCGCGCTCTATCTCGTCCTCGCCTTTTTCTCGGCGAGCGGTATCTGGATGTTGCTACAGGCCGAGTTTCTCGCCATGGCGCTGATTCTGGTCTATGTCGGTGCGGTGATGGTCCTTTTCCTGTTCGTCGTGATGATGCTCGACATCAATCTGGACCGCTTGCGCGAGGGTTTCTGGAGCTATCTCCCGCTGGGGTCGATCATTGCGCTGCTGATGGTCGCCGAAATGGCACTCGTGCTCGGCGGCCGCCAGCTTGGTCTGCTGGAGAGTAGCGTGCGACAGGCGACCACTGAGGACAGCAACGTGCAGGCGGTCGGACGCCTGCTGTTCACCGATTACGTCTATCCCTTCGAATTGGCATCGGTCATCCTGCTGGTCGGGATCGTCGCCGCCGTCGCCCTGACTCAGCGCGAGAAGCGGAAGAACAAGGCGGTAAGTCCGGGGCAGCAGGTTTTCGTCAAGTGGAAGGATCGCGTGCGCGTGCTCTCGATGCCTGCCGAGAAGCGCGACAACTAGGCGATCGAAGCACAACAGGTATAAGACCGGGCGGCGGTGCTCTGTGCCGCTCGAAGCAAAAGGAATCAGGGAGGCACCTTGCTCACACTGTCCCATTTTCTGATCCTGGGCGCGATTCTTTTCGCGATCAGCATCGTCGGCATTTTTCTCAACCGCAAGAACCTGATCATCATCCTGATGTCGATCGAGTTGATGCTGCTCGCCGTCAATATGAATTTCATCGCTTTTTCGCATTACATGCAGGATCTTGGTGGACAGGTTTTCGTCTTCTTCATCCTGACCGTGGCGGCGGCCGAGTCGGCTATCGGGCTGGCGATTCTCGTGGTGCTGTTCCGCAATCTGAAGACCATCCACGTGGATGATCTGGACAGCCTGAAGGGTTGATCATGGAAATGCAAAAGCTGTACCTGCTTGTCCCGCTGGCACCCTTGCTCGGCGCCATCATTGCCGGCCTGTTCTGCCGGGTGATTCCGCGCTGGTTGGCGCATACGGTAACGATTGCCGGGGTTGCGATTTCCTGTGCCGCGTCTTTCGTCATCTTCAAGGATGTGATGGCCGGCAATACCTACAATGGCCCGGTTTATCGCTGGCTGAGCTCTGGCGAGTATCAGTTCGAAGTCGGTTTCCTGATCGATCAACTGACCGTCACGATGATGCTGGTCGTCACCTTCGTCTCGCTGATGGTGCACATCTACACCATCGGCTACATGCAGGACGATCCGGGCTACAACCGTTTCTTCAGCTATATCTCGCTGTTCACCTTCTCGATGTTGATGCTGGTCATGAGCAACAACTTCATGCAGCTCTTTTTCGGCTGGGAAGCTGTCGGCCTGGTGTCCTACTTGCTGATCGGTTTCTGGTACACGCGACCGAGTGCGATTTTCGCCAATCTGAAAGCTTTCCTGGTCAATCGCGTTGGCGACTTTGGGTTCATTCTCGGCATCGGCCTGGTTCTCACCTACTTCGGTACGCTCGACTATGCGGCCGTCTTCGCCAAGGCGCCTGCCCTGGCCGGCGAAACGATCGCCTTGTTTGGCGCCGAAAAGGGTGGCGTCGCCTTGCTTACGGCGGTTTGCATACTGTTGTTTGTTGGTGCCATGGGCAAGTCGGCTCAGGTACCGCTGCACGTCTGGCTGCCTGATTCGATGGAAGGTCCGACGCCGATTTCTGCCCTGATTCACGCTGCGACGATGGTAACGGCGGGGATCTTCATGGTCGCTCGAATGTCGCCGCTCTTCGAATTGTCCGACACGGCACTCTCCTTCGTCATCGTCATCGGCGCGCTGACCGCCCTGTTCATGGGTTTTCTCGGGATCATCCAGAACGACATCAAGCGCGTCGTGGCTTATTCGACGCTGTCACAACTGGGTTACATGACGGTCGCGCTGGGCGCTTCGGCCTACTCGGTGGCGATTTTCCACCTGATGACGCACGCCTTCTTCAAAGCGCTTCTCTTCCTGGCCGCGGGCTCGGTGATCATCGGCATGCATCACGACCAGGACATCCGGAACATGGGCGGTCTGCGCAAGTATATGCCGATTACCTGGATCACTTCCCTGATCGGATCGCTGGCGTTGATTGGCACGCCCTTCTTTGCCGGCTTCTATTCCAAGGATTCGATCATTGAGGCGGTCGCCCTTTCACATCTCCCGGGCTCAGGCTTTGCCTATTTTGCCGTGATGGCGGGGGTCTTCGTCACCGCCTTCTATTCCTTCCGCATGTACTTTCTCGTCTTTCACGGCGAGGAACGCTTCGGCCGAGCGGCGCACCACGCGCACGGCGCTGGACACGCGACGAGTGCACACGCGGTAGCCCACGACGCCGCACACGCTCACTTGGCGGGCGACGATGGACACGGCGCGCATCATGCCGATCAGGCACACGCCGAAGAACACCACGGCCTGGCTCCCGGCCAGAAACCGCACGAAACGCCTTGGGTGGTGACGCTGCCGCTGATCATGCTGGCGATCCCCTCGGTGATCATTGGCTTTGTCGCGATCGAGCCAATGCTGTTTGGCGACTTCTTCAAGGGCGCCATCGTCGTTGACTCGACCGCGCACCCGGTGATGGTGGAGCTTGCGAGCCACTTCCACGGTGCTTTCGCGATGGCCACGCACGCGGTCACCACACCCGTGTTCTGGCTCGCCTTGCTCGGCGTCGCCAGCGCCTGGTTCATGTACATGAAGCGCCCCGATATCCCGGCGGCCATCAAGGAGCGTAGCGGGTTCATCTACACGCTGCTCGACAACAAGTATTACTTCGACCGTTTCAACGAGGTCGTTTTTGCCGGCGGCGCGCGTCTGCTCGGCAAGGGACTGTGGAAGGGCGGTGACGCTGGTCTGATCGATGGTGTGATCGTCAATGGTGCAACCCGCCTGGTTGCCTGGTTTGCGACCCTGGCTCGCCTTTTCCAAACAGGGCACATCTACCACTACGCATTTACGATGATTATCGGCGTGTTCATTCTGATGACCCTGTGGGTCACGCGCGCCTGAGCTGAGGAAGACTGGGAACGATATGTCAGGCACGCCGCTTCTCTCTCTTGCCATCTGGGTACCGATCCTCGCCGGGCTGGTCGTACTGGCGACGGGCTCTGATCGCAATGCACCATTGGCCCGGATGTTGTCGCTGATCGGTGCACTTGCCGGCCTGCTCGTGACGATTCCCCTCTACACGGGTTTCGACATGAGTACGCCGGCGATGCAGTTCGTCGAGCTGAGTCCCTGGATAAGGGGCTTCAACGCCAACTACCATCTCGGGGTCGATGGCATATCGATGCCCTTCGTGATCCTCAACAGCTTCATCACGGTTACCGTCGTCCTTGCTGGCTGGCAGGTGATCGAGAGCAAGGTTGCGCAGTACAACGCCGGCTTCCTGATCATGTCGGGTCTGCTGAACGGAATATTTTCCGCCCTCGACGGTGTGCTGTTTTACGTCTTCTTTGAAGCCTCGCTCATCCCGCTCTATCTGATCATCGGGATCTGGGGCGGCCCTCGGCGCGTCTACGCAGCGTTCAAGTTCTTCCTGTTCACGCTTTTCGGGTCCCTGCTCTTCCTGATCGCGCTCCTCTATCTGTACATGCAGTCGGGTGGCAGCTTTGCCATCCTCGACTGGCACAAGATGCCCCTTGCGCTCAACGCCCAGACCTGGCTGTTCCTGGCTTTCCTGGTTGCCTTTGCGGTCAAGGTTCCGATGTGGCCGGTACACACCTGGCTACCCGATGCGCACGTCGAAGCCCCGACCGGGGGCTCGATCGTCCTTGCCGCGATCGCCCTGAAGCTCGGTGCGTACGGCTTTCTGCGCTTCTCGTTGCCAATCGCTCCGGACGCTTCGCACGCGATGGCCGGCATGGTCGTCGGGCTGTCGTTGATTGCCATCATCTACATCGGCTTCGTCGCGCTGGTCCAGGACGACATGAAGAAGCTCGTCGCCTATTCTTCGATTGCCCACATGGGTTTCGTCACGCTCGGCTTCTTCATGTTCAGTGCCTTGGCGATCGAAGGCGCTTTGGTCCAGATGATTTCGCACGGCTTCGTTTCCGGGGCCATGTTCTTCTCGATCGGCGTCATGTACGACCGAGCACACTCGCGACAAATCGCGGACTACGGCGGCGTAGTCAATCGCATGCCGAAGTTTGCCGCGTTCTTCATGCTCTTTGCCATGGCTAACGCCGGGTTGCCGGCGACTTCAGGATTCGTCGGCGAGTTCATGGTCATCCTGGCTGCGGTCGGCCACAATTTCTGGATCGCCTTTGCGGCTGCGACGACCATGATCGTTGGGGCTGCTTACACGCTCTGGATGTACAAGCGCGTCGTTTTTGGCGCCGTCAGCAATCATCACGTGGCTGAACTGACCGACATCAACGCGCGCGAGTTCCTGGTCTTCGTGCTGTTTGCCGTCGGCACCCTGGTCATGGGTCTCTATCCGCAGCCCTTCACCGAAATCATGCACAGCTCGGTCAATGAACTGTTGCGTCACGTTGCCTTGAGCAAGATCCAATAACTGGTAGCCGCTATGACTCTTGCCGAACTGCAGTTCCAGATGCCCGATCTGCGCCTAGCCAGCGCAGAGATCTTCGTGCTGTTCATGGCGTGCCTCGTCCTGATCCTTGATCTCTTCGTCAGGGACGGCAAGCGCACCGTGACTTTCCTGGCCACGCAACTGACGCTGATCGGCGCGGCGGTGGTCACTTTGGCCACCGCTTCAAATGACGTCGGCTTTACCTTCAGCAACATGTACATTGCCGACCTGCTCGGCGATGTCCTCAAGCTGCTCCTTTACCTGACGGTGATCATCGTCCTGCTCTATTCGCGTGGCTACGTGCTGGAGCGTGAGCAGATGGCGAAAGGCGAGTACTACGTTCTCGCGCTTTTCGCGACACTCGGGATGATGGTCATGATTTCCGCCAATCATTTCCTCTCGGTCTATATCGGTATCGAGCTGCTGTCGCTCTCGTTGTACGCAATGGTCGCGATGAATCGGGACTCGATCCCCGCTACCGAGGCAGCGATGAAGTATTTCGTCCTTGGTGCGCTTGCTTCCGGGCTGCTGCTGTACGGCATCTCGATGATCTACGGGGCAGTGGGCACGCTCGAAATGAATGCGGTAGCCGAGCGCCTGATGACCATGGGCTATCAGGGAGAACGGACGATTCTGGTTTTTGGTCTGGTCTTCGTGGTTTCCGGAATCGCCTTCAAGCTCGGCGTCGTGCCCTTCCACATGTGGATTCCCGACGTCTACCACGGGGCGCCGACGGCCGTCACGTTGTTTATTGCTACCGCTCCGAAGCTGGCTGCATTCGCCATGGTCATCCGTATGCTGGCTAACGGACTGCTCATGCTGGCTCAGGACTGGCAGACGATGTTGATCCTGCTTTCAGTGCTCTCGATGGCAGTCGGCAATATTGCAGCCATCGCGCAAACCAATCTGAAGCGCATGCTCGCTTACTCGGCGATCTCGCACATGGGCTTCATGCTGCTCGGCATCGTTACGGGAGTGGTCGGCGGCGACGCTCGCTTCGGCCTGAACGCCTACAGCTCTTCGATGTTCTACGTCATCACTTATGTTTTAACCAGCGCTGGCACCTTCGGGGTCATCCTTCTCCTGGCTCGCGGTGGGATGGAGTCGGACGATCTCAACGACTTCAAGGGGCTGAACAAGCGCAGTCCCTGGTTTGCCGCCGTAATGATGATGATGATGTTTTCGATGGCCGGAATCCCGTTTTTCGTTGGCTTCTTTGCCAAGTTCTCGGTGCTGCAGGCGGTCGTTGCCGCCGGCTACCTCTGGTTGGCCATCACCGCCGTCGCATTCTCGCTAATCGGTTGTTTCTACTACCTGCGCGTCGTCAAGATCATGTATTTCGATACGCCGGTGAGCACAGCCCCGATCGAGGCGCCGATCGACATGAAGATACTGCTGTCGGCCAATGGTCTCGCGGTGGCACTGCTCGGCATCTTCCCGGGTCGGCTGATGTCGGTTTGCCACTACACGCTGGCCCGGTCGTTGTGGCTTTGACCGCGCCTACCTTCATCCCGACGCCCCGCCTTGGCGGGGCGTTTTTGTTGTGAGTTCGCCAATGGAAGACGAGTACGAACACTTGCGGGAAAGCCAAATCGACAGCACATCGGTCTTCCGGGGAAGCCTGCTCGACGTTCGCTGCGACCGGGTGCGGCTGCCGAACGGCGGGACTTGCTTACGCGAGTACGTCAAGCATCAGGGTGCGGCGGTCGTCATTGCCCAGCGCGCCGATCAGCGCCTGTTGTTCGTTCGCCAGTACCGCTACCCACTTCAACGACCCTTCCTTGAGCTGCCAGCCGGCAAGATCGATCCCGGCGAAACGCCTGCCGACACTGCCAGGCGAGAACTGCGTGAGGAGACCGGCTATGTCGCCGAGCAATGGCGGCACTTGGGCGTGATGCATCCCTGTGTTGGCTATTCCGATGAGCGTATCGAGATCTTTCTCGCCAGCAATGTGCAGCGCTGCTCACCACGCGAACTCGACGACAACGAGTTCATCGATGTGTTCACCTTGTCCCTGGCGGAGGCGCTGGAGGCAGCACGCGAAGGTCGGATTACCGACGCCAAGACTTTGAGTGGCCTGTTCTGGGCCGAGAAGGTGCTCGACTCCGGTTGGTGAGGCAGCCGCCTTGAGCACAAGCCTGGGTTGCCTGCTCGTGCTGGTCACGGTGGCCGGCATCGTCCTCGCTACGATCTGGCGGAGACGACGGCGGGAAGGCGGGCGCAGCGAGCAGACGAACGTCATACCATCCGATGGCCGCATGCTTCACTCGGATCGAGTCGCCTCGCAGACCGCCGAGGATGTGCCGAACGGAGCCGCGCTGGCGCGCCTGAAGGAAGCGATGGCGGCCGAACGCTGGATCAGGTCAAACATTGCCCTGGTCTCCGGACTGCTCCGCGATGCGGGCACGTTCACCGAACTCGCCGAGAAACTGCTGGCAGGCTTGGCGCCGCTGTTGGGGGCGGAACGCGGCGCATTCTTCATCGTTACCGAAGATCGCGCAACGCTGAAGATGATCGCCACTCTTGGCACGGGAAGTTGCACCAACGCCCTGATCAGGGTCGGTGAAGGAACCATCGGCGAGTGCGCGGCGCGCGGGACGCGGCTGTTCCCGAGTGACTTGTCGGACGCCATGCCGCGCGAAGCTCCAACCGTCGGCAAGGAAAGGGCGAGTGAAGTGGCGCGAAAAGCGTTGCTCGCACCGGTGATGCGATCCGACCGCCCGCTGGCGGTAATCGAACTGACGACCTTGCGCTCCTTCGACGACCAGCAACTCGCTCTGCTCGACGGCCTGCTGCCAATCGTTGCCTTGAGTCTCGAAATCATCGAGCGCAGCACGCGCGCCAGCCGCTTGCTCGAAGCAACCCAGCAGCAGGCAGCGCAACTCGAAAAGCAGGCGGCCGAACTTGCCGTGCTTGAGGAACACAGTCGCTTGATTCTCGGGGCAGTCAATGAAGGAATATTGGGCATTGATCTGGACGGCTGGATGATGTTTGCCAATCGGGCGGTGACCGCGCTGCTTGGTTATACGACCGAGGAGCTTGCTCGGCGGCCGGTACATGAGTTGATTCACTACGCCTATCCTGATGGAAGCGAGCTTCCCTACGAACTCTGCGCCATGCGCTTGACCTCATGCGACGGGCAGTCACGTAAGGTCGACTGTGAAGTCCTATGGCGGCGCGATGGCAGACCACTCATCGTCGAATACGCGACCACCCCTTTTTACAAGGCCGAGAAGCTGATCGGCACGGTAGTCGTCTTTCGCGATATCAGCGAGAGGCGCGCGGCAGAAGACCTGGTTCGCCGAGTTCACGCGGAACAGACCGAGCTGGTCGAAGAAACGACGCGGATGAAGAGTGCCTTTCTCGCCAACATGAGCCACGAGATACGTACGCCGATGAACGCGATCATCGGCATGGCGCACCTCCTCTCGAAGACGGAACTGACTCCTCGGCAGCGCGACTACGCGCGAAAGATTCAGGATTCTGGCCAGCACTTGCTAGGCATCGTCAACGACATTCTTGACTTTTCAAAAGTCGAAGCTGGCAAGCTGTCGATTGAGGAAACCGAGTTCGCGCTCGAAGAAGTGCTTGATAACGTGGCCAACCTGATTGCCGAAAAGAGCAGTGCCAAGGATCTGGAACTGGTGATTGATGTTGATCCGGCGGTTCCTTCAGTTGTGGTCGGCGACCCCTTGCGTCTAGGCCAGGTGCTGATCAACTACGCCAACAATGCCGTCAAGTTCACTCAAGAAGGTGAGGTGGCGATTCGCGTCAGTGTGCAGGAGTCGAACGAGAAAACGCTCCTGCTGCATTTCGCCGTTCAGGACACCGGCATAGGTCTCAGCAGCGGCCAGTTGGCGGGGCTGTTCGAGAGCTTTTCGCAAGGCGATGTGTCGACGACGAGACGCTTCGGCGGAACAGGCTTGGGCCTCGCGATTTCAAAGAAACTGGTCGAGCTGATGGGCGGCGAGGTCGGTGTCAGGAGCGAATACGGCAAGGGCTCGGTCTTCTGGTTTACCGCTCGCCTGGGGCGGGCGGCCGACGGTGCCCGCCCGCTCCTTCCCAGCCCGGACCTGCGCGGCAGGAAGGTGTTGGTGGTCGATGACAATCGAACCGCTCGCAGCGTAATGCGTGAGCTCCTGAAAACGATGACGTTCGTCGTCAACGATGTGGCGAGTGGTTCGGCGGCCGTCGAGCAGGTCGCGCGGGCTGCGCGCAATGACCCGTATGAGATTGTTTTTCTTGATTGGCGGATGCCGGAAATGAGCGGACTGGAGACCGCCCAACAGCTTCAGCTGCTATCACTGCCGGTTCCTCCGCATATCGTCATCGTTACTGCCGACAGTTCCGAGACGGTGCTCGAGCAGGCAACGACGGTGGGTGTTCGCGATGTCCTCCTCAAGCCGGTCAATGCATCGCTCCTCTTCGATACGGCCATGCGCCTGATTGGTGGCGAGCGTACAGATCTGTCGCCGCAAAGTGTCGTCCCGCGTCCCGTGGACGAGCGCCTATCGGCGATCCAGGGTGCGCAGATCCTGCTGGTTGAGGACAATGACCTGAACCAGCAGGTTGCGATCGAATTGTTGACTGGCGCAGGCCTGGTCGTAGATCTGGCGGTTGATGGGCAGATGGCGGTGGAGAAGGCGCGCAGCCGGCCGTACGACATCGTCTTGATGGACATGCATCTGCCGATCCTGGATGGTGTCGCGGCGACGCGCGCGATCACTTCGCTGTCCATGTGTCGCGAATTGCCGATCGTGGCCATGACCGCCAACGCTTTGGTCAGCGACCGCGAAGCGTGTATGGCGGCTGGCATGGTCGATTTCGTCGCCAAGCCGATCGAACCGGATGAGCTTTGGCGCGTGCTGATCAAGTGGGTTGCACCGCGGCAATCGGTAGCACCGGCGGTCGCCACGCCTGAGCCAGCGGATGCGGACGGCGACCTCGTACTGGCGACGATTGGCGGCCTCGACACGGCGCTCGGGCTGCGCCGTGTCTTGGGCAAGAAGCACGTGTATCTCTCGCTGCTGCGCAAGTTCGTCGACGGGCAGCGGATGGTGCCGAGCGAAATTTCAGCGGCGTTGGATGCCGCCGATTGGTCGACCGCCGAGCGTCTGGCGCACAGCCTGAAGGGCGTGGCCGGAAGCATCGGTGCGTGCGACCTGCAGGCCGAAGCGGGCAAGCTTGAGGAGGCGATTGCCGCGACACAGTCGCGTTCGCAGGTTGATGCGCGGCTCGATTCTGCGGCTAGAATACTCGCCGCGTTGGTCGCCGAATTGCTGGCGAAGCTGCCACCACGGCCGGCGGAAGAGGGAACTGTGCCGGTCGACCCGGTCCAATTCGGGGTGGTCTGCCGGCGGCTGGCAGCCCTGTTGGCGGAAAGCGACGCTGAGGCCGGTGATCTCCTGGCGAGTCAGGCCAGCGTCTTGCGCAACGCGTTTGGTGGAAGCTATCGGGCGCTCGAGGGTGCAGTCAATCGTTTCGATTACGACGCCGCACTGCGGGCACTGCGCGAGGCGGCTGCGGCAGCCGGACTCGTCGTTTGACGGAATTGGCGGAGACGCATGGAGATTCTCGACTTCAACGAAAAGGCAACGGTTCTCGTCGTCGACGACACGCCCGACAACCTGGCCCTGATGTCAGCCTTGTTGAAAGAGACGTACAAGGTGAAGGTGGCCAACCGGGGTGACCGCGGGCTCCAGATTGCCGCCTCCGCAGCGCCGCCCGATCTCATTCTGCTTGACGTGATGATGCCCGATATCGACGGCTACGAGGTTTGTCGGCGACTGAAGGCGAATCCCGGAACGGCCGACATTCCGGTAATTTTTCTTACCGCCCGGACGGAACTGGAGGATGAACAGAAGGGCTTGGCGCTAGGCGCGGTCGATTACATTACCAAGCCGATCAGTCCTCCCATTCTGCTCGCGCGCGTTGCCACGCAGCTCTCGCTGAAGAGCAGCGCTGATTTTCTGCGCAGCAAGAATGACTTCTTGCGTGCGGAGGTCGAGCGCCGGACGCGCGACCTCGAGGCCGTTCAGGATGTCACGATCCTTGCCCTGGCGTCGCTGGCCGAAACCCGCGATGCCGAGACCGGTAAACACATTCTGCGCACTCAGCGCTATGTCAAGGTGCTTGCCGAGAGCCTGCGCGCGCACCCGCGTTTCGCCGATTTTCTCACCGAGCAGAACATCAAGGTGCTCTTCAAGTCGGCGCCGCTGCACGACATCGGCAAGGTGGGAATACCCGACCGCATTCTGCTCAAACCCGGGCGCTTCGAACCTGCCGAGTTCGAAATCATGAAGAGTCACACCCTGCTCGGGCGCGACGCTATTCAACTGGCCGAAGACTGGCTGGGGACGCCGGTCGAGTTTCTCACCATCGCGAAGGAAATCGCGCTTTACCATCAGGAAAAGTGGGACGGCAGTGGCTACCCGGAAGCACTGTCAGGCGATCGCATACCGGTATCCGCGCGCCTGATGGCCATCGCCGATGTGTACGACGCGCTGATCAGTCGTCGGGTCTACAAGGAGCGAATGTCGCACGAGCAGGCGGTACAGATCATCGTCAAGGGCCGTGCCACGCACTTCGATCCGGATATGGTCGATGCGTTCGTCCGGATTCAGGAGGACTTCCGGCGCATTGCCGAGCGCTTTCCGGATTCCGCCGACGACTTGCAGAAAAAGATCGAGTTCCTCGCGCAGGCCGTTGCGGTCGACGCCTAGGTTCCGACAACCAGGCGCTGCGCGGCCAAGCGCCAGGTAACCGTACCTTGCCTACCTGGGCAAACGGCAAGCAGCGAGCTGGTGCGCGATGGATCAGCCGCGCAAGAGCGTTGCCTCGCTGCGCCGTCGCTGCAAGCGCTTGGTCAGGCGAACAATTGGCCGTGCTCGCGTGAACTGTGGAATCCGACGCGTGGCCATTTTTCACTGGTGACTTCGAGGTTGTAGCGTGTGCTCGCCAGGTACACCGGGTTGCCGTCTACGTCTTTTGCCAGACGCTGGAACTGTTCGCGTTCGAAGTTGCGCCGGGTGGTCGCGTCGGGAAAGGTCAGCCAGCGTGCGGTATGGATGTCTGCCGCTTCAAAGATCGCATCGACCTTGTACTCGGTCTGCAAGCGGTGTGCGACCACTTCGAACTGCAGGCTACCCACCGCACCGAGCAGGAGTGCGCCGCTCGCCACGTTCTCGAACACCTGGATCGCGCCTTCCTCGCCCAGTTCCTGCAGGCCCTTGAGTAGCTGCTTGCTCTTCAAGGGGTCGCGCAGGCGCGCGACGCGGAAGAGCTCGGGCGAGAAGTACGGAATGCCCTTGAAGGCCAGCGCCTCACCCTCGCTCAGGGTGTCGCCAATGTGCAGATTGCCATGGTTGTGGATTCCGATGATGTCGCCCGCTACGGCGTCCTCCATCAACTGCCTTTCGTTGGCCATGAAGGTGAGGACGTTGGCCAGCTTCATCTCGCGCTCGAGTCGCAGATGTTTCACCTTCATTCCAGGCGCGTAACGGCCCGAGCAGACGCGGAAAAACGCGATGCGGTCGCGATGCTTGGGGTCCATGTTGGCCTGGATCTTGAACACGAAGCCGCTGAAGCTGCTTTCTGCGGGATGAACCAAGCGGCTACCGCCGTCGCGCTCCTGTGGTGACGGCGCCCAGTCGAGCAGGGCTTGGAGGACTTCCTGCACCCCGAAGTTGTTGATCGCCGATCCAAAAAAAACGGGTGACTGGTGCCCAGCCAGGAAACCGACCAGGTCGAAGGGGCTGCTGGCGCTCTGAATCAGCTCGACATCCTCGCGCAGCCGTCCGATCTCTCCCGGAAATCGGGCGTCGAGAAGCGGGTTCGCCAAGCCTTCGAGCCAGGCCGATTCGCTGCGTCTCTCCTCGCCGGGAGCGAAGTGCAGCAGCCGGTCGTCGAGCAGGTGATAGACGCCACCGAAGGTCTTACCCATGCCAATCGGCCACGTAATCGGCGCGCACTCGATGGCCAGGACACGCTCTATTTCTTCCAGCAGGTCAAACGGCTCGCGTACTTCCCGATCGAGCTTGTTGACGAAGGTAATGATCGGCGTGTTGCGCATCCGGCAGACGTTGAGCAGCTTGATCGTCTGTGCCTCGACGCCCTTGGCTGCGTCGATCACCATCACCGCAGCGTCGACTGCGGTCAACACGCGGTAGGTGTCTTCGGAAAAGTCCTCATGGCCCGGCGTATCGAGCAGGTTGATGGTGTGCCCTTGGTACTCGAACTGCATCACCGAGCTGGTGACCGAGATGCCCCGCTGCTTTTCCACTTCCATCCAGTCCGAAGTGGCGTGGCGGGCGCTCTTGCGTCCCTTGACGGTGCCCGCCAATTGTATGGCACCGCCGAAGAGCAGCAGCTTCTCAGTTAACGTGGTCTTGCCCGCGTCGGGGTGCGAAATGATGGCGAAAGTGCGTCGCCTGGCGACATCGCGTTGGATATCTACAGGTTGGAGGGCGCCTTCGCTGTCGCTCGCCTCTAGGGTGGTCATCGTTTCCCGATCATCTCATGCAATAACGAGGTGCGCTGGCTGCGCCAGGCGGCGGGCAAGCCTTTTCAAGCCGAGCGCCGGCAGCGCAGCCTGCAGACGCTCGGGCTGCGCGGTGGCGGCGAGCGTCAGCCTCCCACCACCGGCGGCAGGCGCGTCGGCCAGGCGGATGCACTGCCGGGCGACCGCTTCCGCCACGTCGACCAGCATCGCTTTGCCGGCGACGATAGGTTCCAGCGTCGGCCGCAGGAAGGCGTAGTGCGTGCAGCCGAGGACGATCTGATCGACGCCGGACTCGAGCAGCGGGTCGAGATGACGGTGCGCTTCGTCGACGAAGTCGCCGTCGGTCAAGCGCAGGGCCTCGACCCGCGTCGCCCAGCCTGGACACGCCTCGACGAGAACCTCGACGCTCGTCGCGTGGCGCTCGATGAGTTGTGCCAGCCGCTGGCTGCGGGCAGTCGACGCCGTCGCTAGAACGGCGATCCGTCGACTGCGCGAGGCGGCTGCCGCCGGTTTCACGCCCGGCTCGACGCCGACCACGCGCAGCTCGGGATAGGTCTCGCGGAAAGCCGACACCGCCGCGGCGGTCGCCGTATTGCAGGCGACGACGACGACTCGGCAACCCTGGTCGACCAGGTGGGTGCCGATGCGCAGAACACGGTGGCGGATAAAGCTATCGTCCTTGTCGCCATAGGGCACGTGCGCGGTATCGGCCAAGTAAACCAGGTCGGCGCGCGGCAATCCATCAGCGATTGCCGCGAGCACCGAGAGCCCGCCAAGGCCGCTATCAAAAACCCCGATCATTCGGCGACCCGGAAACCGGCATCAACAATATCTGAGCCGGCGCGCGGCCGGCTCGTCGGTTTCGTGCCCAAAGGCTCAACCAGCGGCGACCGGAATCTTGCCGATTCGGGCTTGCCATTCGCGCGGACCCGTGTTGTGCACCGATGTGCCGTTGGAATCGACCGCGACGGTGACCGGCATGTCGCGCACTTCGAATTCGTAGATCGCCTCCATGCCGAGGTCAGCGAACCCGGCGACGCGCGCTGCCCGGATGGCCTTCGCGACGAGATATGCCGCGCCGCCTACCGCCATCAGATAGGCGGATTTGTGCTGGCGAATCGCCTCGATCGCTGCCGGCCCGCGCTCGGCCTTGCCGACCATCGAAATCAACCCGGTTTGAGCAAGCATCATCTCGGTGAACTTGTCCATGCGTGTCGCCGTTGTCGGTCCAGCCGGACCAACCACCTCGTCACGTACCGGATCGACCGGGCCGACATAGTAGATCACCCGGTTGGTGAAATCGACCGGCAGCTTCTCGCCCCTGGCCAGCATGTCCTGAATTCGCTTGTGTGCGGCATCGCGCCCGGTCAGCATCTTGCCGTTGAGTAGCAATGTCTGTCCTGGCTTCCAGGCGGCGACCTCGGCCGGCGTCAAGGTGTCGAGATTGACCCGCGTTGAAGCCTGGGTATTCGGCGTCCAGTTGACCTTGGGCCACTCGTCGAGATCGGGTGGAGTCAGGTGGGCCGGGCCGCTACCGTCGAGGTGAAAATGCGCATGTCGGGTGGCCGCGCAGTTGGGAATCATGGCGACCGGCAGGCTTGCCGCGTGTGTCGGGTAGTCGAGGATCTTGACGTCGAGGACCGTCGTCAGGCCACCGAGTCCCTGCGCGCCAATGCCGAGCGCGTTTACCTTTTCGTAAAGCTCCAGCCGCAGTTCCTCGACGCGGTTGCCTGCCCCGCGAGCGATCAGCTCATGGATGTCGACCGGCGCCATCAGGGATTCCTTGGCCAGCAGCATCGCCTTCTCCGGTGTACCACCAATACCGATGCCGAGGATCCCCGGCGGGCACCATCCGGCGCCCATCGTGGGGACGGTCTTCAGCACCCAGTCCACGATCGAGTCGGACGGATTGAGCGCGTAGAACTTCGTCTTGTTCTCCGAGCCGCCGCCCTTGGCCGCGCAGATGACCTCGACATGATGGCCAGGAACGATCTCATAATGCACGACGGCCGGTGTATTGTCCTTCGAGTTCCGACGTGCTCCGGCGGGGTCGAGCAGGACCGAGGCGCGCAATTTGTTGTCCGGGTCGTTGTACGCCCGGCGGACGCCCTCGTCACACATTTCCTGGACGGACAGCGTGGCATCCCAATGGACGTCCATGCCGACCTTGAGGAAGATGACCGCGATGCCGGTATCCTGGCAGATCGGACGCCGACCTTCGGCGCACATCCGGCTGTTGGTCAGAATCTGTGCGATGGCGTCCTTGGCGGCCGGGCTTTGCTCGCGTTCGTAGGCCGCGCCCAGCGCCTTGATGTAGTCGAGCGGATGATAGTAGCTGATGTACTGAAACGCATCAGCGATGCTCTGGATAAAATCTTCCTGCTTGATAGTTGTCATTTCAGGCGCTCTCCGGTAGGTTTGGCGGGGCGAGTCCCGCTGCGGTGCTCGTGTCAGTGCTGGCCGGCGTGCTGCTGCTTGCTCATCGCCAGGGTCTGCGTCATCACCCGATCGACCCAGACCATGGCCAGGGCAGAACAGAGGAAAAGGGCGTGGATGACGACCTGCCACTTGATCGTATGCTCGTTGAGGTTGCCGGCGTTGATGAAGGTCTTCAGCAGGTGGATCGACGAAATACCGATGATCGCCGTCGACAGCTTGATCTTGAGTACGCCGGCGTTGACGTGCGAGAGCCATTCGGGCTGGTCTGGGTGACCTTCCAGGTCAAGCCGGGAGACAAAGGTCTCGTAACCGCCGATGATTACCATGATCAAGAGGTTGGCGATCATCACGACATCGATCAGGCCGAGGACGACAAGCATCACCTCGGTTTCGTTGATCCGCGTGCTGCTGAAGAACAGGTTGTGAATCAGATGCGAGAGCTCGACCATGAAGAGATAGACATAGACGCCCTGCGCGATGATCAGGCCGAGGTAGAGCGGCGCCTGTAGCCACCGGCTCCAGAAGATGAACATCTCGAGCCGGTCCACGGTAGGTTTCAGAGAGGCCATTGGCAGTTCTTCGGAGGGTTCGGGACGCCGGATTCTAGCACCAAAAAGGGCCTTTCTCCTGCCGCCGTTCCGCGCCCCGTAAGTGGTGTGTAAGAAAGCGGGGGTTTAATCGCTTGGCATTGACGCGACCGACTGTGCGGCTGCCGGCGTCTGTTCGCTTGCCGCCTCAGGCCGGGCGCACAATACATCCTGAGTGGATTCGGTTTTTTCCGCTTGCTGTCCTGACTCCTTCACTCCTCCAACACAATATTCTGCATGGGAGATGCGACATGTCACTGAACGAGGCCGTAAAATTTTTTGAGCCGTCCGCCGAGTTCGTCAAACAGGCGACGATATCGGGCATGGATGCGTACAAGGCGCTGTGCGCCGAGGCCGCCAGCGATTACGAGGGCTACTGGGCTCGCCTGGCTCGTGAACACGTCTCGTGGAAGCAGCCGTTCACCCAGGTGCTCGATGAATCAAACTCTCCTTTCTTCAAATGGTTTGCCGACGGCACGCTGAACGTGTCGTACAACTGTCTCGATCGCAACGTCGAAGCGGGTCTGGGCGACAAGGTTGCGATCATCTTCGAAACCGACGGCGGCGAGGTCAAGCGCGTCACCTACTCGCAGTTGCTGTCGCAGGTCAGTCAGTTTGCCAACGGCTTACGCGCGCTCGGCATCAAGAAGGGCGACCGCGTCATCATCTATATCTCGATGGGCATCGAAGGGATCGTCGCCATGCAGGCGTGCGCCCGCATCGGGGCCATCCACTCGGTAGTCTTCGGCGGGTTCTCGGCGCAGTCGGTACGCGATCGGATCAACGATGCGGGTGCGGTGGCGGTGATCACCTGCGACGAGCAATGCCGTGGCGGCAAGAAGATTCCGCTCAAGCCGGCGGTCGACGAAGGGATCGCGCTGGGCGGTTGCGAGTCGATCAGGAATGTCATCGTCTTCCAGCGTACCGGTGGCCCGTGCACGATGGTGTCGGGCCGCGATGTCTGGTGGCACGACGTGATTGCCGGACAGTCGGACGTTTGCGAGCCGGAATGGGTGGGGGCCGAGCATCCGCTCTTCCTGCTCTATACCTCAGGTTCGACCGGCAAGCCGAAAGGCGTTCAGCACTCGACCGGGGGCTATCTGCTGCACGCCATTCTGACGATGAAGTGGACCTTTGATCTGAAGCCGCACGACCTCTTCTGGTGCACGGCGGATATCGGCTGGGTCACCGGCCACACCTACATCGCCTACGGGCCTCTGGCCTGCGGCGGGACCGAAATGGTTTTCGAAGGCATCCCGACCTACCCCGATGCCGGGCGTTTCTGGAAGATGATCCAGGAGCACAAGATCAGCATTTTCTACACCGCGCCGACGGCGATTCGTTCGCTGGTCAAGGCGGCCGATACCACGCCGGCGGTTGCGCCGGCGCAGTACGATCTTTCGTCGTTGCGTCTGCTGGGAACGGTCGGCGAGCCGATCAATCCGGCGGCCTGGCAGTGGTACTACGACAAAGTGGGCGGCGGTCGCTGCCCGATCGTCGATACCTTCTGGCAGACCGAGACGGGTGGCCATATGATTACGCCGCTGCCTGGTGTGACGCCCCTGGTTCCCGGCTCGTGCACCCTGCCTTTCCCGGGAATTCAAGCGGCTGTCGTCGACGAAACGGGCACCGAACTCGATTGGGGCAAAGGTGGCCTGCTGGTCGTCAAGCGTCCGTGGCCGGCGATGATTCGAAACATCTGGGGCGACCCTGAGCGGTTCCGCAAGTCCTACTATCCGGACGACTTCGCGGGCAAGCTGTATCTGGCTGGTGACGGCTCGGTGCGCGATGTGAATACCGGCTACTTCACGATTACCGGTCGCATCGACGATGTTCTGAACGTTTCCGGCCACCGCATGGGTACGATGGAGATCGAATCGGCTCTCGTTTCGCACCCGATGGTTGCCGAAGCGGCGGTGGTCGGTCGTCCTGACGACCTGACCGGTGAAGCGATCTGCGCCTTCGTCGTGCTCAAAGGCGCCCGGCCAACTGGTGAAGCGGCCAAGAACATGATCAAGGAACTGCAGGATCACGTCGGTCGCGAGATCGGTCCGATCGCCAAGCCGAAGGATCTCCGTTTCGGCGAGAACCTGCCGAAGACGCGCTCGGGCAAGATCATGCGCCGCCTGCTGCGCTCGCTGGCCAAGGGTGAAACGGTTGCGCAGGATGTGTCAACGCTTGAAAACCCGGCTATTCTCGATCAACTGAAGGGGTAGCCTGACCATAGGCAAGGGGGCTAGGCGCGGTGCGCGCCCAGCCCCGGAAATCCCTGGCGCACGGCAGGCGCGTCAGGGGCGCCTGACCCTGGCCCCGCACGGCTGGCGCGGCAGGCCGCTACCCGTGCGGCAAGCGTCAGGGCAAACAGCAACAGACTTCCGGACCGGCGCCGGAGACGCCGGCCGGCCGGTAAAGCCAGGGAACAGGAATGGCCAATAGTGCGACTGAGATGTTGATTTCGGCGTGCATCCGCTTCCTGCAAGCCTACCCGCCTTTCGACCGGATGGAAGTCGAGGCCGTACGCTTCATTGCCGAGCGCGCCAAGTTGGCGCATTACCCAAAAGGCGCGCAGATCCTCGGCAGCGAGATGGGCGTCGCGCGCAGTCTCTACATCGTTCAATGTGGCCGGGTGCGGGTGAAGGCAGGCAGCCCGCTTGCCAACGTCGAGTACTCGTCGGTTACCCTCGGGCCGGGCCAGGCGTTCTCGATCGGCGCCCTGATGGCCCAACGTCCGTCGGCCAATGCCTACGTAGCGCGCGAAGATGTCTTCTGCTACGAGTTGCCGTCAGACGATTTCTTCACGCTGACCCAAAAGAGCACCGCGTTCAACCTCTTCTGCACGCAACACATCGCCGGTCTGCTCAACCAGTCGCGCCAGCAACTGCAGCTCCAGTTCGCTCAACGCGCATCCGAACAGAAGACGATGAACTCGCCGCTGACCGCGATCGTCAAGCGAGAACCCGTTGCCGTTGGACCCCAGGCGACGATTCGCCAGGTCGTCGAAACGATGGCCGGACAGCATCTTGGCTCGATGGTCGTGGTGGACGAAGCGAGTCATCCGATAGGCATTTTCACGCTGTCGGATGTGCTGAAACGCATCGTCCTGCCAGGTGTTCCGCTTGACCAGCCGATTTCCAGCGTGATGTCGGGGTCGCCGCAGACGCTGCCGCTGGCGGCCAACGCGCACGACGCGGCGCTCGTCATGGCGATGCACGGGGTTCGCCACGTGCTCGCCGTGGACGAAGGCGGCAGTCTGCGCGGGGTGATCTCCGAGCGCGATCTGTTCAAGCTGCAAGGCGCCGGTCTGCGCCAGATTCGGCACGCGATCGATGCGGCAACCAGCATTCAGGTTCTGCAGCATGCACGCGCCGACGTACGCCAACTGGCGCTGACGATGTTGGCCGAGGGGGTCGGCGCGCAGGAGATCACACAGTTCATTTCGACGCTGAACGATACGGTGACGCGGCGCATCATCAGCCTCAATCTGGAACGTCACGACTTCTACGGTATTGACTGGGCGTGGCTCTCGTTTGGTTCGGAGGGACGCGACGAGCAGACGTTCAGCACGGACCAGGACAATGGCATCGTCTTCGTGTGTACCGACATCATGGACCGCGAGCAGACGCAACTGCGCTTCATCGAGTTCGCGCGCGAGGTCAATGAGGATCTCGACAGGTGTGGCTTCCCGTTGTGCAAGGGCAACATCATGGCGAGCAACCCCGACCTCTGCCTGACCATCGACGAGTGGGAGGAGAGGTTTGCCCAGTGGATACATACTCCGGAGCCGCAGGCGCTGCTCAATGCAACGATCTTCTTTGACTTTCGGCCGCTGCATGGCCGCTTCAATCTGGCGCATCGCCTGCGCCTGTCACTGCTTCGCCAGACGCGGGGAAATCCGCTCTTCCTGCGCATGTTGGCGCAGAACGCACTCAGCGTTGCGCCGCCGCTCGGGCGCTTTCGCGACTTTGTTACCGACGGCGATCCCGATCATCCCGGCTGCATCGACTTGAAGAAGTTCGGGGTTCGCCTGTTCACCGATGCGGCGCGCGTTTTTGCCCTGGCCCGCCAGGTCGAGGCGACCAACACCGTGCACCGCTTGAAGCGGGCCGGTGCCTTGATGAACATCCCGGCTGAAGATGTGGCAGCGAGCATCGAAGGTTTCAATTTTCTGCAACTGCTACGTTTGCGCCACCAGCATTTCGAACAGGAACAAGGGCGGGCCGGCGACAATTTCGTTAGCCCGGACGACTTGAACGAAATCGAACGCCGGATCCTGAAGGAAGCGTTCCGCCAGGCTCGCAAGCTGCAGGCGCGCCTGAAAATCGACTATCAACTCTGATCCGCATGGCCTGGTACTCCCGCTTCTTCCCATCACCCGACCTGCGTCAGCCTGCCTTGGCGGCCGAGCAGCAGCAGGCGATTGCTGCCTGGGAGCAGTTGCCGGCAGCCGACCTCCGGCGTTCGCACTATCGCTCGCGCTACGTCGTCATCGATGTCGAAGCGGCCGGTGCGAACAGCGACTGCCTGCAGACACTGGGCAGTGTGGCCGTCGTCGACGGATTGATCGATTTTGCCGATGCTGCGTACGTGGACCTCTCGTCGCTTGCGCCTGGGCATCAGGCGGACGACTCACAGCAGGGCGCGGCGCGCGCGTCGTCGGAGGGGCGTTTGATCGATGAACTGATTTCGTTTCTCGGTTTCACGGCCAAGGCCCCACTCGTTGCCTATCACGCGGCCTTTACCGCCAGACTGGTCGAGCAGACGCTGGCAGCGACACTGGGCATCGTTTGGCGCCAGCCCTGGATCGATCTCGACTGGGTGATGTCGGACCTTTTCCGTGAAGTCGAGGCGCGCAGTCGTCTCGACGACTGGTTGATGCACTTCGACATTGACAGCATCCAGCGGCATCATCCCGTTTCGGATGCCTACGTGACTGCCAAGTTGCTGCAGATCACGATCGCGCGCGCGGCGCGCAAGGGGTTTGACACGCCGGCCGCTTTGCTCGAGGTCGAAAAAGCACGTCGCCACATGCACCAGAGTGTCTAGCGTCGATCGCCAATGGCTGAATACACGACCCCGCTGCGACGTTACTACGCTTTCTACACGGCCGGCTTCTTCGTCTTCATTCTGGTTCTTGCCATTCTCGAGCGCTACGGCATGCCGCCACGCTGGGTTGGCTACTCCTTCCTCTTCCTGACCATTTTCCTCTACGCAACGATCGGCGTTCTGGCGCGCACGGCCAGCGTCTCCGAGTACTATGTCGCCGGCCGACGAGTGCCGGCGGTCTTCAACGGGATGGCGACCGGTGCCGACTGGATGAGTTCAGCATCCTTCATGGGGCTCGCCGGGACGCTCTACCTTTCCGGTTATCAGGGCCTGGCTTACGTCATGGGGTGGACCGGTGGTTACGTATTGGTCGCGCTGCTGTTGGCTCCCTATTTGCGGCGATTTGGCCAGTTCACCATTCCCGACTTCCTTGCCGCGCGCTACGGTGGTAGCCCGGCGCGACTGGTCGGCGTCTTCGCGACCGTTCTTGCCTCGTTCATCTACGTCGTTGCCCAGATTTACGGCGTCGGCCTGATCACCAGCCGCTTCGTCGGTTTGCAGTTCGAAATCGGCGTCTTCGTCGGACTTGCCGGCATTCTTGTCTGCTCGTTTCTGGGTGGGATGCGTGCCGTCACCTGGACGCAGGTTGCTCAGTATGCCATTCTGATCGTCGCCTACCTCGTTCCGGTGACCATCCTCTCCTATCAGGTGACCGGCATCCCCTTGCCGCAGCTCACTTACGGACAGGTTCTCCAGAAGGTGCAGGTGCTGGAGGAAAAGATCTTCGCCGACCCCGCAGAGATCGACGCTCGCCAGCACTTTCGTCAGCGTGCCGATGCCTATTACCAGCGAATCTTGACGCTGCCCGAGTCACTGGCTGACGAACGACGTAGTCTCGCCGAGCAGATCGATGCGTTGAAGAGCAGCAACGCCCAGATGCGCGAGGTCGCTGCGCTCGAGCGCCAGCGGCGGGAACTTCCCGCAACCAGCGAGGATGCACGCAAGTACTGGGAAGACCTGCTGCGCGAATCCGGGCAGCGCGCCAGCGCGCCCGAACACCATGTGACGCCCTATCCTGGCTCCGGCGAAACGGCGAACGATACCGCACGCGTCAACTTCCTCAGCCTCGTCTTCTGCCTGATGGTGGGCACCGCGGCGCTGCCGCACGTGCTCATGCGCTACTACACGACGCCCAGCGTGCGAGAAGCGCGCACCTCGGTGTTCTGGTCGCTCTTCTTCATTCTCGTGCTTTACCTGACCGCGCCGGCCTATGCCGTTTTTGCCAAGTACGAGGTGTACACCACGCTCGTCGGTTCCTCGATTGCTCAACTGCCCGTCTGGGTCAGTGCCTGGGGCAAGATCGGCCTGGTCTCGATCGAAGATGTCAATGGCGACGGTCTCCTCCAACTGGCAGAGCTGGCGCTCAATCCCGATGTAATCCTGCTTGCTACGCCCGAGATTGCCGGTCTGCCCTACGTCATTTCGGGGCTGGTGGCCGCTGGTGCGCTGGCCGCCGCGTTGTCGACCGCCGATGGTCTGCTGCTGACCATCGCCAGCGCGCTGTCGCACGACGTGTACTACAAGGTCTTCCGGCCGCAAGCCTCGACCCAGTGGCGCTTGGTCGTTTCCAAGTCGCTCCTTCTGGTTGTTGCCGTATTGGCTGCGACGGTAGCCTCGCAGAAGCCGGCAACGATCCTGTTCATGGTCGCCTGGGCTTTTTCCCTTGCCGGCGCGGCGCTTTTTCCGGCCTTGATTCTCGGCGTTTTCTGGAAGCGAGCCAATCGTGTGGGAGCGATCAGCGGGATGCTGGTAGGTCTGCTCGTGACCATCTACTACATGGTGCGTGTCCAGTTCGACAACATTCCATGGCTAGGTATACAGGGGATAGGCATGGAGCCCTGGCTGGGAATTCAGTCGACGGCTGCTGGTGTTTGGGGAGTGGCTGCCGGATTCCTGACGATCATTGCCGTCAGCCTGATCGGCAGCCCGCCCAGCCGGGAAACCCAGGAATTCGTCGAGAGCGTTCGCCATCCGGAAGGCGACGCCTGATGCCTGGTCGCGGCCGGACAGCAGCTTGGACGACGGCGCGCGCGCAAGGCAGCGGGGAGCGCGCGGGATGAGCCGGCCCGGGCGCGAAAGCTATTGGCGACGCAATCTGCAGATGACGGCGGTCCTTCTTACGATCTGGTTCATCGTCACCTTCGTGGTCAGTTTCTATGCGCGTGAACTCGCGGACATCGTCATCCTTGGCTTTCCCCTCGGCTTCTACATGGGGGCGCAGGGGGCACCAATCGTTTATGTCCTGATCATCTGGTGGTACGCGCGCTACATGAACAAGCTGGACAGCGAGTATGGCGTACGCGAGACGGACGCCGAGCCATGAAAGCGGCAGCAACTTTCGCTTCCGGCAGTTCAGTTCGCCAGGTGTGCCGACTCGAAGGGCGATCGGGCTGAGCGAGCGCGAGCGCTTCGAGCGCAGGACAGCGCACGTTGCTCTCCTCGCGCGCAGTGCTGTGACGGCGGGTGTCCATCAGCGATAGCGGATTGAGCCCGGGCAGCGGAAGGTCGCATAATTCGCCTCAGGACGATGTCAAGGGCAAGCAGCTTTCAGAGCGAATGGGCGAGTATGCGATCTGGCTGGGCAAGCGGAGCGAGTGCCAACAACTCGGGGCGGGAAGGGGCAGCGGAGCAGCGCGACGCGCCGAGGGTTGAGTCGATTCCACCGAATCAGCGCGCCGCCACTGGCCGTTCGGAGCGCGGCGACAGTTTGGCGTCGCCCTATGGTCTGGCGTCAGTCGTCGGACCCAGCAGTTCGCAGCGGATTGCCGCGCGTGGCGGGCGAGTCACGCGCACGCGTACCGCCGTCCTCGATACGCTGTGTAGCGCCAGTCAGCCGCTGGCGCACGAGGAGGTCGGTGCGGCACTCGCCGCTGCCGGCATTGCGCACGATCGGGTGACGCTATACCGCACGCTCGATTGGCTGGTGACCCATGGTCTGGCGCATCGTGTGGCCGGTAGCGACCGCATCTGGCGCTTCAACGCAACCGTTGAAGAGGGCCGAAGCCACGCCCATTTTCAGTGTGCGCGCTGCGGAGCAGTCTTTTGCCTCGAGACTACCTCGCCGACGCTCGCTGCGACGCTACCCCCGGGCTTCCGGTTCGAGCGAGCAGAGCTCACTGTCTACGGTGTTTGTCCGAACTGTTGACGGCGGGAAGACCGACCGCGTCGCGGGCGCTGCCGGCACGCGCAGACGCTGTGTGGACGCGCGGCGCGGCGCATCCTTTCCTCGACGAGGCTGACCCGGGCTGTATCGATGGCGCGCCGGCCGGCGTGGTCGCCCAGTGCTCAGATGCGGCTGGTGCGTTCTAGCTGATGCGCTACGCGAGCAGCAACGGCCCGCGCAGATGACGGGCTCGTGTTGCCGGCTGCGCGGTCAGCGCTGCCGACGGGTCTCGCCCGCTTAGGACGCAAGCAAAAATAACTTGAACAATACGAGCTATTTGTCATTGTTCCGGGGTATCAGCCGGTAGTTCCATTCGCCATGAAACGCGTCGCGCTCGATGGCAAGCGAAGCAAGTTCT
>NZ_JAPUVR010000115.1 GCF_029255125.1 Accumulibacter sp. | reverse complement strand
AGTGCGCTATTACCCCCCACGAACGCCTCGGCCTTCGCAGCCTCGCGTATCAAAGAAGCCCATCTCCAAATGGCAGGTCGATAAAGGCAAACGAATCGCCATGGCCTAATTCAACAGCATTGACCCTCGGCTCCCCCAGCACACGCACTTCAGGGAGCGGCGGCGGCAAACGGTGCCTGCCGTAGACCGACCGTGCCGGTGCAGCCTGGCGACGCGCAACGGGCGTCACCACGGTCATTGTTCCGCGAACGCCGTCTGACCACCCCGCCTCAGCACACGCACCCGCCAGTTCGCGCCAAGCGCACCGCCGCTGGCTGGACGGCGCGAGTTTCAATGGACCCTCGTGCCCCAGCGGCGCCATCCCTCGCCGCTTGGCGGAAACCGTGCGTCGTCGACCACAGACGCTCCCCGGTACGCTCTTGCTTCAGGCGCGTTTGCGCTCCTTCTCCCGCGCTTTCTCGCGCGCCTTGCGCCGGCCGGCATCGATGTCGGATGGGCGATAGACGAGAACGGGAATGCTGGAGTGGGTGAGCACGCGGTACGTTTCGCTGCCCAAAAGGAGCGACGACAGGCCGCCCCGGCCGTGCTTGGACATGAAGATCAGGTCGCACTCCTGGCTTTCCGCAACGTCGATGATCGCCTCCCATGGGCTGTCGTTGGGAACCGACAGGGCGTTGCATTCGACCCCGGCCTCCTTGCACAGCTTCTTGATGAAACCGAGGTATTCTTTCGACTTACCCTCGGAATTGTTAACCAGGCGGTCGAGCGCCGCCGGCTGAACGACATCCCCGTAATTGTCCATCTGCCCAACCGGCCGGGCGTACAGCGCCGTCAGTCTGGCTCTGGCGGCCTTGGCAAAAGCCACTGCGCGCTCGGCGGTATCCCGCGACAACTGGCTGCCGTCGGTGGGCAGCAGGATATGCTGGAACATACTCTTTTTCTCCTCCGGGTTGGCGCTTAAGGTAGCGCTCTGGCGACACGGATGATACCTCAACTGGCGGATTTTTTCACTCCTGCAGCGCCAGCAACTCCTTGTCGGCGTAGCGTAAACGAAGCGCCAGGACTTTCGCCACCGCCTCCACGATCTGCACTGCCAGACGCTTGTGCTCTTCGCGCAAACGTTCGAACTGCTCACGCCGAAGGACGAAGAGTTCGGTATCCTCGATCGCCGTGGCATCGTTCAGGCGCGTCATCTGCGAGAGGAAGGCCATGCCGCCGAAGAAGTCGCCGCGGCCGTAAGTCAACGTGTGATAGCGGCTGCTCCCGCCAGCCATCGGCAAGGTGATGCGGACGGCGCCCTTGCGGATCAGATAGAGCTCGTTGCCTGGATCGCCAAACGAATACACCTTTTCCTCCTTCGCCACCGAGCGCCGATCGAGGCACTCGACAAGGTCGATCAGCGTTTCCTCCTTGCGGTCCTTGAAGATCTCGAGATCGTGCACCTCAAGCGCCGGCAGATCGGCCAACTGGACCTGGCTTTCGCCGAGAATCTGATCTTCGATCCACTCGACCGCATCGTCGAGACCGGCGAAGACCTTGACGTGTTCGGTCGTTGTCGTCAGCTCCATCTGATCGAAGAACTCGGCGATGTTGCGCCCATTCGGCAGGTTCTGCGGCAAGCTGCTGAAAACGAGGTAGGCGTCGCGCGCACTGAGCGAGTCCCTGACCTGGCTCAAGAGGTGCACTGCGGTCACATCGACCGACTGCACACGCCGCAGATCGAGAACGACGTACTTGCGATCGCGGAGTTCCGGTTCAAGCGCCTTGTAAAGCTGATCCTTGGTGCCGAAGAAAAGGCTTCCCTGCAGTTCGAGAATCACCGTCTGCCCACCGTTCTGTTCGAGCGTCTCCATGTGCTGGCGCAGGCGAACACGCTTCGAGAAACGGCTGCCGCCGTCGATCTTGCTGCGGATCACCGTGCTGCTCAGTTGCTCGCGGATGAACAGGAACATCGCCAGCGCGACGCCCACCGCCGATGCGGCGATCAGACTGTAGCCCACGGCCACCGCGACGACCGCAACGATGACGATGAAGTCGAGCATCGTCCACGGCGATTCGAGCAGGTGCAGGCTTTGCCGGTCGATCATGCGAAAGCCGACGACGATCAGAATTCCGGCCAGCGCGCCAACCGGAATCCAGGCGATGAACGATCCCAAGGCAAGAAAGGCGATCAGCGCCAGAACGCCTTCGACCACCCCGGACGCGCGCGTCTGACCCCCGCTCGCGAGGTTGACCAGGGTCGCCCCCATTTGCCCGGCGCCGGGCATTCCACCGGCGCACGCCGAGGCGACATTGCCCAATCCCTGCGCGATCAGTTCGCGGTTCGAATCGTGCCGGCCACGGGTCAGCGCGTCGAGCACCACAGCGGTTTTCAGCGTGTCGATCGAGAGCAGGACGGCGAGCGTGAAGGCCGTGCCGAGCAAACCGCCGATCTGGCTCAGCTTGAGTTCGCCGATTTCCTGCCAGCGGCCGGTAATCGCGTCAAGCATGCTGGCTGCGGTGCCGCCGAGCGGGCCGATGATCAGCTTGTTTCCTTGCATGACGAGTAGCGCCTCGTCAGTCGTCGCAATGCCGAAATAGGTCACGATCCCGGCCAGCAAGCCGAGAATCGCCGCCGGGACGACGCGCGTCACCAGCGGCGCGAGGATCATCACCGCGGCAGTCACCGCACCGACCAGCGCACTCTCCCAGCGCCAGAGCTCGGGCGAAATCAAGGCACGCCACCATGTGGTGCCGCTCGCCACGCCGAGGAACTTGGGAATCTGGCTACCGATGATGATCAGTCCGACGCCGGTCAGATAGCCGCTGACGACCGGAAACGGGATGTATTTGATCAGGCTGCCGATACCCATGAAACCAAGCATCAACTGAACCAGCCCGGAGACCAGACCGAGCGCGGTGAGCATCAGTACGATCGACGCCGGCGCCACACCGCTATGCACCAGTTCGATGGCGAAAGCGGAAAGAACCGCCGCAGCCGGGGCGCAGGGCGCCGTAATCAGTCGGTTGGTGCCACCCAGAGCGGGCGACACCAAACCCAGTGCGGTAGCGCCGAGAATTCCCGCCAGCGCGCCAAGGCCGGCATAGGCCGGTCCGATGGCAGCGTAAATCGTGACGCCAAAAGCAATCGCCGAGGGCAGCGCGACGAGCATCGCCGCCGCGCCTCCCCAGAAATCGCCGACCAGCTTGTCGTTCCTGAACTTGATCGCCAGTTCCACGGCCAGATATCCTCCTCGCTGAAAGCGAAACGGGCCCAGGCTGCTCGCCTGGGCCCGGCATGAATCAATACTCGGCAATCAATGCGCAGCGCACGCCGCGCCCGGCGAATGCAGCGCCGCCGGCACGAGGTCCTCATGCAGTGTCCGGCGAAGTTCGCGGTCGATGTCCTCGGCGCAATCGGCGATGCTGTCGATTTCCTCGACGACCTGCGCCAACGGCAGTTTGGCTTCCAACGACAACTCCTCGTCGGCGAAAATCGTCCGCAGAAGTTGCATCGACACGCGATCCGCCTGACTCTCATACCAACTGACGGCATTCGGCGAATCTCCTGGCGCCCAGGCGCTGCCGCGCAGCAACACGGGTCGGCACGTGTCGACCAGCGCGTCGACGGCCGCGCAGACCTGATCGGTCAAATCCTGCAGCATCGGCACCAGGTATTCCGGAACGCGCCGCTCGTGATCGGTAAAGCCTGATTCGATAGCAAAGCCGGTCACCTGCCGGCGCATCTCGCGCAGCACGCGCAGCACACCACACAGCACCGGCGCGCTGCCGCCGAGCAGCGGAACGAGCATGGGACTGATCTTCTCACGCACTTCCAGCTGGTCCACCGCCTCCTCGATCGCGCGCAGACGCTCGGCGAAACGCCTCGCCTGGCGCCAGCCGTTCCCGTCCGGTCCACCGCGCAGATGGTTGATCACGGCCTCGCGGAAAATGGCCGTAAGCTCGGCGATGGCCTCGAAATGCCTCGTCAGATCTCGTTCGGTCGGTGTCGCGGCTACGGTTTTCTCGACCGCTTCGAATAGCGCTTCCATTGTCTTTGTCCTAAGTTATTGTGGGTCGATCAGGCCGCGAGCTGGCTGGTGCCAGATGTGCTCGTGGCCGTTGGGGAAAGGTCGAGGTGTGCGCTCGGCGCGCGTTTCCACGGCGCAGGCTGCTGGTGGAAGGCGTCGAGCATGCGGCCAAGTTCGGGCAGCAGCGCTTCACTCTGCTGCTCAAGCCAGCAGCACAGGTCGCCGCGCTGATCTTCGGGCAAAGCCTCACCGATCAACTGCGCGGCGACTGACAGATCGTTCAAGCGGCCGAGCACTTCCTGCAGTTCGCTGGCGGCCAGGTGGTATTGCCGCAAGGCTTCGCCAGAGAACAGCGGGGCGAAGAACTCGAGCGCGTAACGCAGCCGCTTGTAAGCCACGCGCAGGCGGTGGCGCGCCGCTGCGTCGCCGTCCATCGCTTCCGCCGCTAGCTCGCGCACCTGCTTGGCCCGCTTTTTCAGGCAGCGCGGCGCAAAATCGGCCAAGCGCTGTTCCGGGTCCTCGGGCAGAACGAGCAGGCTGGCCGGGAAGTCGAGCAGCAGGCGCGAGTAATCGAGCGAGCTCAAGGCCTGCCGCGCTGCCTGCCTGTGCATCGCGCAGCAGCGCTGCGCATAGTCGGCCAGCCGGGCCACCTCGGGGCTCTCCGGGAAGCGGTCGATGAGCGTCGGCAGCGTTTCCGAAATGAACACGTCCCAATTGCGCGTGTCGCCAAGGCGGCCGGCCAGCGCCTGCCAGAGCGGATCGAAGTCAGCGACGAAATCGGCCGGCAGCAACGGCTTCCAGACCCTGATCGCCGAGCGCAGGCGACGAATCGCGACGCGCGCCTGGTGCACGAACTCCGGACTGTCACTTTCGCGCACGCCCTGCTCGTTGCTTTGCAGGTGACGCAGGCAGGCGAGTGCGATCGTGCGGAAACCGGCGATCGTCGACATCTGGCCATCGGTCGCGATCGGCAGCGCCTTCACCGCCTGACGCGGCGCATCAATGCACGCCTGATAACCGCGCTGGAGCTTGTTCGCTGCTTCCGGATGCAGGCGCAACTCGGTCTGCAGTTTGCCCGCAGTCGAGAAGAGGTCGGCGACGCCACCGGCAACCAGATCGAGCTCCACTTCGCAGATCGGCTGGCGACGTCCGGCCGCTTCGATCCAGCCGCGGTCGAGTGACAACTCGATGCGCACGCCGTCGCGCGGTTCCAGCAGCCAGGCGCTGCGCGTGAAACTGGTCGTGAACGCCGGCTGCAACTCGTCGCGCAGCGATTCGAGCAACGCCCGCAGCGACTCGTCTTCGACGTGCGAAAAATCGAGTTCGCCGGGCTCGGCGGCCGCTTCCCACTCGGCCGTCTTCGCTTGCCGATGCAGCGGCCGGCCGCAGCGACGAACCGAGGAAAGCCACTCCGAGCCACTCTTGCGATAGCCGACGACCACGCGTTCGCGACGCAGTCGCTGATCGGGGGTGTCAAAATACGTGCTGACAACGCGTTCGCGCGTCGGCGCAGCTTCGCTCAGCAGCGAATGCTTGGCGAGCCTTCCGGCGACTCCTGGGGTCAACGAAAGATTCAGTTCGTGGTCGAGGTTCATGTTCATCGAGTGCCTCCTCCTGTAACTATTGCCCGGCGCTGTTGCCGGCTCAGACTGACCCCGGTCGGGCCGACTTCGGTAGGAACCGGTCATCGGGAGTCAGGCTGCTGTGTACTCATGGGGTGAGCACAAAGCGTGCCACGTCAAAGCGCAGGAGAAGCTGGCTGGAAAATCAATGCCGCGGCGCAGCATAGGCGCCCCAGCGGGGCTCGTAGACGGGTGTAACAAAGTGGACAGCGGAGCCCTGCCGCAAGCCCGGACAACAGCCACTGGCTATATTAGATCAATCGGTTATCCATCGCTTGAGGGCGTTGACGCAATGCCGCAACGTTACACCCGGCACTGCGCCAGATGTCGCTCTCCTCGGCCAGTCGGCAAAGATGCCCGCGGGCGATGCCACTGACGCGGCAATTCAGGCGCCGGGGGCGGCGCTGCGCGGCGTCAGCGCTTCTGCGCGGTCGAGTTCCAGAGCACTGGCAAGGCTCGACTTGATCGTCTGCAGGAGTTCACACAAATGCTCCTGTTGTTCTGGCGACAGCCCATACAGCATCTCGCAACGACTGCGCAGGATCACCGTCTCGACCTCGGCCAGCAGATGCCGCGCCCGCTCGGTGAGATGGATACCCCAGACGCGCCGGTCGCCGGCGATCGGACGGCGCTCGATCCAGCCGCTCTTCTCGACCTGATCGATCAACCGACCGACCGTCGACTTCTCGATCTCCAGCCAGGCCGAAATCTGCGACTGGGACAAGCCTTCCTGCTGCGACAGAATGGCCAGCACCGCCCATTGCGCGCGCGTCAGGCCGAGCGGCTGCAGTCTTCGGTCGACCAGCTTGCGCAGAAGGCGCGCCGATTCGGTCAGGAGAAAGCCCGCGCCACGCTGGGAGTCATTGATGATCATCGATGCGGCCTCAGTGACGAGCAAGAGATTGGCGCGCGGCGCCACTACTGGCGGCCGATTATCCCAGTTTCACCGACACCGGGCGAGCCCGCCTGCGGCGACGAGAAGCCGCTGAAAACAGCGCTCAGCGACCGCCCCGGGCGCACGCACGACCGCTTCCCTGGCGGCGAGCGAAACCGGCGCACCACAGATTTAGTAAGCTTGCTTATATTTGCTTGACTGCTTTTCTCGCCGGCTGGTAGCATGCCAGCAAGAATCAGGCGCTGGCCGCTAGCGTACACCGCGCGCCGGGCGCTCCCACCGACCGAGAGAGACCCACCGATGAAATACCTGCCCGAAGTGTTTCGTGCCAATGCCCGCTGGGCCAACGACGTGTGCAAGGCTGACCCCGACTTCTTCGCCCGACTGGCCGGCTTGCAGGATCCGGATTACCTGTGGATCGGCTGTTCGGACAGCCGCGTGCCAGCCAACCAGATCACCGGCATGCAGCCGGGCGAAGTCTTCGTCCATCGCAATATCGCCAACGTCGTCGTGCATACCGATCTCAACTGCCTGTCGGTGATGCAATACGCGATCGACGTGCTCAAGGTCAGCCACATCATCGTTTGCGGTCACTACGGCTGTGGCGGCGTGCGCGCAGCGCTGGAAGGCGCTCCGCTGGGACTGATCGACAACTGGCTGCGCCACATTCAGGATGTACGCGACCGACACCGCGATTTCCTGGCTGCGCTGCCCGACAGCACCGCGCGCTGGCGCGCCCTGTGCGAACTGAACGTGCTCGACCAGGTGCGCAACGTCGCGCGCACGACGCTGGTCGGCGACGCCTGGAAGCGCCAGCAGCCGCTGCTGCTGCACGCCTGGATCTACGGTCTCGAAGACGGGCTGCTGCAGGACCTGCAGGGCTCGCTCAGCCGGGGCGACGATGTCGATGCAAGCCTCGCGCATGCGGTCGCCAAGCTGCGTGGGCGTTACCTGAAGACCTGAGCCGCGGCCTGCACCAGGCGTGCCCACCGCCGCCCAGCGGGCAAGCCGGTGCCCGCCAAAGAACAAGGAACCCCTCGAATGCCGACGAGAATCTACCTGGTGCGCCACGGCGCCACCGATCTCACCACCGACGACTACTTCGCCGGTTCGTCCGATGTGCCGCTTTCCGATGAAGGTCACCGACAGGTGGCACGCCTGGCCGAACGGCTCAGACGTGAGAAGTTCGCTGCCGTCTATGCCAGCCCGCTGCAACGTACGATGGAAACCGCGCACACGCTGGCGCTGCCACACGCGCTGGCGCCGATCGCCGATCCCGCGCTGCGCGAAATCGACTACGGCCACTGGGAAGGACTGCCGCGCGCGTTGGTCGAGACACGCTTTGCGGATGAATACGCGCGCTGGCAGGAAGATCCCTTCGTCGTCGCACCGCAAGGCGGAGAGTCCGGCGTCAATGTGCTCAACCGCCTGTTGCCGGCCGTCCGCGCCATCGTCGAACGACATCGCCAGCGTACGGTGCTCGTCGTCTCGCACAAGGGAAGCAACCGGCTGCTGATCAGCAGCCTGCTCGGCCTGGACCCCCGCGGCTATCGCGAGCGCCTCGAACAAAGCCCGGCCGCGCTAAACGTCATCGAATTCGCACCCGAGCGGCACGCCCGCTTATGCCTGTTCAACGATGTCGCGCATTACGCGGCTGCGGTTGCCGCCGCCCCCCCACACGCCTGAACCCTCTGCCGCGCTGAAGCAGTGCTGCGCCCTGCACCCCAATGCTGTTGAATTAGGCAAAATCCCGGTATAATCCACTTTAGGCCATTGATGCAACAGACTATTTTTACCTGGAGACCATTATGATAACACGGAAACGGTTTGCAAAATCCATGCCAGCTAT
>NZ_JAPUVR010000114.1 GCF_029255125.1 Accumulibacter sp. | reverse complement strand
ATGTGTCGTGCGATCCGGTCGATCTGAACAGCGACTTCGGCTGGATTTCGTACAGATTCCGGGACGCTCTCCCCTGGTCCGTCAAGCCATTGAATCGGTGGCACGCCCGAGACGACTCGAACGTCCGACCCCTGCCTTCGGAGGGCAGTACTCTATCCATCTGAGCTACGGGCGCGTACCGGGGCGGAAGCTTAACCGGTTTGCCCGGGGGAGTCCAGAGGAGTCCAGCCAAGCCCTTTTTTGCAGCGCAAAAGGGCGGTACAATCGGCGCTTTAACCCGCGGAATACCAAGGACTTGGCATGGCTCAGAAACAACACTCCTCAGGCGCGATCCTGTTCATCACCATCGTCGTCGCTCTTCTGCTGATCGTCGTCATCTGGCCGCTGGCAAAGCTCGGCAAGGGCGGCACGGCGGTCGGCAGCAGCGACGACGCCGACGCGCGCATCCAGCCAGTGGCCAGGTTCGAACTCGCCAAAGCGGCGCCGGCGAAAGCCGACGGGGCACCACGTGACGGCGCCACCGTCTACCAGACGGTGTGCATGGCCTGCCACGCCAGCGGCGCAGCGGGCGCGCCAAAAGCGGGCGACAAGGCGGCGTGGGCGCCGCGCATCGCCACCGGAGCGGCGGCGCTGCTCGCCAGCGTCACCAACGGTAAGGGCGCGATGCCGCCCAAGGGTGGCGGTGCCGACCTCAGCGAAGCCGAGCTGAAAGCCGCCGTCGAACACCTGGTCGGTCTCGCCAGGTAAGGCGCAGGCAGGACACCGGCGCGGCGAGCGCCGCGCCGGGCAGCCGCGCAGTATCGACTGCTCGGCGATGCGGCAACTCGCCGGCGCGCGCCGGGCGCGACTTACCCGGCCTGCTTGTTGAGGATAGCCTTCAGTCCGGCGAAGCGCTCGGCGTTGAGCGAGCGGTCGGGCGGGCCGGGCTCGCCGCCGCCCGAAAAACGCAGGTCGGCACGCCCCAGCTCGTCGATGAAGCGCGAGCTTCGGCAGGGAATCAGTTCGCGGCCTTGCCGCCGCTTCTCGCAATAGCTCAGGTGCAGCGAACGCTGCGCGCGCGTCACGCCGACGTACATCAGACGGCGTTCTTCCTCGATCCGGTTGTCGATCTGCGCTTCGCGGTGCGGCAGAATGCCTTCCTCGAGGCCGATCAGGAAGACGTGCTTGAACTCCAGTCCCTTGGCCGCGTGCAGCGTCGACAGACGAACCGCGTCGACCTCGGGCGTTGCCCGGTCGAGCATGTTGACCAGGGCAATCGCCTGCGTCGCTTCGCTCAGCGTCTTGCCTTCCTCGGCGCCTTTCGCGGCCAGCCAGTCGACGAACTCGACGACGTTGGCCCAGCGCGTGCGCGCCGTGCGCGGCTCGTCCTGGGAAAGTAGCCAGGCTTCGTAGCCGATCGCCGCGAGCAGCTCGGGAAGCACCAGCGCCGGCGCCTCGCGCGCCGCGCGTTGGCGGAAACGCTCGATGAAATCGTGGAATTCGAGCAAGGGCGCGAGCTGGCGCTCCTGCACGTGCTGCGCCAGACCGTGTTCGCCGAGTACGGCGAAAAACGAACGCTGGCGCTGCCCGGCGTAGTTGCCCAGCGCCTGCAGCGTGGCGGCGCCGACGCCGCGGCGCGGCACGCTGACTGCGCGCAGGAAGGCCGGATCGTCGTCGGTGTTGTTGAGCAGCCGCAGGTAGCAGCTCAGATCCTTGATTTCCGTCTTGTCAAAGAACGACTGGCCACCGGAGACGAGGTAGGGAATGCGCTGCTCGCGGAGGAACTGTTCGAGCGCGCGCGCCTGAAAATTTCCCCGATAGAGAATGGCGTAGTCGCCGAACGCGCCGCGCTGCTGAAAGCGGTGCGCCTGCAGTTTCATGACTACCGACTCGGCTTCCTTCTCGCCATTCGCGCAGACGCTGACGGTGATCGGTTCGCCCGGACCGAGTTCGGACCACAGTTGCTTGTCGAAAAGCTTCTCGTTGTGTGCGATCAGCGCGTTGGCTGCCTGCAGGATGCGCACGCTCGAGCGGTAGTTTTGCTCGAGCTTGATCAGCTTGAGGTTCGGATAGTCGCGCGGCAGCTCGCGCAGGTTGGCGATGTCGGCGCCGCGCCAGCCATAGATCGCCTGATCGTCGTCACCCACCGCGGTGAACGCCGCGCGTGCGCCGGTGAGCAGCCTGAGCATCTGGTACTGTGCTGCGTTGGTATCCTGATACTCGTCGATCAACAGGTAGCGCAAGCGATTCTGCCACTTCTCGCGCACTGCCGCGTGGTCGCGCAAGAGCGTCACCGGGAGCGCGATCAGGTCGTCGAAATCGACCGCCTGATACGCGCGCAGCGTCGTACAGTAAGCGGCGAAGGCATCGGCGGCGCGCAGTTCAGTCTCGTTCTGCGCGTTCTTGCGCGCCAGCTCGGGCGTAACCAACGCATTCTTCCAGTTCGAAACGAGCGTCTGCAGGCGGCGGACCGTTGCCTTGTCGGTACTGCCGGCGATTTCGGCGAGAACGGCGAAGCAGTCGGTGGCGTCGAAGATCGAGAAATTCGGTTTGTAGCCGATCGCCTTCACTTCCTCGCGCAGAATTCGCACGCCGAGCGAATGGAAGGTCGAAATCGTCAGCCCCTTCGTCGAACGGCCGGCGAGCAGCTTGTCCACGCGCGCCTGCATCTCCTTCGCCGCCTTGTTGGTGAAGGTGATCGCCGCCAGATTGCCCGGGTTGAAGCCGCAGGTGTCGATCAGATAAGCGATCTTTTCGGTGATCACGCGCGTCTTGCCCGAACCGGCGCCGGCGAGCACGAGCAGCGGCCCGTCGAGGTAGCGAATCGCAGCGCGCTGGGCGGGATTGAGCGAAGACATTGGCGGCCTGTCCGGAGCGGGGTGGCGATTCTAGCACGCACCTCAGCCGCTGCCACAGCCACTGCCAGGACGACTTGCCGGCGGCGTTTTTCGCCGCGCAGTGCTTGCCTGGCCGGCGGTTTCGGCGGACCATACCGGGCTGGCCGGGCGAGCAGCGCTGATCCGGCCGATGCGCACCGATGTTCTGCCGGTCTCTTGCTGGTCTTGCTGCCGGCCTTCTCCCGCTAGCCTGTCGAGTTGCCTCATGTCCGCTTCCTTTCTCCCGCGTGTCCTGATCGCCGCTGCCGTCGCGCTGCTCATCGCCGGCGGCGTCTGGTGGATCAGTCGCCCGCCGCCGGTCGCCGTCGTCGTCAGCGAGATCGGACGTGGCCTGGTCGAGTCGACGATCGCCAACACGCGCGCGGGAACCGTCGAAGCGTGTCAGCGCACGCGTCTGTCGACGATCAGCGGCGGGCGCATCGAAGTGCTTGCGGTGAAGGAGGGCGATCGCGTGCGCGCCGGGCAGTTGTTGATGAAGCTCTGGAACGACGACCAGAAGGCGCAAGGCGCGCTCGCCATGGCGCAGGTGGCGACCGCCCGGCAGCGCGTTGCCGAGGCCTGCGCGGTGGCCGACAACGCCGAACGCGAGGCGGCCAGGCAGGCGGCGCTGCGCGCGCGCGGCTTCGTTTCGACGGCGCGCGAGGAAAGCGCGCGCAGCGAAGCGCTTGCCCGACGCGCCGGCTGCGCCGCGGCGCGCGCCGATGTCACGCAGGCCGAAGCGCGCGTCGGCGTGACGCGCGTCGAGCAGGGCAGGACGATCCTGCACGCGCCGTTTGCCGGAACGATCGCCAAGATCGTCGGCGAAGTCGGCGAGTACTCGACGCCTTCGCCGCCGGGCGTGCCGACGCCGCCGGCGATCGACCTGATCGACGACTCGTGCCTCTACGTCAAGGCGCCGATGGACGAGGTCGATGCGCCGCGCATCAGCCCCGGCCAGGCGGTGCGCATCAGCCTCGACGCGCTGCCCCGGCAGTCGTTTCCGGGCCGTGTCAGACGCGTCGCGCCGTACGTCTCGGCGGTCGAGAAGCAGGCGCGCACGGTCGACATCGAAGCCGTCTTCGACGATCCGGCAGCCCCCGGCAAGCTGCTCGTCGGTTACAGCGCCGACCTCGAAGTCGTCCTCGCTGTGCGTCAGGACGTCGTTCGCGTGCCGACTTCGGCCCTGCTCGAAGGCGGCCGCGTGCTCGTCGCGGCGAGCGACGGGCGGCTCGCCGAGCGTCAGGTCAAGCCCGGCCTCGCCAACTGGGAGTACACCGCGGTGCTCGCCGGGCTCGCTCCGGGCGAGCGCGTCGTCACTTCGCTCGAGCGCGCCGGTGTCGTCGCTGGCGCCGCCTATACGATCGACCCCCGGCCGGGACCGACGAGCAAGTAATCGATGACTTCCGGGCTGATCGAACTGGCCGGAATCGAGCGCGTCTTCCGGCTCGGCGACAGCGAGGTACACGCGCTGCGCCGGCTCGACCTGCAGATCGCCAGCGGCGAATACGTTTCCGTCATGGGGCCTTCCGGCTCCGGCAAATCGACGCTGCTCAACCTGCTCGGGCTGCTCGACCGCCCCGACGCCGGCACCTACCGGCTTGCCGGGCGCGACGTGACGACGCTCAGCGCGGACGAGCAGGCACGCCTGCGCAGCGAACGCATAGGCTTCGTCTTCCA
Source organism: Accumulibacter sp. (assembly GCF_029255125.1). Classification (GTDB taxonomy): domain Bacteria; phylum Pseudomonadota; class Gammaproteobacteria; order Burkholderiales; family Rhodocyclaceae; genus Accumulibacter. Next base: position 13,719 of record NZ_JAPUVR010000114.1, on the reverse strand, counting down.
GAGCTTTCATCTCGTTCCGCGGCTGACGGCGGCGGAAAACATTGCCCTGCCGATGGTCCTCGCCGGAATCGCTCCGAGCCGGCGCGCCGAGCGCATCGCCAGCGCGCTGCGCGACTACGGGCTGGAGAACCGCGCCGATCATCGTCCCGACCAACTCTCCGGCGGGCAGCGACAGCGCGTCGCGATCGCCCGCGCGACGATCATGCAGCCGGCGGTGATCCTGGCCGACGAGCCGACCGGCAACCTCGATCGGGCGACCGGCGAAGAAGTCGTCCGCCTGCTCGAAACGCTCAACGAGCGCGGCGTGACGCTGATCGTCGTCACCCACGACGCCGGACTCGGCGCGCGCGCGCAGCGCCAGTTGCTGATGGAAGACGGCCTGCTGCAGCACGACCGGCGGCACGGCAGCGAGACGCCTGGCCCATGCGTAGCGCCGACCTGATCCGTTTCGCGCGCGACGCGGCGGCGGGCCATCCGCTGCGTACCGTTCTGCTCGTCCTGGCGATGGCCATCGGCGTCGCCGCGGTTGTCGTCCTCACCGCGCTCGGCGACGGCGCACGGCGCTACGTGCTGAACGAATTTTCCTCGATCGGCAGCAACCTGGTGATTGTCCTGCCCGGCCGCTCGCAGACCGGCGGCTTCAATCCGGGCAACGCGGTGACCAGCACGCCGCGCGATCTGACGATCGACGACGCACAGGCGCTGCTCCGGGCGAGCAGCGTGTACCGCGCCGCGCCGCTCGCCGTCGGCACTTCGGAGATCAGTTACGGCGGCAAGCTGCGCGAAGTCACCGTCGTCGGAACGACCGCCGAGTTCGTCGAGGTTCGCCGCCTCAGCCTGGCGCACGGGCGCTTTCTGGTCACCGGCGACTGGCGGCGCGGCGCCTCGGAAGCGGTGATCGGGGCCAAGATTCAGGACGAGATGTTCGGCCGGCAGAATGCGCTCGGCCAGCTCGTGCGCGTCGGCGACCGGCGCTTCCGCATCGTCGGCGTGCTGGCTGCGAGCGGCCAGGGGCTGGGCATGAACACCGACGAACTGGTCATCCTGCCGGTGCCGCTGGCGCAGGCGATGTTCAACAGCAACACGCTGTTTCGCATCCTGGTCGAAGCGAGCAGCCGCGAAGCGATCGACTCGGCCAAGGCGCAGGTCAGCGAGATCATCCGCCTGCGCCACGAAGGCGAACTCGACGTCACGGTGATCACCCAGGACGCCGTGCTGGCGACCTTTGACCGTCTGCTCGGAACGATGACCCTGGCGGTCGCCGGAATCGCCGCGATCAGCCTGGCCGTCGCCGGCATCCTGGTGATGAACGTGATGCTCGTTTCGGTCACCCAGCGGACGGCCGAAATCGGCCTGCTCAAGGCGCTTGGTGCGAGCGCGGCGACGATCCGCAACGCCTTCCTCGCCGAAGCCGCGATGCTCTCGATCGCCGGCGCGCTGGTCGGCCTGCTCCTCGGGCACGCCGGCGCGGCGATCATTCGTCAGCTCTTTCCCGCCTTTCCGGCTTTTCCGCCCGCCTGGGCGGTGATCGCCGGACTCGCCACGGCGCTCACCACCGGCGTCCTCTTCGGCGTCCAGCCGGCGCGCCGGGCCGCCCGGCTCGACCCGGTGCAGGCGCTCGCCAGGCGCTGAGCGGCGCCCGCGCAAAACCATGGCCAGGCCACGATGATCCGCCCGCAAGACTCGCTGCAGCTTGCCCTGCGTGCGCTCGGCGCGCACCGGCTGCGCAGCTTCCTGACCCTGCTCGGGATTGCCGTCGGCATAGCCGCAGTCATCCTGCTCACCTCGATCGGAGAAGGCATTCATCGCTTCGTCCTGGCCGAGTTCACCCAGTTCGGCACCAACGTGATCAGCGTCGCGCCCGGCCGCACGAAGACCGCCGGCCACTCGCCCGCCGGCATCCCGACTTCGGTTCGCCCGCTGACGCTGGACGACGCGCGCGCGCTCGAACGGCTGCCGCACATCACCGGCATGACGGCGACCGTCTGGGGTAACAGCGAGGTGAGCGCGAACGGACGCCTGCGCCGGACGACAATCAATGGCGTCGGCGCGCAAATGCTCAAGGTCTTCGCCATCCGCGTGCGCAGCGGTCAGTTCCTGCCCGCCGACGAGGCCGAAAACGCGCGCGCCTTCGTCGTCCTCGGCGCCAAGCTGAAGGAGGAACTGTTCGGCAGCGCCAACCCGCTCGGCGCGCGCGTACGCGTCGGCAGCCTGCAGTTTCGCGTCATCGGCGTTCTCGAAGCGAAAGGGCAGATCCTCGGCTTCGACCTCGACGACGCCGCGTACATTCCGACCGCGCGCGCGCTCGAACTCTACAACCGCGACGGCGTGATGAAGGTCGACCTTTCCTACGAAGCCGACGTACCGGTCGCCGCGGTCAGCGCGCGCGTCCGCCAGGCGCTCGTCGCACGCCATGGACGCGAGGACTTCACGCTGACCACGCAGGAAGACATGCTGCGCACGCTGTCCAGGATCCTCGCCGTGCTGACCATGGCGGTCGGCGCGCTGGGCAGCATTTCGCTGCTCGTCGGCGGCGTCGGCATCGTTACCATCATGACCATCGCGGTCAGCGAAAGGACGAGTGAAATCGGCCTGCTCGTCGCGCTTGGCGCGCCGCGGCGGACGATCCTCGGCCTCTTCCTGGGCGAAGCGGTCGCGCTCTCGGCGCTCGGCGGGCTGCTCGGTCTGCTCCTCGGCGTCGGCCTGGCGCAGTTGATCCATCTCGTGCTGCCGGCGCTGCCGGTGCACACCCCGCTCAGCTTCGTCCTCCTCGCCGAAGCGATTGCGCTCAGCATCGGCCTGCTCGCCGGCGTCCTGCCGGCGCGCCGCGCGGCGCGCCTGAACGCCGTCGACGCGCTGCGCGCTGAATGAGTGCCGACTGCTCGCCGCCGCACGATGCGCACGCGCCGGCAAGTCCGTGCGATGATCGACGCTACGCCGGCAGACCGGCGGCGTCAGCAGCAGACGCCGCGGCCGTCCCCGGCGTTTTCCGTCAAACCCGGTCTGGAGGTAAAGCATGAGCGAACCTGCCGTGCGCATCTATCACAACAACCGCTGCTCGAAGAGCCGCGCCGCGTGCCAGTTGCTGGCCGAAAAGGGCGTTGCCGTAGAAATCGTCGACTATCTGAAAACGCCGCCGAGCGCCGACGAACTGCGCCAATTGCTCGCCCAGCTCGGCATGTCGGCCGAGCAACTCGTCCGCCGCGGCGAAACGGTGTTCAAGACGAACTACGCCGGACGCACGCTGAGCGAAGACGAATGGCTGGCGGCGCTGGTCGCGCACCCGATTCTGATCGAGCGGCCGATCGTCGTGCGCGACGGGCGAGCGGTCGTCGGCCGGCCGCTGGAGAAAGTCCTCGAGCTCTTCTGAGCCGCGCTGGCTCAGCCGCCGGCGCCGGTCTTCGCCGCTTTCTCCACCTTCGCCTTCGCCGTCTTCTCCGCCTGCGCCACGTTCCCCGCCTTCGCCGCCTTCTCGGCCCACGAATCGCGCAGCGTCACGGTGCGGTTGAAGACGGGCGCGCCAGGCTGCGAATCGACCCGGTCGGCGACGAAGTAGCCGTGCCGCTCGAACTGGAAGCGCTCTTCCGGTTGCGCCGTGCGCAAGGCCGGTTCGAGCTGCGCGTGGACGACGCGCCTGCTCTCCGGGTTGAGATCGGCGCGGAAATCGCGCTCGCTGCCCGGCGCATCGTCGGCGCGCCGGGCGCCCGGCGACGGCACCGAGAACAGCCGGTCGTACAGCCGCACCTCGGCGGCGCAGGCGCCGGCGACCGCCACCCAGTGCACGTTGCCCTTCACCTTGTACGCGTCGGCGCCCGCCGTCCCGCTCTTTGAATCGGGAAAGTACTCGCAGTGCACGACGCTCGGCGCACCGTCGGCGTCGAGCTCGACGCGGGTGCAGCGGACGACGTAGGCATAGCGCAGGCGCACCGTGTTGCCCGGGTAGAGGCGGTGATAGCCCTTGCTCGGCTGCAGCATGAAATCCTCGCGCTCGATCCACAACTCGCGCCCGAAAGGCAGCGCGCGCGTGCCCAGATCCGGCCGCTGCGGGTGGTTCGGCGCGCTGCACGCCTCGCCCGCGTCGGCCGGGTAGTTGTCGATGATCAGGCGCAGCGGATCGAGCACCGCGACGCGCCGCTCGGCCGAAGCGTTCAGCACCTCGCGCATGCAGTCCTCGAGCAGCGAATAATCGATCAGCGATTCCGAGCGTGAAACGCCGACGCGTTCGGCAAACAGGCGGAAACCCTCGGCCGGATAGCCGCGCCGGCGCGCGCCGACGAGCGTGGGCAGGCGCGGATCGTCCCAGCCGCCGACGTGCCCTTCGTCGACGAGCTGGATCAGCTTGCGCTTGGAGAGAACGATATACGTCAGATTCAGGCGCGAGAACTCGATCTGCTGCGGCAGCGGACGCTGCAGCAGGCCGCCTTCGGCCAGCCTTTCCAGCAGCCAGTCGTAGAACGGCCGCTGATCGGCGAATTCGAGCGTACAGATCGAGTGCGTGATGTTCTCCAGCGCGTCCTCGATCGGGTGCGCGTAGGTGTACATCGGATAGACGCACCAGCGCTCGCCGGTATTGTGGTGACTGGCGTGCCGGATGCGGTAGATCGCCGGATCGCGCAGGTTGATGTTGGCCGAAGCCATGTCGATCTTCGCGCGCAGAACGTGCGTGCCGTCGGCGAATTCGCCCCGCTGCATGCGCTTGAAGAGGTCCATGTTCTCTTCGACGCTGCGCGTGCGAAACGGCGAATCCTGCCCCGGTTCGGTGAGCGTGCCGCGCGTCGCGCGCATCTCGTCGGCGCTCTGGCTGTCGACGTAGGCGTTTCCGCTGGCGATCAGATGCTCGGCAAAAGCGACCATCCAGGCGAAATAGTCCGAGGCGAAGTAGAGATTGGTCTCGCCCGGCGTGTCGTCGAGGGCGTCCACCTGCCAGGAAAAACCGAGCCAGCGCACCGCATCGACGATCGAATCAACGTACTCCTGCTCTTCCTTCTCCGGATTGGTGTCGTCGAAACGCAGGTGGCAGCGACCGCCGTAATCCTGCGCCAGACCGAAGTTGAGGCAGATCGACTTGGCGTGACCGAAGTGCAGATAGCCGTTCGGTTCCGGCGGAAAGCGCGTCCTGATGCGCGCCGGGTCGAGCGCCCCGGCCAACTGCTGCGCGCCCGGCCCCGGGCGGCCCGACCAGCGGCGCTGAACAAACTTGTCGACTGCCAGCTCGCTTTCGATGATCGTGCGAATGAAATTCACCCCGGCGGCGGGCGTCGCCGCCGCGTCGCCGCGCGCGCCATCGCTGCGGCCTGTTTCAGTCCCCTGGCTCACGGTGCACAGTCCTTGATGAGAGAAGGCCGGTATTTTAACCGCTTGCCGCCGTCGTCATGGCGATTGGCGCGCCTGGTAAGGCGCTGCCTACGCCTGCCGCCCGCCGCCCAGGCGCTGACTGGCCAGCCGCTGTACGCGCGCCTCGAAGGCCGACACCATGCCGCTGGCCATCGGCAGGAGCAGCATCTGGATCACCGGCATCAGGAAGAACGAACGCATTTCGCAGTCGAGTGCGAAATCGACCTGGCAGCGCTCGTCGGCGAGCGGCGCGAACGACCAGCGCAAGTCGAAATGGCAGAACGAACGGTCGTCCGAACTGACGTGAATGGCGTGCGGGCGGTCGAGTTCGGTGCGCGTGCGGAAGTGGTGGATCAGCCAGCCGACGGCCAGGCTCTGCTCGGTTTCGTAGCCCTGCGCGTGCCGGCTGACGATGCGTGCGCGGCGGATCGTCGGCAGGAATTCGGGATAGCGCTCGACGTCGGCGACGACATCAAAGAAAGTCTCGGCGGGCTGTGCGACGGCGCGCCTTTCGCGATGAATGGCCATGCTTTCCTGCCTCCGTCAGCAGTCGCCGGCAGGCTTCGCCCCGCGCGAAGTCCGGCGTGTGCAACGCTGGCCGCCAGCCATCGGGCCGCGCGCAGGCGCGCGGCGAGCGCATCAACTGCTCGGGCGGCTGAAACGCGTCAGATTGTTCATCATTTCGACCATTTCCGGCCGGATCTGGTTTTTTGCCGCCTCACCATCCTCGACCGGACGGTCGTCGCTGTCGAGCACCTCCTGGCGGACGACGCCGGCGGCATTCACCGGGAAAGCAATGCGGTATTTCTCGCCGATGTACGCGATGCGGTGCCAGTCGGCGGCGACCGCGTAACTGCGGTGGAAATCGGGCGCCAGCAGATCCTGCCCCTGCGCGTAGTCGGCCGGCGGGTTGCGCACGCCGAGGCGGGCCATCAGTGTCGGCGGAATGTCCAGGTGGCTGGTCATTCCGCGCACGACGCGCGCCGGCTCGCCGGGAATCCAGAGCACCGCCGGCGTGCTCGTCTGATAGCGATTGAACTCGGCGGCGTGTCCCCAGCGGCTGCTGCGCTCCATGAACTCCTCGCCGTGGTCGCCGAGAACGATGACGATCGTATTGTCGAGCAGCTTGCGCTCGCGCAGATGCGCCAGCAGGCGGCCGATCTGGCGGTCCACGTGGTGCGCCGCGTTCAGATAGCGGTTCTTGATCTGCGCCATCTGCCCGGCGAAGTCGGCCGCCAGATAATTGAAATCCTCCAGATACGGTCGGGCGATCACGCTGTCCGGCGGGAAGGTGTAATTGGCGTGCGTTCCCTCGAAGAACATGTAGGTCATGAACGGCCGCTGCGGATCGCGCCGGTCGATGAACTTCATGATGTCGTCGATGTTCTGCCTGTCCCTTTCCCACGGTTCCGGGCCGCTCGACAGCGCGTGCATGTCGGCCGGGTTCATGCGCAGAAAGACCGTCTTGTCGAACGGCGGGTAGGTAAACGACTGGCTGGTATGCAGGCTGAACTGGTAGTTCTGCTGCTGCAGCACGTCCATCAAGAGCGGCGAGCGATTCGCCTTGATCATCGGAAACCAGTAGTTGCCGTACAGGCCGTAGAACATCGAAAAGATGCCCATCTGCGTCGCATTGCCGCCGCTGTAATGCTGTTCCAGGCGCAACGATTGCTCGGAAAACGCCCATAACTCGGGCATGATCTGGCGGTCGAGCAAGTCGAAACGCAGCGATTCGGCGACCAGCCAGACGATGTTCGGCGGGCGCTGCGGCGGTTCGACGTGCAGCGGCACGAGCGGATAGCTCAGGCGGCCCTGCTTCAGGTGCACGCCCTCGCCGCCGTCGGCCGGCGCTGCGATTCCCAGGCGCGCAGCAAGCCGGCGGAAGGTCGTCGGCAGGTAGAAGGGATAGCGCTCGCTGGCGAAGAGGATCGGCTGATAATTCACCGCTGCGCTGTAACCGTAGGCAACGCGTTCGCCGATCGCCAGACTGAGCAGCGCCAGCAGCAGCCAGCGCGCGCGCGGCGAACGGCGCGTCGCCAGTTCCAGCCGGTGGTTTCCGCGGCGCGTCGCCCAGTAGTAGGTCGCCGCCTGCAGCACGAGCAGCGCCGCGGCGATCGCCGCGGCGGTCAGCTCGGTGCTGCGACTCGCGCCGAGCGAGGCAATTCCGCCCGGCGAGAAGACGAGGTCGATGACGAAGCCGTTGATGTGGAAACCGTACATGCCGTAGATCACGCGGTCGGCGAACAGCAGCACCTGAACCGCGCCGGTGAGGCCGATCAGCGCGCCGGCGAGCAGCCGTGCCGCAGCGACCGAGTCGCCGCGCCGCTGCAGAAAGCGATGCAGCAGGTAGCCGGGGACCAGCGCCGGCAGCAGGTAGAGAAAAGCGTAGCTGAGCGTCGTCGCCAGCGTCCACACGGCGACGGCGGGCGTGCTGTAGGCTTTCGCCGTGGTGAAGGCGCTGACGTGCAACGCCACCCAGAGGCCACTGAGCAGAAAGAAGCGATCGATTTTCTGGCGGGGAGGGACTGAATTCATCGTCGTCGATTTCGGGCGGGAGTGAAATTCTAGCCTGAAAACCTTAGCTTGGCCTGAATTACGCAGCCCTGGGCGGGGTCCGGCCGGGCCGCTGGCTGCACCACTTTGCTGGAGCGCTTATCATTGCCGCAACGGCGACCGGGCGGCGCGGCAAGCGTCGGCGGGTGCGCGCCGCTCGGCGCCGCCGCGCGCCCGCCGAACGAACCGCCCGGCCGGCAAACGACCATCGCACTTCGGGGGAAAAGCGTGCCGCAAACCACGATCTTCGTCAGCTACAGCCACCAGGACCAGCGTCACCTGCAGCAGTTTCAGCGTTTCATGACGCCGCTCGAACGCGCCGGCCTGCTCGCCTATTGGGATGACACGCGTCTGCGCGGCGGCGACGACTGGTACGACGAAATCGACCGCGCGCTGCGCGCGGCGAGCGTTGCCGTCCGCTTCATTTCGCAGGATTTCATCGCCTCGCTTCCCGCTCGGCGCGAGTACTCCCACTCGGATTCGGTCGGGAGGCGGTAGCCATCGGCCGTGTGCTGCCAGGTCACGTTCGTCCCTTCGATCTCGTAGCAGCGCGCCAAGCCGTCCTCGTCCGACAGGCGGTTGCAGAACTGCACGGCGTCGTACCAGGAAATCCCGTTGGCCGGCCAGTCGTCCGCATCCTTCTCCGGCCAGTAGCGTTTCACCTCAGGCATCAGCTTTCTGTACAGACCGCGGGTAACCGGATGACGCATGCAGGCGAAGGCGTCCTGCGTCACCTCGTGCAGCGGGCCTTCGTCGTGCGAGCGGCCGGCTTCGCCAGGTGGGCTGCCCATGTGGAAACGACCGGCCGGGATGTCGATCTGCGCCACCGACAAGGCGGGACGCGCGGGTGGTGGCGGTGCTGGGGGCTCGAGAGGTTCGCGGGGTTTCGGAGGCTGAACCGACTGAACCGACTCAACTGGTGCGACCGGCTCATCAACCGCTCCAGCGGCGACGCCAGGCTCAGGCCGCTGCCCGCCAGCGCGCGCCCGACGGCCTCGGCTCGACGGGAATCGGGCTCATCGGCGGCTGGCTGCGGCGATAACGGGCAAACGGCGCGCCTGGTGTCGGCAAGCGGGAAGCTTGATCCAAGGGGTCGGCCGGTGCGTGTCCGGCCGCGCTTGGCGGGCCGTCGGCACGGCGATTGAGGACAAAAAAAAAGGGGGCTTGCGCCCCCTGAGGTTCCGTGCGAAATGGCCGTGGGTCAGCGTGCCACAGCTTTCTTCTTGGTGCGCGGATGAACCAGCCCGAGCAGTCCGAGGCCGGTGAGAAGCAGAGTGCCCGGTTCCGGCAGATCGCCGGGGGGGTCGACGAGAATGCTGTCGTTGGCGCAGTTCTCGGTCCAGTGAATGTCGAACGCCTGCCCGTCGTGCCAACCGCTGTTGCGCAACACTTGCAGGTCGAGGCTCATTTCGTAGAAATAGTGTCCATCGAGCGGGGCCGCACCGTAACCGGTGGTCGGCGTCGTCGTGTAGGCGAGTGTTGCCATTCCGGCCAGCGTGCCGCCGGCCAGGTAGGTCGGGTGCAAGGGATCGGGCGAGTAGCCGGGTGCGGAGGGATTGGTATAGCCGCCGCTGCTGGTCCACAGGCCGTAGTTCCACTGCGCGTTGCGATAGATGCCACCTTCGACGCCGAAGCTCTCGACGGTGTAGTTCGTGCTGTTGACGAAGCTCGTGACGTGCTTGATGTTGATGCCGACTTCGTAGCTGCCGTCCTTGCCGAAGTCGATGGCAAAGTCGCCCGCCCCGTAGCTGTTGGCTGACGGCTGGTTCAGCGTGCGCGGGTTGTGCCCGGTCGCCAGCGCGATGTAGAGCTTCTGGTCGGTCAGCGAGAGGTTCGCGTAGAGCGCTTCGGCGTCGTAGGCCTGGCCGCCCCAGCCGGGGTTGAGGTAGAAGGCGCCGCCGCCGGTGCCGTCCTCGATCGTCGCGTGGATGCCGGAGCCCGGCGCCGGTGCCCAGGTGGCCGGATTGATTCCCCAGTCCGCCAGATTACCGTCGATCGTCAGCGCGGCAGCCGGTAAGGCGAAGCCGGTGCCGATCGCGACAGCGGCCAGGGTCAGTAGCTTGTTCATGTTCATGCTTGTCTGGTGCTCCAGATGGAGGGATGCGTGTTGGCAGAGAAGCGTTGCGCCGGCAGCCGTTTGGCGGCTGGTGGAACGCCACCGGGTTGCCCGATTGGCCTCGCGACCAGGGCGACCCGACTTGCTGCGCAGTGTCGCTCGGGCTGGCGGCGTGGCGTTATGAACTAGTGCACAAGCGGCTGTAGGTTCGTCGCTCGCCGTCTTGGCAGCCGCGTCGGCAGGTGCGCAGCACCCGTCGGTGGCCGGCCTCCGCCGGGTGCTGCGGCAAGCTTCGCCGGATCGCGACAAGCCCTTACAAGCAACTCATTTTATTGGTCTGTCGAACTTTCCCGGCGGCCAGCCGTCCATTTGACGGAGGCCGGCCATTCTGCGATAGTCGGCCCACGAGGTCGGTTTCGCTGGTCTGTCTATCCTCTCGCTGCTGGGCTTTGATCGTGTTGGGAAGTCGTGGAGCGCACTGCTGCTTGACGCGTGGAGCGACCTCAAATCGAAGGAGATCGCTATGTCAGAAATGATCGTACCGGGCACCTACATCGACGTACGCGCGGAGGGTCTGATCTCCGCTGGTGGCGTGGCGACTGGAATCGTCGGCATCGTCGGCACCGCCCGGTCGGGCCCGCTGGCGACGCCGATGACGCTGTCCGGTTTCGCGCAGGCGCGCGAGCTCTTTGGCCTGGCGGACAATCACGCCAGCCCGGAAGACGGGGCGCATCCGCTGACGCTGACGCGCGCTGTGCAACTGGCCTACGCCAACGGCGCGTCGACCGTCGTCGCCGTGCGTGTGGCGAGCCCGCGCGCCGCGTCGGCGAGCTTCGCGCTGAAGAACGGCGCCGGCAACACGGTTGCCGTTCTCGCCGCGACGACTCCCGGCTCCTGGGGCAACGACATCCAGGTTTCGGTCAGCCCGGCCAAGGCGCCGGCGCGCATCGTCGGCGAGCGGCAGACCTCGTCGTTCGCCGCGCTGACCTATTCCAGCGTCCAGCCGAATCCGCAGAACCGGATTCAGGTCGTGCGCGGCGACACCCGGCGCGTGGATACCTTCGATCTGGTCTATCGCTTCGTCGTGCGCGACGAGACGGTGGGCAAGAACAGCGGCGGCAGCTATCAGTTGGCCCATCCGCGGCTCGCCCAGGTCGCCTCGATCAATTCGCTGCTCGTCCTCGACAGCAGCGGCAGCCCGCTACGCGCGTATGGGGCGAAGCCGCCGAGCGGGGTGACGGCAGGGACGATTCTTTACGATCTGGCGGCGACCCCGGCGCTGAACGAGGTGCGGATCAATCCGAACACCAGCGAGCTGGCCTTTGCCGCGACGCAGGCACCGGCCGCCGGGCAGACGGTCGTTGCGACCTACGCCGTAGACCATGCCGACCCGCAACCCGGCGAAGTGCTTGTCACGGTGTGGAACGGTGACCTCGACTTCGCCCCCGGCGAGGCGCCACGCGCCGTCGCCGGCGACGTGCTGACCGCCAGCTATCTGGTCGAAGCGGCGGACTGCGTGCAGGTCAGCCTGACGCACGGCCAGTTGAAGGAAAGCTACGTCGTTCCCGACGGGCGCACGCTGGCGGTGCAGGCGAGCAGCTCGCGGCTGGTGCGCGTCGTTCCCGACGCGACGAATGGCGGAACGAAACCGGCCGCCGATGTCGCCGCGTTCTTCGGCACGGGCAGCAACGTCGGCGGCGCGAACGGCGCCGACGCCGGCGAGGACGAGTACGCGGCGGGGCTGGAAGCGATTTCGAACATGCTCGTCAACCTGGTCGTCCTCGCCGGTCAGGACGCGCGTCAGATGGGAGCGGTGCTGCTCAGTCACCTCAAAACGACCGAGGAAACCGACCTCGAACGGCTGGGCGTGATCGGTGCCGCGGGCAGCGAGGTGGCCGACTTCCTCGGCCATACGCTGGCCGACGGCCGCCTCGTTCTGGTCGCTCCGGGAATCCGCAACCCGGACGGCACGGACTTGCCGGCGGCCTACACGGCGGCCGCTGTCGCCGGCCTGATCGCCGCGCTGCCGGTGCACACCAGCCTGACCAACAAGTCGATCAATCTGCCCGGCATCAGCCTGTCGGCCAACCGCGGCCAGCAGGCACAACTGATCGAGCGCAACGTGCTGACCATCGTCGCGCGCCAGGGGCTGCGCGTTCTCAAGGGCGTGACGACGGAAGGCGTCGGCCAGCCTTTTTCAGCGATTCCGACGCGCCGCATCGTCGATTATGCCAAGTACGGCGTACGCTCGGCGGCCAATCCCTACCTCGGGCGACTGAACAACTCGCGCGTGCGCGCCGCGTTGAAGGCGACGCTCGATGCCTTTCTCACCGGAATGGTCGAAGACGAAGCGCTTACCGGTTACCAACTGGACGTCACCGCGACGCGCGCGCAGGAAATCGCCGGCCAGGTCAATGTCGTGATGACGATCCAGCCGACCTTCAGCATCGACTTCATCCGCGTCGTCATGACGCTGCAGTAAGACAGGAGATCCGACCATGCCCAACGATGTCTTGCGCGCTACCGATGCGGTCCTCGTCCTCGGCGTCGAGGATACCTCCACTCCTGAAGGCGAGGCAGCCAACGCGCTGGTGTCGCAGTACGACCTGTCGAACGTTGTCGGCCGCCTGACCAACGTCCAGATCAGCATCAGCAGCGACGTTCGTCCGTTCTACGAGATCGGCCGGCGCTACCCGACGCACTTGCGACCCGGCATTCTCAAGGTGTCGGGTTCGGCCGAACGGGCGCACGTCAATGGCGCGCTGTTGCGCCTGCTGCTCGGCGACGGCGCGGTCAGCCCGCCGTCCGGAGCGACCTTTGCCCAACCCTCGTTCAATCTGATTTCGACGCTGAAGGATCCGGCGCATCCCGAGCAGCAGACCAAGGTGACGGTCTTCGGCGTCAAGTTCGACAGTTGGACGTACAACATTCCGAGCGACGCCTTCGTCATGGAAGCGATCACCTTCCAGGCGATGCGGGTGGCTTACGAGGAAAGCTGATCAGCGCGCCGCAGCGCGATCCAACGGAGGTTCCTGACGCATGCAGGCCGTCCGCAATCAGGCTATGAACGACGTTGCCCAGGGCGATGGCGAAGCGGGCAGCGCTCAGCTTCTCAGCGCGCAGGAACTGCTCGCCGGCAGCCTGCTGACCTACGATGTCGAGGTTCCCGCCAGCATTCTGCAACCGGGCGCGGAGAGCGGCGCGGCGCGGCGCGGGCAGGTGCGCCTGCGCCCGCTGAAAGTGGCGACGCTGGCGCTGATTTCGCGTGCCGCGCGTGAAGATTCGTCGCTCGCCCCGCTGCTGATGGTCAAGGAGTCGCTCGTCGAGCCGCAGTTGCCGCTCGAACAGATTCGCCAGATGCACGCCGGGCTGGTCAATTTTCTGGTCGCCGCAGTCAACCGCATTTCCGGTCTGGAGCGCGAGCCTTCGGCGGCGCAGAACGCTGCCGCCAGCGCGATCGGCGAATCGCACGTGTTGCTCGCCTGGCATTTCGGGTGGACGCCAGCGCAGGTGGCCGAGCTGACGCCCGGGCAGCTTGCCGTCTATCTGGCCGGAATCGAGCGGCTGCAGGCTGCTGGCACGCCACGGAAACCGGCATGAAGCGGCCTTTTGACGAGGCCGCCGGGTGTGCGCTGCGCCTGGCTGAAACGCTGTTTGCGCTGCCGGCCGATCATCTGCCGGTGATCGGCGCCGAGCCGATCGGCGATCCGGCGGCGGCGATGGAAGAACTCTTCGCGCGCTGCCTGGGTCGGCTGGCCGATCCCCGAGCTGCGCCG
>NZ_JAPUVR010000113.1 GCF_029255125.1 Accumulibacter sp. | reverse complement strand
GAGGCCCAACTCCCGGATCAGAAAACTCGCGTTCACCAGATTGCCGACATAGGCGTCGGCGCGCTCGCTGGAAACGGCACGCAGAGCGTCGGCCGATCGATCGACTTCGATCAGCCTGATCTCGGGATGCTCCTGCTTGAGCTTGCCGGTCATGAAATAGCCCTTCTCCGCGGCGACAGTCTTGCCGCGCAGGCTGTCGAGCCCACTGATGAAGGGACTGTCGCGGCGCGCAAAGATGGCCCAGGGCATGTACAGATAATCTGCGCTGAGGGCAAAGTCCTTTTCTCGCTCGGGCGAGCGGTGCATGGTCAGCAACACGTCGAAATGGCGGCGCTCCTCCTTGACATCCCGCACCGACTCCGACCAGCCGACGTGATCCGCCACGAACTCGACGGTAAAGCCAAAGCGTCTGGCGACAGTCCCGAGGTAGTCGACGGAGACGCCCGCGGGAGTCGGCTGGGTGAACATGTACGGCGGCCAGTCGCTGACCCGCGCACGCACCGTGTGCCTGGCGTCCAGCCAGCGCTGCTCGGCGTCGGTGAGAACGACCTGGCGCTCGGAACGAATTCCGGCCCGGATCTTGCCGATGTAGCGCTCGGTGATCGCCAGGCGTTCTTCGCTCGGGATCGCCGCCAGCGCCTTGTTGATGATCGCCTGCAACTCCGGCCAATCGTTGCGAATACTGTAGCGCAGGCTGATCTCGCTATCCGGCGGAACGACCGCGACGCCGACTTCGGCGACGGTGCGCTCGAGCAGCAAGTAGCTGAATTGCGCGTCGCTGAGTACGCCGTCGATCTGGTTTCTGAGCAGTGCATCAAGCAGTTCGCCGTTGTTCGCCTTGGCCACCGCAAGCACACTCGGATAGTTGCGCAGCAGCCCTTCCTCTGCCGCGTTGCCTGCCTGATAGCCGACCCGCTTGCCCGCCAGCGAGGCCATATCGCGGTAGACGGCCATGTCGTTCTTGCGCGCAAAGATGTATCTGTAGCCGCGGAACGTCGAGTCGCTGAACAGGAAATAGGGCTCGCCCTCCTTCTGTCGAGTCGAGTACAGCAAACCGTCGATCTCCTTGCGCTTGGCGCGCTCGACGATATCCTTCCAGACGCCTTGCTCGATCTGCAGGTTGAGGCCGGTAAGCGAACGGATGCGCGCAAGGAAATCGGCTTCGATGCCGCTCACGCGACCGTCGGGCTCGGTGATCACAAACGGCTTCCAGGTCCGGTCTATGCCCATCACGATCGAAGGATGCGCTTCGATCCAGGCGCGCTCGCTGTCGCTCAGGCGGATCGTCACCTGCGCCAGGCGTCCGTCCATCCCGCGGTAGTAGCGGTCCTTGATCTGCAACCGCTCCTCTGCCGAGAGTGCGGCGATGCCCTTGTCGAGCAGGCTGACCAATTCCGGCCAGTCGTTACGGATCGAGAAGACCAGCTCGAGGGGCTGGCCCACGCGGAAGAGCGGCTGGAGGCGCGCCGCCTCGCTTCGACTGAGTTGGTATTCGGTCATGATCGAACCGACAAAGCCGTCCAGATTGCCGGCGAGAACGGCGGAAAAGGCAGCTCGCGAGTTGTTCATCGGAACTGCGCGCACGTTGGGGATCGCCTTCAGGGTCTTTTCCTCGAACAGGTTGCCCGCCTGGTAGCCAATCCGTTTGCCCGCCAGATGGTCGACCGAACGGATCGTCTGCGCATGGTCTCGGCGCGCGTAGAAGTATTTCCAGAGCGTCATGTACGGCCGGCTGAAATTGGCGAAAGCGCCGCGCTCGGCATGCACGACCGTGGCGGAAAGGCCATCGACTTGCCGGTTTTTCAGCTTCGTCACCATGTCGGCCCAGCGCCCCGTGACAAACGTGATGCGCGTGCCAAGCATCGCGTTGAGTTGCGCCACGAGGTCGCCGTCGATGCCCGAGAAACTGCCGTCGCTCTTCTTGAGAATGAGCGGCGCCCAGTCCTGGTCGATGCCGAGCACGATCCGCGGATGCGCCGCGATCCACGCACGCTCTTGCGGACTAAGCTCGAGCGTGCGGGTCGGCGCGGGCGCCCCGGCCTGCAGTGTCGCCGCTTGCTGCGCCGCGCTCAGCCCGAAGCAACAGGCGAGCATGCTCAGCAGCAGGGCGACCCGGCAGCAAGTCGTCCGAATGGACATCGGTCACCCCCTATCCAGCAAAGTTCTCGCACAAACCTGAACGCGCCTTGCCCGCGTCGCGCACGCGCGCAGAGCAGACCCGGCGCAGAACAGGCTGCTGCGCACTAGCCCCGCCCGGCGTCCAGCCAGCCGGACTATCCCATCCTCTGCCCATCGGACCGCAGTTTCCTA
Organism: Accumulibacter sp.; assembly: GCF_029255125.1. GTDB lineage: Bacteria > Pseudomonadota > Gammaproteobacteria > Burkholderiales > Rhodocyclaceae > Accumulibacter. The sequence goes on along the minus strand of NZ_JAPUVR010000113.1, from coordinate 15,564 downwards.
CCCTATCATGCGTGCTCCGCTCGGCGAACCGCAGCACAGCGCACCAGGCTCCAATCGCTACACGCGACGTACGCCGTCAGCGTCACACGCTCGCTGCAACGGGCAAAGCCCTCGACTCCGCCCTACAGGCACACTCCAGTCGAATCTCGCCAATCTGATTATCGGCCACGATCCAGCCTTCTTGAGGCCTGTCGGCTGCGTTTTCGGGAACTGCTCGCGTCCGCCTCGGAGCGGCGCGCTCCGCGCTGGTCGCGTCAGTTCAGGTCGATCGCGTGCCGCTTCAGATCGTCCAGACTGACGATCAGCAGACACGCTTCGTTGCAGGCATTGAGAACGACGCGCGGCGCCTTGCCGGCACGCAGCGCGTCGCGCCAGCGGGTCGCGCAGAGGCACCAGCGGTCGCCCGGTCTGAGGCCGGGAAACGCGAACTCCGGGCGTGGGGTCGACAGGTCGTTGCCCTGCGCACGCGAAAAAGCGAGGAAGTCGGCCGTCGCGACGATGCAGACGGTATGGCTGCCAAGGTCTTCGTCGCTGGTCGTGCAACAGCCATCGCGAAAATAGCCGGTCAGCGGCTTCTCGCTGCACGAACCGAGGATGCCGCCGAGAACGTTGCGCTGTTGGCCGCCATGATCGCTCGGTTTCATGCGAGTTCGTCGATCCAGGCCTGCTGGATCGCCTCCAGGATCTTTTCGCCGCAGCGGCTTGCCTGGTCGTCGAAGCCCGGTAGAGCGAGCACCCAGTGCATCAGGTCGACGAAGTTGATGCGCAGCGGATCGACCTGCGGATGCGCGTCGATCAGTTCGCTGACGATTTCGTTGATGTCGGTCCACTTCATCGCTTTCCCTCCTTGGCCATATTGATCGAGTAACGCGGGATTTCGATGACCAGCGGCGTTTGCCCGACCAGCGCCTGGCACGAGAGACGCGAGTTCGGTTCGAGACCCCAGGCCTTGTCGAGCAGATCGTCCTCGACTTCGTCCGACGGGTCGAGCGAGGCAAAGCCTTCACGCACGATGACGTGACAGGTCGTACACGCGCACGACATCTCGCAGGCGTGTTCGATCGCCACACCGTTCTCGAGCAGATTCTGGCAGATCGACTCGCCCGGCCGGGCGTCGAACAGCGCGCCGTCCGGACAGAGTTCCACGTGCGGGAGGACGATCACTTGCGTCATGCGCCTTCTCCGCTCTTCGCCAACGACAGATCGCCCGCCAGCTCGCTGATGTTGCGCCCGGCGAAAGCCCGCCGGATCGACCTGTCCATTCGTCGCGCGGCAAACTCCTTCGTTTCGGCCTCGAGATCGTCCATCGCAACCACGAGCTGGCGCCGATTCTCGCCTGCCGCGGCGTTGTGCAAACCAAGCAGGCCGCGTTCGATGCGCGAGCGCTCATCGGCAGCGAGCAGATCGCCGTCGGCGGCGAGCGCCGAACGTACGGCTTCGATCAGCCGCTCGGCCTCGACGCGTGCCTCCTGCAGGGCGCGTAGCTGGGCATCGTCTTTGACGTGCGCCAGCGAGTCCTTGAGCATCGCGGCAATCTCGTCGTCGGACAGGCCGTACGACGGCTTGACGACGACGCCAGTTTCTACGCCCGAGCCAAGTTCGCGCGCGCTGACGGCGAGCAGCCCGTCGGCATCGACCTGGAAGGTGACGCGTATGCGCGCCGCGCCGGCCACCAGCGGCGGAATGCCGCGCAGTTCGAAACGGGCGAGCGAACGACAATCGCCGACCAGTTCGCGTTCGCCTTGTACGATGTGCAAGGCGAGTGCCGTCTGCCCGTCGCGGAAGGTGGTGAATTCCTGCGCGCGTGCGGTTGGAATCGTCGAGTTGCGCGGAACGATTTTTTCGACCAGCCCGCCCATCGTTTCCAGACCGAGCGAAAGCGGGATGACGTCGAGCAACAGCCAATCGTCACCGGTGCTGCGGTTGCCGGCAAGCAGATTGGCCTGCATGGCCGCACCAAGCGCGACGACCTTCTCCGGATCGAGGTTGTTCAGGGGTTCCTGGCGAAAGAAGTCGCCGACGGCACGTTGCACCTGCGGCATCCGCGTTGCGCCGCCGACCATGACCACGCCCTTGATGTCGCCGACCGTCAGGCCGGCGTCGCGCAAGGCTTTCTTGACCGGCTGCAGCGTCTTGGCGAGCAAGGTCCGGGTGATCTCGCTGAACGTCTCGGTGGTCAGTCGCAGATCGACTATCTCGCCGCTGGTCAGCCGCGCGCTGATCGGTGCCACACCGTGGAAGCTCAGGTACTCCTTGGCTTCGCGCGCGCGCGTCAGCAGCATGCGCGCGTCTTCGACCGAAAGCGGTGCGAGCTGTGCGCTTTCGAGAATCCAGCAGAAAATGCGCTGATCGAAGTCGTCGCCGCCCAGCGCCGAGTCGCCGCCAGTCGCCAGCACCTCGAAAACGCCGCGTGCCAGGCGCAGAATCGAGATATCGAAAGTACCGCCGCCCAGGTCGTATACCGCGTAGACGCCTTCGGCGCCGTTGTCCAGACCGTAGGCGATCGCCGCTGCCGTAGGTTCGTTGAGCAGGCGCAGTACCGGCAGACCGGCGAGCTTGGCGGCATCCTTCGTCGCCTGCCGCTGGGCGTCGTCGAAATACGCGGGCACGGTGATCACCGCACCGACTAGTGTTCCGCCAAGCGCGCTTTCGGCGCGTAGACGCAAGGTGCGCAGGATTTCCGCCGAGATTTCGACCGGGCTTTTCACGCCCGCGACGGTCTGCAGGCGCAGCATGCCGGGAGCCTCGTCAAAACGATACGGCAGATCTTCGCGGTACGGCACGTCCTTGATTCCGCGTCCCATGAAACGCTTCACTGAAACGATGGTATTGCGTGGATCGATCGCTTGCTGCGCCTGAGCCTCGTAGCCGGCGGCGCAGCTACCATCGGGCAGGTAGCGCACGACCGAAGGCAGCAGCGGCCGGCCGAGTTCGTCGTTGAGCACGACGGCGAGGCCGCTGCGTACCGTCGCGACGAGCGAATTGGTCGTGCCGAGATCGATGCCGACCGCCAGCCGATGCCGGTGCGGCGCGGCCGACTCGCCGGGTTCCGCTATCTGTAGTAAAGCCATCTGTATGAAAGGTCCTGGGTGCTAACTGGAGAGAGACCACAACGTCGCTATCGACGCTTGCGGTACCGCCTAGGCGTCACATGCGGCCATCGCCTCATCGAGGTCGGCGAGCAGTTTCTCGATGAACATCAGGCGCCGCACACGATCGGCCGCCTCGACGAAATCCTGCCGCTCGTCGAAGAGATCGCCGAGTTCGTCATAGCGGCTGGATAGCTCGCGCTGCAGGCGGTGATGCATATGTTCGAGTTCATGATGGTCGCCAGCGGCGCGCGCTTCTGCCACTGCCTCGCGCCATTCGAGCTGCTCGATCAGGAAATCCGCCGGCATCAGCGTGTTGTTCTCGTCAGCGACATCGTGCGCGGCGAGATGGAGCAGGTACTTCGCCCGCGCCAAAGGCTTCTTCAGCGTCTGATAGGCTTCGTTGACGCGCGTCGACCACTGCATCGCCAATCGCCGGGCAGAGTCGTCAGCGGCGGCAAAGCGATCCGGGTGGACTGAGGCCTGCAGTTCGACATACGCTCGGTCGAGCTGCGCCGCCGCCAGGCGAAAGCTGCGTGGCAGGGCAAACAGCGAGAAGAAATCGGTCGACAGGTCGAGCGGCTCACGCCCGGACATCAGGCGACTGGCAGGGGCCACCGGCATCGGCCACTCAAGCGCGAGACGCCGGCCAGCTCAGCCGCCGGCCGTACTCAGACATTGAAGCTCTCGCCACAGCCACAGGCATCCTTGACGTTCGGGTTATTGAAGCGGAAACCCTCGTTGAGCCCTTCGCGCGTGTAGTCGAGCTCGGTCCCGTCGAGGTAGGGCAAACTCTTGGCATCGACCAGCAGACGGACACCGTGCGACTCGAACTCGATGTCATCCGGCTGAGCAGCATCGGCGAACTCCAGCTTATAGGCCATGCCGGAACAACCGCTGGTCCGCACACCAAGCCGCAGGCCTATCCCCTTGCCGCGCTTCTTCATGTACTTGGCGACGTGGCTCGCTGCCCGTTCAGAAAGCGTCACTGCCATAAAAACTCCTTGCTTACATTCATCTGCAGAAATTCGTTCAGCCTGCCGCAGCCTCGCCGTGGCGCTTCCGGTAATCGGCAACGGCTGCCTTGATCGCGTCCTCGGCAAGAATCGAACAGTGGATCTTGACTGGCGGCAGCGCCAGTTCGTCGGCGATCTGCGTGTTCTTGATATCGAGCGCCTGTTCGATCGTCTTCCCTTTCACCCACTCGGTGACCAGAGAAGACGAGGCAATCGCCGAACCACAACCGTAGGTCTTGAACTTCGCGTCTTCGATGACGCCGCCCTTGCCAACCTTGATTTGCAGCTTCATCACATCGCCGCACGCTGGCGCGCCGACCATGCCGGTCGCCACCCCTTCGTCGTCCTTGGCGAACGAACCGACGTTGCGCGGATTCTCGTAGTGATCGAGCACTTTCACACTGTAGGCCATGCTGTATCTCCTTCAATCGACGGGCCGCGTCAATGCGCTGCCCACTGCACCGTATTCAGGTCAATGCCTTCCTGCACCATCTCCCACAACGGCGAGAGTTCGCGTAGCTTGCCAATCTTGGCATGCAGCAAGTTGATCGCGTAATCCACCTCCTCTTCCGTGGTGAATCGGCCGAGCGTGAAGCGGATCGAACTGTGCGCCAGTTCGTCCTCGCGACCGAGCGCACGCAGGACGTAGGATGGCTCCAGCGAGGCCGAAGTGCACGCCGAGCCCGACGAGACGGCCAAATCCTTGACCGCCATCAGCAGCGACTCGCCTTCGACATAGGCGAAACTCAGGTTGAGGTTGTGCGGCACGCGCTGTTCGAGGTCGCCATTCACATAGACGTGCTCGATGTCCGACAGACCCGCCAGCAAGCGGTCGCGCAACATGCGGATGCGCTCGTTCTCGCTGCCCATTTCCAGCCGCGCCAGGCGGAAAGCCTCGCCCATGCCGACGATCTGGTGCGTCGGCAGGGTACCCGAACGGAAACCGCGTTCGTGCCCACCGCCGTGCATCTGCGCCGCCAGACGAACGCGCGGCTTGCGCCGCACGTAGAGCGCACCGATCCCCTTCGGCCCATACGTCTTGTGCGCCGAGAAACTCATCAGATCGACATGCAACTGCGCCAGATCGATCGGCAGCTTGCCCGTCGCCTGTGCCGCATCGACATGCAGGAGCACTCCGCGCGCGCGGCAGATCTCGCCGATTTCGGCGATCGGCTGGATGACGCCGATCTCGTTATTGACGAACATGACCGAAGCCAGGATCGTGTCCGGCCGGAGCGCGGCGGCAAAGGCGGCCAAGTCGAGCAGCCCGTCTTCCCGGACATCGAGATAGCTAACGCTGAACCCTTGTCGCTCGAGCTCGCGACAGGTATCAAGCACCGCCTTGTGTTCGGTCTTCAGCGTCACGATGTGCTTGCCCTTGCCGGCGTAGAACTGCGCCGCACCTTTCAGCGCCAGATTGTTCGACTCGGTCGCGCCGGACGTCCAGACGATCTCCTTGGCGTCGGCATTGACCAGCCGCGCGACCTCTTCGCGCGCCGTTTCGACTGCCGCTTCGGCTTCCCAGCCAAAGGAATGCGAGCGCGATGCGGGATTACCGAATTTCTCGACCAGATACGGCATCATCTGGGCGGCAACCCGCGGGTCCACCGGCGTCGTCGCCGAGTAGTCGAGATAGATGGGCAACCTCAACATGGCTCTTTCCCTGCTTCAAGCTCGTCTTGCCTGTGTTTCATGACTTCCGAGAATCCTCTGCATCTGTGCCTGGGAGGAGCCTGGGCGATCAGGCGCCCAACCGCCATCCGGCGTACGAAAAAAAGTTGCCTAACCGGACATTGCGGTCAGGCGGCGCAACCGGGCAAGCGTCGCGTGCAAGGCGGACAGGAAGCCATCGACCTGCTCCGCGGTGCTCGTCGCGCCCAGACTTGCGCGCACCGCAGCACGCGCCAGTTCAGGGCTCACCCCCATGGCACGCAAGACATGCGACGGTTCGGGACTGGCGCTCGAACACGCTGCGCCGCTGGCGGCCGCATAACCGGCCCGGTCAAGCTGTCCGACCAGCGTTTCGCCGTCAAGTTCCGGCAGTGCGAAATACACGGTGTTTGGCAAACGAGCCGCCGCCACGCCGAAAACCGTCGCGCCCAAAGCGAGCAAACCGCTCTCCAGCCGCTGGCGCAGGTTGGCCACATGCCGCGCATACGCTGCCTGACGTTCCGCCGCCAGAGTGCAGGCAACGCCAAGACCGACGATCGCCGCGACGTTCTCGGTACCCGAGCGCAAGCCTCGCTCGTGCCCGCCACCGGCAATCAGGGATTCAAGCTCGACGCGCTTGTCGAGGACCAAGGCGGCCGCCCCTTTCGGTCCGCCAAGCTTGTGCCCGGACAAGGTGAGCGCGTGCACCCCGGCCGCGTTGAGACGCCGAAAATCGACCGGCAGCTTGCCAACCGCTTGCACCGCATCGGTGTGAAACCATGCCTGCGCACTGCGTGCAGCGGCAGCAAGCGCCTCGACATCCTGCACGACGCCGGTCTCGTTGTTCGCCAGCATGACCGAGACCAGCTTCGGTCGTGCGCGCATCAGCTCGGCAAAAGCCGCGGCATCGACCCTGCCCGCAGCATCCACCGACGCTCGGTGCAGCGTCCACCCACGCCTGGCCAGTTGCTCGGCCGGCCTGAGCACGCAAGGATGCTCGAGCGCGCTGACGACCAGCGCGCCGGGCCGCAAACACGCCGCTGCTCCCTTCAGGAAAAGGTTGTTGGCCTCCGATCCACAGCTCGTGAAGATCACTTCGTTCGCTTGTGCGCCGACGGCGGCGGCCACCTTGCCGCGCGCCTCGTCGATTGCGCGCCGCGCCGCCCGACCATACTCGTGCCGGCTCGAGGCGTTGCCGAACTGTACCGAGAAATACGGCAGCATCGCCTCGAGCACCGCCGGCTCAACCGGCGTCGTCGCGTTATGGTCGAAGTAGACGGGAGCGAACATGATGCGGCGATCAACTCCCGAGCGCAGCCGCCTTCGCGCGCGGCCGTCCGCGCCGATAGGTCTTGCCGGCACCGGCGTCGGCGACCTGACCCTGCTGCTCGACCAACTCGGCCAGCGTCACCGAACTCAGATACTCGAACATCTTGTCGTTCAAGGTGGACCACAGATCATGCGTCATGCAACGCTCGTCCTCGCGACAGTTTTCCTTGCCGCGACACTGGGTCGCATCGAGCGGTTCGTCGACCGCGCGAATGATGTCGGTGACCGTCATCTCGCCGACCGCACGCGCCAGGCGATAGCCGCCGCCGGGACCACGCACGCTGGACACCAGACCATAGCGACGCAGCTTGCCGAAGAGTTGTTCGAGATAGGACAGCGAGATTTTCTGCCTTTCGCTGATTCCCGCCAGGGAAACCGGACCGTCGCTGCAGCGTTGGGCGAGATCCACCATTGCCGTTACGGCAAAACGTCCTTTTGTAGTTAAACGCATGCTTCCTCCTTTGATGATAATAGTTGCGCAAGCACTACAACTATATAAAAAATCCGCCTATTAGTCAACTATTCTGCTCAGGTATTGCGGATCGAAACGATCCGCCGCAGCCAGTTCACCCTCGACGGCTACACCAGCCTCCTCGAGTTTCCTCAATAAGGCTTCAAAACGCCGATCCGCTTCAACAGCATGATCGAGCAAACCATGGATTGCTTTTGCCAGCGGATCGTCCACCTCGCCGGCCAGCGCATAGGCCGAGAAACCGAGTTGACCGGCCATCTCCTCGCGCTTCTGCGCCTGCTCGCCGTCGATGATCCGGGCCGGGTTGCCAACGGCTGTCGCGCGTGCCGGGACATCCTTGACGACGACCGCGTTCGAACCAACCTTGGCCGACCGGCCGATGGTGATCGGTCCGAGGATCTTGGCCCCGGCGCCGATCACCACGCCGCTCTCCAGCGTCGGGTGACGCCGGCCCTTGTTCCACGACGTTCCACCGAGCGTCACGCCGTGGTACAGCGTCACGTCGTCGCCGATCACCGCCGTCTCGCCAATCACCACGCCCATGCCGTGATCGATGAACAGACGGCGGCCGATCGTCGCACCGGGATGGATTTCGATCCCGGTAAAGAAACGGCCCAGGTGCGAAACAAAGCGGCCGAGCCAGCGCAAACGGTGCGTCCATAGCCAATGCGCCAGCCGGTGGCTGACCATCGCGTGTACGCCGGGATAGCACGTCAGCACTTCCCACGACGTGCGTGCAGCGGGATCCCGATCGAAAACGGACTGAATGTCTTCGCGCAACCGGGCGAACATCAAGCATGGCTCCTCAAGTCAAACCCGCGATCATACAATACCATACTATGTCTGTCCACTATTTTTGGGGACAAGAGAAGATTCGTCGTTCGCCGGGCCGACCTCCGCTGGCTCGCGCCGGGGCTCGAGCGCGTCGAGCAGGCCGCGCAGGATGTTGATCTCGTCACGCTCCAGCGTCGCGCGGCCAAACAGGCGGCGCAGTTTGGCCATCAGACGACGCGGCTGGTGCGGGTCGAGGAAGCCGCTGGCGATCATGACCCGTTCCAGGTGCGTGTAGAAGGCTTCGACCTCGGCGTGCAGGGCCGGTGGCGAGACGAAGGGAACCGTGCGCGTCGAGCGAGGTGGAGCACCGGCAAAAGCAGCCAGCCGCAGTTCATAGCACAACACCTGCACCGCTGCCGCCAGATTGAGCGAACCATACGCCGGGTCGCCCGGAATATGGATCGTTTGCCGGCAGCGCTGCACGTCGGCGTTCGTCAGACCGGCCGTCTCATTGCCGAAAAGCAGGGCCACTTCGCCCGTCGCCGCCCACGCGACGACTTCCGCTGCGGCCGCGCGCGCCGCCAGGGCGGGCGGCCCGAGATGGCGCTGGCGGGCGGTCACGGCTCCGGCATACACGGTCGCCGCCAGCGCGCCATCGACGCTGGCGCAGACGCGCGCAGCACGCAGCACATCCTCCGCCCCCGCCGCCCGCGCGTCCGCCTCGCCATCCGGAAAACGCTTCGGATTGACCAGCCAGAGGTGCGACAAGCCCATCGTCTTCATCGCCCGCGCCGCCGCGCCGATGTTGCCCGGATGGCTGGGCTGAACGAGGACGATGTGTACGCGATCGAGCAAGGCGCGCGAAGTTTCCGATTCGCCTGCGCCGTTCATATTAGAATCCGTGATCCTCCAAAACAATCGGGCGGCCGCAGCCGCCCGTCCCGTACGCCAAGACCATGCATCCAGCGCTCAACATCATCATCCGGGCGGCGCGCCGCGCCAGCCAGATCATCAACCGCGCCTCGCTCGACCTCGAACACCTGCAGGTGACCAGCAAGCGCCAGAGCGACTTCGTCACCGAGGTCGACAGGGCCGCCGAAGCGGCGATCATCGAAGTCCTGCACGAGGCCTATCCCGAATATGGAATTCTAGCAGAGGAGTCTGGCCACACCGCCGGTCGGGCTGCCGGCAGCGAGTACCAGTGGATCATCGACCCGCTCGACGGAACGACCAACTACATTCACGGCCTGCCGCAATACGCCATCTCGATCGCGCTGGCACACCGCGGACAGCTCGTGCACGCTGCGGTCTATGACACTACGCGCAACGAAATGTTCACCGCCAGCAAGGGCGGCGGCGCCTTTCTCAACGAGCGGCGAATCCGCGTCAGCAAGTGCCTGAAGCTGGAAGACGCGCTGATCGGCACCGGCTTCCCCTACCGCGTGCAGGAGCACATCGACACTTACCTGGCGATCTTCAAGGACCTGACGCGCAAGACAGCCGGCATACGCCGCCCGGGCGCTGCCTCGCTCGACCTCGCCTACGTCGCCTGCGGGCGCTACGATGGCTTCTGGGAGTTCGGCCTCTCACCCTGGGATATTGCCGGCGGCGCCCTCCTGGTGGCCGAAGCCGGCGGCCTGATCGGCGATCTCGCCGGCAACGAAACCTATCTGCAGACCGGCAACGTGATCGCCGGAACGCCCCGGGTTTTCGCGCAACTTCTGCAGGTGATCGACCCCCATCGCAAACCTGGCCTGAACGCCTGAGGCGCCGAGGCCCGGCGCACGGCATTTCCCCGCGGCAGGCACTGACCTCGCCCCTGCACAGCGCATGCCGAATCGACGATAATCCGCCCAGGCGCCGACTCGGAATGCGCCCTCTCCGGCTTACCCGGCGGGCCGGCTCCGCCGGCCCGCCGACCCGCCAGCCGGACGATCGAGACCTGGAGGCAACATGCTGACAAGCGACGCAGCGACCCGCACACCGGCTCGCATCGAGTACCTCAAAGTACGCAACTTCCGCGCTCTGCACGACATCGAGTTCAAGGGACTGACCCCGATGACCGTCCTCCTCGGCCCCAACGGCAGTGGCAAGTCGACCGTGTTCGACGTCTTTGCGTTCCTCGCCGAATGCTTTGAACTCGGTTTGCGGCGAGCCTGGGACAAGCGCGGACGCGCCAAGGAACTCAAGACGCGCGGCAGCGATGGGCCAGTGGCCATCGAAATCAAGTACAAAGAGCATGGGTACCCGCTGATCACGTATCACGTCGCCGTCGATGAACGCAAGCACGGCCCGGTCGTCGTCGAAGAATGGCTGCAATGGCGACGAGGGCAGCGGGGGAAGCCCTTTCGCTTTCTTGACTACCGTGAAGGACAAGGACGTGCGACAAGTCGCGAGTTGCCCGACGAAGAGGACCGGCGTATCGACGTACCGCTCAAGTCGCCCGATCTGCTGGCGGTCAACGCCCTCGGTCAGTTTGCCGAGCATCCGCGGGTAGCCGCGTTGCGTGAGTTCATTACCGGCTGGCACGTGTCCTACCTCGCAGCCGATACGGCACGCGGTCAACCCGAAGCCGGACCGCAAGAGCGTCTGAGCAAGACCGGTGACAATCTGGCGAATGTCATCCAATATCTGGCTGAACAGCATCCGGAACTGCTTGAGCGCATTTTTGCTGCCCTGCGCGCGCGCGTACCCCGTGTCGAACGCGTCCTCGCCGAAACGATGCTGGACGGGCGCCTGCTTCTGCAGATCAAGGACGCGCCTTTCAGTCATCCGGTGCTGGCCAGGTTTGCCTCGGACGGCACGCTCAAGATGCTGGCTTATCTCGTCCTGCTCTATGACCCGGATCCACCCCCTTTCATCGGCATGGAGGAACCGGAGAACTTTCTCCATCCCCGCCTGCTGCCCGAAGTGGCCGAGGAATGTCGTGCCGCGTGCGAACGCACGCAAGTCCTGGTCACCACGCATTCACCCTTCTTCCTCAACGCCCTGAAGCCGAAAGAGACGCGTGTATTGTTGCGCGACGAAAGCGGTCACACCCAGGCCCGCCGAGCAGACGAACTGCGGGGAGTACCGGAGCAGATCAAGCAGGGGGCGCAACTCGGGCACCTCTGGATGGAAGGCTTTCTTGGCCTTGGCGATCCCTTGGTCAACCAGGGCGGTCCGACTGCGCCGCTTGCTCGATGACGGCGAGCGTCGCGCACTTGGAGTTCCTGGTCGACGACCGGTCCATGGAGGTTTTCCTGCGCTCACTGCTGCCTCAACTGCATGCGGTGATTGCTGAAGTGACAAGCCCCTGAGCAATCCGCAGCGCTCACCCGAGTGGAGCAGCGGGCGCCCGACAGTCGCCGCCCTTCCTGGCCACCCGCGCCGCGCAGCGCGGCGGCTAGCGACCGCCGCGGCTGCCGCCCTTGTCCCAGGCGTAGCGGACGGTACGCTGCCAGCGCGCTGCGGCGCCGGGGGATACCTGGCGTGCGCCGGCCGACGACCGCGCAGCCCCGCCGCCGCGCGCTGGCGGGCTTGCCGGCAGCAGCTTTCCCGCTTTGAGCCGACCGCTCGGCTTGCCGCGCGCGCTCGCCACCGCCGCCGCTCAGCCGATCACCGACAAGGCGTCGTGATAGTCGTAATGCAGGTCCTCCGCCACCTCACGACAGGTGACCTTGCCGAAAGCCACGTTCAGCCCGTTGCGCAGGTGCTCGTTGTCGCGCAGCGCGCTGCGCCAGCCCTTGTCGGCGATTTGCAGTGCAAAGGGCAGCGTCGCGTTGTTCAGCGCATAGGTCGAGGTGCGCGGCACGCCGCCCGGCATGTTGGCGACGCAGTAATGGACGACGTTGCCGACGACGTAGGTCGGTTCGGCGTGCGTCGTCGGATGCGCGGTCTCGCAGCACCCACCCTGGTCGATGGCGACGTCCACGATCACCGAACCAGGCTTCATCGCGTCGATCATCTGGCGCGTAATCAGCTTTGGTGCCGCTGCGCCCGGGATGAGTACGCCGCCGATCACCAGGTCGGCGCGCAGGACGTGCTGCTCGACATTGTCGCGATTGGAAAAGACGGTGATCACGCGGGCACCGAGCAGGCGGTCCATCTTGCGCAAAACGTCGATGTTGCGGTCGATGACGACCACCTGAGCGCCGGTACCGACGGCCATCTGCGCGGCATTCGAACCGACCACCCCACCGCCCAGGATGAGGATGCGCGCCGAGGGAACGCCGGCAACGCCGCCGAGCAGCACACCCATCCCGCCGTGCGCCTTCTCCAGACAGTAGGCACCGGCCTGGATCGACATCCGGCCGGCGACTTCGGACATCGGCGCGAGCAGCGGCAAGCCGCCGCCCGGCTGGGTCACCGTCTCGTAGGCAATGCAGACTGCACCGCTGGCGACCAGTCCGGCGCACTGCTCCGGATCGGGCGCCAGATGCAGGTAGGTGTAAAGGATCTGGCCTTCGCGCAACATCGCGCGCTCGCCCGCCTGCGGTTCCTTCACCTTGACGATCATCTCGCACTCGGCGAAGACTTCCTCGGCGGTTTCCACGATGCGTCCGCCGGCTTTACGATAGACCTCGTCGGTGGCGCCGATACCGCACCCGGCACCGCTCTCGACGGTGACCTGATGACCGTGCGCGACCATCTCGCGCACCGACGAAGGCGTCAGTCCGACGCGATATTCGTGATTCTTGATCTCCCTTGGAACGCCAACATGCATCGCGGTCTCCTTGCCAATGGTTGCGGTTCGAGCATCTTATTTGATTTCGCAAGCGGCGGCGAATCGCCGTCGGCGCGCGCGCCGGATAGCGCACCGTCGAGGCGGCGCCAGCATACGCTTTCCGGCGCCGGCGCTTGTCGCTACACTCTTACCTCCTGTCGCGCCCGGCATCGATCATCGTCGGTTGATGCGGCGATCCCTTGGCCAACGTATTGCCTCCGTCAAGCCCGCATGCCTGCTGAACCACGCAAACCAGCCGATGCACCGCCCGGCGCCAGCCGCCGGCTGCCGGCGGAAGCCGCCGCCATCGCCGACGAGATGGAAGGTTTTCGGCGCGACATGCTGCGCTTCGCGCTGCTTCAACTGCGTGACCGGGCAAGCGCCGAGGACGCGGTGCAAGAGGCAATGCTGGCGGCGCTCGAGTCGGCCGACCGTTTCGCCCAGCGCGCCCGCCTCAAGACCTGGGTTTTTTCGATCCTGCGCAACAAGATCGTAGACGCGATCCGGCGCCGGGCGCGCGAACCAAGCTGCGAGGCAAGAGAGAACGAGGTGGACGACGATGACTTCACTCCGCTGTACACCGCCGATGGCCACTGGCAACGCGAAATGCGGCCAGCGACCTGGGGCAACCCGGAGAAGGCCTTCGAAAACCGCAGCTTCTGGGCGGTCCTCGACGCCTGTCTGAACGATCTCCCGCCGGCTACCGCCCGCGTCTTCATGATGCGTGAAATGCTCGGTCTGGAAACCGGCGAGATCTGCCGCGAGCTGTCGATGACCGCGAACCACTGCTGGGTCGTCCTCCATCGGGCACGCATGAGCCTTCGCCTCTGCCTGGACCAGAGATGGTTTGCCAGCGGAGCCGAGCGACCATGCTGACTTGCCGACGCGCCGCTCGCCTGCTTTCCGAAGCCTTGGATCGCCCGCTCAGCGCGCGCGAGCGCACCGCGCTGCGCCTGCATACGCTGCTCTGTATCGGCTGCCGCAACTACCGGCGACAACTCGCCTTGCTGCGCCAGGCTTGCCAGCGCCGGGCCAGCGGCGAGGAAGTGATGCCGTCCGCCGAGGACTGATGGCTGCACGAATCGGTGGCGGACGACGAGCGGCGGAAGCTTGCCGCGGCGCGTCGTTGCCCAGGCGCCGGCCTGGCCAAGCGTGTAGAATGGAGTTCATCGCAAGCCCGCGTGGCGGCGCGTGCCGACGCCGGTCGGCCAGCCAGCGGCGCCCGGGCGAAGCGGCATGCACGACACTGAGGACGCTTGCCGGGCTCCAGGATGACTGCTCCCGCCTTACTACCAAAAAGCGAAACCGGCGTTGCCGCCTGCTGGGTCATCGGCCTGGCTTGCGTCGGCGCGCTCTGGTTTGCCCTTTACCGGCACCTGAGTGCGTTTGCCGATACCTTGATTGCCCTGCTCGGTCTGGCACACGGCACGGCGCTGGGCGAGGCGGTGCATTTCTTCTTCTACGACACGCCCAAGGTCTTGCTCCTGCTCACCGGGATCGTCTTCCTGATGGGCATCGTGCAGACCTTCTTCTCGCCCGAGCGAACGCGTGCGCTGCTGGCGGGCAAACGTGTCGGCGTCGGCAACGTGCTCGCGGCCAGCCTGGGAATCGTCACGCCATTCTGTTCGTGTTCGGCGGTGCCGCTGTTCATCGGTTTTCTCTCGGCCGGCGTTCCGCTCGGCGTCACGTTCTCGTTCCTCATCTCGGCACCGATGGTCAACGAGGTGGCGCTCGTCCTGCTCTTCGGCCTGTTCGGCTGGAAGGTCGCTGCGCTCTACCTCGGGCTGGGCCTGAGTGTCGCCATCGTCGCCGGCCTGGTGATCGGCAAGCTGCGCATGGAACGTCATCTCGAAGACTGGGTGCAGGGCATGCTGAACGGCACGGCACCTGAATTCGCCGGTGGCCAAATGACCTGGGTTGAACGCTTCCAGGCCGGCTGGCACCACGTGCGGGAAATCGTCGGCAAGGTCTGGCCCTACGTGGTCGCCGGCATCGCGATCGGCGCCGGCATCCACGGCTACGTGCCGGAAGACTTCATGGCTTCGATCATGGGCCGGGATGCTCCATGGTGGTCGCTGCCCGTCGCCGTCCTGATCGGGGTGCCGATGTACGCCAACGCCGCCGGCATCATCTAGATCGTCGAGGCCCTGCTCGGCAAGGGTGCCGCCCTCGGTACCGTCCTCGCCTTCATGATGAGCGTCATCGCGCTCTCCCTGCCGGAGATGATCATCTTGCGCAAGGTTCTGAAACTGCGCCTGATCCTGAGCTTCGCCGGGGTCGTCGGCGGCGGCATACTGCTGGTCGGCTACGTGTTCAACCTGGTCCTCAGCTAGGCGCCACGGGTGGCGCAGGCGGGAGCAGGCATTCCTGCTGGAAAAGGAGAAGCTGCGTGAAAGACGTCAAGGTGCTCGGCACCGGCTGTGCCAACTGCCGCAACACGATCCGGCTGATCGAGGAAGTCGCCACCGAAAAGGGCGTCGCCATCGCCCTGTCGAAAGTCGATGCGCTGCCCGAGATCATGAAATACGG
>NZ_JAPUVR010000112.1 GCF_029255125.1 Accumulibacter sp. | reverse complement strand
GGTCGAGGCTGCTGACATCAGGCCCGAAGATGTTGGTGTGTCCGTCGCCGGCAATCAGCATCAGGGCACGCGACGTCTTGGCGGCGCGCTGTTCGAAGTCGATGCCCCACAGGTACCTGGACGCGTACCTGTGCTTGCGCAGTTCGCGCTGCTCGTTGTCCCTGGCGCGGTAGCACCAGTCCATGGCGTGCAGCAGAAAGCCGCCTGACCCACACGCCGGGTCCATGACGTATTCGGTGCGCTTCGGGTTGAGCATGCGCACGCACATTTCAACGACATGGCGCGGCGTGAAGAACTGCCCTTTCTTCTTCTTGGCCTCGGTCGGCAGCAGGTATTCGAAAGCATCATCCATGATGCGCAGGTTCGATCCGAGCAGGCGCACGCCCTCGATGGGGCCAACGCACACCTGGAGATGGCGGTTCGCCAAGTCGATATCCTCGCCGTCCTTGAAGATGCCGGGCCATTCTTCGCACGCTTTGTGAAACAGGTTGTTGATACGGCCGTAAGTGATCACGGGGTCGATGGCCTTGCGGAACTCGACGACCTTGTTTGCCCGATGCTCCAATGCCTCCTTCTCGTCCCAGATTTTGGCGAAGATCAGCTTGAAGATCTCGTTGAACTCCTCCTTGCCGCTGTCGGCCAGGACCAGCTCTTCCAGATCCTGAATGATCTTCTTGAAGTTGAAGTCCTTCTTGAGCTGCAGGAGCGTCTTGCTGGCTTCGAGCACATCCTTGGGCGCTTGGCCGCGCCTCGGGATGTCGAACAGCGTGTCATCGAACTGCGCCGGGTAGGGCCGATAGAGGATGATGCTGTCGGCCCCGTTGGACCACAAGGCGACCGGTGCGCCCTTGGCGTTCATGTAGCTCTTGAGCTGCTCGATGCCGTCCTTGCGCTTGGGCTTCTTGCACTCGACGATGATCTTGGGCGTGAGCTTGGTCGCATCAGCATAGACGATGATGTCGGCCGCCTTGGTGCCGACCTCGGTGCCGAATTGAACGCCTTTTTCCAGGTCGATTTCATCTGCCCGGTAGCCGTATTGGTGCATCAGCTTGTAGACCCAAAGCTGCCTGACGATCTCCTCGGGTGCCGACCTGCCGCCCTCGGCATACACCTGCACTTCGTCGTTGCCGGTCGAGAACGGGATCAAGCTCTTCAGGTAGTACTTCGTCTTGCCCGCATCCTTGCCGGTCGTGGCGGGCTTCGGGTAGACGGAGAGAATCTCGTGTATGGGCCTGCCGAGGTTCTCGAATTCCGTCAGTTCAAACGGGACACCGGGCTCCTTGAAGATGCGGTCGATGACTTCTTTGGTGTTCATGCGTCCTTCTTGCTTCTTGGCGATTTTGCCTCGTCGGCTGCCGGAGGCTGCATGTTGTAGATGGGTGCGGGTTGCTCGCCAAGAGCGACATTGTTTCGCCCGCAATACTCCCGGATCATCACTTCCACCATGTTGGCGATGCTGCGGTGTTCCTGCTCGGCGGCAGCGCGCAGCGCTTCTTTCAGGCCCGGTTCGATGCGAAGACTCAAGATGGCTGTCTTGCCGGTAGCCATTGCTTTTCCTTGTGTGGCGCTTGTACTGCGGAAGTACGGTAATGTACCGCAAAGTTCGGCCTAGTCCAAATTCATCACGTTCTTGATCTCCTGAAAGTGAACATCCCCGTAACTACTCGACTCGCGAGTGCTTCTGGCAGATGCAGAATGTTGGCGTGCAAGCTCTTGGGGCGCGAGTTGCTGCAGAGATTCGATTGCACGGCGATGAAGAAATCCCGAATCGAAGCGCTGTTTGATGCCTGGATGGGCCTAGCCGAAGCCGCGCGCGCGCGCCTGGCAACCGAGTCCCGCGAGACCCGCGACATGGCGTGCGCTGTCGGCGCGCTGGCCGTTCTCGATGAGGCGGAGTTCCACCTCGATAACGACACGCTGGCCGCGTTTCGCGACGGGTTGATGGCGTCACCTGGCCACGACGAACGGGCGATGACGGTATTTTTCGACCATCCGAAACTCCGACGTGGAGCGACGAGCTTTCACCGCACCGACACGCTGAGCTACGAGCGGAAGCGCAAGAACCTGCCGCGAGTGGCCGCCGCTTTCGCCTCGGAGAGCCTGCGGTCACTGGAAGCGGCCCCTTCGCTGCTACCTCCGCGTCAGCGAGAGCCCCGGCTGGCATTGCCGCGTCGAGCCCTACCGGCGCTCCGCCCGCGACGGCCTCTTCGCCTTTCCAGAGGACTACGCGCAGCAATCGGCCGAGTGGGGGGGCGACGATCTCTGCCTGCGCCCCCATCCTCCGGCGTTGGAGTTGGTGTTCGCCTAGCGGCGGAGCGAGGAGACACTCGATGGGTACGCGCCCGATGTCCGGAAGGCGGTAGAGCCGCAGCACTGCACCTTCGCGGAGCAGATCCGCATGTGCAAGGACTTGCCAGTCTCAAGTCCAAGGCTTGCCGTAAATTCGCTCGTCCGCTTCGATGACAAGAAGGTAAGCTTGCTTCTCTTGCTGGATAGACGCCAGTCAGCGCCGCTGTCCGGCGATGCGTCGGAACCTCGGTCGGGCGCTCTCAATGCGTGGTTGGCGCGCTCAAGGGTGCGCCAAGCCCGGCCTAGCGTACCCTTGGTGGCGGCCGACGCGCCCGGACGCTCGTGAGTTGGCGCAGTTCGCAAGTTCTTGCGGCCGGCTCCCGAGCCCGTCCGGCGGCGAAGACTTCCCCGCCCGGGAGGCGCAATCAGCGCTTGCGCAGGGCGCCGCGAACTCACAAGACGCCCCTCTTCCATCGGACAGCCAGTCGCCGGGGCAAACGCTAGGCTTGCCTCTCGGTGGGCAGCCAGCCACCAGTGGAGTTCGTCCATCGTCCGGAGACTGCCGCTCCTGGCAAACATCGTTCTGCTCGGTGAACCCGCCATCGGGTCGTCGTTCGGGGAGATCAGGATGACCGACGCGCGGCGCCGGATCGTGGCAACCAGGAAGGCGCAGCGTCGAGGCAATGGGGCGCGCGCAGCTTGTCGAAGCTCATTCGATAGCGACTCGTCAGAGGAAAACAAAAACGCGCCGAAAGGCGCGTCTTTGCTGTATGACTGGCGGAGAGGGTGGGATTCGAACCCACGGTAGGCTTCCACCTACGCCTGATTTCGAGTCAGGTACATTCGACCACTCTGCCACCTCTCCGGAGCGCGGATCTTAGCACAAGACAGCCGGCTGGGAAGCTTTGCTTACACCGCGTCGAGCGTCCGGCCGTTGGTGCTTTGCCTCCGGGAGGCCGGCGGCCGGGCCGACCGGTCGCGCGGCACGGCGCCGCCCGCTGAGGACGCCGCTCAGTCGACAGCAATGCGCTGGCGGCCGCCAAGATAGGGCTGCAACAGCCGGGGAACGGCGATGCTGCCGTCGGCGTTCTGGTAGTTTTCCAGCACGGCGACCAACGTGCGACCGACGGCCAGGCCGGAGCCGTTCAAGGTATGCACGAGTTCCGGCCGGCCGCGGGCGCCGCGGTAGCGCGCCTGCATGCGGCGTGCCTGGAAGGCGGCAAAGTTGGAGCAGGACGAGATTTCGCGGTAGGCCTGCTGTGCGGGAAGCCAGACTTCCAGGTCGTAGGTCTTGGCCGACGAGAAACCCATGTCGCCGGTGCACAGGGTGACGCGGCGGTAGGGCAGTTCAAGCAGTTCGAGGATGCGCTCGGCGTGCGCGGTGAGTTCTTCATGCGCGGCGGACGATGCCTCGGCGGCGACGATCTGCACCAGTTCTACCTTGTCGAACTGGTGCTGGCGGATCATGCCGCGCGTGTCGCGGCCGTAGGAGCCGGCTTCGGAACGGAAACACGGCGTGTGACAGACGAATTTCAAGGGCAGCGCTTCGGCGCTGAGGATTTCGTTACGCACGATGTTGGTCACCGGCACCTCGGCCGTCGGGATCAGGTAGAGCGGCTCGGCCTCCGGGCGCAGAATCTTGAACAGGTCGTCCTCGAATTTCGGCAACTGCCCGGTCCCGAACAGGCTGGCGGCATTGACCAGATAAGGTGAGTAGATCTCGGCATACCCGTGCTGCGCAGTGTGGGTGTCGAGCATGAACTGGGCGAGCGCGCGGTGCAGGTGGGCAAGCTGGCCCTTGATCAGCGAGAAGCGCGTGCCGGAGATCTTGACCGCGGCGGCGAAGTCCATCTGGCCAAGCGCTTCACCGAGATCGACGTGGTCGCGCGGGGTGAAGGCGAAGCTGCGCGGCGTGCCCCAGCGCTTGTTTTCGACGTTATCGTCGGCTGAGCGGCCCAGCGGCACGTCGGCCTGTGGCAGATTGGGAACGCGCGCGACGAAGGCGTCGAGTTCGGCGAGCAGTTGGTCCAGGTGTGCTTCGTTCGTTTCCAGTTCGGCCTTGCACGCAGCTACCTCGTCGAGGATGGCAGTGACATCCTCTGCCCGACTCTTAGCCACACCGACCTGCCGGGAGAGCGCATTGCGTCGAGCCTGCAGGTCCTGGGTCCGCGTCTGCAGCGTCTTGCGCTCGCTGTCCAGCCGACGAAAGCCGGCGCAGTCCAGCGTATAGCCGCGCGTCGCCAGACGTTCGGCGACGCCGTCGAGGTCATTGCGTAACAGTTGGATGTCGAGCATGCTCAGTCCTTGTTCTTCCGCCTACGCGGCAGGGCGCCCGGTGGCAAGCTCGAGCTCGCGCGCGACGACCTGCGCAGGCCCGGCCAGACGGTGGTTTGCCCGCCGCCTAACGCGGCTCTTTCCGCGCTCGTCGGTCGAGTTCGCGCAGATGGGCCAGTTTTTCGCCAATACGAATTTCCAGCCCGCGTGCGACCGGGCGATACCATTCGACCTTCGCCATGCCGAGCGGGAAATAGTCCTCGCCGGCGGCATAGGCGTCGGCTTCGTCGTGTGCGTAGCGGTACTCCTTGCCGTGGCCGAGTTGCTTCATCAGGCGGGTCGGCGCATTGCGCAGGTGCATCGGAACGGGCCGCGAGGCGTCGCTGCCGACGAAGCTGCGCGCCGCATTATACGCGAGGTAGCCGGCGTTCGACTTGGCCGCCAGCGCCAGATAGATGACCGCTTCGGCAAGCGCCAGCTCGCCCTCGGGCGACCCCAGACGTTCGTAGGTCTCGGCGGCGTCGAGTGCGATGCGCGCAGCGCGCGGATCGGCCAGACCGATATCTTCCCAGGCCATGCGGATGATCCGGCGTGCCAGGTAGCGCGCATCGGCGCCACCATCGAGCATGCGGCAGAACCAGTAAAGCGCCGCATCCGGCGATGAGCCGCGTACTGACTTGTGCAGGGCGGAAATCTGGTCATAGAAGGTGTCGCCCTGCTTGTCGAAGCGGCGCAGCGTCTGGGCCAGCGTATGTTCGACGAAGTCGCCGTCGATCGCCGTCACGCCAGCCACGGCAGCCGCCGTCGCGATCTGTTCGAGCAGGTTGAGCAGCCGCCGGGCGTCACCGTCGGCCAGTCCGATCAGGCGTTCGCGCGCGCCCGGGTCAAGGCTCGCGGCAGGCAGCGCGCACTGCCGGCCGCGTTCCAGCAGTTCGCCCATCTCCTCGCCCGAAAGTGGCTGCAGGACATACACTGCGGCGCGCGAGAGCAGCGCCGGAATCACCTCAAAGGACGGATTCTCGGTCGTCGCGCCGATGAAGGTGAGCAGTCCAGCCTCGACGTAGGGCAGAAACGCGTCCTGCTGCGCCTTGTTGAAGCGATGCACTTCGTCCACGAAGAGTATGGTGGGCCGGCCGCTGCTGGCGCGCGTCGCCTCGGCGCGCCCGACCGCTTCGCGGATGTCCTTGACGCCCGAGAAGACGGCCGAGATGGCGACGAATTCGGCGGCGAAGGCGTCGGCCATCAGACGGGCGAGCGTCGTCTTGCCGACACCGGGTGGACCCCAGAGGATCATGCTGTGCAGTTGCCCGGAAGCAAACGCAATGGCCAGCGGTTTGCCGACCGCGAGCAGATGCTGCTGTCCGATCACTTCGGCCAGCGTGCGCGGGCGCAGGCGTTCGGCGAGCGGCGCCGCTGACGGGTGCTCCAGAGCGCGACCTTTGGTCATCGGGTGGGTCCGGGCAAGCGGCGACTGGCGCGGCACGCGGTCGATTTGCCGGAAAGTGTGACATCCTGCACGGACAGCGCTTGCTTCCGGGCGTATCGTTTGCGCACTGCTTCAGGCAATTCCGAAGAAGGTAGAAGAAGCCCCGGCTGGGGCGTTCGGCTCGGCTCGGAGCACTGCAACACAGCGTCGGCCATCTGACGGTCGTTGTGGAAGGGCCGGCACGAAGCTTGCGGCCAACTCATAGCCGAGTGTTTGGACCGGGTGCAATGCCCGGTCTTTTCTTTTCCGATCAACTCATCCCCCCGCAGCAGCGCGGCCAATCGTGCGCGGGCGCTCAGGCGGCCGGCTGGTGCGCGTCGAGGACGGCCTTCTCGAGTTCGCCGAATGCTTCGTTGATGTAAAGGCTCAGATCGTCGAGCTTGGGCAGTTCGTCGGTGGCAATCAGGCCAAAATAGAGCTGCCCAGCGTAGCTGAAGAGCGTGATGTTGAGCAGGTTGCCTGGCGGCAGCGTGCTGATCGGGTGCAGTTCCTCCATCCGGGCGCCGAGAATGTACAGATGTTCGCGCGGGCCGGGAACGTTGGAAACCAGCGTGTTGCCGGTCGGCGGCAGGCGCTTGCTCAGATTGAGCATCTCGGCAAGCTGGCCGACGACGCCGGTGATCAGCGTGTAGGACTCGATCGCTTCGGGCGCGACGCTGTCGATCATCGAGCGCACATTGCGCAACGAGAAGCCGATGTTGCGCAGGCGAACATAAGGGTCGTCGGTCGGTGGCGAAAGCTCGACCTGAATGATGCCGATCTTGTTGCCCAGGCTTTCCTCGCCTTCCTTGCGCAGGTTGACCGGCATCTGGATGGTGATCGGCTTCTGCAGATCGATGCCCTGCTCGTGCAGATAGCGATGCAAGGCGCCGTCAAGGCAGGTCAGCGCCACATGGTTGAGCGTCGAACGTGTCCGCGTGCGAATCAGGTTCACCCGCTCCATGCTCAGGCTGGTCGTCGCAAACTGGCGACCCGGAGTGACTTGTCCGGTCAACGGCGTGTTGCCGTCGGCGACGAAAGGCAGCGAAATGGCGTTCTTGGTCAGCTTGACGCTTTCCAGCAGCAGCATTGCGGCAAGCCGGCCGATGCCGAGCAGGCGCTTGCCGGCGCCCGCCAGATCGCTGAGCAGCGACGATGTCATTTCGTCTTCGAGTTGCTGCAGCCGCTTCTTGTTCGCCCGCCGGCCGACCGACCAGAGCGGGCGCAATTCGCGGTCTTCTGCGGTGACGGCGAGTGACTCGGCGGCCCAGCGCATCATCGTCACGCCATCGGCACAGGCATGATGCATCTTCATGTAGAGCGCGAAGCGCGCTTCGCTGAGGCCGTCGATCACGTGCATCTCCCACAATGGGCGCGCACGGTCGAGCATCGGCTGATGCAATTGAGAAACCAGATGGTAGAGATCCTGGCGTTCGTTCTTACCGCGCCGCAGCTTGTGGTAGAAGACGTGCTGCGCCAGATCGACGGTCTCGCTTTCCTGCCAGGTCGGCATCCCGGTGAGCGAGAAGTGGATGATGCGGTTGAACGGCGGCTTCACGTCAGTGAAAGTCAGCAGTTCCCGGTAGAGGTCGACGGCAAAGCTCACTTTCGTTTTCGCCGGCCGCTTGTAGATCATCAGCCCACCGACGTGCTTCGGGCTGGCGGCCGATTCGGCGATGAAGAAACCCAGATCGAGGAGGGACAGCTTGTTCATGAGGTTATTCTCCACCCTTCTCAGGTTGTTCTGCGACCCGCTGCGTCGGCTACGCGATCACCAGCGTCGTTCAGGGCCGCTTCGCCCGCGCCGGCACCTGCCAAGGATACATCAGTGAAACTAGTCCTGCAGGACCTTTGCCGCTTCGCCGAGCAGCCATTCGCGGAAGACGCCGACCGTCGGCCGATCGGCTACTGCCTCGGGTACGACGAGATAGTAGGCTTGCCGACGACGCAGAACGATGTCGAAGGGCGCGACCAGCCGACCGGCCGTCACTTCGCCTTCGACCAGCGGTTTCGAGGCGAGCGCAATGCCGACCCCGTCGATCGCCGCCGAAAGGACCAGACCGGGGTCGCTGAAATGCGTTCCGGCGCCCGGATCGATGCCGCCGACCCCGGCAAGTTGCAGCCACTCGGCCCAGGTCGGACGGTCGAGAAGCTCGGCGATCGAGTCGTCGTGCAGCAGATTGTGCCGACGCAGGTCGGCCGGCACGTTCAGGGGCCGCATGCCGAAGAGCAGGCGCGGGCTGCAGACTGCCGTATAGGCGGGCGAGAAAAGGCGGTCGGAGCGACAACCGGCGTAACGCCCATGCCCGAAACGAATGAACACCGGCGTTTCATCGTCGCGCACGTCGACCCGCTCATGGCGAAGCACAGTGGGCGCATCGCGCGCATCGATCATGTCGAGCGATGCCGTCATATGCAGTTGCAGTTCCGGATGTCCGGCCGTCAGGCTCGGCAGATGGCGAATCAGCCAGCGGGCGGCGAAGGCCGGCGGCGAGGTGACGAGCAAGCGCCCGCCGGTCTGGTGTTGGCGCGTGCTCTCGATGGCAGCGGCAAAGCATTCGAGGCCCTCGCGTACCTTCGGCAGCATCGCGCGTCCTTCGCGCGTCAGTTCCAGAGCCCGTGTCAGGCGATGGAAGAGAGCAAAGCCCAGATACTCTTCCAGACCACGAATCTGGTGGCTGATGGCGGTCGGCGTCACCGACAGTTCGTCGCCCGCGTGCTTGAAGCTCATGTGGCGGGCAGCGGCTTCGAAGGCACGCAAGGCGTTCAGCGGTGGAAGACGGTAGGTCATATGAATGAGATTTTCTCATGTATTGGCTGACAATTGATCGTTTGTCGCGCCCATGAGCAGACACTAGACTGCACTTGAACGCTCAGCTACGAGCCCAACAGAAGGATGACCATAATGAAAGCCGACCTTACCCGCGAACAAATCATGCAGATCGTCGAACACGCGCGCCAACGGCGCAGCGTCGCCGCGGGCGAAGTATCTGCCCGTACAATTCGCCAGAGCCTCGTCTGGCTCGGTCGCTGGATTGATCGCGGCCTGCACGTTCTGCTGATGTCGCCGACGGCACATCGTTAATTCAGAGTAACGTCGCCGGAGCGCTTTTTCTGAATCGTCGCCAGGAAAGGAAGTGTATTGCCACGAGTTCGTATCGACCTCCCGGGAGCCTTCACCTTCTCGACCGAGATCACGCTCTACCTGAGCCACCTGAACTACGCCGGGCATCTCGACAACGCGATGTTGCTTTCGGTGGTCTCCGAGGCGCGCGCGCGCTTCTTCAAGTCTCTCGGCTACAGCGAGCTTGATGTGGAAGGTGTCGGCATCGTCATCGCCGATGCTGCCGTGCAGTACAAATCGGAAGCGTTTCACGGCGAGGTGATGCTCGTCCAGATGACGGCGGCGGACTTCAGCGAGAAGGGCTGCGATCTGCTCTGGTGCATGCACGAGCGCGAAACGCGCCGCGAAGTGGCGCGCGGCAAGACGGGTATTGTCTTCTACGACTATGGGGCGCGCCAGGTGAGTTCGGTCCCGGCCAGTTTCCGCTTGCGCGCCGCCGCCTGAGCGGCCACGCGCGACCCCTGCGCGCGCCTCAGGTGGGCGCGAAATCGCGCCGCAGCCGCCGCTGCACGTTCTGCACCTGTTTAAGTGCTTCGCGCAGGATCAGCCGGTCGAGTTCGTGCAAGCTGTCGGGGTCGATGCGGTTCGAAGCCTCGGGCGTACCGCCATTCATCTGGTTGTTCAGTCGCAGACGCTGGATGTGCTGGAAAGCGGCAATTTGCGCCCCGAGATCGGCGGCGGCCAAGCCGCCCTGCTCGCCGGCAATGCGCAAACGCTCGACCGTGTTCGTTTCCGGGATGCCGCGCGCCAGCGCATAGATGCGTGCCGCATCGACGAAGGGCCGCGAGCCGTGCTTCTTCAGGTCGATGGTGTGCGGAAAGTCTTTGTCGTTGTCGTAGCGGAAACCTTTCCACCAGTTCAGCGGCGACTCCCAGTTCATCGTATTCTCGACCATTCCGCGCAGGAAGATCGGGTACGAACCGGCTCGCGCCAACAGCCAGGAACGCAGTTCGCTGGCCAGCGAATCCTGCCCGTAGAGGGCGCGAAAGTCGAAAAAAATGCTCGAGTTGAGCAGCGCTTCCGGCTGCGGAGATTCCAGCCAGGCCGAAAAGGCGCAGCGCCATTGCTCGGCCGACAGGCACCATTGCGGGTTGCTCGCCATGATGTTGCCCTTGCATAGCGGAAAGCCGCAGGCGTCGAGCGCCTCGTTGACGGCGCGGGCGAAAGGCAGAAAGGCCGCCTGCAGCGTTTCCGCCTCGTCGTCTGCGGTAGCAGCGAAAATCAGGCCGTTGTCCTGATCGGTTGCCAGCGTCTGCTCAAGCCTGCCTTCGGAGCCAAAGACCAGCCAGCACCACTCGACGTAAGGCAGATCGAAACGGCCAGCAATCAGTTCGATCACCTGCATCGTGAGCAGGTCATTCAGCGATGAAAGGTGCTGGCAGAGCGTTTCCGCGCTGACCCGCCCGGCAACCAGTTGGGCAACGAAAGCGCGCAGCTCGCCGGCCAGGGCAACCAGCGTCTCGACCTCCTGCGCGGCCAGAATGGCGCGCACGAGGTCGGCACTCTCGCCACCCGGCAGCGCGTAGAGATCGCTCTGCGAGACCAGATTGAAGTAGCGGCCATCGGCTTCGGTCAGCACCAGATGGTGCACGTTGCGGCGCACCATGACGACGCTGGCGGCGTGCGCCGTACTGTCGGCGGGCAGCGTAATCAGGCCACTGGTCATCACCGCGGCGACCGGTGCATGCAGGTCGCAGGCCTCGATGGCAATCCGCCGAACGACGTCGTGCAGCGTCAGGATGCCGAGCGGCACGCCGCGCGCGGCGTCGACGACGACGACCGCGTCGGCGCGCGCCTGATCGAGCAGCAGCAGCGTATCCTGCACGCTGGTCGCCGGCCCGACGGTCGGCGGCTGGGCGCGCACCAGGTGGCGCAGAGCGGCGTACGGGGAATACGAAGCGACGCCGGCAGCCCGCTCAGTACTTGAGGCGGGCATGGAAGGTCCTCTCGCTCGCTTCGCGCGCCTGGCGCAAGGTGGTGATTCCGATTTCCGCCAGCAAGGGCAGCATCTTGAGGAACACCTCGCCAGTGACCAGTGCATCACCAAGCGCCGTGTGGCGGCCGAAGACCGAGACGCCGAGGCGCTCGGCGATCGCCTCCAGCCGGTGCGAGGCCTGATTCGGGTGGAGTACGGCCGACAGGAGGAGCGTGTCGAGGACCGGTTGATCGAAGCGAATACCGGTCTTCTTCTCCTTCAGTTGCAGGAAACGCATGTCGAACGCCGCGTTGTGTCCGACCAGGACGGTATCGGCACAAAAGGCGTGGAATTTCGGCAGGGCAACCTCGACCGGCGGCTGGTCCGCCAGAACGTCCTGTGTGATGCCGTGAATCTCGATCGACTGCCGCGAGAGCTCGCGATGCGGATTGATCAACTGGTCGAAGCACTCGTGCCGGAGCAGGCGGCGATTGACGATGCGCGTCGCGCCGATCTGAATGATTTCGTCGCCCATCGACGGCTGCAGGCCGGTCGTCTCGGTGTCGAAAACCGTGTAGGACAACTCGGCCAACGGCCGATCGTCGAGTTCGTGACCGGCGGTCGACCAGGAAAAGAGGTCGAAATCGTAGAACTCCGGACGTTCTTCCTCGCTCGCAGCGACGATCGCTCGCGGCAGGTCCTTCGGCGCCTCGGCAGCGGGCAGCATCGTGCGGAAAAAGGCGCGATGCGAAACGCGCTCGCGCTGGAACCAGATATCGCCGTTGCACCGCTCGACGACATCGGTAACGCTGAGCGGCGAGGTTTCGCCGCCGATCGTCATCGGGTCCTGCAGCCAGCTCATCGCCGTTTCGTTGTTCATGAAGGTGCCCGGCCACGACAGATCGAGTTGCGCCAGTTGCCCGCTGCGCGTCAGCCAGAGACGCACTTCACGCACCTGATACTCGTCCTGCAGGCGCAGCGCCAGGTAGCGCAGCGCCTGCAACAGGCCAAAACTGTCCACGCGCAGCCAGAGATCCTCGTCGACATTCTCGCTCTTCACGGCCAATGGGTGCGGCTCGCCCGGACGCGCTTCGCTGATCCGGCGGGCAGCGACGGCGATCAGCTCGGCGCCGAGGATTTCTTCCAGCAGCCAGCGCTCGCGCAAGTCGTTCGAGAACGCGCTGGCGGCTGATTCAAACTGCAGCGAGAGCGCCTTGGCTTCGTCGCGAATCACGCCGAGAAAACGGTCGCGCTGCGCCGGCAGCATGTCGGGCACGTCGGAGAGCATTTCGGCGGCGGCGCGGATGCTCCCCAAGGGGCCGCGCCCGCCTTCGATCAGCGACTGGATCAGCGCGTCGCGCCGAGCGTGCCGCTCGTTCGTGTTGGTCACGTCGTCAAGTACGAGGACGAAGCCGGTCACCGAAAGATCGCCGACCTGCGCCGTATGCTGACCATTGCTGCCCAGCACCGGCGTCATGTGCGCGCGCACCAGTCTGCCGGCGCGTGTTGCGGTAACGAACTGCGCCGAGCCGATCAGTTTCCGGCTCTCGCTGGCGGCTGCGCCGCTCGCCCGCTCGCGGCTTGCCTGCTGCAGACGTTCGAGTGCGTGTTCGATCAGCGCACGATCGAAAACGGTGTGGATCGAGCGTCCCAGGCCGAGCAGTTCGGCGTTGGTGCCGTCCGGTCCGGACGACAGTTCCTGCTTGGCGCGCTGGTTGTAGAGCAGCACCCGGCCATCCAGATTGCACACCACGACGCTCTGGCTCAAGTCGGCCATCAGGGCGGCAAGGCGGCTGCGTTCTTCCTCGAGCGAAGCGCGCGCCTCGCGAATGCGCTCGGCGACATCGCGCTCAAGGGCATCGCGCACGGCAAGAACCTGGTTGGCCGCCTGCCCGAGCACACGCACTTCGCTGGCGCCGTGCTCGCCCACGCGCAGGCCACTGTGCGCGCTGGTTGCCGCGAGTTCTTCGGCCAGGCGCAAGGGCGCCGCGACATACAGCGCGTACAAGCGGTAGACCACGGCGCAGACCGTCGCGCAGGCCACCGCGACGACGGCGAACAGCGCGACGAGACGCTCCTCAGGCGCGCGGCCACCGCCCTCCGGACCCGCCTCGCTGGCGAACATCAGCAAGGCGCTGACGCCGACCAGAACGAGCACGAACAGGCAGGCGAAGAGCGCGGAGAGGACCAGTCTGCGCGGCGCGTTCACCTACATCCCCAGGAGCTTGCGCACCTCGGCCAGCAGTTCCTTGGTCGAGAAAGGCTTGGTCATGTAGCCATCGGCGCCCAGCCCGAGCCCCTTGCTGACTTCGGTATCGCGTCCTTTGGCGGTGAGCATCAGAATGCGGGTTCCGCCCAGATCGGGGTCGGCGCGCAACGCCTGACAAACGTCGAAACCGTTCATCCGGGGCATCATGACGTCGAGCAAGACCAGGTCCGGCCGCTCGGCGCGCACTTTCGCCAGCGCCTCTTCCCCGTCACTGGCGACGAGGACCTCGAATCCTTCCCGCCGCAGCAGAAACTCGATTGAGATGACGATATTCTGCTCGTCGTCGGCAATCAGTATTCTCTTGCTCATCAAAACACTCCGATCCTGAAAGAACTGCGCTCAAAAAGACGGGGTCATGCCGGATTGCCGGCCACAGCGGCGGGTTCCGCCGGGCCCGCGTAGGGCAAGGTGAAGCGGAAAGTCGCCCCTTCGCCGGGCGCGCTTTCAACCCACAGCCGACCGCCAAAATGCTCGACGATGCGCCGGCTGATCGGCAGGCCAAGCCCGGTGCCGGAGGGTTTGGCGGTCATCGTGTCGCCAACCTGGCGGAACTTCTCGAAGATCAGCGCCTGATCCTCAGCCCGGATGCCCGGCCCATTGTCGGCCACGCTGACCTCGAGGCCCTCGGCCAAGGCGCGCAGAACGACGTGCACCCGGCCGCTGCCCGGCGGCAGGAACTTGACCGCATTCGACAGCAGGTTGAGCATGACCTGCACCAGACGATCCCTGTCGGCGAGAATCAGCGGCAGATTATCCGGCAGATCGAGTTCGACGTGCGCCCCTTTCTCGCGGAACAACTGGCTGGTCGCAGCCACCGATTGTTCGACGACTTCCTTCAAATCCAGTTCGCAGCCGTTCCAGTCGGCCCGGCCGGATTCGATCTTGGCCAGATCGAGCGTCTGATTGATCAGCCGCGTCAGGCGCTCGGTTTCGCTGACGATCAGACCGAGGAAGCGCTCGCGATCGGCCAGATGCATCTTCGGATCGTCGCGCAGCAACTCGGAGAAGGCGCGGATCGAAGTCAGCGGTGTGCGGAGTTCGTGCGTCACCGACGACATGATGTCGTCCTTGACCTTGTCGAGCTCCTGCAGGCGCGCGTTGGCGTCCTGCAGTTCGCGCGTCGCCGCGGTCAGCTCGCGCGACTTGCGTTCGAGTTCGCGGCTGTAGGTCCGCAACTGGGAAGCCTCGTCGAGGATGTGCATGACTTCCTCGAGGCTCAACGGCTCCTCCTTCGCCACCGAGGCGACCATGACGCGCGCCGAAGCACTGCCGATCGCGCCGGCGAGCAGCGATTCGGCAAACTGCACGAGCTGCGCATCGGCCTCGAGCGCCGCGCCCTTGCCGCCGCGCCGACGGGCAAACGCGGCAAAGGCCGCTTCCGTACGCGTCGGGCCGAGGAAACGTCCGACCAGCTCGCGCAGGTCGCTGACTTGCGCGCGCCCGCGCCAGAGCGCCGCGCCGACCGGCCCGGTTTCCTTCAGCGCATCGACAAACAGCGTTGCCTGTGTCGCTTCGGCAGCCAGCGGCGGGCGC
Organism: Accumulibacter sp.; assembly: GCF_029255125.1. Taxonomy (GTDB): domain Bacteria; phylum Pseudomonadota; class Gammaproteobacteria; order Burkholderiales; family Rhodocyclaceae; genus Accumulibacter. The sequence continues at coordinate 3,572 of NZ_JAPUVR010000112.1, read as the reverse complement.
AGCAGCGAAACACCGAGATAGGCACCGATATTGGCGAGACTACTCCAGAACAGACAGTGCGAAATCTCGTCCATGCCGGTCAGGCCAAAGAGCTGCTGCGGCCGCAGCAATTCGCTGCCGAACAGACCCTGGGTCAGGAAATCGGCCGGCAGCCAGCCCGACTTGGCAAACGAGGGGAGGAGAAGCGTATAGCCCCAGACGAGAAAACCCGCCGACAGGCCGGCCAGCGCACCGGCGCGCGTCCCGCCGCGCCAGTACATGCCGCCGATGATCGCCGGCGCAAACTGGGCGACAGCCGAGAAGCTGATCAAGCCGATGGCGACCAGCGCGTACGCCTCGCCGGCGAGACGGAAGTAGAGGTAACCGAGCAGCAGGATGACGACGATCGCGCCGCGCCGAATGGCCAGCAGCAGACCGGAAAGGTCCTTGCGTTCCTCCAGCGCCGCCGCCTTGCGGCGCAGCAGCAGCGGCATCACGAGGTCGTTGCAGACCATCGTCGACAGAGCGATCGTCTCGACGATGACCATTCCCGTACCCGCCGACAGGCCGCCAATGAAAACGAGCAGGGTCAGCCCTTGCTGGCGCTGCGACATCGGTAGCGTCAACACGAAGGTATCGGCATCGACCGCCTGACCGGAAAAATGCAGCAGGCCACCGAGCGCGATCGGCAGGACGAAGACGTTGATCAGCAGCAGGTAAAGCGGAAACAGCCAGGCAGCACGCTTCAGGTGGGCCTCGTTGACGTTCTCGACGACCGCCACCTGGAACTGCCGGGGCAGAAAGAGCACCGCCAGCCCCGACAGAATGATCAGCGAAAACCAGCCGGTATAGCCCTGACCGGAGGGAATGGCAGTGACCAGACGGCGCAGTTCCGGATGCGTCGCGATGTGCTCGAAAATGTCGCCAAAACCGTCATACATGCCGTAGGTGACAAAGACGCCGACCGTGACGAAGGCGACCAGCTTGACGCTCGACTCGAAGGCAATGGCCGCGACCATCCCCTCGTGGCGTTCGGTCGCGTCGAGATGGCGCGTCCCGAAAACGATAGTGAACGCCGCCAGGATCAGCGCGATATAGAAGCTCATGTCGGCCGCCACCGACATCGTCGCGCTGCGATCCGGCATGACGATGTCCGGATAACTGAGCAGCAGGCTGACCGTACCCGATACCGCCTTGAGCTGCAGCGCAATGTACGGAATGATGCCGAGCACGGCGATGATCGTCACCAATCCGCCGAGACGATGGCTCTTGCCGTAGCGCGAGGAAATGAAGTCGGCAATCGAGGTGATGCGATTCGCCTTGACGATGCGGACCATCTTGAGCAGCAGGAACCAGCCAAGCGCCATGACCAGCGTCGGACCCAGATAGACCGGCAGGAAGCCGATGCCGGAAACGGCAGCGCGACCAACGCTGCCGTAGAACGTCCACGTCGTGCAATAGACCGCCATCGACAAGGCGTAGATCGTCGGATTGGCGATGATCGACCTGCCCTGATCAGCCCGCTTGTCGCCCCACCAGGCGACCGCGAAGAGCAGCCCGAGGTAGACCAGCGCAACGGTGACGACGACCGGAGCTTCGAGCATTGCTGCCGCCTAACTGATGCGGCGCTCGATCGCCCAGGCCATCAGCCCGACGACGAGCGCCCAGGCGGCGAAAACGTAGGCATAGATCAGCGGCACGCCGAAGAGCGCCAGCGGACGGTCAAACAAGGAAAGCAGGGGGTAATTGAAGAGGACGCAGCCGATCAGGAATGTCGCGATCAGTCGGTCGCCCGCCAGAATTCTGCGCTGCATCACACCCTCCTCGTCATTGCGCGCCGGGCGCCGTGCCTACTGCAGGCCACGCACCGTGCACCATCGTCAAGCGGGCATCGTCAGCGGGAACTTGCCGCCCGTTACCTCGTATTGTGGAAACTGCCCGCGCGCTTTATCCGGGTGGTCCCGATCAGCGACGCACGGCGCCGCCAACGACGATCGGAAAACCGGCTGCGCGAGCGGCGCTGGTCTCTCGCGCGCATTGTCATCAATCAGCCGGCGCGATGCAATGCCTTTCGACACGGCAGCGGTGCCGAGATCGGCGCACGCGCAAAGCGCGACTTGCCGCGGCCAGCCCGCTGGCGGCAAGCGAGGAACCCGTCGACGGCGATGCCGTCCGGGGTTGGAGCTTGGCAGTGTCCTCGCCGACACCCGGCCGATCACTCGCCTGCGCCGGGCTGCTCCGTCACCTCCACCGGCCGGTTGGCCTCCCGCCGGCACGCAGATTGATCGCCCCAATGCCGCTCAGGATCAGCGCCCAACCGCCGAGGCCGGCGAGGTCGAGCCGGTCGCCCATCAGCAGAAAGCCGAAGAGCGCCGCGAACACCGTTCGGCCGAAAGAATGATCGCCGCATCCGCCGCGCCGGCGTAGCGCTGCGCAATCACCTGGCAGGAAAAGGCAACGCCGACCGAGAGCACGCCGGTCTACAGGATGGGCAGGGCCGCCGCGCGCAGTGCCGCCCGGTCGACGCGTTCGAAGAGCAGCGCGCCAGCGAGGGCGAGCAGAGCGCAGACGAAGAACTGCCCGCCCGCGACGAGAAAAGGCGCCCCCTGGCGATCGACCACCCGCCCGACGAGCAGCATGTGCAGCGCCCAGTGCAAGGCCGAAGCGATCACCCAAAGTTCGCCGATACCGATGCTCAACTCATGCGCACCGGAGAGCAGGAAAGCGCCGAGCGGACAGCTCAGGCCGGTGGGCCATACCGACCAGTGCGGCAATTGGCGCTGGACCAGCCAGCCGGGCAGCGGCACCAGGGGAACGTAGAGCGCAGGCAGAAAACCGGCGTTGGTCACCGTCGTGCTGATCAGACCGGTCTGCTGCATCACCGCGCCGAGCAGCAAGCGTACGCCCAGGCCGCCGATCTGCCAGACCTGGCGACGACCTTGCGCCCGGCCGTCCGGCCGCTGCAGACCTTGCCATTCGCGCCAGCTCAGCGGCGTCACAACCAGCGCGCCGATCAGGAAACGCGCACCGGTGAACGCCAGCGGTCCGCTATCGGCCATGCCGTGACTCTGCGCGACAAAAGCCGATCGCCAGATCAGGGCCACCAGGGTGAGCAGCAGGTTGGCCTGGACGCGGCTCATCCAGCAAACCGGCAGGCAAACCTGCAACAAGCGTGCGCGACGCGGCCGGTGTTCGGCAACTGACGACCGCCGCGCGCTTATTGCACGCGAATTTCGATCCGCCTGCCCTCCTCCGGGCTGCCGCTGCCGATCGTCGACTCGGGCTTGCGGAGGAACTTGACGCGGCTGGCCTCGACCCCGCTGGCGAGCAAAGCCGTGCGCGCGCTGACCGCACGCGCCTTGGCCAATCGCGCGTTGGCCGCCGCATCGCCCGAGGGATCATGAAAACCGGAGAGCAGTACGATCGCTTGCGGTTTGTTCGCCAGCGCCTGCACGGTGATCGCCACGACGGCCTGTCGCGGCCAACCTGAAAGTGGTCGCCGTGAGCCGGCGTGAAGTTGGATGTTCTTGGGGTGGATGTTCTTCGAGAGATTGATATCGAGCTGGTGTTTCTTCGCTGCTTGGTTCTTCTTT
>NZ_JAPUVR010000111.1 GCF_029255125.1 Accumulibacter sp. | reverse complement strand
TTTCGGCTATCTCGCGCTCGACTGGGCAAGCCACATCCACTTCCTGCACGGACTCGATGTCACGCCATGGAGTCCGGCCCCCGCATTGGGCCTGCTTTTCCTGGTTCGCCACGGCAAGCAGGCAGCGCCACCACTGGCCCTGGCGATTCTCGTCGCCGACGCGTGGACGCGCGAACTGGCGCTGCCCGGGCTGCTTGCCGTCGGCCTGGCGCTCCAACTGACTGCCGGATACTGGCTGACCGCACACATTCTCCGGCGCCGATTGGGCAGCAAGGGCTTCTTCGTCGATCGTCGGGGTCTGATCGACTGGGTGACGATCGCCGTCGTCGGTACCCTGCTCAACGGTCTGCTCTTCTTCGCCGGCTTGACGCTCGGCGGATACCTGCCGCAGGCCGCGGCGAGCGAAGCGCTGCTGCCGCATCTGCTCGGTGACGTAGTGGGCGTCTTGATCTCGATGCCGCTGCTCGCCATGCTGCTCGACACGCGCGGCCGCGCGCGCTTGCGCCGCCTGTTGATCGGGCGCGAATCGCTCAGCCTGCTGACCACCGGCGGCGCCCTCGCCTTCACCTTCGTCGCCGGCGAGATGACCGAGTTCAAGTACTTCCCGGTGCTCTTCCTGCCGATCGCCTGGGCCGCCGCCCGGCAGGGGCTGGCCGGTGCCGTGCTGACCGTCGGCCTGACGCAGGTCGGCATCGTCCTCGCCTCGCGCCTGCTCGGCTTCTCCTGGTTCATCCAGTTCGAACTGGAAGTCCTGGTGCTCGTTCTGGCGCTGGCGGGCTACTTCATCGGCATCGTCGTCGACGAAAAGCAGCGGCTGAGCGCCGAACTGCAGCAGACGCTGCGCCTGGCCGCGGCCGGCGAAATGGCTGGAGCCTTGTCGCACGAGCTGCACCAGCCACTGACCGCGCTGCTCGCCTATACGCGCGCGTGTCAGCAGTTGCTCGCCCAGGGGGAGAGCGGCCAAAGGCTGTTCGACGTGATCGATCGCGTGGTTGCCGAATCGCAGCGCGCGGCCGATGTGGTCAGTCGACTGCGCGATTTCTTTCGCACGGGGACGACGCGACTCGAACGCATCGAGCTGCGCGAATTGCTCGCCTCGGCAGTCGCCCGTTTTTCGACACAGGCCAGGCAGCAGGGCGTCGAGCTCCGGCTGCTTGCGACGCCCGCCTGTGCGCTGTGGGCCGATCGCCTGCAGTTGGAAGTGGTACTGCGCAACCTGCTGGCCAACGCCTTCGAGGCGACCGCCGAACGACCGCTGGCGGTGCGGCAGGTGCGCGTTTCAGCAGAACACGACGGCGCCGGACGCGTCTGTATCACGGTCGAAGACAGCGGACCCGGCGTTTCGGAGGAAATGGTGGAACATCTGTTCGAAGCGTTTCATTCATCCAAGGCGAGCGGGCTCGGCCTCGGACTGGCGATCAGCCGCGCAATCGTCGAGGCGCACGGCGGCAGCTTGTGGGCCGAGGTGGGCGAACGCGGCTTGTTCAGGCTGCTTCTTCCCGTCGAGGAGGCGAGCGCGCATGCCATCTAGTGTGAATACCGTGTTCATCGTCGAGGACGATCAGTCGGTGCGCGATGCGCTCGGACTATTGCTTGGTCTGCAGGGTCTTGCCGTGGCGCTGTTTGCCGACGCCGAGAGCTTCCTGGCGGCGCGCCGGGCGGACTGGTACGGCTGCCTGCTGCTCGACATCCGCATGCCGGGAATGGACGGACTCAGCCTGCAGAAGCGCTTGGCCGAAAGTGGCTGCCTGTTGCCGGTGATCGTGATGACCGGCCATGGCGACGTCGAGTCGGCGCGCCAGGCCTTTCGCAGCGACGCGGTCGATTTTCTCGAAAAGCCGATCGATCACGACCGCCTGCTGGCGGCGATCGCGGAAGCGTTCGCCCGCCAGCACCAGCGGCGCGACGACCACGATCGCCACGCCAGTGCTGCCGCCCGCCTCGCAGGCCTGACGCCGCGCGAACGCGAAGTGATGGCCCTGGTCGTCGCCGGCCGGCACAACCGGGAGATCGCGCAGGCGCTGGATATCAGTCCGCGCACGGTGGAAGTGCACAAGGCCCGCCTGCTGGCCAAGTTGCAGGTGGGCAGCATTGCCGATCTGGTGCGGCTGAGTCTGCAGGTGAGCGGGCAGGCGGCTGGTTGAGTCGCACACGCCGGTCGCGCTACCGGCGCCAGAACGCCGGAGTCAGGACGACGAGCAGGGTGAAGATCTCGAGGCGGCCGAGAAGCATCGCCGCGGTACACACCCAGGTCTGGAAATCGGTGAGCACGGCGAAATTGGTCGCCGGCCCGACCTGGCCCAAGCCCGGTCCGGTATTGTTGATGCTGGCGATGACCGCCGAGAACGCGGTGACGATCTCCAGTCCCGAGAAGGACAGGACCAGCGTCATCGAGACGATGCAGACCATATAGACGAAGCCGAAAGCGAGCACGGCAAAAAGGATATTCGGGGGAACGACTTCGTTGCCGATTCGTATCGGATGGACGGCGTTGGGGTGCATCGCGCGCAGCAGTTCGCGGTAGACCTGCTTGTAGAGGACGATCGCCCGGATCATCTTGATGCCGCCGCCGGTGGAACCGGCGCTGGTCGCGAAGCTGCACAGAAAGAGCATCCAGAGCGGTGCGAAAAACGGCCACAGGGCGTAGTCGGTGTTGGCAAAGCCGGTCGTCGTCGCGATCGACACGACGTTGAACGCGGAAAAGCGCAAGGCTTCGATGAAGGTCGGGTAGACCGCGTGCACGTCGAGATAGATGGCAATTCCGATGACGCTGCCGACCGTCACCAGGATGAACATGCCGGCTTCCGGATCGCTGGCGTACGGCCGCAGCGAGCGCCCGGAGAGCGCGATGTAATGCGTCGCGAAGTTGCAGCCGGCGATCAGCATGAAGGCGATGCTGACCGCCTCGATCGCCGGCGAGTCGAAGTAGCCGAAACTCGCGTCGTGGCTGGAGAAGCCACCCAGTCCCATGGTCGCGAACATGTGCATGATCGCGTCGAGCCAGGTCATCCCGGCCCATCGGTAGCCCAGCACGCAGGCAATCGAGATCAGCGTATAGACGACCCACAGCCCTTTCGCCGTCTCGGCAATGCGCGGCGTCATCTTGGAGTCCTTCATCGGTCCAGGGGTTTCCGCCTTGAACATCTGGCGGCCGCCGATGCCGAGCAAGGGGAGGACGGCGACGGCGAGAACGATCAGGCCCATGCCGCCCAGCCAGACCAATTGGGTGCGCCAGAAGTTGAGCGAGACCGGCAGCTTGTCGAGTCCCTCGAAAACCGTTGCGCCGGTCGTCGTCAGGCCCGACACCGCCTCGAAATACGCGTCGGTAAAGCTCGCATTGAGTTGGATGATCAGCGGCAGCGAGGCATACACCGGCAGCACCGTCCACACTAATGCGACCATCAGGAAACCGTCGCGGATCGTCAGGTCGCGCTTTTCGCGCCGGGTTGCGTACCAGAGGCCGAGACCGCTGCCCAGGGTGAGCAGGACGGCTTCGTCGAAAGCGCTTTCGGCGCCGTCGTGCAATGCCCAGGAAAGCGCCCAGGGGACGAGCATCGTCAGGCCAAACATGAAGATGACCAGCGATAGAACCCGGATGACCGGATAGTAGCGTTTCATGGCAGCCTTGACTCAGAAGAAGTGGAAGCCGACGGCAAACAGCTTCTCCACCTGTTTGACGACCTTCTTGTCCAGACAGAAGACGATGACGTGGTCGTCGGTCTCGATGACGACGTCGGTGTGCGCGATCAGCACGCGTCCCGCGACCTTCTTCTTGGCCAGACCGAGGAAGCCGACATCGCGGCTCTTGTCGAGGTCGCGCACGATCGCGGCGATGAATGCGCCCGGGATCGTCGGCAGTTCGCCGACCCGTCGACCAACCACCTTCGAGTTCTTGCGATCGCCGTGCGCAACGACTTCGAGCGCCTCGGCCGCGCCGCGCCGCAGGCTGTGCACCTGCGCCACGTCGCCATGCCGGACATAGGTCAGCAGGCGGCCGATCGACACCTGCGCCGGGGAAATCGCGATGTCGATCGGCCCACCCTGGACGAGTTCGGCGTAGGCTCGCCGATTGATCAGCGCGACGACGCGCTTGCAAGCCATCCGCTTGGCGAGCGAAGCCGCCATGATGTTGTCTTCGTCGTCGTTGGTCAGGGCGAGGAACAGGTCCATCTCGTCGATGGCCTCCTGCTGCAGCAGGTCCTCGTCAGTGGCGTCGCCATGCAGGACCAGCACCGACTGCAGCGAGGTGGCGACCAGTTCCGAGCGCCGCCGGTCGATCTCGATCACCTTGACCTCGCACTTGTTCTCCAGCGACTGCGCGACGCGCAGACCGATGTTCCCGCCACCGGCGATCATCACCCGGCGAACCGGTTCGACCGAACCGCGCAGCTCGCGCATCACCGGGCGGATGTGCTCCTCGGCGGCCAGCACGAAGACTTCGTCGCCGTCTTCGATCACCGTGTCGCCGGTGGGCGTGATCGCGCGGTCGCGCCGATAGATCGCGGCGATCCTTCCGTCAACCTCCGGCGACAGATGGTTGCGCATCTCGCGTATCGGACTGCCGACGAGCAAACCGCCGGCGAACGCGCGCACCGCGACGAGCACCAGCCGCCCGGCGCCGAAGCTGAGCACCTGCAGCGCTTCGGGAAAATCGATCAGCCGCGTGATGTATTCGGTAATGACCTGCTCCGGGCAAAGCGCGTAGTCGACAGCAAAATTGGCCGGCGAAAGCAGCGTTTCGCTGTCCAGAAAGTCGTGCGCGCGCAGACGGGCGATGCGCGCCGGAACGTTGAATACGCTCTGTGCGACCTTGCAGGCGACCAGATTGGTCTGGTCGCTTTGCGTCACGGCAATCAGCAGGTCGGCGTCTTCCAGGCCGGCGCTGGCAAGAACCGAGGGGTAGGCGGCGTTGCCGATCACTGTCCGCAGGTCAAGCCTGTCCTGCAGGTTGGCCAGGCGATCGTGGTTGTTGTCAACGACGGTAATGTCGTTGTTCTCGGACGAAAGACTTTCGGCGACGCTGGCACCAACCTGGCCAGCGCCGAGAATGACGATGCGCATTTCCTGGCTCCCCCTGTGGAACTGAAAACGCCGGTCAGTCGCGCTCGTCGCTACGCCGACCGATGTTCAAGCCGAGCTGCCGCAACTTCCGATAAAGATGCGTCCGCTCCAATCCGGTCTTTTCGGCCAAACGCGTCATGTTACCGCGCTCGCTGCGCAGGTGGTACTCGAAATAGAGGCGCTCGAAGCCTTCGCGCGCGTCGCGCAGGGGTCGCTCGAAGAAAGTGGCGGCAAGCGCCGAGCTCGGGTCGTCGGACTCGCGGTGCAGGACGCGTTCGACGTCTTCGCTGGTGATTTCCTCCTCCAGCGCGGAAAGCGCGAGATTCTTTACGACGCCGAGCAGTTCGGCCCATTCGCCCTGCCAGCGGTGCAGGCGCAGAAGGTTGAGCGCGCCGCTCGAGAGATGCCTGACCGGAACCTCGCCACGTTCGGCAAGATGCGCCAACAACATCATCGCGATTTCGGGAACGTCGTCGGCGTGACCGGAGAGCTGCGGTAGCGTCACCCAGACTTCGGCCAGGCGGTTGACCAGCAGCGGATCCCAGCCGGCTTCGATGAGCGCTGTCGGTGAACGTGTAGACGCGGCGACCATCTGCAGGCTGTGCCGTTCTAGCCGTTCGAGGGCAAAGACCAGGTTCATCTGCTGCAGCTTGCCAAACTGCGCGAGGTCGGCAACGAAGACAATTCCGCCGCTGCTGTTGTGCAGCATCTCCTGCGTCAGCGGCGAGCTCAGATTCGATAGATCGAGCCAGGGCGTCCGGTGCGACTGCAAGGTGCGCGCGCAGATCTCGGCAATCCCGCCGGAAGTGCTCTTCAGGAGAAGGACCGAGGTCTTCGCGGCAGCCTGCTCAAGCCGTCGCTTGAGATCTTTCAGGAGGGGCGAGCGCGCAAAGGCGTCAAGCGTCAGAGGCTTCTTCTGGAACACCGCCTCGTGCTTGAGGGCCTTCTTCACGGTGGCCAGCAGTTTCTGCAAGGCAATCGGCTTTTCGAGAAAGTCGGTGGCGCCAATACGCGTCGCCTCGACTGCCGAATCGATCGTGCCGTGTCCCGACATCATGACGACCGGCATCGTCAACTGGCCGTTCGCCGACCACTCCTTGAGCAGCGAAATGCCGTCGGTATCGGGCATCCAGATGTCGAGCAGGACGAGGTCGGGTCGCTTGTCGGCGCGGATTCGCCGTGCCGTCGCAGCGTTCTCTGCCAACCAGATCGAATGTCCTTCATCGGCGAGAATCTCGGAGAGAAGTTCGCGGATTCCCACTTCATCGTCGACGATCAGTATCTGCGCCATGGTCATGCCCCGGAAGGAAGTTTGTTGCTTTGCTCGCGCTTTTGGTTCGACAACGCTGCCAACGGCAGGATGACGCTGACTTCCGCGCCGGTCGGTTGCAGGTTGTTGATCTTGACCCGGCCGTGATGCTCGTCGACGATCTTCTTCACGATCGCCAGACCCAGGCCGGTGCCACGTGCCTTGGTCGTCACGTAGGGTTCGCAGACGCGGGCAAGAATCTCCGGCGGGAAGCCTGGCCCGGCGTCGGCAACGCTCATTTCGCTCATCGCGTCTACCTGGCGCGTGGCGATCGTGATGATCGGCGAATCCACCCCTTCCTGTGCGTCCTCGGCGTTGCGCAACAGGTTGTGGATGATCTGGCGAAGCTGCGTCGCGTCACCAAGCACCGGTGGCAGTTTGCCGGCGAGCTTCAGCCTGACCTGCGCGCGTGAGGTTTCGTAGAGGCCAAGCACCTCCTTGATCAGGGCGTTGAGATCGACCGGCGTCAGTTGGGGAGGCGGCAGGCGGGCATAGTCGCTGAAATCGTTGACCATGTGTTTCATTGCCTGTACCTGGGTGATGATCGTTTGCGTGGCACGCCAGAGCATCTCGGCGTCGGCCTTGCTCAGGTGGTCGGCCAGCTTCATCTGCAGGCGTTCGGCGGAAAGCTGGATCGGCGTCAGCGGGTTCTTGATTTCGTGCGCCAGCCGCCTTGCCACCTCGCCCCAGGCGGCGCTGCGCTGCGCCGCAATCAAGCGGGTGACGTCGTCGAAGACGACGACGTAGCCGCCGTGCGATCCGGCGGGAAGCTGGGTGCCGCGCAGGAGGAGGATCTGCGGCAGCTCGCCGGGATGCTCGAGTTCGATCTGTTCCTGCCACTCGTTGCGCTCGGGGTCGGCGAACGCCTGGCGAATGACCTCACCGAGCGCCTGCTGGCGCGGCCAAAGCTCGGCCGCGTGACCGAGCAATCCGTCGAAGTCGTCGCGCAAGATGGTCAGCGCGCCCTCATTGACGGTGCGCAGGACGAAACGCCGGTCGAAGACCAGCACGCCCGCCGACAGGTTGGCCAGGATGGATTCAAGGTAGGCGCGTGCCGACTCCAGTTCGGCTCGGTGGCGCTCGTTGTCGCGCCGGGCCTCGTCGAGCTGGCTGGTCATCTGTTTGAACGAGCGGGTGAGCACGCCGAGTTCGTCGCGGCTGTAGATCGCCTGGCGTGGCGTGTAGTCACCGGCGGCAACCGCCTGCGTGCCAGCGGCGAGAATCGACAGCGGGGCGGAGAGGCGGCGCGCCAGCACGAAGGCCAGCGCGATGGCAGTGAACAGCGCGAGCAGAACGGTCAGCGTCAGCGTCATCGCGTAGATCCGGGTCAGGCCCTCGCGGCCGAGCGACAGTTCCTGGTAGTCGGCATAAACGGTCTGCACGCTCTCGGCATTGATCGCCAGGCTTGCTGGCACCGGCTCCATGAGCTGCAGAACACGCGTCTCGGCGCCGAGTCCGTGTGGCGTCACGGCAACCAGAACGCGCAGCGTCAGATCGCTGTCGCCGTTGCTTTCGATCTGCGCGACCCGGCGCTCGACGAGAACGCGGCGGAGAAGCTCGGCCGTCGGCTGCGCCGGGGTCAGCGTTGCCAGATCGCCGGTCGCCGTGAGCAGCAGAACCCCCTTGGTCGAAAACAGCGCGGCCGACTGGACGCCGGCCTGCTCGCGCAGCCGGTTGAGCTCGAGCCGTCGTTGAGTCTCCGTCTGCTCACCGAGATCCAGCGCCATCGCCTGAGCCTTGCCCGCCAGATCGGCAAGCAGCGAGTCGAGCACGTTGCGCCCGAGATTGAGCCCGGCTTCGAGCGCTTTCTCGACGCGTACGTCGAACCAGGTATCGATGCTCTTGGTCACGAACTGCACCGACACCGCGTAGATCAGGACACCCGGCAGGACGGCCATCAGACCGAACATCAGCATCAGGCGCAGCTTGAGGCGTGAGCCGAAGACCTTGGCCCGGTGTTCGCGCCAGAGCGCGAGCAATTGCCACGCGATCAGCGCGAGCAGGGAGAGCGCGACGATCGAGTTGAGTGCGAGCAGCCAGGGATAGTGGCGGGCGAACAGCGCGGTGTTGGCGCTCGCCGAGGCAAGCAGGAAGAGCAGGATGCCGCCGAATGATGCTGCTGCGACGATCAGGCTTTTCATCGCCCGTCGCCACCCGCGGGCGCAATGGTGGTTGCGCCGGAAGCGCCGACGGCGGGAAGGTCGGCGGGGGTGAACTGCCAACGCGCCCATTCGGCGGAGAGATTCCAGTCACGGTTGGCTAGCGCGTTGACTTGAAACGTCTTCGGCATCTGCGTCAGGTCGAGGCGCATGCGCAAGGAAGCAAAATACGTCTGGTCGCTGCGCAGGCCGCCTTTTTCGGCCACCTGCCAGTTGCGCAGTCGCGAGAGGATGCGCAAGGCATCGTCCAGCGAGGGAAAGCTCTGGTGCAGCGCGCCGCTGGACAAGCGGTACTGACGCGTCAGTGCGTGGTACGAAAGCTGGAAAGACTGCGTTCGTGCCGCCACCTGCTCGTCGAGCCAGTACCAGCGCGAACGGCTCAGTTCAAATTCGACGACAAAGTAGAGCGCGACTCCGCGCGCTACCGCGTCCTCCAGACGGGGATTCAGACTGAGGTTGAAATCGGCCCCCAGGACATAACCCTCGTCGCCGAGTGCAAGTTGCGGATGACGTACCGAAATGTCCGCCGGCCAGGCGAAGGAGGCGGCAAACGAGAGCAGCACGCCGACGAGCAGGGCTCTAAGCTGACTTCTGCAGCAGTGCATGGTAGAAACCGTCATGTTCATCGCATGGCAAGAGCCGCTCTTCGCAGAGCCTTCGCGCCGCCGGCTGGCGAACCAGAAAGGCGTCGATCTGCGCCGCGTTCTCCTCGGGAAAGACCGAACACGTGGTATACAGTAAGCGCCCGGCCACCTTCAACAGCGGCCACAGCCGATCGAGGATGGCCGCCTGTCGGTGGCTGAAAAGGCGGATATCGGAGGCGCGCCGGAGCAGTTTGATGTCCGGATGGCGGCGTACGACGCCGGAGGCCGAGCAGGGCACGTCGGCCAGGATGGCGTCGAAGGGACGGCCGTCCCACCACGTCGCGGGCAGCAGGCAATCGCCAGCCTTCACTGTCGCGGAGAGGCCGAGTCGCTCGAGATTCTGCGCGATGCGCTGCGTTCGGATTTCGTCGATGTCGAGGGCGAGCAGGTCGATGTCAGCCGCTTCGAGCAGATGGGTCGACTTCCCGCCCGGTGCCGCACAGGCATCGAGGATGCGTTCGCCCGTCACCGGCGCGAGCAGTTCGGTCGCGCGCTGGGCGCCGACATCCTGGATCGACACCAGACCTTCGGCAAAGCCGGGCAGGGCCTCGATCGGCACCGGCTGGGCGAGGATCAGCGCATGACCGCCGGCCGGCCGCGCCGACAGGCCGGCGGCGTGCAGCAAAGCGCAGTAGGCGGCCAGCGTGGTGCGCCGCTGGTTGACGCGCAAACTCATCGGCGGCTGGCCATTGTTGATCGCGACAATCTCGCGCCAGTGCTCCGGATAGGCGCGACGCAAGCGGTCGAGCCACCATTGCGGGTGCTGGCAGGCCGCAGGTTCGTCCTCGGCGAGCGCCGCATGCAGTTCGTCCCGGCAACGCAGATAGTTGCGCAGGACGCCATTGACCAAGCCGCGGAAAGCGCCGTTGGCCATTTCGCCGGCAGCGGCCACCGCTTGATCGACCACCGTGTGCGCCGCCTCGGGGCGCGTCTGTAGACGGTAGATGGCGGCGAGCAGCAAGGCCTCGGTTTCCGCGTGCGGCAGCGCGCGTTCGAGCAAACGGGCAAGAATGAAATCGCCCCGGCCGTGACAACGCAAGGCGCCGTAAGCCAGCTCCTGGGCGGCGGCACGCGCGCCGGGCGGTTCGCCAGCGAGGCGGGCGAGGGCTTGCGTGAGGCTTGCTCCGCAACGCACGGCGGCAATCGTCGTCGCCGCCAGGCGAAGGCTGTAGGCCAGCGAATCGGCAGGCAAGCGCGACCGGCTGGCGCGGGTGTCCGGGTTCGCGCCGCGCCCCGCCGGGCGCGCCACCTTGACCACGCGCAGCGCGCTTCGGGGAGACGACGATGAGGATCGGGTGAAAGGCACGGTCGGGCCTGACGGCTGTCGAGTTGGCGCGGAGTTTAGCACGACGCTCGGCGATGGCGTGATGATCGCCGAGCGGGCATAATCGTCCGATGAAACCGATTCCACTCAAAGCTTACGCCTACCTGTCGATAGGTGCGGCGCTCGCGACGATCGTGCTCAAGGGCTTTGCCTGGCTGCTCACCGGCTCGGTCGGACTGCTCTCGGATGCACTCGAGTCGCTGGTGAATCTGGCCGGCGCGCTGATGGCGCTCGCCATGCTGTCGATCGCCGAGCGGCCAGAGGACGAGCAGCACGCTTTCGGCCACGGCAAAGCGGAGTACTTTTCGAGCGCTTTCGAGGGGCTGCTGATCCTCGCCGCGGCAGTCGCAATCGCGTACACGGCGATTGGCAGATTGCTCGACCCGCAGCCGCTCGAACAGTTGGGGGTGGGTCTGGCCATCTCGCTCGCCGCTTCGCTGATCAATCTCGGCGTCGGTCGGGTGCTGCTCGTCGCCGGCCGGCGTCACCGCTCGATCACGCTGGAGGCCGATGCGCATCACCTGCTGACCGACGTGTGGACCTCGCTTGGTGTGCTTCTCGGCCTCGGCGCGGTCGCCCTCACCGGCTGGCTTTGGCTCGACCCGGCGCTCGCCCTGCTGGTCGCCGCCAACATCGTATGGACCGGCTGGCGGCTCCTGCAACGTTCGGCCGCGGGCCTGATGGACAGTAGCCTGCCTGCCAGCGATCAGACGCTGCTGGTCGGCGTCCTCGAACGGTATCGGGCGCAGGGGATCGAGTTTCATGCCGTGCGCGGCCGCGAGTCCGGCGCGCGGCGCTTCATTTCGCTGCACGTTCTCGTGCCCGCCACGTGGACGATTGCGCGTGCTCACCAACTGGCCGAGGAGATCGACCAGGAGATACGGCGTGTCCTGCCGCAAACGTCGGTGTTTACCCATCTCGAACCGCTCGGCGATCCCTCGTCGCTCGAGGACGTTCCGCTTGACCGCTAGCCGGTGCGTTCGCCAAGGCGTGCAACGCGCCATCTGGTGGCTCTTCGTGAGCGTGGCGTCAAGCCCCGCGGCACTGGCCTGGAACGCCGGCGGGCATCGCGTCGTGGCGATGATCGCGTGGGAGGCGTTGGACACCTCGACGAGGTGGGCGGCAGCCAAACTTCTTCGGGCGCACCCCGATTTTCTGCAATGGCAGGAGCGCAGTCGCGACGCCGACGCCGATCTGACGGCTTTTCTGGAGGCGTCGACCTGGCCCGACGACATCCGCCGGGACAAGCGCTTCTATACCGCTGGCTTGGAAGCGCCGACGCCAACGCTGGCCGGATTTCCCGATATGGAGCGACGACTGGACTGGCACTACGTCGATCTGCCAGTCGGTTCCGCGGTGGGCAAGGCCGGCACGGACGGCGAACTGGACCGGCAACTGGTCGAACTTGCCGATACTGTCGGCAATCGGCAGGCAAGCACGGCCGCGCGCGCCTACGCCCTGCCCTGGCTGCTGCACCTGGTCGGCGACGCGCATCAGCCGCTGCACACGGCGAGCCGGGCCCAGCCCGATGGGCGCAGCGATAACGGCGGCAACGAGCAGCCGGTGGTCAATCCGTTCGATCAGCGCCATCCCTCGACCAACCTCCACCGCTATTGGGATGATCTGCCAGCGCCGCCTTGGTTGCGCGGTAGCCGGCTGGAGAGCGCAGTCAGAGCGCTCAACCAGGGCTTTCGCCCGCCGCTGGTCGCCGGCGTTTCGGCGCAATGGATTGAAGAAAGCCGGCAACTGGCGCGCGACCAGGCTTATCCGCCGGGGCGCGACGAAGTACCGACGATCGACAGCCAGTTCCACGAGAACGCCCTCGCGCTGGCGAGGCAACGCATGATCGACGCGGGTTATCGACTGGCAGATCTCTTGCATCGCCTGCTTGGGGGGAAGTGAGCGACGAATTCGTGGTCAGCCGCGAAGACGAGGCTGGAAGCGAAAAACCCTGCGCGTGCTGGAGAAGGTGCCGAAATGTTTCACGTGAAACACGATCGGCGCGAACACATCAGCCCACCCTCGGGCGAGCTCAGCAGTCCGCCAGGCACGCGCATTCCGTCCCCGGCGCGAGCGCAGCGCCGGCGAGGAAGTCGGCCACCGACAGGCGGCGGCCACCCGCTTTCTGCACTTCCAGAATGCAGAGCACGCCTTCGCTGCACGCGACGTTGATCCCTTCCCGGTCGGCTGCAAGAACAACTCCGGGAACGCCGGCGACGCCGCCGGCAACGGCACGTGCCCGCCAGACCTTCAACACGTGCCCGCCGATCGAACAGATCGCTCCTGGAAAAGGATCGAAAGCGCGCACCTGTCGGGCGAGCTGCGCAGCCGGCTGGCGCCAGTCGAGGATCGCTTCCGCCTTGTCGATCTTTCTCGCATAGCTCACGCCGTCTGCTGATTGAATCTGCCCGTCCAGCGGCAGCCGGGCCAGCGTTTCGACCACCAGGCGTGCACCGAGCGCTGCCAGCCGGTCGTGCAAGCTCGCTGCCGTATCGTCGTCGGTGATCGTCACAGCCTCGCTGCGCAGGACCGGGCCGCTATCCAGGCCGGCGTCCATTTGCATGATGCTGATCCCGGTCTCTGCGTCGCCAGCGAGGATCGCCCGCTGAATCGGCGCTGCGCCGCGCCAGCGCGGCAGTAGCGAAGCGTGAATGTTGATGCAACCGAGCGTCGGCACGTCGAGAACGGCCTGCGGCAGAATCAAGCCATAAGCAGCCACCACCATCACCGCGGCTGTCGCCTGACGAATCCGCTCCTGCGCCGTCTCGCCCTTCAGGCTCGCCGGTTGGAAGACCTCGCTACCGATGGCTTGCGCGACGATCTTCACTGGCGACGGCCGCAGCTTCATTCCCCGCCCGGCTGCCCGGTCGGGCTGCGTCAGGACCAGCGGCACCTGATGCCCGGCGGCAACGATCGCCCGCA
The DNA here is from genome assembly GCF_029255125.1 of Accumulibacter sp. Taxonomy (GTDB): domain Bacteria; phylum Pseudomonadota; class Gammaproteobacteria; order Burkholderiales; family Rhodocyclaceae; genus Accumulibacter. The sequence goes on along the minus strand of NZ_JAPUVR010000111.1, from coordinate 29,331 downwards.
AGGCCTGCGCAGCAAACTCCGGCGTCCCGGCAAAGATCAGTCTCATGCCGTGATCCGTGCCTGCTTGCTCAACTTGCTCTTGATCCTTTGCTGCTTCAGTTGCGACAGGTGCTCGACGAAAACGCGCCCTTGCAGGTGGTCGATTTCGTGCTGCAAGCAAACCGAGAGGATGCCCTCCGCCTCGACCGTCTGTTGCTTGCCGTCGAGATCCAGGTAGCGCACGACGACGCGTTGCGCGCGCTCGACCTTGTCGTAGATTCCCGGTACCGACAGGCAGCCTTCCTCTCCGCGTTGCTGGCCCGACTGCTCGACGATCTCCGGGTTGACCAGCGTCAGCAACTCGTCTCTCGTCTCCGACGCATCAATGACGATCAGGCGTTTGTGTACGTCGACCTGGGTTGCCGCCAGGCCAATTCCGGGCGCCTCGTACATGGTCTCGGCCATGTCGCGCGCCAGGCGGCGAATCGCGTCGTCGATCCGCGCGACCGGCTCAGCGACCTTGCGCAGGCGCGGATCAGGAAAACGGAGTATGGGTAATAGCGCCATAAAAAGAGCTTGCTCGAAAAAATAACTGCGTGCAGAATCCAGAGCCATACCTTGAGCTGACCGGCGTGCCGGGAACCGCGAACCGCTTGGCGCGGGCCGGCAAGCAGGCTGACGCCGCTCTGGGACAAGACCGCTCGCCGGGAGTTCCAAACCTGGCGTGACGACCGCTCGTACGAGGATAACACGATGATCCGCATTCTATCCGCCTTGCTTTTTGCGCTGGCCAGCGCCCTCTGCGCCGCCGCCGGTCAGGAACTCCAATTGGCCGAGGGTGCGCCGAACCGCCATGTCGTCGTTCCCGGCGATACGCTGTGGGGAATCTCTGCCACCTTCCTGCGCGAGCCCTGGCGCTGGCCGGAGATTTGGCGCATGAACCGCGAGCAGGTGAGCAATCCGCACCGCATCTATCCGGGTGACCTCATCGTCCTCGAGCGCGACGCCCGAGGCAACCCGCGTTTGCGCCTGCAAGGCAGCAAGCTCCGCCCGCAAATCCATGCCGAACCGACTCAGGAAGCCATCCCGTCGATTCCGCCAAACGTCATCCGGCCGTTCCTGACCGATGCGCTGCTCTTCGACACGAGCAGCCTGGACAAGGCTGCGTTGATTGTGGCGACACCCGAAGACAGGGTGCATCTGAGCAACGGTGATCTGGCTTACGTCGACCAGGCCGACCCCAAGCAGCGCGAGTGGAACATCTTCCGCAAGGATCGGCCGCTCTACGATCCGGACAGCACAGCGATCATCGGCTACGAAGCATTTCATCTCGGCACCGCGGAACAGCTTCGCCCCGGCGCGCCGGCCACCTTCGAGGTGCTTACCGCCAAGCAGGAAATCGGTCGCGGCGACCGCCTGTTGCCGGCGCGCCGGCAGCCGGTCATCGCCTACGCGCCGCACAAACCCGATTTTCTTGTCGATGCGCGCGTCGTCTCGGTGTACGGTGGCGTAGACACGGCGGGTCGGGGCTCGATCGTTGCGCTCAATCGCGGCGCGGTCGATGGGATTGAAGTCGGCCACGTTCTCGCGGCCGAGCGCAATCGCGCCGTGACGCAGCGCGACGAGAACGATCGCCAGACGCTGGTCACCATTCCCGATCAGCGTGTCGGCCTCCTGTTCGTTTTTCGCACCTTCGATCGCCTGTCGTATGCCCTGGTTGTCCAGGCCGAAAACACCATCGACGTGAACGACTTCGCGCGCACGCCCTGACCATGAGTCTTGCCGAGTCGCCGACCGATTGGCTGCGACTGACGCTGATTCCGGGCCTTGGCGGCGAAACGCAGCGCAAGCTGTTGGCCGCCTTTGGTTTGCCTGACGCCGCCTTCAAGGCGAGTCGGAGCGCCCTCGTGGCGGTGATCGGCGAGAAGCGGGCCGATCTCCTCCTCAACACCGACAACCGCGCTGCGCTTGCTCAGGCGCTCGCCTGGTGCGAAAAGGCGGAAAACCGCCTGCTCTGCCTGGCCGACGCCGACTATCCGCAAAGCTTGCTGCAGGTTGCCGACCCGCCGACCGTGCTCTACGTACGCGGACGCGTCGATCTGCTGAATCGCCCGGCGCTGGCCATTGTGGGCAGTCGCAATCCAACGCCGCAAGGCGCCGCCAATGCCGAGCGCTTCGCCGCCGCGCTCGCGGCTGCCGGCCTGACCATCACCAGTGGCCTCGCGCTCGGCATCGACGCGGCCGCCCATCGCGGCGCCCTGCCGTCTGCCGGCAGTACGGTTGCTTTCATTGGCACCGGCATCGACCGCGTCTATCCGGCGCGCAACCAGCAACTGGCCCTGGCGATTGCCGAGGGCGGAACGCTGGTCTCCGAATTTCCCCTCGGTACGCCGCCCGCCGCGGCCAATTTTCCCCGCCGCAACCGGCTGATCTCCGGCTTCTCGCGCGGCGTACTGGTAGTCGAGGCGACTACCGAAAGCGGCTCGCTGATCACCGCTCGACTCGCCGCCGAGCAGGGACGCGAAGTCTTCGCGATCCCCGGGTCGATTCACTCGCCGCAGTCGCGCGGCTGCCACAAGCTGATCAAGCAGGGCGCCAAACTCGTCGAGACGGTGCAGGACGTACTCGACGAGATTGGCTGGACGGGCAGTCCGGCGATGCCGCCGGACGGCGTGCGAGCGCCGGCATCGGCCGACGCCCTGCTGCAGGCAATGAGCTTCGAGCCTTGTACGCTGGACGACCTGGCCAGCCGCAGCGGCTTGACGGCGGACGTTGTTTCGGTGATGCTCCTGCACCTGGAGCTGGATGGTCGCGTCGCCACGCTGCCCGGCGGCCACTACCAGCAGCTTCCACCAGGCTGACCGCGGCGGCACGCGGTCATCGCCTTTTACGCCCATCCTGAAACCTTACGTTGCCCGGCTGATGAAATCCTTCCCATGAGCAAGAAACTGATCATCACCGAGAAACCCTCCGTTGCCACTGACCTTGCCCGCGCACTCGGTGGTTTCGTCCGTCATGAGGACTACTACGAGAACGACCACTACGTCCTCGCCTCGGCCATCGGGCACCTGCTCGAACTGGCGTGCCCGGAGGAGTATGAAGTCAAGCGCGGCAAGTGGTCGTTTGCGCACCTGCCGGTCATTCCGCCGCATTTTGCCCTGCAGCCGATTGCCAAGACCGAGTCGCGCCTGAAGCTTCTCGTCCGACTGATCAACCGCAAGGAGATCGCGAGCCTGGTCAACGCCTGCGACGCCGGGCGCGAGGGCGAACTGATCTTCAACTACATCGTGCAGCACGCGGCGAGCCGCAAACCGGTCGAGCGCCTGTGGTTGCAATCGATGACTCCCGAAGCCATCAGGGAGGGTTTCCTGCGCCTGCGCCGTGGCAGCGACATGCAGGGGCTGGCCGATGCCGCGCTCTGCCGTTCGGAATCGGACTGGCTTGTCGGCATCAACGGCACGCGCGCGATGACCGCGTTCAACTCCAAGACGGGTGGTTTCCACCTGACGACGGTCGGCCGCGTCCAGACGCCCACGCTGGCGCTGATGGTCGAGCGCGAGGACCGCATACGCAAGTTCAAGCCGCGCACCTACTGGGAAGTCGAGGCCGCTTTCACCTGTGCTGCCGGTGAGTATCGTGGCAAGTGGTTCGACGAGAAATTCGCCGGCAAGGACGACGACGAGCATGCACGCGCCGACCGCTTGTGGGACGAGGCGCAGGCGAGAAGCCTGCAGCAGAAGTGCCTCGGGCAGGAAGGCGAGGTCAGCGAGGAGGTGAAGCCCTCGACGCAGGTCTCGCCCTTGCTTTACGACCTCACCAGCCTGCAGCGTGAAGCCAACAGCCGCTTCGGCTTCTCGGCCAAGACGACGCTGGCCTTGGCCCAGGCGCTGTACGAAAAACACAAGGTTCTCACCTATCCACGTACCGAGTCGCGCGCGCTGCCCGAGGACTATCTGCAGACGGTGATCAGCACGCTCACCATGCTCACCGGCGAGGGGCTGGGCAAGGGGCACGACGAAGCGGCACTCGCCCGTTACGCGCCGTTTGCCCAACAAATTCTGGATCGGCGCTGGGTCGTGCCGAACAAACGCGTGTTCAACAACGCCAAGATTTCGGACCACTTTGCCATCATTCCGACGCTGCAGGCGCCACGCCACCTTTCGGAGCCCGAGACGAAGCTCTACGACATGGTCGTCAAGCGCTTTCTCGCCGTCTTCTTCCCGCCGGCGGAATACCTGATCACGACGCGCATCACGCGCGTGCTCAGCGAGCCGTTCAAGACCGAAGGTAAGGTTTTGGTCAACGCTGGCTGGCTCGCCGTCTATGGACGCGAGGCGCAGTCCGGCGACGAGGGCAATCTGGTCGCCGTGCAGCCAGGTGAGCGCGTGCTTGCCGCCGATGTGCTGCTCGCCGCGCAACGCACCAAGCCGCCGCCACGCTACTCGGAGGCAACCTTGTTGACGGCCATGGAAGGCGCCGGCAAGGCGATGGACGACGAGGAACTGCGTGCGGCCATGGCCGGGCGAGGTCTGGGAACACCCGCGACGCGTGCCCAGATCATCGAGAATCTGCTCAGCGAACAGTATCTGCATCGCGATGGGCGCGAACTGATGCCGACGGCAAAAGCATTCTCGCTGATGACGCTGCTCAACGGGCTCGGCATTCCGGAACTCACGGCGCCTGAACTGACTGGCGAATGGGAATGGAAACTCGCCCGGATGGAGCGCGGCGAACTTTCGCGGGGAGATTTCATGAAGGAGATCGCCGCGATGACGCACGACATCGTCGCCCGCGCCAAGAGCTACGACAGCGACACGATCCCGGGTGACTTCGGCGAGCTTGTTGCATGCTGCCCGAAGTGCGGCGGCAAGATCAAGGAAACCTATAAGCGCTTCCAATGCCAGGCTTGCGACTACGGCCTATGGAAAATCGTCGCCGGCCGTCAGTTCGAGGCGGCGGAGATTGAAGAACTGCTCAGCCACCGAAAGATTGGACCGCTCAGCGGCTTCCGCAACAAGATGGGCCGTCCGTTCAATGCGGTTGTTCAGTTGAATGACGAGCACGCGCCGGAATTCGACTTCGGGCAGTCGTCGAGTGGCAGCGACGGCAGCGCTGATGAAGTCGATTTCTCGCACAGCGAGTCGCTCGGTGCGTGTCCGAAGTGTGGCGCGGGTATTTTCGAGCACGGCCTGGCGTATGTCTGTGAGAAGTCGGTTGGCGCCGCGCGCAACTGCGACTTCCGTTCGGGCAAGATCATCCTTCAGCAGACGATCGACCACGAGCAGATGCGGAAACTGCTCCGCAGCGGGCGCACCGATCTCCTGCGCGACTTCGTTTCGGCGCGCACCCGGCGCAAGTTCGCTGCCTTCCTGGTGCGTGCCGCTGACGGCAAGGTCGGCTTCGAATTCGAACCGCGTCCGGCGAAGGGTTCCGCGCGCAAGACCGCCAAGGCGCCAGCCGAGTGAGCGGCCGGCGAGCCGCCAGGAGTCTGGTCGGGCTCAGACGATCGACACTCCGGGGGGTGGCGAATCGACGATCGCCCGGCGCAGGACATCGATCGCCTGCGGGCGGGGAAAGCTGGCGCGCCAGGCGATGACCACTCGGCGCGCCGGTGCCGGGTCGGTGAACGCCCGATAATGCAGCAGCGGATCGTCGTGCGGCCACGAGGCGGCGGCCGATGCCGGAACGACCGAGATCCCGGCGCCGCTCGCCACCATGTAGCGCACCGTTTCGAGCGAACTTCCTTCCAGCGCACCCTCGGTCCCGCCCGCTTGCGTCAGTTGCGGGCACGCCTGCACGACTTGTTCGCGAAAGCAGTTGCCGCGACCGAGCAGAAGAAGCTTGTCGCCCTCGACCGCTGCCGGATCAATCCTGCTCTCGCTGGTCAGCGGATGCCCGCCGGGCAGCAGAACGCAAAACGGCTCCTCGTAGACGACGCGCGAAACGACCCCGGCTTCGGCAAAAGGCAGCGCGACGATGATCACGTCGAGGTCGCCGCGGCGCAACTGTGTTGCCAGATTGACCGTAAAGTTTTCCTGCAGGTACAAGGGCATTTGCGGCGCGCGCCGGTTCACGGCGGGAATCAGGCGGGGTAGCAGATAGGGCGCGATCGTATAGATCACTCCGAGGCGCAGCGGGCCCTGTAACGGGTCCTTGCCCTGGACGACGATCTCCTTCAGCCGTTCGGCTTCTTCGAGCACGCGCAGCGCCTGCTCGGCGATCCGTTCGCCGATGGCGGTCAGGCGCACATCGGCCGACGAACGTTCGAACAGAACCACGCCGTCGCGCTGCTCGACCTTCTTCAGCGCCACCGAGAGCGTCGGCTGTGTGACATGACAACGCTCGGCCGCGCGCCCGAAATGCCTCTCGTGCGCCAGCGCGACGATATAGCGCAACTCGGTAAGGGTCATCGCCGACCATTCGCTGAAGCCAAAGGTGACAGTGTACGGCTCATTGCCGGCAAACGGTAGCGCTTGCACCGGCGATGCTTGCCGCGCGTCGTCGCAAGGAAGACAATGGAAGTCCTGCCACCAAGTCCGTGAGGCGTCTGCCATGCTGGTCACCTTCACTTCGAGCACGTCGGGGGAAATCATGATGTTTGCCCCGATCGCCCGCCAACTCCTCGAAATCATCGGCAAGGAGTGCTCAGCGCGCGGCGTGATTACCACTGAGCAGTTGCCCGAGGCCATCCATCGCCTGCGCCAGGCGGTGCGCGAAGCCGCCGCTCCGCCGGCGGCAGAGGCGGCCGCCAGTGCCCCGGCGGATGACGACGACGCCGGCGAAGGCCAGCATGTCGGCCTGGCGCAGCGCGCTCACCCGTTGATCGAACTGCTCGAATGGACACGCCAGCGCGAGGGCTTCATTCTTTGGCAGGCGGCCAAGGATTTCTGACTGCAGCGCGCCGCCGCCTGGCCAGCCTGCTGGCTGCGGCGGGCGCTTTCGGCGCTGGCGGCGGCCTGGCTACACCCGAAGTTGCGGTCGACGTCGGCCATACGCTGAGCGAACCCGGTGCGACGAGCGCGCGCGGACGCGCCGAGTTCGACTTCAATCGGGTTCTCGCCGCGCGTCTGGTCGAGGAGTTGCAGGCACGCGGCCTGCTCACGCGGCCGATCAACTTCGACGGCCGCATCGCCAGTCTCGCGGCGCGCGCCGAAGAGGCGACCGGAGCCGATCTGCTGATCTCGATCCACCACGATTCGGTGCATGCCGATCTGCTGCAGCAATGGGACTGGCATGGCGCGACGCACACCTACAGCGACCTGCACAGCGGCTTTGCCCTCTTCGTCTCACGCCGCAATTCCGGTCTGGCTTTGAGTCAACGCTGCGCCTCAGCGATCGGCGCGCGCCTGCGCCGCATGGGCTTTGCGCCGGCGACCCATCATGCCCGGCCACTCGCCGGACCGGCCCGGCCGGCAGCCGACGAAACCAACGCGGTCCACTATTACGACAACCTTGTCGTTCTCTATCGCAGCACGCTGCCGGCGCTGCTTTTCGAGGCCGGAGTGATCAAGCACCGCGCCGAGGAACTGCGCCTGCGTGATCCCGAGCAGCAGGCACGTATGGCCGATGGCATCGCAACCGGAATCGCCGCGTGCTTGTACGCCCGATGAGCGTGGCTTGCGCGCGCTGACCACCGGCCGGTGGTCGGCCCTGAGCACTCAGCCGTCGCCGGTCGCAGCCAGGCGCGCCGCGTAACGGCAGACGATCCGGTAGCCGCCCGCGCTGCCCAGCAGCGACTCGACCAGCGCGTAGTCGTTGATCTGCCAGTCCATCGGGGCCGCTTCCTTCGCCAGCATGACTGCCGGTGCGCGCCGGGCAAGCGTGACGTGCGGACGAAAGCGCCGCTTCTCGACCGGCAGGCGAAGACGGTATAAGGCGTCAGCAAGCAGCGTGTGCAGGCGCACCAGCTCCGCCGGCAACGCCTTCGCCGGTAATACGAGCAGGCCGCGTGGCCAGAGCTCGGCAGGTGAAAAGCCGATGCGGAAGGGGCTGAAAACGAGCTCCAAACCGGCGCTCACTTCGCTCAGACGACTGCGTTCGAGCGCGCCGATGAAGTGCAAGGTCAGATGCAGCCGTTCGCTGCGTACCGGCGAGCACCCTGGCGGCCACTCCGCGTCGGCGCAGAACCTGGCGAGTGCCGCGCGCTCGTCGTCATTCGGCCAGAGGGCAAGGAACAGACGCGCCGCCGCTGCTCGGCGCGAATGCTCAGCCGCGGCCGCGTACGGGGTCTTCACGGCAAGTGCAGGTGATGGCCAGCGAGCAAAGTGGGGAGCTGACCGGCCAGCGGTGGTGCGCCGCAGCGCCTCGCGCCAGCGCCTGGCGCCCCGCCTACTCGTCCGGGTCCTCGCCGCGCACCAGAAGGAGCGAAGTCTGTCCTTTGCGCACCAGACGCTCGGCGACGCTGCCGACGAAAAAGCGCTCGATGCCGCGCCTGCCATGCGTGCCGACCACGAGCAGGTCCGCCTGCCACTCAGCGGCCGCCGCGATCAGCATGTCGGAAACATGTTTTTCTTCCGACTCGATCAGCCTGGTTTCTACATCTACGCCCTGCCCGCGGGCTTCGCCAGCAAGCCGCTCGAGAAAACCCTGAGCGCCCATGCGCAAGCGCGCTTCCGTCTTGCCAACGCTGTTCGGCAGCATCATGGCCACTTCCCGATTCGACAGTATCGTTTCGTCGATCGCATGGCAGATCGCCAGCCGGGCGCCGGTTGCCTTTGCCAGCGCAACCGCATCGCTCAGGACCTGGCTGGTCATGAAGCTCTCGTCAACCGCAACCATGATTCGTTTGTACATCGCGCTCGACTCCTCATTCCGCAAAGTGCTCAGACAGGCCGCACCATAGCACCGATCAGGCCCGGCGGGAACACTCGACGCGCCCGTTCTACGGGCGCGACCCCGGGTGCTGGCAAGGCGCGTGCGACGCCGACCCGCCGCACCCTTGCCGGGTGCGTGGCCAGCAGGCGACGAGGCCTGCGTATAATCGACGCCTCGCCAGCCAAGGACAGCGCCACATGCACGTCTTCATCCCGCCGACCGCCGAACTTCCCGATCTGCAGGCCAAGATCGACGGCAAGACCAAGCCGCTAGGCGCGCTCGGCGAACTCGAGCGCCTCGCCCGCCAGATTGGCCAGGTTCAGCAGACCCTGCAACCGCAACTCGGTCGACCCTGCGTGCTGGTTTTCGCGGGCGACCATGGTGCTGCCCGCGCCGGAGTTTCGGCCTACCCGCAGGAAGTCACCTGGCAGATGGTCGAGAACTTCCTCGCCGGCGGTGCCGCGATCAACGTCTTTGCGCGCCACAACGATCTCCAGTTGCAGGTCGTCGACGCTGGCGTCGCACACGATTTCGGCGTACGGCCGGACCTGCTGGACGCCAAGATCGCCTTTGGCACGCGCAATTATCTCGAAGAAGCGGCGATGAGCGTCGATCAGCGCGACGCTGCGCTGGCGCGCGGTGCGGCGATCGTGCGCAGCCTGGCCGAGGCGGGTTGTCGGGTTGTCGCTTTCGGCGAAATGGGCATTGGCAACACTGCCTCAGCTGCGCTGCTCACGCATCTGCTCACTGGCTCGCCGCTGGCCGATTGTGTCGGGCGTGGGACCGGACTTGACGATGCCGGGCTGGCGCGCAAACGTGATCTGCTGGCGCACGCGCTGCGGCGCGCCGGTTTGTCATCTTCCGCCGACCCGGCTACCGTCCTCGCCGAGTTCGGCGGCCTGGAAATCGCGATGCTGACCGGCGCCATGCTCGCCGCCGCCGGGCAGCGCATGCTTCTCTTGATCGACGGTTACATCGTGACTGCCGCCTTGCTCGTCGCCGCACGCATTGCGCCGGCGATCGTCGATTATTGCGTTTTTTGCCACCGCTCTGCGGAACCAGGTCATCTTGCGCAACTGCGCGCGCTGCGCGCCGAACCGCTGCTCGATCTCGGTTTGCGTCTGGGAGAGGGAACCGGCGCCGCCCTAGCCTGGCCACTGGTCCGCGCCGCGGCGGCCTTCCTCAACGAGATGGCGAGTTTCGCCGCGGCTGGCGTGAGTGAGCGCCAGTGAGTCGACACGCTCGAGGCAACGCAGCCGACTGGCGCCGGCCGCCAGTGCTGCTCGGCTGGCTCAGTCGGCGAGGACGATCTCGACGCGCCTGTTCTGCTTGCCCTCATTGCGGATTCTGACCACCCGGATAGCGCCGATTTCGGCGGTGTTGGCCACATGCGTGCCGCCGCAGGGTTGCAGGTCGATGCCGGCGATGCGCAGCAGGCGAACCTGTCCGCAGCCGCTGGGCGGTTGTACGCTCATCGTCTTGACGAGTTCAGGTCGGGCTGCCAGTTCCTCGTCACTGATCCATACCGTCTCGATAGCGACGCCACGCGCGATCAGCGCGTTCATCTCGTTCTCGATGCGCACCCCGTCGAGCTGGCTCATCTCGATCTTGAAGTCGAGGCGAGCCTTGTCGGGCGCGATGTTGCCGCCGGTCACCGGCGCCACGACGACGCAGGACATGACATGCAAGGCGGTGTGCAGGCGCATCAGACGATAGCGGCGCGCCCAGTCGATTTCCAGCCCGAGCACTTCGCCCGGCTCGGGCATCGCCTGCCCGGCTGCCGGCAGATGCAGAACGACATCGCGCGTGTGCTCCTTGCGCGTGTCGGCGATGGCAATACGTTCGCCATTGGCACGCAACAGCCAGCCGGTGTCGCCAAGCTGTCCGCCGCCGAGGGGATAGAAGATCGTCCGGTCGAGCTCGATTCCCGTCGGGTGCACCGCGCTGACGCGCGCAGTCGCCTGCTGCAGATAGGCATCTTCACGAAACAGCAAGTCGGTTGGCAAAGCAGTATCCTCCATGACGGGTGATGCAAAGTGTGCCGGCAAGCCCGGGTGGCATTCGCCGCCAACGGCAAGTTCATCGGCGTGCTAGGGCAGCCGGCGGCGGCCTGCCGCAAGCGCGACGAACACGGCGGCAAGCACGACGATCGGCCAGTTTCCCCAACGAACAAAGGGAGTTGCTCCGGCATACGGCTGCACTTCGCCGACCAGTGCGGCGCGCGTGAACGGCGGCAGGACGGCCTGCAGCCGACCGTCCGGGTTGACGATGGCGGTCATCCCGGTGTTCGTCGCGCGCAGCATCACGCGGCCGGTCTCCAGCGCGCGCATTTGAGCGATTTGCAAGTGCTGTGCCGGCGCCAGCGAATCGCCGAACCAGGCGACGTTCGACAGGTTAACCAACAGCGTCGCCGTCGGCAAGGCGTCAATGATCTCCTCACCGAAAGCATCTTCGTAGCAGATGTTGACCCCGACACGTTGGCCGGCGAGCAGCAGGGGCGGCTGTCGCCGCGCGCCACGCGTGAAGTCGGCCAGCGGAATGTCGACCAACGCCATGAACCAGGCGAAGCCCGGCGGGACGAACTCGCCGAAGGGAACCAGGTGGACCTTGTCGTAGCGTTGTTCGCCGGCTGTGCCCAGGCTGAGCGCCGAGTTGGCATAGCGCCGCCCGTCGGCGACCGCGATACCGAACAAAACGTCGCCGTTTTGGCGTAAAGCCAGTTCGCGCAAGGCCTCGAGATAGGCCAGCGGAATCTGTTCGAGAAACGCCGGCAGCGCCGTTTCGGGCATCACGGTCAGCCGGGCAGGGTTCTCCTCGGCCAGGCGATAATACGTCTGCAGCGATTCGACCAGGCGCTCCGGTCGCCACTTCATCTCCTGCGCGACGTTTCCCTGCAACAGGGCAACCGAAAGCTTGTCGCCGACCGGCTCCGTCCAGCGTACAGCGCTCAGGTACTCGCCACCGCCGAAAAGTGCGGCGAGGCCGAGTAGCGGCAGCGCTGGGCACCAGCGCAGCACGGCGCGCGTGCTGCAGTGGTCCACGGTCAGCCAGCGCCGGCCGACCTCGTAGATCAGCGCGGCGCCCAAGGCCGACGCCAGCGAAACGCCAAACACGCCGACGAGCGGCGCGTAGCCGGCCAGCGGGCTGGGCGGAACCTGCGAATAGCCGGCAGCCAGCCAAGGGAAGCCGGTGAGCAGCCAGCCACGCGTCCACTCGGCAAGCGTCCACAGGCCGGCGAAAAGCAAACCGCGGCGCAGCCGGCCGTCCGGCGCCAGACGGATGAAGAGCGCGCCGACGGGCGCGCTAACGAGCGCCAGCACGGCGCAGAAGAGAACCGTGGCCAGTCCGGCAAGCGGCATCGGCAGTCCGCCGAAGACGCTCAGGCTGACGAACACCCACGACACGCCAGCGAGAAACAGCCCGCAGGAAAAAGCCGTGGTCAACCAGGCGCCGTTGCGCATTCGCCGTTCGCCTTCGGCTTCCGCACACAGGAGGCCGAAAAGGCCGGCCAGCGTCAGCCAGTTGAGGGGGAACCAGCCGCAAGGCGCAAAGGCGAGAACCCCGGCAAGGCCGAGCAGGAAAGCGCAGGCGCGGCGCCAGGTCGCTTGCTGGAAGCGCATCATCGACCGGCCAACGTCGGGCAGCGAAAGCCGCCGGGCGAGCGCCGGGCGGGCCGCGCTTGCCGCGCGCAGGGCTGCACTTTCCTCACGACGCCATCGGCAGCCGATGGACGAGCAAGGTGTAGATCCGGCGGCTGTCGACGCGCAGTACCCGGAAGCTGATCCCGTCGATGTCGACCGTCTCGTTGTAGCGTGGCACACGCCCCAGATGGTGGAGCACCAGACCGCCCACCGTTTGACACTTCTCATCGCTGAAAGCGGTCAGAAAGGCCTCGTTGAACTCGCCGACCGTCGTCTGCGCCTTGACGCGATAACCTCCCGCGTGGTCCGTCTGGATGTTTGCGTCGGCCTCGTCGAAATCGTACTCGTCCTCGATGTCGCCGACGATCTGTTCGAGCACGTCCTCGATGGTGATCAGGCCGGCAATGCCGGCGTACTCGTCGATGACGATGGCCATGTGGTTGCGCGAAACGCGAAACTCGCGCAGCAGTATGTCGAGGCGCTTGAACTCGGGAATGAACACCGCCGGTCGCAGCCAGTCACGCAGATTGAAGATGGCCTTTTCGTCGACGCGCAGGAGATCCTTGGCAAGCAGAATGCCGAGCACATTGTCGCGGTCGCGATCGATCACCGGGAAGCGCGAATGCGCCGTCGTGTTCACGCGAGCGACAACCTCGCCCAGCGAATCGTCGATGTCGACTACTTCCATCTGCAAGCGCGGCACCATTACTTCGCGCACGCTCATCTCGGAAGCAGCGAGCGCGCCCTCGATGATGCCCAGCGCGTCGGCAGCGAGCAGATGGCGCTGGTGCGCCGAGCGCAGCAAGCTGATCAACTGTTCGCGATCCTCCGGTTCGCGCACCAGCAACGCCGAAAGGCGTTCCAACAAGCTTGAGCTGCGTGTCGCGCTGTCCATATCATCCTGTGGCACGAAATGCCCGGTCAGCAGTGAGCGGCTGGCCGCTCTGCCCGCATCGTCGATGGCTCATCGCCGGCTCCGGTACGGATCGGCAAAGCCCAGTCGAGCCAGGATCTTCCGCTCGCGCTTCTCCATCCGCGCAGCCTCGCGCCGCCGGCCAACGTGGTCGTAGCCGAGCAGATGAAGCGTTCCGTGAATGACCAGGTGAGCGTAATGTGCGAGCGGCTGCTTGCCCTGCTCGGCCGCTTCTGCCTCGACGACCCGCGGGCAGAGGACCAAGTCGCCATCGACCAACGGTTTGCGCGCATAAGGAAACGAGAGAACATTGGTTGCGTAGTCCCTGCTGCGATAGTCGCGGTTCAGGCGAGCGGCTTCCTCGCGATCGACAAAGCGCACGCCGATCGCTCCTGCTCGGCGACCTTCGACGCGCAGCGCCGCCAGCAGCCAATTCCTGACCAGCGCTTTGGGCGGCACGTCGTCGCTGCGCTCGGCGTAGTACACGCCGATCCGGCGACGCTCAGCGGCTTTCGGCATGTTGCCCGGCGTTATCCACGGCGGCGAGTGCCGCACTGTGCGCCTCATAGGCCGAAACGATGCGCGCCACCAGCGGATGGCGGACGACATCCTCTTTCTGGAACTCGGTGAAAGCGATTCCGCGCACCTCGCGCAGGATCAGGCGGGCCTCGATCAGGCCGCTCTTCTGGCCGCGCTGCAAGTCGATCTGCGTTACGTCACCGGTGACCACGGCCTTGGCGCCGATGCCGATGCGCGTCAGGAACATCTTCATCTGCTCGGGCGTCGTGTTCTGCGCTTCGTCGAGAATGATGAACGCATGATTCAGCGTGCGCCCGCGCATATAGGCGAGCGGCGCAATCTCAATCGCGCCGCGCTCGAACAACTTCCCGACGCGTTCGAAGCCCATCAGATCATAGAGCGCGTCGTACAGCGGCCGCAGGTAAGGATCGACCTTCTGCGCCAGGTCGCCAGGCAGAAACCCCAGCCGTTCCCCCGCCTCGACCGCCGGTCGGGTGAGAACGATGCGCTGGACGAGTTCGCGCTCGAAGGCATCGACCGCCGAAGCGACGGCGAGATAGGTCTTGCCGGTGCCGGCCGGACCGGTGCCGAAAGTGATGTCGTACTCCTGAATGTGCTTCAGGTACTCGACCTGACGTGGCGTACGCCCGTGCAGTTCGCTCTTGCGCGTGAGCAGCGCCGGCGCGGCGCCACCGCTTGCGCTGATGTTGCGTACCGGCCGGTTGAGCAACTCGATCAGGCCCAGTTGGATCTCGTCGATCGACAAGGCATTCTTCGCCTGCGCGTAGAAGCGCTGCAGCGCTTCCGAGGCGACCGCCGTCTGCGCCGCCTCGCCGCGCAGCGTGAAACGCTCGCCACGGCGGGCGATCGCCACATCGAGCGCGGTTTCTATCTGGCGCAGGTTCTCGTCGAGCGCGCCGCAGAGATTGGCCAGTTGCCGGTTGTTGACCGGCGACAGCAGCAACTCAATCGCCTGCCTCGGCGCGCCGACGCTTCTTACCGTCATCCTGTGCCGCCCAGCAGCTCACCGCGCAAGGAGTGCGGAAGAGCCGCGGTGATGCGTACATCGACGAAGCCGTTCAACCAGCGCTCGGCGCCCGCGCGATCGACCGAAAAATTGACTACCCGGTTGTTGTCCGTACGTCCAGCGAGTTCGCTCGTGTCCTTGCGCGACACGCCTTCGACCAGGACACGTTGCACGCTGCCGACCATCGCCGCCGAAATGGCTTGCGCCTGCTCGTCGATACGCTTCTGCAGACGCAGCAGCCTTTCCTGTTTGACCGACTTCGGCGTCGTATCGGCCAGATCAGCCGCCGGCGTTCCCGGGCGGGCGCTGTAGAGAAACGAGAACGACGCATCGAAACCGACCTCGTCGATCAGCCGCATCGTCTTCGCGAAGTCGTCGTCCGTTTCCCCCGGAAAGCCGACGATGAAGTCCGACGAGAGCGACAGGTCGGGACGCACGGCGCGTAAGCGACGAACCAGGCTCTTGTATTCGAGCGCCGTGTAACCGCGCTTCATCGCGGCCAGCACGCGGTCTGAACCCGACTGCACCGGCAGGTGCAGGTGCGAGACGAGCTTGCTCGTCCGCGCATAGACCTCGATCAGCCGTTGCGATACCTCGCGCGGGTGCGAGGTCGTATACCGGATTCTTTCGATTCCCGGGATTTCGGCTACGTAGTCGATCAGCAGGGCGAGATCAGCCGTCTCGTCGCTCGCACCGGACTCGTCGCCGCTGCCCAGCGCGCCGCGGTAGGCATTGACGTTCTGGCCGAGCAAGGTCACTTCCTTGATGCCCTGCGCCGCCAGCCCGGCGACTTCGGTCAGCACATCGTCGAACGGACGCGACACCTCGGCGCCACGCGTATAGGGAACGATGCAGAACGAGCAGAACTTGCTGCAACCCTCCATGATCGAAACAAAGGCGGCCGCGCCGTCGACCCGTGCCGGCGGCAGATGGTCGAACTTTTCGATCTCGGGAAACGAAACGTCGACCTGCGGTCGCCCCTGCCGACGCCGCTTGGCAATCAGTTCGGGCAGCCGATGCAGCGTCTGCGGCCCGAAGACGACGTCGACGTACGGCGCGCGGGCGACGATGGCCGCACCCTCCTGGCTCGCCACGCACCCACCGACGCCGATCAGCAAATCCGGTCGCTCCTGTTTCAACCGCCGGACTCGCCCGAGGTCGTGAAAAACCCGCTCCTGCGCCTTCTCGCGCACTGAACACGTGTTGAACAGAATGATGTCAGCATCTTCCGGCGTATCGGTCCGGACCAGATCCTCATCGGCGGCGAGCACATCGGCCATCTTGTCCGAGTCGTACTCGTTCATCTGGCACCCAAAGGTGCGGATGAACAGCTTCTTGGTCATTGATCGGCTCGGCGTTGGTCAAGAAACCGCCAGGCAGGCAGGCGCAAAGGCGCGCGGCAGCGTGGGCAGGAAGGCTCTCTCGGCATACTGTTCGGTCGTCGTCGCCCTGACCCGATCTCAGCGCGCGCCAAGCGCCGCTCCCTCGCCCGGTGCCAATAGCCAGACCCGATTCACCGCACCCGTGTGGTCGGTCAGATAAGCCACGTCTACCGGCTGCTGGACCTGCATCGGCATGATGATCAGGTTTTGCTCGCTGCGGATTTGCAGGCCCGGCGCGAGCGGCCGCACCTGGCGGTCGATGGTGACGAATCCGTCACCGGCTAGCGGCAACATCAGACCCTTCTTCACCTCGACGGGCAGCGCGCGCACCGCAGCCGGCGCAATCAGCGCTGGCGGTGGCGCCTCCGGCGGGTCGAGCACCCGCTCGACGAGCCCGCCTAGAATCGTATGCAGCAGACCAGTAACGATATCCATCGGCGAATTATAGACACGCTCGCCGCACTCTGTCAGCCTGTCCGCCGCAATCCAGCGAAATCGCCAGCCACCGGCGCACGCTGGGGGCACCAATACGCGTTGTCGGCGAGCGCCCAAACATCGTACAATCGTCGTTGACGAGGCGCTGCTGAGGCGCGGGTGTAGTTCAATGGCAGAACGGCAGCTTCCCAAGCTGCATACGAGGGTTCGATTCCCTTCACCCGCTCCATAGTTACAATACATCAATGAGTTAGCGTGCTTTTCCGTTTCCGTTTCCGTTTCCGTTTCCGTTTCCGTTTCCGTTTCCGTTTCCGTTTCCGTTTCCGTTTCCGTTTCCGTTTCCGTTTCCGTTTCCGTTGCGGGTGGATGTGTCGGCGCGTGCGCGCGGATCATGCCTGCAAGACCGTAATAACGCCACTGTTTTTACCAGCGTGGCCGCTCGTTCGATTTCCGTTGGATCTGCTCCCCGAACCCTAGCCGCACAACTCGGCCGCACGGAGTGGCGACCAACAATGATGACCGAGCGCGGGAACGCGCGGTTATTCAGGAGAAGCAGCTCAGGAACGATGGCTCGGTGCGAATCTGGCCGTTCCTTCCCGCCGGTGTCAACATGGAATTAGTCGAGCATCCAGAGGATCGATGCTGGCGTAAAAACCACCGACGGTTCGCGGAAACCAAGCTGCGCGCCAACTGAGCGGTTTGGAACAGCCGCTGTCACTTGGCCTTGGCGCTACCTGGATCGGCGCTCCCTGATGTCTCGGAAGAGGGTGCTTGATCGTTTCAGACATGCGCTCATCGATGCTCTGACGCAAGTGGTGGTGACTTGGAACTGGCGAGGGAACTTGCTGTGCACGCGTCAGCGTCAATCACACATGCACTTTCGATCGCAGGGATTTGATGCCTGCGGTTCAGCGAGATTCTGAGTAACCGTTCACACCCCCCTGCCTTGTTGCCTCCTGCTCCTTGGCAAGGTGTTGATTCGTCGAGCACGACGGTGCTGGTGGCCAGGGGGACGTGAACGGTTACGATTCTGAAGCGGCTCGATTTCTTGGAGGATTGACCTTTCACCGCTGACGGGCACGTGGAAGCCCAGGCCATCACGGTATTGAAAGTGCGGCTGCCGACGATCGATCCCGTACTGTCCGGTGCAGAGCGGACCAGGAAGGCGGCGGGTTGCAAGACATCAGGATCAGATGTACAACGCCAACTCCTTTTGCGAAAACAGACCAGAGATATGCCGCGCCGGCGAGCTTACGTACCTCTTCGCGTATCACCATCTTGGCCATCTGGGTTCAAGGTCTGTTCATGCCATTTCAACATCGCATAGTCAGTCAGCTATGCCCGATTAATCCTAGACGGCTTCACCCAACATGCTTTTCAGTTCATGGCAGTTCATTCTGCTTTTTCTGCCAACCGCCTTCTTTGCCTATTTCTGGCTAAATCATCGGCGCTTGGTCATCGCCGGGAAAGTCTGGTTGGTGGCCGCGAGCCTGTTTTTCTACGCGTACTGGGATGTCAAGTATCTGCCTCTGATCCTGGGCTCGATCTTTGTGAATTTCGCCATCGGAACAGGGCTTGCCCGCGCACATCTGGCAACACTTCGCGACGTCCCGAAGCGGCACCGCCAGGTCAACAGAAAAGTCATACTTGCTACCGGGATCGTGACCAATCTACTGTTGCTCGGTTACTACAAGTACACCGACTTTCTGCTCGGCAACCTCAACGCCGTGCTGGGTACGAATTATCCGCTACCGCATATCATCCTGCCTTTGGCGATCAGCTTCTTTACTTTCACACAGATCGTCTATCTGGTTGATAGCTATCGCGGGGAGACGGTTGAATACGACCTGCTGAACTATTCCTTGTTCGTCACCTTTTTCCCGCATTTGATTGCCGGTCCGATAGTTCATCATCGGCAGATCATGCCGCAGTTCGCCTCACGTTGGACACTGACCCGAAGATACTCGAATATACTGAGGGGATTGTTCATCTTTGCGATCGGACTCTTTAAGAAGGTAGTCATCGCTGACAGTTTTGCCGTCTGGGCGACAGCCGGGTTCGATGGCGGCCAGGCACTAGGCTTCTTTGCTGCTTGGGCAACGAGTCTGTCTTATACGTTTCAACTGTACTTCGATTTCAGTGGCTACTGCGACATGGCGGTTGGCAGCTCGCTGTTATTCAACATCTGGCTGCCAATCAATTTCAACTCCCCTTACAAGGCGATGGACATCCAGGATTTTTGGCGTCGCTGGCACATCACGCTGAGCAACTTTCTCCGCGACTATCTTTACATTCCGCTGGGTGGAAACCGGCATGGAGAATATCGGACCTATCTCAACCTCTTCATCACTTTTGCTCTGGGTGGTCTATGGCATGGTGCGAGCTGGATGTTCGTCATCTGGGGAGCCATGCATGGTGCTGCACTGATCATCCATCGCCGTTGGCGAGCCTTCGATCGCCCGTTGCCCCCGATGCTGGCACGGATGACGACCTTCATGTTCGTCAACGTCGCCTGGGTGTTTTTCCGCGCGAAAACACTGGATGATGCCTTGCGCGTTCTGCGTGGAATGATCGACTTCGGTTCGGTGTTTGCCGGTACCGCCGCATCGCTCCCAACATCCGATCTTGCTTGGGGTGGCTGGTTGTCCGACGCCCTGTTGCGCTTGATGCCGACAAGCCTTGTCGGGCAACTTCCCACCTTCCTCGCGATCACTGTTGCGTTTGGGCTGATTGCTCAAAAGAATTCGATGGAGATGGCAATCGGCGCGATCGGGGCCAGGAAGCTTCTATATGGCATCATCGTCTTCGCGACAGCGATGTACTTCATGCTAGCGGCCACCAGCACAGTATTTCTTTACTTCAACTTCTAAATCTCCTCATCGTGAAGCGTAGCGTAGTCCGATTCTTGTTGGCAGCTTTATCGAGTCTGTTGGTCGTTCCGGTCATCAACATCCTTGCCGCACCGAATCTTGATACGATCAAATGGACCGAAAAAGCCTTCCTTTTCAATATGGATTTCGCGTCGAGGTTGACGGCACGACTGCTTTATCCTCTGGGAATAAGTACCGACCCAAAGCAAGTGATCCTCGGTAGAGAAGGTTGGATCTACCTGGGGGATCAATATGAACAAACCTTGAGCGTCGATCGTCGACCTCCATCCAAAGCGGACTTTGCTCGTGGTCAGGAGATTGGCCACGCCGCAATGGCATTGGACGCGTTCCTGGCGAGCCGGGGTGTAAAGCTTTTCAGAGTGGTGATTGGTCCAAACAAAGGTTCAATCTATCCTGAGTATTTGCCAGATTGGGCGAAACCCTCTTTGCCTAACGCTACCGATGCTTTGCTCGCAGGAACCGGAACGGTTTTCTACGTTGACCTCCGCGGGCCCTTGCTGGCGGCAAAAACGGATCAGAACGAGCCTTTGTATTACAAGACGGATACGCACTGGAATTACTTGGGAGCGGGAGTCGCGTTTCGAACATTTGCACAACAGGTCAGCTTGGCCGCCCCGGAGATAAAATGGCCACCTGCAACCGTCTATCAACTCGCCCGTGTCGATTCTCGAGATGGTGGTGACTTGGCTGAATTTCTTCGTCTCACCGCGCATCTTTCCGACCGTGAGCCAGTGATCAATACCGCAAGTCTGTCCATAGAAACGAAAGAATCGGACTTCGATACCAAGCAGGTTCTTTACCAGGGTGCCAACAAGGCGGTTCTCCCACCGACAAAGCCCCTTCTTGTTCAATCCGTTGGCGCACTTAACGACAAGAGGGTTCTTTGGCTACGCGACTCTTTCGGAACCGCTTTGTCCCCTTTGATGGCTGCAACATTCAGCGAAGTTCTTCAACTGCATTGGGCCGAGGCAATGCAACCCGGGGGTCGCTTTATCCAGTTGGTTGAAGATTGGAAGCCAGAGTACGTTTTTGTTACCGTGGTGGAACGCGCTTCGAGGAATCCGTGGTTTGCTGCTTACCCGGCGACCGTTGTCGCTCCGAAGGGGGATAGATAGAACGTCCGCGGTCTGCGTTTCTGCACCAACTCGTCTTGGGCATCGACCCCGGTGTGCGACTTCATGTCAAAATGCCATGGCTTGCCCTTCTTCGTCTGCTGCATCTCGCGAGCGCGGGCCTTCGCTTGGTTCTTCACCGACGGCGGTGCGGCCAGGATCGTCGGGTCAGCAAGGGTGCCCTCGCGCATCAGCAGCCTGGCGTTCGTCAGTTGCCCGTTGATTGCCTGGCCGATGGCCTTCGCCAGGTGTCTCTCCTCCGGCAAGTCCCATGCGCAGCGCCGAGCACTTGCTACCCTCCGCATCGTCCGGCGGGGCGATTCAAGCAGCGCTTCGCTAGGACAAGGGGACAAGACGCCAAGGGTGTGAATATTCCGTGCTCCCACCCTATACTATCGCTGAGCTGCATCCGCGGGGCCGTAAGTGAATCGAGGACGAAAGCCATGAGATCTCGTGAAGGAGTGTTCGTCGCCTGGACGGAAGCGCTCGAGCTTCTGCAGGGCGCCGAGCGACTGCAGCATCGTTTCGTTTCCCTGCGAGCGCAGTGGACGGGACCCTGTTGGGAGCCCGCGGTCGATCTGTACGAGGAGGCCGACGAACTCAGGCTGCTGGTCGCTTTGCCCGGCGTGAGTCAGTGTCAGATCGAGGTGGTCCTCGACGAAGCCGGCCTGCTGGTGCGCGGCGAGCGGCCGCGGCCGTGCGCCTCGCCAGGGATGGCGATTCGCCGCCTGGAAATCCCTTACGGCCGTTTCGAGCGCCGCGTGCCACTGCCGCCGGGGAGGTACCGGCTGGTGCAGCAGTCGCTCGCGGACGGCTGTCTGCTGCTCGTTCTGCGTCACCGCTGAGCAGGGCGGCGAGGATATGTCGTCCGAGCGCAGCCGGGAGCGCGGCAACCCGGGCATGCTGCCCATTGCGGACGATGCCCTGATCATCGTGCCGATCCGCAATGTGGTCCTTTTCCCCGGCATGATCCTGCCGTTGACGATTGGTCGCCAGCCCTCGATCATCGCCGCGCAGCAGGCGGTCAAGACCGATCATCCGGTCGGCATCCTGATGCAGCACGACGCCGACATCGAGGCGCCCGCTCCGGACGATCTGAGCCGGGTTGGCACGCTGGCCAACATTCTGCGTTACGTGACGCTGCCGGACAGTACGCACGTCATCGTCTGTCAGGGCTTGCAGCGCTTTGCCGTGCGCGAGTACGTGGCCGAACAGCCGTTCCTGGTCGCGCGCGTCGAGCGTCTCGATGAGGCCGAGGCGAGCGATAGCGAGACCGAGGCGCGTGTGCTGCAATTGCGCGAGCGCGCGCTGGAAGTTCTGCAGTTCCTGCCGCAGGTCTCGCGTGAACTCGTCGAGGCGGTGAAGAGCGTCAGCCAGCCTGGTCCGCTGGCCGATCTGGTGGCGAGCATCGCCGAGATCAAGCTGGCCGAGCGACAGCGCGTGCTCGAGACGATCGATGTCCAGCAGCGACTCGAACTGGTTCTCCAATGTCTGATCAAGCGCCTGGAGGTCTTGCGCCTGTCGCGCGAGCTGGACGAGCGGACGAAGGCGAGCATCGACCAGCATCAGCGCGAGTACCTGCTGCGCGAGCAGATGAAGTCGATTCAGCACGAGCTGGGCGAGGGCGAAGCGGGAAACGCTGCCGAGCTGGCGACGCTGCGACGTGCGATCGTCGAGGCCGAAATGCCCGAGGAAGTGGCTGCTCAGGCGAACAAGGAGTTGCGCCGGCTTGAGCACATGTCCGATGGTTCAGCCGAGTATTCGCTGTTGCGCACCTACCTCGACTGGCTGGTCGAACTGCCGTGGAAGGAGCCGGAAGCCGACCGGATCGAGATCGGCGAAGCCAGACGAATCCTTGATGCCGACCATTTCGGCCTGGCCCAGGTGAAGAAGCGGATTGTCGAGTTTCTCGCCGTGCGCAAGCTCAACCCGAAAGGTCATGCGCCGATCCTGTGTTTCGTCGGGCCACCGGGTGTCGGCAAGACTTCGCTCGGCCAGTCGATCGCGCGCGCGCTCGGCCGCAAGTTCGTCCGCGCCTCGCTCGGCGGTTGCCACGACGAGGCGGAGATACGCGGCCATCGGCGCACCTACATCGGTGCCTTGCCGGGCAACATCATTCAGGCGATCCGCAAGGCGGGTTCGCGCGGCTGCGTGATGATGCTCGACGAAGTCGACAAGCTGGGCAGCGGAATTCAGGGCGACCCATCGGCGGCGCTCCTCGAGGTGCTCGATCCGGAGCAGAACAACTCATTTCGCGACAATTACCTGGCGCTGCCCTTCGACCTGTCGCGGATGCTGTTCATTACGACGGCAAACGTTCTCGACAACATTCCCGGGCCTTTGCGCGACCGCATGGAAGTCATCGAACTGCCCGGCTATACGCACGAGGAGAAGTTCGAGATTGCCCGGCGCTATCTGCTCGCCCGCCAGATCGTGCACAACGGCCTGCAGGAGGGGCAGCTTGCGATCAGCGACGGTGCGCTTGCGGCGATCATCCGCGACTACACGCGCGAGGCCGGCGTGCGCTCGCTCGAGCGGCAGATCGCCGCGGTCTGCCGGCGGGCGGCGGTGAGCGTCGCCGAGGGCAGCGTCTCGGCGCTGGAGGTCGGCGCCGACGATCTCGTCGGGATTCTCGGCGCGAGCAAGTTCGACAACGAAGTCGCCCTGCGCACCAGCCTGGCCGGCGTTGCCACCGGGCTGGCGTGGACGCCGGTCGGCGGCGACATCCTGTTCATCGAGGCGAGCCAGACGGCCGGCGACGGCAAGCTGATCCTCACCGGGCATCTCGGCGAGGTGATGAAGGAGTCGGCGCAGGCCGCCCTGACGCTGGTCAAGACAAGCTTGGGCAGCCTCGGTCTGCAGCCCGGTGGTCTGGAGAAGAGCAACATCCATATTCACGTGCCGGCCGGCGCAATCCCGAAGGACGGTCCAAGTGCCGGCGTCGCCATCTTCATCGCGCTCGTGTCGCTGCTCAGCGAGCGGCCGGTGCGTAACGACACGGCGATGACCGGCGAAATCAGCCTGCGCGGACTCGTGCTGCCGGTCGGCGGGATCAAGGACAAGGTGCTCGCCGCGATGCGCGCCGGGATTCGGCGTGTCCTCCTGCCGGCGAGGAACCGCCGCGATCTCGACGAAGTGCCGGTGGAAGCACGCGAGCGGCTCGAGTTCGTCTTTCTCGATCAGGTCGATGAGGCGATTGCTCAGGCGATGTCGGCGAGCGGGTAGCCGCTCGCCGGTTCAGGTGGCCGGCAATTCGACGATCACTTCCAGCCCGCCGTCCGGTGGATCGTTCAGGCTGAGCTTGCCGCCGCAGCCGCTGACGATGCGCCGGACGATCGCCAGGCCGAGACCGCAACTGCCGTCGGTGGCGCGCGCCGGTTCGAGCTGAGCAAAGGGTTCGAGCGCGTGCTCGCGATCGGCGCGGGCAATTCCGGGTCCGTGGTCGCGTACGCTGAGCACCAGCGTTGACGCCTGGCGCTGCGTCAGCGTCACTTCGATCGGCGGGGCGCCGTGCTGCAGCGCGTTGTCGATCAGGTTGTCGAGCAGGCGCTGCAGGTCGCTGGCGGCGATCATCACCCGGCGCTCGTTGACCGCCGCATCGACGGTCAGCGTCAGCGGCCGGCCGAGTTCGCGCTGACGGGCAACGGCTTCGCGCAGGAAAGCGACGACGGCCAGCGGTTGCGGCGTTCGCCCGCCTTGTTCGCTGCGCAGAAAGGCCAGGCACTGGGCGACGATACGTTCCATGTCATCGACATCGCGCGTCAGGCCGCTACGTTCGCCGTCGCTTTCCAGCAGGGCCAGGCGCAGACGCAGGCGCGCCAGCGGCGCGCGCAGGTCGTGCGTCAGTCCGGCGAGCATCTCGCGCCGTTCGGCCGCAGCGCTCGCCAACTGATCGAGCATCCGGTTGTGGCGCTCGGCCAGCCGGCGGACTTCGGCCGGCCCTTCCGGTGTGACCGTGCGCGCGGCGCCGTCACCGGTGGCGGTGACCGCTTCGCCAAGGCGCGCCAGCGGGCCGACGATGCCGCGCACGAAGAGTACGGCGATCAGCAGAACGACCGCCAGCGTTCCGGCCAGGCGCAGCCAGAGTTCGGGCGGCAGGTCCTGCGGCTCGAAACGCGGTGGCGGCAGAACCAGCCACCAGCGTTCGCCGCCCGAGTGGAAACCGATCCACAGGCCACCACGCAGTCCCGGACCGCTGTGCCGCAGCAGGACAGGCTCGCCCAGGTGTTCGTCGAGTTCGTCGGCGAGGCGCCGGGCGAAGCGAAACTGCGCCGGCTGGCTCGGCACGTGCGGCCCGTCGGCGCGCAACTGCAGGCCCTGCTGGCTGTCGCTGGCGCTCAGGCGGCGCCGGCTTTCATCGTTCAGCCCGGGCAGCGCGCTTTGCAGCAGCCGGATCTGTCCGGCAATCAGATGTACCGTCTGATCGACGTGCCAGGCTCGGCGATAGCGGCTGATCAGCGAAAACGTCGCGATTTCGGTCACCGCGATCACCGCGATGACCAGCAGGACGGTTCGCCCGGCGAGCGAAAAGCTCAGGAATCGCATCGTGGCGCAGCCGCTTCGCTCGCCGCATCGGGCACGAAAACGTAGCCGACGCCCCACACCGTCTGCAGATAACGCGGTTGAGCGGGATCGCTTTCGAGCAGGCGGCGCAGGCGATGGATCTGGACATCGATTGCCCGGTCGAACGAATCGCTACCCTCGCGGCGCGTCAGCTCGATCAGACGTTCGCGCTTCATCGTCTGATTGGCATGCGTGACCAGCACGTTGAGCAAGGCAAACTCGCCGCTGGTCAGGGCGACCGGGCAGCCGTCCTTGAGCAGTTGGCGCGTGCTGCGGTCGAACAGCCATTCGCCGAAACGGACGGTGCCGCGTTGCGGTTCGGATGCCGGCGGCCGTCCCCCACGGCGCAGGACGGCCTCGATCCGGGCGACCAGTTCGCGCGGGTCGAAAGGCTTGCCCAGGTAATCGTCGGCGCCCATCTCCAGACCGATCACGCGGTCGACCGGTTCGTCGCGCGCGGTGAGCATGATGATCGGGCGCGTTTCGCTGCGCCCGCGCAGGCGGCGGCAGGCGCTCAGGCCATCCTCGCCGGGCAGCATCAGGTCGAGAATCAGCAACTGGGGCTGGTAACGTTCAAGAAAGGCGTCGAGCTGGCGTGTGTCGGGCAGCAGCAGCGTGTCGTAACCCTGCCGCCCGAGATAGGTGGCGAGCAACTGGCGCAGTTCCGGGTCGTCATCGATGAGCAGGATCTTTTTCACGTGCGTGACCGTCGTCGGGAGAACAGCCGCCATTCTATGCCGCCTGCCGGTTACGTCTGTGGCGGCGCAACATTTTGCAACGAAGTCCTTGCTCGGCGAAATGCCTTGTAACTGGCTGCTGCGCGAGAATGTTTGCACCGCAGGCGAAGCGCTCGACCGCTTCCTGCCGGGCGGAGCCCATCAACCGAAAGAAGGAGTTGTCTGATGAACTGGAAAATCTCACCGCGCCACGCGCTGTTTGCTCTGTTGCTCAGCTTCGGCGCCAGCGGCCCGCTGCTCGCCGCGCCGCCCGATTGCTGTCCTCCTGGCGGTGTCTTCGAGCTGCGCGCAGGACACGTACTGCGCGAGCTGTCGCGCCTGCATGACGAACTCAAACTCAACCCGCAGCAGGAAGCACTCTGGCAGGAGGCCAGCCGGTTCTCGCGCGAGGGCATGGACGCAGTGCGCACGCAGATGCGCGGCCAGCGTGCAGCGGCACTGAGCATGCTCAGTCAGCCGAACGCCGACCTGCGCGCCATCGCCGCCCAGATGGACGAAGCGCGCGAAGCGGGACGCAAGCAGCGCGAAGCGAACCGTGAGCGCTGGCTGCAGGTCTACGACAGCCTCGATGCGGTGCAGAAGGAAAAGGCACGG
Organism: Accumulibacter sp.; assembly: GCF_029255125.1. Classification (GTDB taxonomy): domain Bacteria; phylum Pseudomonadota; class Gammaproteobacteria; order Burkholderiales; family Rhodocyclaceae; genus Accumulibacter. The sequence continues at coordinate 2,724 of NZ_JAPUVR010000111.1, read as the reverse complement.
CTTTTCGTCAAGAGCCGGATCGAGAGAATGGAGGGCGGCGGCAGGTTCGATCGCCCGCGTCGCTGAAGCAGAGCGCGCCGGCGGGCCGCACGGTCCGCCGGAAATCGCTTGCTGCCCCCGCTCGGCAGACTCGGCAAGAGCCAATCCGGGTTATAATTCAGCGCAATCCGAGGAGCGCTGCAGGACCGTAGACCGACGGTTCGAGGCTCGGATTCTCCCAACGGCGCTCATCCAACCAACCCTGACCGGGGATGGGGCAAAGGGTGGGCCCGGCCGAGACCTTTCTGCCGGCCAAAGCCGCCGCTTTTCCCCCTTTCCCGGTCACCGCTTGCAAGGAGTTCTACCGTGCCGGATGCTTCCATTGAAAGACATGACTACGTTGTTGCCGACCTTCGCCTAGCTGATTGGGGCCGCAAGGAAATCCGCATTGCCGAAACAGAAATGCCCGGCCTGCTGGCAATTCGCGAAGAATTCGCCGTCAGCAAGCCGCTGCAGGGGGCGCGGATCACCGGCTCGCTGCACATGACGATCCAGACCGCCGTTCTGATCGAAACGCTGCTCGCCCTCGGGGCTGAAGTCCGCTGGGCCTCGTGCAACATCTTTTCGACGCAGGACCACGCGGCGGCAGCTATCGCGGCTGCCGGCATCGCCGTTTTTGCCGTCAAGGGAGAGTCGCTCGCTGATTATTGGGAGTATACGCACCGCATCTTCGAGTGGCCGGATGGTGGCTACAGCAACATGATCCTCGACGACGGTGGCGATGCGACGCTCCTCCTGCATCTCGGCGCGCGCGCCGAGCAGTCTCCCGAGGTGCTCGCCAAGCCGACCTCGGAAGAAGAAACGGTGCTTTTCGCTGCGATCCGCGCCAAGTTGGCGAGCGATCCGACCTGGTATTCGCGCCGCCTCGCGGCGGTCAAGGGGGTGACCGAAGAAACCACCACCGGCGTCCACCGGCTTTACCAGATGCACGCGCGTGGCGAACTCGCCTTCCCGGGAATCAACGTCAACGACTCGGTGACCAAGTCGAAGTTCGACAACCTGTACGGTTGCCGCGAATCGCTGGTCGACGGAATCAAGCGCGCCACCGACGTGATGGTCGCTGGCAAGGTTGCGCTGGTCTGCGGTTACGGCGACGTCGGCAAAGGTTCGGCACAGGCTTTGCGCGCGCTCTCGGCGCAGGTCTGGGTGACCGAAATCGATCCGATCTGTGCGCTGCAGGCGGCGATGGAAGGCTACCGCGTGGTCACCATGGATTATGCCGCCGACAAGGCCGACATCTTCGTCACGGCGACCGGCAACTACCACGTGATTACGCACGCGCACATGCTGAAAATGAAGGACCAGGCGATCGTCTGCAACATCGGGCATTTCGACAACGAGATCGACGTTGCGTCGATCGAGGGCTATCAATGGGAGGAAATCAAGCCGCAGGTAGACCACGTGATCTTCCCCGACGGCAAGCGGATCATCCTGCTCGCCAAAGGTCGGCTGGTCAATCTCGGCTGCGCCACTGGCCACCCCTCGTACGTCATGAGTTCGTCGTTTGCCAACCAGACGATTGCCCAGATCGAGCTGTTTACGCGTACCGCCGACTATCCGGTGGGCGTCTATACGCTGCCCAAGCATCTGGACGAGAAGGTCGCTCGTCTGCAACTCAGGAAGCTGAATGCCGTGCTCACCGAACTGACCGACGAGCAGGCCGCGTATATCGGCGTGCCGAAAGCGGGTCCGTACAAGTCCGAACATTACCGCTACTGAGGCTGCCGCTGCAATGAGCGAGAGCCGACGCATCTTCAGCCTCGAGCTGTTTCCGCCGCAGACCCCGGAGGGCGCCGAAAAGCTGCGCGCAGCGCGCGCGCAGATGGCCTTGCTGCGCCCGAAGTTCTTCTCGGTCACCTTTGGCGCCGGCGGCTCGACGCGCGAGCGCACGCTGGAGACGGTCCTCGAGGTTCAGCGCGAGGGCCACAACGCGGCGCCGCACCTGTCGTGCATCGGCTCGACGCGCGAAAGCATACGCAACATCCTCGAGCAGTACCGCGCCCACGGCATTCGCCAGCTCGTTGCTCTGCGCGGCGATCTGCCGTCGGGAATGGCGCGCCCGGGAACGTTTCGTTACGCGAATGAACTCGTCGAGTTCATTCGCGCCGAGACGGGCGACTGGTTCCACATCGAGGTCGCGGCGTATCCCGAATGCCACCCGCAGGCGAAAAGCCCACGGGACGACCTGCTCGCTTTCAAGCGCAAGCTCGCCGCTGGCGCCAACTCGGCGATCACCCAGTATTTCTACAACTTCGAGGCGTACGAGAGCTTCATCGACCGCTGCCGGGCGATCGGCATCGAGGCGCCGATCGTTCCCGGAATCATGCCGATCGCCAGCTACAGCAGTCTTGCCCGTTTCTCGGACAATTGCGGGGCGGAGATTCCGCGCTGGATCAGACGGGCGCTCGAAAGCTACGGTGACGATTCCGCGTCGATCCGCGAGTTTGGCCTCGAGGTCGTCGGTCGGCTGTGCGAGAAGCTGCTCGCCGCCGGCGCGCCGGGGCTGCACTTCTACACGCTGAACCAGGTTGCGCTGACCCGGACGCTTTGGCAACGGCTAGGCCTGAGAGGCTGTGAAAAAATCCCGAGCCTACCCTCCGGGAACGTGGGACGCAGGGTATAATGACAATGTCAACTACGGACGGTTTCTGGCGATGACTGAATCTCTTTTTCGCGAGGAAGAAG
>NZ_JAPUVR010000110.1 GCF_029255125.1 Accumulibacter sp. | reverse complement strand
CGCGCAGGGCGGCTGCCAGCTCGTGCGGGTCGAGCGGCTTGACGATGCAGGCGTCGGCCAGATGGTCGAGATCGGCCATGCGCGGGGTCGGAGAACCGACACGAATCAGGGCGATCCGCTGCGTGCGCGCGCAGGTCGTCGGCAGACGCGCGAACAGGTGCTGCTTTTCCTCGTCGAGGACCGATTCGTCGGCGACAATCAGTCGGTAAGCGCCCGCTTCTGCCGCCAGGATCGCGAGCGCGGCGCTGGCGCTGGCAGCCTCGCGGCAGCGCACTCCCCAGCGGCTCAGCGCCTGAACGGTTGCCGCGCGCGCCTTGTCGTGCGCGTCGACGACCAGGCAGCGGGCACCGGCCCAGCCCGGCGGGACGGGATCGCCGATGGCCGCTTGTTCGGCCCGGCCTAGTCTGACGCTGAAGTGAAATGTGCTGCCCAGTCCAGGTGTACTCTCGACTGCGATCTGACCGCCCATCATGGCGACCAGTCGCAGGCTGATGGCCAGCCCCAGGCCGGTGCCACCGTACTGCCGGCTGACCGAGCCGTCCTCCTGGACGAAGGCTTCGAAAATATCCTTCTGTTTCGCGGCCGAGATGCCGATTCCGGTGTCGCGCACCGTGCAGTGCAGGAGCACGCTGTCGCCGTCGGTTTCGCTCGTCAGGTGCAAAGCGACTTCCCCCGCCTTGGTAAACTTGACCGCATTGCCGAGGAGGTTGAGCAAGATCTGGCGCAGGCGCCCTGGGTCGCCCACCGCGCGCAGCGGAACCTCCGGTGAAACCTGGCAGAGCATTTCGAGTCCGCCACCGTGCGCCGCATACGCCACCCCGCGCGCGGCATCGAAAGCGACGCGCCAAAGATCGAATTCGATCGCCTCCAGACTCAGTTTTCCGGCCTCGATCTTCGAGAAGTCGAGAATGTCGTTGATCACGCTCAGCAAGGATTCGGCGGAGGACTTGATCAGGCGGGCAAAACGGCGCTGCTCAAGGTTCAGCCGGGTATCCAGCAACAGCCCGGCCAGACCGAGGATGCCGTTCATCGGTGTGCGTATTTCGTGGCTCATGTTGGCCAGAAAGCCCGACTTCGCGCGATTGGCGGCCTCGGCGGCATCGCGCGCCTGGAGTACAGCGCGCTCCCAGTTCTTGCGTTCGGTGATGTCGGTGAGCACACCCGAAGCGCCGATGATCTGCCCATCGCTGTCGCGCTCGGCGCGTGCGCCGATTTCCACGCTCCGCACGAGCTTGTCGCTCGCCAGCAATCCGAACTCGCCACGGGGATTGTCGACGGCGCCGTTCATCGTTGCAGCGAACAGTTCGACAGCGCGCGCGCGATCTTCCGGCACGAGGAACTCGGCGGCATAGTGGCCCAGGCTTTCCTCGACGGTGCGGCCGGACACCTCGCACCAGGCCGAATTGAGGAAGTTCAGGCGACCGTTGCGCTCAACGCGAAAGACCACCTCCTTGAGGTTGTTGAGCACGCGCCTATACTTTTCTTCGCTGGCCGCGAGGTCGTCCTGGACGCGTTTGCGCTCGGTGATGTCGGTGCGAATCGCGACGTACTGGTAAGGGCTGCCGTCTTCGCGCAGGAAAGGGACGATGGTCACCGCGCTCCAGTAGTAGGTGTCGTTCTTCGTCCGGTTCTTCACTTCACCCCGCCAGACCCGACCGGCGGCGATCGTTTCCCACATCGTGCGATAGAAGTCGTCCGAGTGCTCGTCGGAGCGGACCAGCGCATGCGTTCTGCCGAGCAACTCGTCGCGCTGGTAGCCGCTGATGTGGCAGAACTTGTCGTTGGCGTAGGTGATGCGCCCGGCCGTATCAGTGGCGCTGACGATCGCGTGTTCGTCGAGTGCCGCTTTCTGCCGTTCGAGATCGGCGTGCGCGCTGCGCAGTTCGTTTTCGGCGCGCTCGCGCTGCCGGACCAGATTGGCCAGCAGATCCGACATGCGCTCGAGCCCAGTGTCCTCCTCGCCGATCGCTTCCCGACCGAGCGTTCCGAGCAGACTGTTGGCAGTCTTGCGCAAGGACGCGATGGCGCGCGTTCGACTGCTCAACTCTTCGCGCAGCTTGTCGTTGGCGCGATTCAGTTCGGCTGAGCTCAGCTCCAGACTGCGCGTGCGCAAGTCTAGATCGCGGTCGTTTTGTCCGTAAGCTGCGTCAACGCGCGCGATCAGATCGCCCAGGCCGGTAAGCGCCCGGGCGGTGTTCGGTGCGAGCTGCGCGGCCAGTTGGTCGAATTCGGCGAGCAAGGCGTGCAGTGCACGCTCGTCCTCAACTCCGAGTACGCGTCGCAACTGGCGCAGCAAGAGTCGATGCATGGCTGTCCGACTCAGCTTTCCGCCAGGCGAAAAACGGTCATCGTCTGATTATGCAGTTCGCAGGCGACGCCGGGCGTAAACGGGCTGATCTCGCCATACGAGTAGAAGCCGGTTACCGTCTCTCCGCTGGCCAGTCGCGTCCTGACCGCCTCGATCTCTTCGTCAACGCGCTCGCCCATGACCAGCTTGCGGCCGACACAGGAAACGAGGAGCGTCAGGCCGGGCGGCGTCGCTGGCTGGTCGGCTGGTGTTGCGGCGACCGAACGGGCAGCCGATTCGCCGGCGCTCGCGGCGGCCCGTTCGGCGCCGTCAACCAAGCGGTCGGTATTCGCGTGCATCAGTTGGAGATAGCCGCCGGCCTGGATGTCGCCCGCCAGGATCAGACTGCCGGTTGATTCGTCAATGCCGAGAATGGTTCGGATCAGGCCAAGTTCGTGGCGCCCCTCGTCGACCATGGCAAACGGAAACAGCAATCCCGAAGCGGGCAGATCGCGTGCGTACTCGCCCAGGTAGCTGCGGTAGACGGACAAGGCCGGCTCGCCGTCAAGTTCGTGCAGGACGTTGGCTGAACAGCGGGTGACGCGGCGCGACGGCCCGAAGGGTTCCCAGCCCCCGAACGAACCGTGGCCGAAAACCAGATGATCGCCAGAGAACCCGAGGGCGACGATCGCGTGCTCGGATACGCCTTCCGGGGTCAGCGTGAAGGTGCGCCGGAAGGCGCCGCCGTCGCCCGCCAGGCCACCCGCCAACGGCGTTGTCGGGCCGAGGACATGGATCAATCCTTTGAGCAGTGCGCTGCCGTTGATGCCGACGCCGGGTGCCAAGACGATTCCGGTGCGTAGCCCGGGCCCGGTCAGTTGCTGCGCCAGGCGCTCGCCGGCGGCAAAGGAATCGTCCATGCACTGCAGAACGGTGCTGGCGACGCGCAAGCGTGTGTGCGCGAAACGCGCCAGTGTGATCACGCAGGTTCCGTCGGAGACGCCGGTCTGCGTGATCTCGCCGGCCGTCGAGCAACCGATACGGATGGCCGTCGGAAAGTGCGCGGCGAGCGACGCGGCGAAACCGGCATGCTCAAAGAAGCGCACGCCGGCGAAGACCAGGACCAGGTCGGCGGCGAACGAAGCGGCTGCGGCCAGCCCACGCTCGACCCCGGACGGATCGGATAGATGCAACTGTTGGATTTCCAATGTGCGCTCCCTGTCAAGATCGAGAACCCGACGACACCGTCGACTTTTCCCTGCCATCCGCTCTAACGGCAGGGGAAGCGCTCAGCTTGAGGCTGCCCTGCCCAGCAGGGACAGGAAAAGCAAGCGGCGGCAAGTCGGGTTTGCCCGCTTTCGGCAGACGGGGTCCAGCGCGCCGCGCGCGCCACCGGGTGGGCGGACACGATGCCAATGGACCGATCATCGTGGCGGCAGCTCGGCGACTTCTGCCAGCTCGGTCGCCGCCAGTTCGTTCGTCACAAAGCTGATCAAGTCGCGGATGCCGCTCGCCACTGTGCGCGTCGCGGTCATCGCGTAGAGCGGCCAGTGGGGTGTGCTCTCGTCGGCGAGCAGGCGGACCAGGCTTCCCTTCAGATTTCCGGATCTCGGCGGGGAATTGAGGCAGAGTTCAGGAATTCTATGTGGCACGTTATTTGACCAGGCGACAGGTT
>NZ_JAPUVR010000109.1 GCF_029255125.1 Accumulibacter sp. | reverse complement strand
GGCGCCGTTCGCCGCTTGAGCAACGAAATAGAAAGGGGAATGCACGCCATGTCGCTGCAGCAATCGATCGTCCGTCAGGCGGCGAAAGAGTTTTCCCAAGGCAACTACCATCTGGCGCTCGATCTCTACCGCCAACTGGCCAGCCGTCTGGGCGAGAAGTATTTTTCGGCCAACATCGCGCTCTGCGAGAAGCGTCTGAGCAGCCAGGGCCGCCGCGACTGTTCGCAGCTTCCCCTGCAAGCGATCAAGGTGGCTTGCGTGATGGACGAATTCACCTTCCACAGCTACCAGCCCGAATGCAATCTCCTCGCGCTGACGCCGCAGGGGGCGATCGCTGAGTTGGCCGGTTTCGAACCGGATCTGCTCTTCGTCGAGTCGGCTTGGCGCGGCAAGGACGAACTCTGGAACCGCAAGATCGGCGCGCTGAGCAACGAGCTGCGTTCGGTGCTGCAGTGGTGCCGCCGCCGACAAGTCCCGACGCTGTTCTGGAACAAGGAAGATCCGATCCATTTCGAAACCTTTCTGACCACGGCGCAGCAGTTCGATCACGTGTTCACCACCGATATCGACTGCATTGCCCGCTACAAGGCGGCGCTCGGCCATTCGCGTGTCTACCTGCTCCCCTTTGCCTGCCAGCCGAAGATGCACAATCCGCTCGAGCTCTATGCACGCAAGGATGCGTTCTGCTTCGCCGGGGCCTACTACGTTCGTTACCCCGAACGGACGCGCGACCTCGAAACCTATGTCGCCGAGCTCCCGCAGTTCAAACCGCTCGAGATCTTCGACCGCAACTTCGGCAAGGACGATGCCAACTACCAGTTTCCGCCTAAGTATCAACCGTATATCGTCGGTACGCTGCCCTTCAGCGAGATCGACAAGGCGTATAAGGGCTATCGCTACGCGATCAACCTGAACTCGATCAAGCAGTCGCAAACGATGTTCGCGCGCCGGGTGTACGAGCTGCTCGGCTCGAACACGATCACCGTAAGCAACTTCTCACGCGGCGTTCGGCTGCTCTTCGGCGACTTGGTCATCGCCAGCGACAGCGGCAAGGAGATCGTCAACCGCCTGCAAAACCTGTCTGGCGACGAGGGCGAGAAGCTCCGCCTGGCCGGCTTGCGCAAGGTGATGCTGGAACATACGTATCAGCACCGACTGGCCTACGCGGCGTGCAAGGCGCTCGGCTGGCGCGGCAGCCACGCCTTGCCGTCGATGGTCGTTGCGGCACGCGTCAGCTCGGCGGACGATTGCCGCTGGCTGATCGACAACTTTCGAAGGCAGACCCACACCGGCAAGCGGCTGGTCGTCGCGCTCGCGCCGAACGTCCAGATGACCGGCTTGACGGCCGAGGAACTCGCGGCAGGCCGCATTCTCACGCCGCAGGAGGCGGCGCAGGCGCGCCTGGGCGACTTGGTCGCGGCCGACGAATGGCTGGCGCCGATGGCGGTTGACGACTACTACGGGCCGAACTATCTGCTCGACCTGGCGTGCGCGACGCGCTACAGCGACGCTCGGGTGATCGGCAAGGCGGCACACCATGCTCTTGTAGAGGGCAATATTCGTCTGCTCGAGGCCGACACCGCATATCGGCCAACCGTTCGCCTGGTGCGCCGATCGTGCGCGGTGCACGCGGATACGCTGCCGCGCGACGCTTTCCTGTTGCGCTGGCTCGAGCCGCCGGAAGGCGAAGCGTGGTGCCCGCCGGGTCTGGCGATCGACCCCTTCAACTACTGCCGGAACGGCCGCCAGGCGAGCGATCCAAGCGAGCTCGGACGGCGCGTCGACGATCTGCCGCTCGACACCGGAGTGAGCATCGACGAACTCGTGCTCGCCGCGGAAAACATTCCGCCGGCGAGTTTCGATGAAAGCAACCTGGCGAAATGGAGCGCCAGTCGCTTGCGCGAGCTGCACAGCAGCGTCAAGCACCCTCAGATCAGCTTCCAGGCGGAAGCGGCCGGCCTCACGGTGTGCTCGTCGCTGCCTGACGGCAAGCACGAGTATCTCTACGCACGCGAGGATTTGCCCCTCAGCGCACTGCCGGTCGGTCGGACCTTGGAAACCCACCTCGCAGCCAGTCCTGGCCTCGACCTCCAGTATGTCTTCGTCTTTCTCGACGCGCGGAAACAGAAGATCAGTCATCTCATCTACGTCAGCAATCGCAACTACTCGGCGCAGATTCCGCCGGAAACCGCGTTCGTCCGTTTCGGCTGGCGTATCTCGGGCAGTGGAACGACGACCCTGAGGTACCTGCTGTGGGGGCATGTGAAGCTGGAACCGGCGCGGCTGCTGGGGCGCAGCGACACCCTGCTGCTCACCAACCATTACCCGAGTTACGATGATCTCTACCGCAACGCCTTTGTCCATAGCCGCGTGAGCGCATATCGCAAGCGCGGAGTGATTGTGGATGTGTTCCGCCTGCGTCGCGATGTGCCTACCTGCTACCACGAGTTCGAGAACGTGGATGTGGTCACCGGTGGGCAGCCTGCATTGCGCAAACTGCTTGAGGGCGGACGCTACAAGAGAGTCATGGTGCACTTCCTGTCCGAAGAAATGTGGGAGGTGCTTGAGCACTATCAGGAGCTCGAACTTACTGTCTGGGTCCACGGGGCAGAAATCCAACCGTGGCATCGGCGTGAGTACAACTATCGGGACGAACAGGAACGTGCAAAAGCGATGCGGGAAAGCAAGCTGCGCACGGCTTTCTGGCACCGCGTTCTCAACCCGATGCCCCAGAATCTGAAGCTTGTCTTTGTTTCCCGGTACTTTGCTGAAGAAGTATTCGAAGACCTGGGCTTCCGCTTGCCCGATGACCGGTACACAGTCATCCACAATCCTATCGATACCGAGCTCTTTTCGTATCAGACAAAACCCGCCGAGCAGCGCAAGCGTGTCCTTTCAGTCAGACCGTACGCCTCCCGCCAGTATGCCAACGATCTGAGCGTGGCCGCGCTTCTGAAGCTTTCCGAATCTCGATGTTTCAGTGACATGGAGTTTCGGATGATCGGGGACGGAAAGCTCTTTGAAGAGACGCTTCAGCCTTTACGGAAGTTCCCAAATGTCCAGGTCGAAAAGCGCTTCCTGACGCACGCGGAAATAGCCGCGCTGCACAAGGAGTACGGCGTGTTCCTTGTGCCAACGAGATGGGATTCGCACGGCGTGTCTCGCGACGAAGCAATGGCCTCCGGTCTGGTGCCCGTCACCACCTCTGTTGCGGCAATTCCGGAGTTCGTCGATGAAACCAGCGGGATCGTCGTTCCTCCAGAAGACGCCGTCGAGTTGGCCAGTGCCATGGAGAGATTGTATGAGTCCCCAGAGTTGTTCAAACGGCTGTCGAAAGGCGCGGCAGAACGAGTAATCGCAGGCCGTGCGTCACGGCTCGTCACCGATCAGGAAATCCGGTTCTTCCAACGCGCAGTCGAAGCAAGAGCAAGCAATCGACCGGTATCTTTTCTTTCGTTCGATGTCGAGGCGCTGCCAGGGCGCGCTGAGGAAGACCCCTTGGGGCGCTTGGTTTGGGGGCGGTTCGACGGCAAAGAGTTTGGCATTCGCCGAATCAGTCAAATTCTGAAAGAGTACGGGATCAAGGGAAATTTCCTGGTCGACTTCTCCGCGTGCCTTCTATACGGCGACAAAGCGGTCCGCGAGGTTATTGACTTCCTGATCTCTGAGCAGCACGAGGTGCATGTTCACCTGCATTCCGAATGGGTTATCCGAAAATGGGGCCTGTCGGACAAGAACTGGTCGGATGCACCAGTGGGAATGGACCTCGTTGATGACCGACTGAGCGACTCCTTGCTGCGATTTGCCGCATTCAAGTACCGCCAATTTGTCGGACGCTCCCCAGTCCTCTTCCGCGCGGGTGCCTACAAATTCAATTCGGAGACCGTGGCTGCAGCAAAAGCGACAGGCTTCAAGGCCTGCAGCAACTTCAACAGTGCCCGGCACGCGGCTGCCTGGAAAAGTGAAGATCAGGCAGTCGTCAACAATGAGCCATTTCAGTGGGCAAACGGGCTAATCGAAATACCGGTTGATCTCTCTCCGGAACCATTGAGCCACGACTGGGCGGTCTATAAGGGTAGCTTTGAACGTATGCTGTCCAGAAAGAAGCTGCAAACCTTCAACTTGACGATGCATTCATGGTCGTTGCTGACGCGGGACGCCAATGGATACTTCGTCGGATTTTCGGCTGAACATGAGGAACGCTTGCACAGAATGTGCGAGCACCTGAAGGCCAATAGCAGGCCGATGGGGTACGAGGAATTCCTGTCCGCGAACAGCGACATCAGGTTGGCGAACGACAATCGCTGCATACTGGCGCCGGGCGGCAGCGGCGAGGCGATCGTCCATTGCAGCGTTTGCAGTGCGAGCTATGGAAAGCCGCTGAGCAGTGATGTTTGTCCAAGCTGCGAATCTCGTGCTCGTCATCGTCAGATTCTCGACGTGCTAACGAAGATAGGCAACCCCTTCGACGGCCGCGATGTGTTGGCGTGTCACGCCAATCCCGTGGAGAAGCAAGCCATTCTCGGAAAGGCCAATACCGTCTTGAACTTTGATGTCCGCCCTCTGGGTTATGCCGACATACAGATGGATATTCAGGCGATGGATAAGGTCGAGGACAGCAGTTTCGATGCATTCGTAGCGATCCACGTGCTGAATCATGTGGAAGACGATGCCAAGGCGATTCAGGAGATTCACCGGGTATTGAAACCAGGTGGTTTCGCATTGGTTACCATTCCATGTCGGGAAGGCGCCTCGACAGAGCGATGCGAAAACATCACGGAGCACTACGGCAAAGAAGCCTTGACTCAGTTTGGCGTTGGAACTTACCGGCGCTACGGTTTGGACGATGCAACTCGATTGTTCGCGAAGTCCTTTGTCGTTTCGAAATACAGAGGGTTTGACGAAATCAGCAATACCCACGAATACGTCTTCCTATTGTCGAAAACCGAATGATCGTCGTCAGTCGCCGAGCATCGAAAGAAGAGAAACCTTGCCAGGATTACGGAGCCCCTCATGTCCAGCTGTGAACTGGTGGCGCAAGCAAGGTCAAGCTACAACGAGCAGAGCGCCAGCGGCCGCGCGCGAGAACGAGCGAGTACCGTCGACAAGTTGGTAGGCTCGCAAGGTCAAAGCGTTATCGGGGCCGGCTGCGGTCACGGCTTCTGTAAGGTTTTGGCAGCAGAGTACGATTGCGAGCTCGTCAGCACCGAGGTTTTGGCCTATCCTGAGTGTTCCCCTGCATCACTCGATCCTATCAGTTCGCTGCGAAGGCAGCTACTCCAACGCGAGGTCACTATGAATTCAACATCAGCAAAGCCGAACGACGTTGTCAGATTGCTATACGACGATAAGAGCCGCCTTGAGCGCGCCAGAGAGCGAGCGAGTCGCATAGACAGGTTGATGGGATTGCGCGGCCAGAAGGTTCTGGAGATAGGATGCGGGCATGGGGATCTCGCCTATGTCTTGGCCGAGGAATACGGGTGCCAGGTTGTTGGCGTCGAAGTGAGAGGATACGACACCTGGTCAGCCATGAAGCATCATAACTTGGACCTCATTGAGGCCGATATATCGGCGTTGCCTGAGCAGGGGCATCCGTTATTGGGGCGGGATGCCTTTGATCGCATCATATCGTACGTCGTTTGGGAACATATGCGGCATCCATATGCCGCTTTGCAGCAATGCCAATACATGCTGAAGGCTACCGGCAAGAAGTACTTGCATGCGTATCTCGGCGGTGCGCCAACGCTGAGCCATCTGTACCACGAACTGAAACAGCCGTGGATTCACCTTACTCACTCAGTGGCGGAAATTCAGGCGGCACTTGGGGTTGATGAACTACCGTGGTATTTCTGGTGCAACCGACTTACGCACTCGCACTATTTGACGTATTTCCGCCAACTCGGATTCTATGTGGCATGGGAACATGTCATCTCACAGCCGTTTGACGAAGAATACTACCGAAAAAATGAGAAGCTCCTCGGCTTGTTTCCATTGTATGACCTGAAAGCGCACGCCTTGCAGGTAGTCCTGGAGTTTGATTCGAACGATCCAAAGAAGGCGATTGCAGATCCGGTCTACGCTTTGTGCCGCCATCGATCCGCGGACTTCTGAGTTCATTCGCTGTCTACCACCGATCCACATACTGAAAAGGTTGCGTCATGGAAGAGAGATTCGGAAAAACGAAACTGGTTGAGATACAAGAACAGAAGCGTGCCTGGGATCAGGATAGCCGGCCCCTGATGGATGGGAGCCTTCCGGAAAAGGGGGCATTTGATTCTGCGACCGATACGATTGCGTCGGTCGTGCGGGCATCCGAGACTTGGCAAACGTTGCAGATTATCTACAATCTATGCATCATTCAGAAGCCGAACTTTGTGCTCGAGCTGGGCATGAACCTTGGAATTAGCACGGCGTATATCGCCGCTGCGTTAAAGGCTTTGGGTAACGGCAGATTTATTCATACGGTCGATGCTTCCCCGTACAAGGTGAAGCACGCAAAGGAAATGCACCTGCGTCTCGGACTCGATAACGTCAAATATACGGCGGGTCTCTTCTACGACGTTCTCGACGAGGTTCTCAATGAGTCTCCCGTGATTGATATGGCCTTTATTGACGGGCAGCACGAATACGAGCCGACACTCAAGTTTTTCACGGACATCTCTCAGAAGGCTCGCGTCGGCTCGCTTCTGCTGTTTGATGACGTTGCCGGCTACTCAACCGAGATGGACGAGGCATGGAGCGATATCAAGAACCACGACTCGGTTCACTCCTGGGCCGAATTTGGGCAGATCGGTTGGGTTGTTTTGCGCTGAGCTGATGCCAGGATAACGGCGCATGCGGATCACACGCGTTCGAGACAAATCCGGCTAAGCGCCGGTTCATCCGCGCTTCGAGGATACGGAATGGCCAGTACAGACGTCTGGCGGCATGATGTCATGTACAAGTCGAGCCGCCTTTTGCTGTAGTTTTGGTATCAATTACCAATCGCGGTTGAAGATCGTGTGTCGCTTTATCCGGACGTGAAAATCGGCATGCACAGTCATTCCCATAGCGGGTCTGTTCGCGAGGTCGCCCGGATTGGGCGATCCGGTTGTTCAAATGCTGATGCAGCAGGTCGAGGAAGGGGTAATCCGGCTCTGGGTCTGGTGTCCGCTCACCCGTTCGCGTCGGAGCGCAACTTGACCACAGGAGAAGGACTGCCGCAAGGTTTGGTGAGAGACATGCCGATATGCTGACTGGAGAAAATTGGGGGCTGGTGGCGCCGGAAGAAGGCGCTGCGATGGCCGCGCAAAGGGTCCGCGTGCAGGACGATGGCGCGTGCTTGCACGGACCCGCGCGCCGCGCGCAAGGTGCGGCAGCGATGCCGGTTCGCCAGGAACTCGCGCTGTTCGTGAACAAGGAGTTGTGAATGAAACCGAGCGCATTTCTGTCCTTCGATGTCGAGGCGCTGCCCGGTCGGGCTGCGGCCGATCCGATCGATACGCTGGTGTGGGGCAGGCTGAACGGGGAAGAGTACGGGATCAGGCGAATATGCCGAATTCTCCGCGAGTACGGGCTCAAGGCCAATTTTCTCATCGACCTCTCCGGCTGCTTGCTCTATGGCGACCGCGTGATTGGCGAGATCGGCCGCTATCTGCTCAGTGAGGGCCATGAGCTGCACGCCCATTTGCATTCCGAATGGGTAGTCAGGAAGTGGGGAATCAAAGGTGAGTATGTCGGGCCGCCCGCCTTGAACCAGCTCGACGCGGAACTCAATCAGCACTTGGTGAACTTTGCCCAGTTCAAGTTTCGCCAGCTTTTCGGGAGCAAGGCGCTCGTTCTGCGTGGCGGCGGGTTCAGCTTCAACGAGCACACGGTGTCGGCGGCCCGCCAGGCGGGCTTCGCCTGCCTGAGCAATTTCAACGCCCAGCGGCATGCGCAGATGCTGGCCGTCGTCGGCAACGGTGAGGCGAACGAACCCTTTTCCTGGGGTGGCGGGCTATGCGAAATTCCGGTCGATTTTTCCCCCGAACCTTTGTCGTTCGATGTCGCGAAGTACTACGGCTGGTACGATCGGGTTCGTGATCGGAAGCAGATCAAGACCTTCAACCTCACGCTGCACTCGTGGTCATTGCTCACGCGTAGCGGTGGCGACGTCTTCCACGCGGTGGCCCCCGCACATGAAGACCGATTGCGCGAGATCTGCGAGCATCTGGCGACCAATACGCAGGTGCTCGGCTATTCCGAGTACCTGGCTGACGCCGATCTGCCTCTGGTCGTGATCAAGCACTTCTATTCGACGCCGGTGCGTACCGAAGCGGCACGAGCGGTCGTCTGCACAGTCTGCGACGCTGTCTTTGTTCGGCAGGAAACCGATATCTGCCCTGGCTGCGGTTCGCGCGCTCGTCATCGCCAGGTCGTCGATGCGCTGAACAAGGTGGGCAATCCGTTCGACGGCCGCCGCGTGCTCGCCTGCTTTGCCAACTCGGTCGAAAAGCTGTCGATCCTGGCGCGCGCCTGGGAGCTGCAGAACTTCGACATTCGGCCCGTCAGCGAAACCGATTTTCAGATGGATATCCAGCATATGGATGAGGTTCCAGCGGAAAGTTTCGACTGCTTTCTGGCCATGCACGTCCTCAACCACGTGCGCGACGATGGTGCTGCGCTGGCCGAGATTCAGCGCATTCTCAGGCCGGGTGGAGTCGCCCTGATCACGATTCCCTACCGGTCGGGCGAAGCGACGACCGCGCTGTCCGACGTGCTGGAGCACTACGGCGCCGAGAACTACGCGAAGTATGGCGTTGGCAGCTATCGCCGGTATGGCCTGGACGATGCGGTGCGCCTGTTCTCCAGCTTCTTCGAGGTGAGCATCGTTGCCGGGATCGACTCGGTCAGCAACGAGAGCATGAACATTTTCCTGTTGAGGAAGCGATAAATGGGCAAGCCTCGCGAGCGCCGCCGGCAAGCCGCTGCCGGTTGCCAACCCGAGCGCAGCCGGTCAGTAACGACCGGGATGAAATGAGCACGCTTGCCCGTCCCTGGTCGAGCCTGCTGAGTGAGCCCTGGCTGGCAGCGAATCGCGTGTTGACCTGTGCCGTACTGCAGTGGCGCCTGCGCGCGCGCGCGCGCCGGCTGCCGTATGCGCGCGAGCCGGACAGCGTGCTCTACGTTGCGGCAAGTGCCTTGCCCTACCACATCAGCGGCTACACGACGCGCACGCACGAAGTGATCCGGGCGCTGCGCGCGGCAGGCGCAAATGTGCATCCGCTCACTCGTCCCGGTTACCCGTGGGACCGCAGCGACCGCCAGTGCGCCGCGCCGGTGGACGAAGGCGTCGCCGAAACCGTCGTCGAAACGGTGCGCTACCAGCACGCCAGCCGGCCGGGCAACAACCGCCCGGTGCTGCAATACGCTTTGCAGGCTGCTCCGGTCGTCGCCGAGATTGCCGCACGCCGGCGCGTCGCCGTCGTGCACGCCGCGTCCAACCACGTCAACGCCTTGCCGGCCTTGCTCGCCGCGCGCCAACTCGGCCTGCCTTTCCACTACGAAATGCGCGGCTTGTGGGAACTGACGCGGATTTCGCGCATGCCGCAGTACGAACGCGGGCAAGCCTACAAGCAGGGATTGCAGCTCGAAGGGCTGGTCGCCCGCCACGCCGACCGGCTGTTCGTCATCTCCGAGCAGCTTGGCCGCTACGCGCGCGAGCACTGGGGAATTGCCCCTGAGCGCATGTCGCTGTTGCCGAATTGCGTCGATCCGGCCTTGTTTGGGCCGGCCGATCCGGCGATCGTCGAAGCGGCGACGATCGGCTACGCCGGCTCGCTGATCGGCTACGAGGGTCTGGACACGCTGATCGACGCCGTCGATCTGCTGGTCAGGAAGGGAAACCCGCTCAGCCTGACGCTGATCGGCGACGGTGAGGCGCGCGCGCAACTGACGGCCCAGGTCGAGCGCTTGCGTCTGGGCGAGCGCATTCGCTTCCTGGGCAAGATCCCGCCGGCCGCCGCACGCGAGTGCCTGGCGCGCTGCGCGTTGGTCTGCATCCCGCGCAAGCCGTTCAAGGTGTGCCAGATCATTCCGCCGATCAAGCTGGTCGAGGCGCTGGCGATGGGCAAGCCGGTGATCGTTCCCGACCTACCGGTCTTTCGCGACGAACTGGGTGCAAGCCCGCCCGGCTGGTTTTTCCGCGCTGGCGACGCGGCGGATCTGGCGCGCGTCATTGAACTGGCGCTGGCCGATCGCCCGGCGCTGGCCGCGTGCGGAGCGCGCGCCCGGGCCTACGCGGTCAGCCAGCGCTGCTGGCGCGATTTTGTCGGCCAGGCGCTGCCGAGCGCGGACGACGAGGCGCAGAATGTCCACGCGCGTGCTTAGCCGACGTGCTGCGCTGGTCGACAATCGCGCCCGGCATGCTGGCGTGTGGCGTCAACCTGTGGGGCTGCCGACGTGCGGTGCGGCGCGCTCGAGGAGACCGACTGCCTTGCTTTCCTTCGACATCGAAGCGCTCGATGTCATGGCGCACGATGGCGCCGCAAACGACGAGAAACATGGCGTCGGCAGCGCTCGCCGCCATGGACTGGACGATGCGATCGACCTCTTCGCCAGGTTCTTCGAGGTCAGCCTGGTGACCGGGCACGACGCGGTGACCGGGCAAAGCATGAACGTCTTTTTCCTGCGCAAGCCGTCTGCTACGGCGAATCACAAGTCGCTCGCGGAAGCGCCGGCCGGCGCCGACTCTGCCTGGCTGCCGAGTGCGCAGTGGCAAGTCGTGCGCGCGCACACCGCGTTTGAGCAAGGGGCCTGATCGAATGGCTGGACGCGAGCGCTACGCGATGCTGACCGTCGATACCGAAGCGCTGCCCAAACGCGCGCCAGACGAGCACGTTGCGCGCCTGATCTGGGGTGTGCATGAGCACGGCAGCGCCGGAATCCGCGAACTGTGCGCGATTGGCGACGAGTTCAGGCTCAAGCACGTCTTCTTCGTCGACATGTGCGGCCTCTATCGCCATCCGGCCGAAATGCGCCAGGTCGTTCGCTGGCTCGACGAGCAGGGTCAGGATGTCCAGTTGCACATGCATCCGGAAGTGCTGCCGGCCGAGGTGTGGACGGAAAACGGCCTCGACTTCCGCCCGGAGTACATGAACGCCTACCGCCAGGACGACTGGGCCGAGTTCCTCATCGGGCACTTCGCCAGGCAGCTTGGCGAACTCACCGGCAAACGCGTTCTCGCCTATCGCGCCGGCTCTTTGCGCTGGAATGCGTCGTCGATTCGCGCCTTGCGGGCGATCGACATTCCCTTGTCGTTCAACAATTCGATGCGCGCTTATCGTGCCGGGCGATGCACGTACAGCGAACCGACCGACCTGCCCTTCGCCTGGTCGAACGGCGTGATCGAAGTACCGCTGACGGAAAGAAAGCTCCTGTCGGTCGGCCGCGAGGAAGAGACCTGGGTCAGCCTGACCTATCCGGAAGCCAGCCGTTTTCCTTTGCTCGAACGCGCCGGCGGTTTCCTGGCCAATCCTCTGCGGCGCAAGCCGCAGTTCTCCGTCGTCCTGCTCCATTCCTGGTCGCTGCTGCATTGGGACGAGCATGGCCATGCCACTTTCCGCGACGAGCGACGCCTGGAGGGATATCGCAAGCTGCTGGCGCGCCTGGCGAGCGAGTACGACGTGATTACGGCGCGGGATTTCGTCGATCTGCACGCGCGCGGCAAGATTCCGCTGGCGCCAGCGGTCGATCTCGCGCGGGCGGAGTTGCCAGCGTGAACAAGCAGCGCTATGCGTTGGTCACGGTCGACGTCGAGGCTCTGCCGAAGCGCGCCAGTGCCGAGCACGTGAAGCGGCTGATGTGGGGCAAGCACGACAAGGGCAGCGCCGGCGTGCGCGAACTGTGTTCGATCGGGCGCGAATTCGCCGTCAGGCACGTCTTCTTCGTCGATCAATGCGGCGCCTACGACCAACTCGACGAGATCCACGAGGTCGTTCGCTGGCTCGACGGGGCCGGCCAGGACGTTCAACTGCACACGCATCCGGAGTATCTGCCGGCAGACTTCTGGACGGCACGCGGACTCGAATCCGGCCCGGAACACATGAACAAGTACACCGATGCGGCACGCGCCGAACTGGTCATCGCGTATTTCGCGCAGCTTCTTTCGAGCGTCACCGGCAAGCCGATCCGGGCGCATCGAGCCGGTTCGTTCCGCTGGAATGCGTGCACGATCAGCGCCCTCGCTGCGGCCGACATTCCGCTGTCGTTCAACAACTCGATGTACGCCATGCACGCCGGCCAGTGCCCGTACAGCGAACCGACCAACCATCCTTACCTGTGGTCGAACGGTGTGATCGAAGTGCCGATGACGGAAAGGAGAATTCTCCCCGGAATCGGCAAGGAGAACTGGTGGGCGCGCCTGACCTATCCCGAGTCGAGCTATTTCAAATTTCGTCCGTGGTGGGGAAAGCTCCTGCTGAACGCGTTCAGTGGCAGTCCGCACTTCTCGGTCTTTCTGCTCCACTCGTGGTCCTTGCTCTACTGGGACGCGCAGGGATATGCGACGTATCGCGACGATCGTCGGCTGGAAGGCTATCGCAGGCTGCTCGCGCGCCTGACCCGCGACTACGACGTGATCACGACTGCCGACTTCCTCGATCTCTATGCCAGCGGCAAGATCAGAGCGACGCACACGGTCGACCTGGCGCGGGCCGAGCTGGCACCGGCGGCCGACAATGCCAGGCACTGGGGAGGCGCTGCATGGTCGGCAGAGTGATTCGGCGCCTCGGTTCGCTGGTCTACAAGTATCCGACGGTGGCGGAAGATGTCGAGCGGCCCGGCGAGTTCGGACGCTTGAAGCTCGCGCTGGTCGCCGACTACTTCACCAGCGATTGCCTGTCGGCCGAGTGTCGGGTGCGCGCGCTGACGCCGGCCAATTTCGCCGAGGTGATCGATACCTGGAAGCCCGACCTGCTCTTCGTCGAATCGGCCTTCCACGGCGCGCACGGCGCCTGGCGCTATGAGTTGGCCAAGCAGCCGGGCTGGCTGCGTCTGGACAAGCCGAAGGCCATCTATCGCCTGGTCGAACGGGCGAGAAGCCGCGGCATCCCGAGCGTTTTCTGGAACAAGGACGACGGCGCGTTCTTCGACGCCTTCATCGATGTTGCGCAGGTCTTCGACCACGTGTTCACGACCGACGAGGACTGCCTGGAACGTTATCGCCAGAAGGTGCCCGCGCATGTTTCGGTCGGCACGCTGGCGATGCCCTACCAGCCGACCTTCCACAACTTCACCGGCTTCAATTTCACCCGCGCGGAAGCGTGTTTCACCGGCAGCTACTACCGCCGCATTCTGAACGATCGCCGGCTCTTCCTCGACATGGTGTTCGACGCCTGCGACGACAGCAACCTGCGGCTGAACGTTTTCGACCGCAACCACGATCGCCTCTCGCGTCATTTCGAGTTCAGCTTCCCACGCAAGAAGCAGCTTTGCCTGCACGCCAAGGTGCCGCACCAGGAGACGGCGCAGGTCTACAAGTCGCACGTGGTGTCGCTCAACGTGAACTCGGTCACCGGGTCGGCGACGATGTTTTCGCGCCGTCTGCTGGAGATTCTGGCCTGCGGCGGGATTGCCGTGACCAACCCGAGCCGCGCGGTAGACCGCCACTTTCGCGATTTCTGCCACGTCGTCGCGACGCGCGCCGAGGCGCGCGAGCTGTTCGCACGCCTGCGCCATGGCCCTTCGGCCGACGACTTGGCGCGGGCCGAGGCGGGGGCACTTTTCGTGCGGCAGAACCATACCTGGGAACAGCGGCTGCAACAGATCTGCGCCGCGCTGGGCATCTGAATGCAACTGTCGACCGTCATGGCCTGCTTGTCGGTCGGCGCGCAAGCCGTTTTTCTGCTCGTCGTCGTCTATTTTGCCTTGTACGTGCTGCTCGAACTGCGCGTGCTGTTCATATCGCGCCGGGTCGAACGGCGCCGGTTGAGCGAGCTGTCGCCAGCGCCGGCCGCCGGCGCCGAGAACTTCAGCCCGCCGGTTACCGTTCTGCTGCCGATCTGCAACGAAGCAGCCGTCGTGCAGCGCCTGATCGACGCCGCGTGTCGCTTGCGCTATCCGGCCGGCGCACTGCAGATCCTGGTGCTCGACGATTCGTCGGATGCGACCAGCGAGCTTGCCCAGGCCACGGTCGACGCGCACGCAGCACGCGGCATCGATGTCCGGCTGCTCCGTCGACCGCAGCGCGTGGACTACAAGGCAGGAAATCTGCGGCATGGCATGCGCCAGGCGAACGGCGAGTTCGTTGCCATTTTCGACGCGGATTTCGTTCCGCCGGAAGACTTTCTGCTGCAGACCATTCCCTGTTTCAGCGACCCCGCTCTGGGTTTCCTGCAGACCGGAATCGCCTACGAGAACCGCGACGCCTCGTTCCTGACGCGTTTTCAGGCGATGGAGATGGGGCACCAGCAATACGTCACCATCGGCTTGAGCGAGGACGGCGGTATGGCCTCGCTCAGTGGCAGCTCATGCGTCTGGCGGCGCGCCTGTGTCGAAGGTTTAGGGGGATGGAACGCGTCCACCGTGACTGAAGACGTGGATCTCGGCTACCGGGCGCAGTTCGGCGACTGGAAGTACGCTTATCTGCCGCAGGTAATCTCGCTGTCGGTGCTGCCCGAGACGGTCAGCGCCTTTCGCGTGCAGCGCGAACGCTGGGGGCGCGGTCTGATCCACGGCGCGTGCAAACACGTCGGACAGATGTTCCGCCAACGCATGCCCCTGATCCAGCGCCTGCACGCAATCTCGACGATGTTTTCGTCGCTGCTCCTCGCCGCAATCTACCTGCTCGTCCTCCTCAGTCTGCCGCTCAACTATCTGCTCGACTTCGGGCGTTCGGGCATGCCCTGGGTCGCCGGCGGCTTTTTCGTGCTGGTCGCGATCTGGGCGCTGGATAATGCCTTCGGGGCGCACCGGGGTGCCCGCCTTGCGCAGGCGCCAAGCGTCGTGCGCACGCTCTGGGATACCTATCGCTATGTCGCCATGTTCCTGCCGATGGCGTGGTACTACTTTGCGGGCGGCCTGCGTGCGCTGGGCGGCGTGCACGGCGAGTTTCACCGGACGCCGAAGGGGGCGGACGAGCGCCAGGCGAGCACTCCACGGATCAATCGTCTTTTGTTTGCCGGCGAGGTGTTCACCTTTATCTATTCCGTGTTGGCCATCGTCCTTGCCTGGCGGCAGGGGAACTACTTCCTGGTGCCGCTGAACCTCACCGTCTGCGTCGGTTTCGGCATGGTCCTCCATTGGTCGTGGCGGGAGAGGCGAGGGCATGCCGGCGCCTGACAGCGAGGGCCGACGAATCCTGATCACCGGCGCGACCAGCGCGATCGGTTCCGCCTTGGCCGAGGCTTACGCGCGTCCGGGCGTGACGCTCCACCTGCATGGCCGCGACGCGAGCAAGCTGGGCGCAGTCGCCGAGCAGTGTCTGGCGCGCGGCGCCGCGGTGCAAACGCGCAATCTCGACGTACGCGATTCTTCAGCCTTGCACGACTGGCTGACCAGCCTTGGGCCGCTCGATCTGGTGATCGTCAATGCCGGCGTCAACAGCCACATCGGCCCGGCTGGCGAGGCCGAAGCCTGGGCGGAGGTGGAAGCCGTGCTCGCCATCAACCTGCAGGCGGCAATGCATGTCACGCACGCCGTGTTGCCGGCGATGCGCGCGCGCGGCAGCGGGCAGATTGCCCTGGTCAGCTCGCTGGCGGCGTATTTCGGCCTGCCGGTGACCCCGGCCTATTGCGCCAGCAAGGCCGGCCTGAAGGCCTACGGCGAAGCGCTGCGCGGTTGGCTCGCGCCCGAAGGGATACGAGTCAACGTGATCATGCCGGGCTACGTCAAGTCGCCGATGTGCGACGCGATGCCCGGGCCGAAGCCCTTTCTGCTCTCGCCCGAGCACGCGGCGCAGGCGATCCGGCATGGACTCGAGCGCAACCGGGCGCGCATCAGCTTCCCCTTTCCGCTCAATCTCGGCACCTGGTTCCTGGCCGTTCTGCCCGCGTTCGTTTCGCTGCGCATCGTGCGCTGGCTCGGCTATGGCGCCTGACGCGGCGTTTACCGCGCTGCTCGTCGCCAGCTCGGGCGCAATCGCTTGCTCGTTGGTCATCGAGCGCCTGATGACGCCGCGCCCGCGACTGCTTCGGCCGGCCTCGGCGTGGGCTCTGCACATTGGCCTGTGCGCGTCGGCACACGCCGTGCTGACACTCCTCCTCGGCCGTCCATGGTTCGCCGGCGCTGCCTTGTCGGCCTTCCTTCTCCTGCTGGTGCTGGTCAACAACGCCAAAATGAAGGCCTTGCGCGAACCCTTCGTATTCCAGGATTACGAATACTTTACCGACGCGATCCGCCATCCACGACTCTACATCCCGTTCCTAGGTTGGGGAAAATTCATCGGCGCGGCCAGTGGCTTTGTCCTGGCCGTGCTGATTGGGCTGCTTGGCGAAGCGATTCCGGACGAGCGCTTCGTCTGGTCCGGCCAGTTGGGCGCAGCGCTCGTCGTCCTTGCCGGCGG
>NZ_JAPUVR010000108.1 GCF_029255125.1 Accumulibacter sp. | reverse complement strand
CTCGCTTTCTACGCCACCGCAGAATTGTTCCCTTCCGCGCGACATCGGCGCCCGCTGCCCCGGGTGGCAGTGCTGAAACGAAAAATTCACAACCTCTGAGCGCTGGCCTTGCTGGTACCAGCGACGACGCGGGCGGCGTCAGGCGAAGCGGCGCTTGGTCTGTTCGCGCCTCTCCTGCGCTTCCAGGCAGAGCGCCGCCGTCGGACGGGCGAGCAGGCGGGCGAGGCCGATCGCTTCGCCGGTTTCCTCGCACCAGCCGTAGCTGCCGTCGTCGATGCGGCGCAGCGCTTCGCGGATCTTCTGCAGCAACTTTCTTTCCCGGTCGCGCACGCGCAGCTCGAGCGTGTGTTCTTCTTCGGTGCTTGCCCGATCGCTCCAGTCCGAACTCGTTTCGGCCTGCTGCAGGTGGCCAGCGGTTTCCTTGACCGCAGCGAGCAGCGCTTGTTCCTCGCCGAGCAGACGGCGGCGAAAGAAGGCGAGCTGCCGGGCAGACATGTAGTCCTCGGACGGCGCAGCGAGCAGCGAGGCTTCGGTTTCCAGGTCAACTGGCGGCACGGGATTGTTCATTTGTTTTCTCCTTGACGCTTGCTCGGTTGGAGCGCGGCCGGTCGTCCTGGGTGGACGCGGAGCATCGCTTGCTCCAGCGTTGCCGGCGACCGCTGGCCGCTCGGCCGCTGCTTGGCCCGTTGCTCGGCCACTGCCGGCAAGGCTCACGGGTTCGCTCGCCTGCAGCTTGCTGCCAGCGGCGAATGGTATAGCATTGTCGGGCTGCGGCAAAGCCACCGCCGCGGATGGCCAGACGCGGCTGGTATTGACCGGCGCTGCGCGCGTGCGGCCAGGGACGGCGAAAGGCGGTCGCGCTTGATCGGAGGAGGAACGGGGAATGGCGTCAGCGACAGGGCAGGGGCGGCGATTCGACGATCACACTGCGTGGGACGTCTTCCGGATTTTCCTGCGTCTGGGGCTGACTTCGTTTGGCGGACCGGTCGCTCATCTGGGTTACTTTCGCAGCGAGTTCGTCGACCGCCGCGCCTGGCTCAGCGAGCGCGCGTACGCCGATATCGTTGCCTTGTGCCAGTTTCTTCCCGGTCCCGCGAGCAGTCAGGTGGGCATCGCGCTCGGCCTGTCGCGTGCCGGTTATGCCGGTGCGCTGGCTGCCTGGGCCGGGTTTACGCTGCCCTCGGCGTTGCTGCTGATTGCTTTTGCTCTTGGTCTGACCGGTTTCGGCGATGGCGTTCCGGCTGGCGTCCTGCACGGTTGCAAGGTCGTCGCCGTTGCCGTCGTTGCGCAGGCGGTGTGGGGAATGGGCCGCAGCCTGTGCAGCGATGCAGCGCGCGTCACGCTGATGGCGCTGGCCGCGTGTACCTTGCTGCTCTGGCCGAGTACCTGGGGGCAGGTCGGTGTGATTGGCGTGGCGGCCGTCGCTGGCGCGCTGCTCTTCGCAGGTTCGAGCGGCGCTGCGCCCGAGCCCTTGCCGGTTGCTATCGGGCGCCGCAGCGGCGCCGTCTGGCTGGCGCTGTTCGTCGTGCTGCTACTCGCTCTGCCGCTGCTCGCGCAATCGTTTCCGAACGCCACGCTGGCGCGCGTCGACGCTTTCTATCGTGCCGGCTCGCTTGTCTTCGGCGGCGGGCACGTCGTTCTGCCGCTGCTGCGCGCCGAGGTCGTTCCCAGCGGCTGGCTGGCCGACAATGCCTTTCTGGCCGGCTATGGTGCGGCGCAGGCGGTTCCCGGTCCGCTGTTCACCTTTGCCGCGTTTCTCGGCGCCGCCATGCGCGAGCCGCCGAATGGTTGGCTGGGCGGCGTCGTCTGCCTGCTCGCCATCTTCCTGCCAGCCTTCCTGCTGGTCGTCGGGGCGCTGCCTTTTTGGGCGCAGATCAGGCGCAGCGCACGCGCACAGGCGGCGCTGGCCGGGGTCAATGCGGCCGTCGTCGGGCTTTTGCTCGCCGCGCTCTATCATCCGGTGTGGACGAGTGCCATCCGGCAACCGGCCGACTTCGCTCTGGCGTTGAGCGCGCTGGTCGCGCTCGTCTTCTGGCGCGTGCCGCCCTGGCTGGTGGTCGCCGGCAGCGCGCTGGCCGGCTGCCTGCTCGAACTCGTCGTCTGATCCGCGCGCGGCCAGTGGCGGCCAGCAGGCGTGGCGGGCAGGGGGGCGCTGCGCTTCGTGCGGACGGCGGGGGTCAGATTTCGTAGGCGGGCTGGTCGGCGGCGGCGGCCGGCAGCGCGAGCAGGGTGATCAGCGCTTCGAGATCGAGCGCCTGGGCGTCGATGACAAGCTGCGCCGGATCGTCCGCCAGTCCGGTCGGTGGCTCGTCGCTCGGGCAGATGCAGATCAGCCCGGCGGCCTTGATCTGGCGCGCCATGCTTGCCGCTTGCGCTGGCGATGCTTCTTCATCGAGCACGAGGCAGGTGTAGCCGCGGTCGAACAGCCGGCGTTCGAGCTGGCGCGCTGCCGGCCGACGGTCTGCGCCGGTCAGCCAGACGATCAGCGCGCGTTGACCGAAACGCACCGCGCGTTCCGCCGGCGTCACCGGATGCCATTGTTCCTGGCGCGCTGCCGCGCGCACGATCATTCCAGCGGCCACCGTTGCGTGCGTCAGGCGGTCGATCAGGATGAACGAACCGGTCGCCTTCACGCGCGCGTAGGGGTCGAAGGCAATCGGCGCGCTCAGCGCCAGTTCGCACAAGCCGATCTCGTTCAGATTCAACTGCTCCGCCGCGTGCGTTGCGAGCGTGTTGATGTCGATGCGATGGACGATGCGGGCGACGGCGCCAGCCACCGTGCGCGTCGCCAACTTGAGCAGATACTGCCGACCGGGAATCAGCGGCGCGTCGTTCATCCAGACGAGATGCGCGGTGAAGCGCGAGTCGAGCGTCGGCTCGTCGCCCGGGCGAACGAGCAGGTCGCCGCGGCTGACGTCGATTTCGTCCTCCAGCGTGACGGTGATCGCCTGTGGCGGGAAGGCCTCGGCCAACTCGCCATCGTAGGTGACGATCGCCTTGACGCGGCTGCGGCGGCGCGAGGGCAGGGCAAGCACCGCGTCGCCCTTCTTCAGGACGCCGGCAGCCAGCGTTCCGCTGAAACCGCGGAAGTCGAGATTCGGCCGATTGACCCACTGCACCGGGAAGCGCAGGTCGGCGAGATTCCGGTCGGTGGCAATCTCGATCGTGTTCAAGACGTCCATCAGCGGTTCACCGGAAAACCACGGCGTCCTTTCGCTGCGCCGGACGACGTTATCCCCGTGCAGCGCCGAGATCGGGATGAAACGCAGGTCGGTGAAGCCGAGTCCGCCGGCGAATTCCAGGTACTCGTCGTGGATCCGTGCAAAAACCGTCTGCTCGAAGTCGAGCAGGTCCATCTTGTTGATCGCCACGATGACGTTGCGTATACCGAGCAGCGAAACGATGAAGCTGTGCCGCCGGGTTTGCGTCGGCACGCCGTAGCGCGCGTCGACCAGAATGATCGCCAGGTCGCAGGTCGAGGCGCCGGTTGCCATGTTGCGCGTGTACTGCTCGTGACCAGGCGTGTCGGCGATGATGAACTTGCGCTGCGCGGTGGAAAAGTAGCGGTAGGCGACGTCGATGGTGATTCCCTGCTCGCGCTCGGCCTGCAGCCCGTCGACGAGCAAGGCGAGGTCGAGATCGCCGCCGGTCGTCCCCGACTTCAGGCTGTCGCGCTGGATGGCGGCGAGCTGATCTTCGTAGATCATCTTCGAATCGTGCAGCAGGCGCCCGATCAGCGTGCTCTTGCCGTCGTCGACGCTGCCGCAGGTCAGGAAGCGGAGCAGTTGCTTGCGCTCGTGTTGCGCCAGATAGGCGTGGATGTCGGTGCTGATCAGTTCGGACTGGTGGGACATTTTGGGCAACCTCGGGACGGGCGAACGGCGCGCCCGAACAGGCGGCGCGCCAGGTCAGGCGGTCAGGAAATCAGAAATAGCCTTCCTTCTTCTTCTCTTCCATCGAACCCGCCTGGTCGTGGTCGATCACCCGGCCCTGCCGCTCGGAAGTTCGCGTCAACAGCATTTCCTGGATGATCTCGGGTAGCGTGTTTGCCGTCGATTCGACGGCGCCAGTCAGCGGGTAGCAGCCGAGCGTCCGGAAGCGGACCATCTTCATCATCGGCTGCTCGCCGGGGCGCAGTTCGAAGCGCTCGTCGTCGACCATGATCAGTACGCCGTCGCGCTCGACCACCGGCCGCCGGGCGGCGAAGTAGAGCGGTACGATCGGGATGTTCTCCAGATGGATGTACTGCCAGACGTCGAGTTCGGTCCAGTTCGAAAGCGGAAAGACGCGAATGCTCTCACCCGGGTTGATCTTGCCGTTGTAGAGGTTCCACAACTCGGGGCGCTGGTTCTTCGGGTCCCAGCGGTGGTGCGCGTCGCGAAACGAATACACGCGCTCTTTCGCGCGCGACTTCTCCTCGTCGCGCCGCGCACCGCCGAAAGCCGCGTCGAAGCGGTACTTGTCGAGCGCCTGCTTGAGCGCTTCCGTCTTCATGATGTCGGTGTGCTTCTTGCTGCCGTGGCGCAGGGGGCTGATTCCCTGACGAACACCGTCTTCGTTGATGTGCACGATCAGTTCCAGGCCGAGAGAGCGCACGTGCCGGTCGCGGAACTCGATCATTTCGCGGAACTTCCACGTCGTGTCCACATGCATCAGCGGAAACGGCGGTTTGCCCGGATGGAAGGCCTTGAGCGCGAGGTGCAGCATCACCGCCGAGTCCTTGCCGATCGAATAAAGCATCGTCGGCCGTTCGAACTCGGCGGCAACTTCGCGAATGATGTGGATGCTTTCGGCTTCGAGAGCCTTCAGGTGGGTCAGTTTTCGGTCGGTCATGAGGCCGGCAGGCGAACGGGGGAGGGGGTGCACTTATACCAGAAATCTCCCGCTTCGCCGACTGCGCGCCGGCGCCGTTCAGAAGCGGCAGTGCGTCTCGCTCAGATTGGCGGCTTCCTCGACGGTGCGCGCGGTGATCTCGGCGACACGGCGGGCGTACGCACCGTAACGGTCGATCAACGGCCGGGTCAGTTCGGCGCTGAGCGACACGACGCGTTCGAAATCCTGCGCCGTCGCCAGCGATTCGTTGTAAAGAAAAGCGTCGCCGAGCAGGGCGCGGGCGGTATGCAGGTGCAGGCTGAGAATGCGTTCGCTGGCGTCGAGCGCGGCGCTGGTCAGGGCGGCCAGTGCGTCGATGCTCGCTTCGCTGGCGGCGATGATTTCTTCGTTGGCACGGCTCATGGCGCGCTCCCGCAAGTGTGGTTGGACAAACTGGACAGGCTGGGCAACCTGGCAGAGCTGGAAGATCTAAAAACGACCGGGACACGCCAGAATGCGTCGTCACGGCCAGGCAGGCGGTCCCGGGATTGCCGAAAACGATCAGCCCACGAGCGCCTGCCACGCCACGCCGCCCGAACGAACGAACGAACGGGCGAGAATAAGCCAATTCTCTTGCCTAGCCAACGCATTTTGCACGTTTGCGGTTGACAAGGTAGCCGACCGGTGGACGATTGACACATCGCGGTCGGCCGCGACGGCGTGCCGCGCTGCGCTTGGCCGAACGCGAACAGCCAGCCGCCGCTGCGCCGAACGGTGACCGGCGCCTGTGGAGTGGAGGCCGGCTTCTGTGAGAATATAACGCGCTTCTTGACGCGCTTCTGCGCCGCCCGCGCGTTGCCCCGCCTTCCTCCGCGAGATAACCACCATGAAACCAAGGCTCTCCGGCCAGATCGACCTTTCCCGGCTGCGCGATCCGGCTGCCGCGCAGGACTTGCTTGCCTCGCTCGTTGTGCTCGGATCGTCAACCGCGCGTAATGCCAGCGCGGTGTGCGTGGCCGTCGGCACGCCGCGCCGGCGCAGCGACGATGCGCTCGCCCAAGCTGCGGTGGCCGATGCGGCGAGCGTCGTTCTCGCTGCCTGGCAAGCGAGTGGCCCCGAACTGTGCGCCAGTCTGACCGGCAGCTACGCCTTTGCCGTGGTCGATGTGGCGCGCGCGTGTGTCTTTCTGGCGGTCGATCGTTTCGCCAGCGAAACCTTGTGCTATCGCCTCGACGAGCAGACGATCGCCTTTGCCGACCGCGCCGACTGCGTCGACCGGCGTGGTAACGAACTCGATCCGCAGGCGATTTTCGATTTTCTGTACTTTCACATGATTCCAGCGCCGCGCACGGTATTCCAGGGCGTACGCCGCTTGCCGGCGGCGCACGCGCTGCTGGTCGACCGCCAGGGCGCGCGCGAAGTGCGTCACTGGCCGTTGCGCTTTGACGAACAGCGCGGGATGTCCTTCGCCAGCGCGCGCGAAACCTTCCTCAGCGTGCTGCGCGAGAGCGTGGCCAGCGAACTCGTCGGCCATTCGCAGGTGGGTGCTTTCCTCTCGGGCGGGACCGACAGTTCGACGGTCGTCGGACTGCTCGGCGAGATCAGCGGCAAGCCGCCGCTCGCCTATTCGATCGGCTTTGCCGCCGAGGGCTACGACGAAATGGAGTACGCTCGCATCGCCGCCAAGCATTTCGGCTGCCAGCATCGGGCCTACTACGTCACCCCGGAAGACCTGGTGGCGGACATTCCGGCAGTCGCGCAACATCACGACCAGCCGTTCGGCAACTCGTCGGCGCTGCCAGCGTATATCTGCGCCCGTCTGGCGCGCGCCGACGGCTGCAGCAAGATGCTCGCCGGCGACGGCGGCGACGAACTCTTCGGCGGCAATTCGCGCTATGCGATGCAGCGCTTCCTGGAGTTCTATCACCGACTGCCGGGCGGCATGCGGCGGCTGATCGAGCCTTTATGCGCCGACGACAGTCCGTTGCGCCGCATTCCCGGACTGCGCCAGGCGACCGGCTACGTTCGCCATTCGCGCGTGCCGATGCCCGATCGCATGCAGAGTTTCAATCTGTTGATGCAGCTCGACCCGGCGAACATCCTGACGAGCGGCTTTCTCGCCCGCGTCGAAGCGGGCGAACCGCCCCGGCATACGCGAGCGACCTGGAGCGAATGTGCGACGCCCAGTCTGATCAACCGCATGCTGGCGTACGACTGGCGCTATACGCTGGCCGACAGCGACCTGCCGAAAGTCCGTGGCGCGACGCAGATGGCGGGGATTGCCGTCGGCTACCCGCTGCTCGCCGACCGCGTGACCGATTTCTCGCTTGCGCTGCCCGCCAACTGGAAGGTCCGCGGATTCAAACTGCGCTGGTTCTTCAAGGAAGCGCTGCGCGGTTTCCTGCCCGACGAGATCATCACCAAGCAGAAAAAGGGCTTCGGCCTGCCTTTCGGCGTCTGGGCGACGCAGACGCCCGCCTTGCGGCAACTGTGCGAGGAATCGCTGAGCGCTCTGGCGCAACGCGACATCGTGCGCGGCGACTTCGTTCGCCGCCTGTTCGCCGAATACCTGCCGGAACATCCGGGCTACTACGGCGAGATGGTCTGGATCCTGACGATGCTCGAACAGTGGCTGCGCCGGCTGGAAACCGACAGCGGCGGCTTCCGGCTGGCGGCGAGCGGCGCCGAGCTGGGTCGCTAGGCGGAGCGCGAAAGCGCGCCGTGCGCTGCCACCCGGCGCCGGGTGATCGTGTCGCCCGCCGATGGTCGCTGACGGTTGACCGGCCCGGCGTCAGCCGGCGATTCCCAGCGGCCGCAGGTCGGGCTGGCCGCCGCGCATGGCCGGGCACCAGAAATAGGCGCCGGACTCGGGACGCGTGAATGCGAACAGCGCGTCGACGACGCCATCGTCGAGGCCGAGCATGCGGCGTAGCTGCGCTTCAAAGGGGGCGAAAGACGCGGCGAAGGCGACGAAGACGAGACCACCGCTGTTTCCTTCCGCCCAGGGCATCGAACGACGGAGGATGAAAGCCGGCGGCGCGAAGCTTTCCTGCGCCGTCCGCTTGACGTGCGCCGATGGCGGCGCGTCGTCGATCTCCTCGTTGCTCGTTCGCCGGCGGCCGATGGCCAGATCCTGGCTGCGCCGCGGCATTCGCTCGAAGCGCGCGAAATCGTGCCACCAGCGCTGCACGGCGACGAAACTCGAGGCGGCGAGGACAGGGTCGTCGTCGGCGACCAGCGCTGCGTTGCGTGCCGCATCGCCGACCGGATTCTCGGTGCCGTCTTCGTAGCCGGTCAGATCGCGCCCGCCGGCGTGCTGGAAAGCGTCGCAGGCGTCGTCGAGGCGCAGCGCGGGCGCCAACAGATGCTCGTAGCGGCGCGCGCGCTGCAGCAACTCGCCGCGGTCGTCGCCGCGCAACCAGATCCACAGCGCCGCCGGCGTCGCCGGCGGCTCGACGCCCACTCCGGCGAGCGTCGGAAAGCCGCGCAGTCCGGCGATCTCGGCGCCGAGCGCGGAGACCAGGCTGCGCCCGATGCCAAGCACGGCGCGTTCGCCGTCGATCACCGCCGCCAAGGCGCGCAGGCTGGCGCCGGGTGCTGCTCTCGGGGCAAGCGAAAAACTCAGGTAGCGCGCCAGCGGCGGCAACGGGAGAAGGATTCCGGCTTGCGCCGTACGGGCCGTGTTCATCGTTGCTGCCCCTCACGAAAGAAAGATGGGAGCGCCGCCAGGCGGCGAAGGAAGTCGTTGGCCGGCTCGCTCAGCGAGTCGCAATCTGCGCGAAGCCTGCGCCAGGATCGACTTCAGCCGCGTTGCCCGGGTTGCTGACGACGCTGTCGACGCGGGCCATCGACGGGCCGCGCTGCGCCCACTGGGTCAGCGTATCGACTGCTTCCGGCGGCCCGACGACGAGTGCCTCGACGCTGCCGTCGCGCCGGTTGCGCACCCAGCCGGCGAGGCCAAGGCGTTGTGCTTCAGCACACAGCGACCAGCGATAGCCGACGCCCTGGACGCGGCCGTGAATACGCAGATGGCGACAAATGGCAGCGCTCATCGGAGTCTCCAAGCGGTGGATGGCGGTGGATGGCGGCCGCGCAGGCGGCCAAATGCTGGCATAATCGTCGTCCATGGGGAGAAGAATTTCAAGCGAAATTGTTGCCGCAGCGTACACCGGCGCGCCCGCATGCTGAAAACTCTCCTCGTTCTGCCCCTGCTGGGCGCCGCTCTGCTCTGGCTGCTGCCCAGTCGCAGCGCCGACGTGCAGCGCCATCTGGCCAGCCTTGCCGCGGCCGGCACGATGTTCTGTTCCTGGTGGCTGGCGGCCAGTTTCGACGCGAGTTCGCCAGACGTCCAGTTCTTCGAGACGCGGCCGTGGAATCCGCGTCTGGGGTCGAGCCTGGCGCTCGGCCTGGACGGGATTTCGCTGGCGATGGTCGTTCTGGCGACGATCCTGTGCTTCGTCGCCATCGTTTCATCGACAACGGTGCGCGACACGACGCGCAACGGTGCGCGCCTCTACTTCTCGCTCATTCTGGTGCTCGAAACAGCGCTGCTCGTCGTCTTCGCCGCGCGCGACTGGTCGTTGTTCTACGTCTGCTGGGAGTTGACGCTGATTCCGCTGTTCTTTCTGATCGATCGGCTGGGTGGCGCCAATCGGCATCGCGCGGCGCTCAACTTCGTTCTCTACACGCTTGGCGGTTCGGTCTTCATGTTGATCGCTCTGCTTCTGCTCTACGACGCTGCCCCCGAGCACAGCTTCGCCATGGTCGACATGGCGGCGGGCAGCGCGGGATTGCCCGTGCGCACGCAGGTGCTCGTCTTTCTCGGCCTGCTCATCGGCTTCGGCGTCAAGATGCCGATCGTTCCGCTGCACGGCTGGCTCCCGCTGGCGCACGTCGAGGCACCGAGCCCGATCTCCATCCTGCTTTCCGGAATCCTCCTCAAGATGGGCGCTTACGGATTGATCCGCGCCGTGTGGACGCTGCCCGCGGCGGCGCTTGCGCTGCAGGATTGGCTGGCCGCGCTCGCCCTGCTCAGCCTGGTCTATGGCGCCGTACTCGCCTGGCGGCAGACCGACCTGAAGGCGATGATCGCCTATTCGTCGATTTCGCACATGGGCGTCGTCCTGCTCGGCATCGCCGCGCTCAACCCGGCCGGCCTGAACGGCGCGGCGACGCAGATGGTGGCGCACGGCTTTGCCGCCGGGCTGCTCTTTCTGCTCGTCGGTCTGCTCTACGAGCGCACGCACAGCCGCAACCTGGGTGACTACGGCGCGCTCAGGCGCAGCGCGCCGCGCTTTGCCGTGTGGATCGTCTTCGCGCTGCTCGCCTCGGTCGGCCTGCCGGGCAGCGCCGGCTTCATCGCCGAACTGCACGTCCTGATCGGCGCTTACGCGCGCTGGGGCGGCTGGCTGGTCCTCCTGTCGCTCGCCGTCCTGATCTCGGCGGCGTACGCGCTGCGCGCCATCCGCTGCCTGTCGACCGGACCCGAACGCGCTTTCGGAACGGCCGCGCCGGGCGTCGCCGCCTTTGCCGACCTCAGCCGTCTGGAGGTCGCGGCTGCCGCGCTGCTCGCTGGCGGCAGCGTGCTCATCGGCGTCTATCCGCCGCCGCTGCTGCGCCTGCTCGGCGCTTCGGTGGCCAAGCTGGCGCGCCAGTTCGCCGGCTGAAGGCGCATGGCGGCCGACGATCTTGCCCACCTGCGCGAGTGCGTTGAGCATCTGGCGCACCGCCTGCCGGCGCAGGCGCCGCTGCGCGATTTCGTCCATCACAACACGCTGCACGCCTATCAGCACCTGCCCTTTGCCCAGGCACTGACGGCTGCCGCGCGGTTTACCGGGGCTCGTCCGTGGCTTGCCGAAGCGCGTTGCCGCGAGCTTTTTCGCCAGGGCCGGATCGACGCCGCCGACCTGGACGCGGCCATGCGCCAGGTGGCGGACAGCCGCCCCGACGAGCTTCTCTGGACGGCCAGCGAGCCGCCGCTGCGGCGCACCGATCTGCTGCGCGCGCTGCTCCTGCATCAGCCGGCGCCGCCGACCGCGCAGGGTCTGCGCTGGCTGGTCGAGGAGCAGCAGCTTGACACGCGCCTGCCCGAGGACCTTGATCCGGCAGTGCGCCGGCGCCTGCTCGCCGCCGCCGCCGCCGACGGTCTCGCCGAGCCGGAGTTGGTTGCTGATCTCTGGCAGGCGGTGCGCGAGCTGGCCGCCGCGCGCTCCGCCGATGCGGATGCGGAGTCGGCGCGCGCTGCCGGCGGGGCAGGGCTGTGGCAGACGCTGCTCGCGCGTCTAGGCCACACGTGGACGATCGCCGACCTGCTGCAGCATCTGACCGGCGAGGATCTGCGCCAGGCGCTGCACGCGCCGTTCATCCGTCAGCTTGCGGCACACCTCGATCGCGGTCTGGCGGCGTGGGCGAACCCGGCGCGCGAGCAAGGCTTCTTCGCGGCCTGGCGAGCGAGCGCCGGCGTCGACTGGCAGTGGGAGCTGAACGAACTCGCCTGGGCGCGGCGCGAAATCGCGCAACTCGCCGCCGACCCCTGGCAGACGATCGCCGATGGGCTGCGCCGACTGGCGGTCGATGAGGCGTGCTGGGCGACGTACCTGCAGCGTCTGGCCGGCGAACTTCCCGGCTGGGCCGGCATGTGCCACTGGCGCGCGACGCATCCCGCCGCCAACGAGCCGCCGCTCAGCCTGTGCGACTTCCTGGCTGTGCGCGTCGTGCTCGAATGGCTCTATGCCGAGCAAGTCGTGCGGCGCATCTGGGGTCTGCCGCTCGATCTGGCGGCGCTCGGCGAACACTTTGCCGCGCACCCGGACGAACTCGCGCTGCGCCACGCCTACGGCGAGGGAACGCTGCCCGACGAAGTGCTTGACGCGCTGTCGCCGCTGCTCGCTACGGCGGCGGGTGGACCGGACAGCGGCTGGCGCCGCCTGGCCGGGCACATTGCCGAAGCGGGCGGCCTCGCCGGCGACGACGGCGATGCGCAGGCGCGCGCTGCCTGGCCGCTCTTCTCGCTGGTGCTGCGTCTCGGACTGAGCGGGCGCGAATTGCGCGTCATGCACGCTGCCGGTGCCGCCGACCGCCTGCTCGCCGGCATCGCCTGGCTGAACGACGAGCGGCGCGGAATGCTCTGGCTGCTCGCCTACGAGAACCACTACCGGCAGCAGATTTTCGCCGCGCTACTCGCCAATCACGGCCGCGCGCCAGCGCTCGCCGGCCTGGCGCAGGCACAGTTCGTCTTCTGCATGGACGATCGCGAGGAGGGTACGCGCCGCCATCTGGAGGAAGTCGATCCGGCTTACGAAACCTTCGGCGCTGCCGGCTTCTTCGGCGTACCGATGCTCTGGCAAGGGCTCGACGACGAGGCGCCAACGGCGCTCTGCCCGATCGTCGTGCGCCCGACGAACAGCATCCGCGAGGTCGTCGGCGCGGGTGCGGCGGCCGCGTATGAACGCCAGCAACGCCGACGCAAGCTGCGCCTGCGCTGGCAGGAGTGTCTGCAGCAGGGCACCCGGCGCGGCGGCTTGCTGGGCGCCGTGCTCAGCCTGCTTGCCGGTCCGCCGGCGCTCGCCGCGCTGCTTGCCCGCACCTGGGCGCCGGGCCGCTTTGCGGCGCTCCTGGCGCGCCGGCGTGAGGCTTACGAGCCCCCGGTGGCGGGCGATCTGCAACTGACTGCCGAGGCCGGCGAGGCCACGCGCGAGGCCGACGCCGACGCGCCGCGCGTCGGCTTCAGCGCCAGCGAACAGTTGGCGCGCGTCGCCGGCTTCCTGCGCACGATCGGTCTCACCGAGCACTTCGCGCCGCTCGTCGCGATCGTCGGGCACGGCTCGGACAGCCGCAACAACCCGCATCTTTCGGCCTACGACTGCGGCGCGTGCTCGGGCCGTCACGGCGGGCCGAACGCGCGCGTTTTTGCCGCGCTGGCCAACCTCCGGGACGTGCGCGCCGGACTCGCCGGACAGGGAATTCATATTCCCGAGCAGACGTGGTTTATCGCCGCCGAGCACAACACCTGCGACGAAAGCCTCGTCTGGTACGACCTTGAAAAGCTCCCGCCAGCGCAGCGCCCGGCGTTCGAGCAGGTGCGTCTGGCTTGTCAGGAAGCGACCCGCCGGCACGCGGTCGAACGTTGCCGGCGCTTTGCTTCGGCACCGCGCGATCCGTCGCCCGAGCAGGCGCTGCGTCACCTCGCCGATCGCCGCAATGATTTTGGCCAGGCGCGTCCGGAACTCGGGCACGCGACCGTGGCGACGGCTTTCGTCGGCCGGCGAGCGATGAGCCGCGGCGCCTTCTTCGACCGGCGCGCCTTCCTGATTTCGTACGACCCGCTGCCCGATGTCGATGGCCGCATCCTCGAAGCGACGCTGCTCGCCGCCGGGCCGGTGGGCGCCGGAATCAATCTCGAGTACTACTTTTCGACCGTCGACAACGAGCGCTTCGGTTGCGGCAGCAAGATCATGCACAACCTGGCCGGTCTCTTCGCCGTCATGCAGGGCGCAGCGTCCGATCTGCGCACCGGACTGCCGCTGCAGATGGTCGAAATCCACGAAGCGATGCGCCTGCTGGTCATCGTCGAGCAGACGATAGAGATTCTGACGGCGATCTACCAGCGCCAGCCGCCGCTGCAGGAACTGATCGGCAACGGCTGGATCCTGCTCGCCGCCAAGCACCCGCAGCGCGCCGAGTTGCACGTCTTCGATCCGGCCAGCGGCTGGACGCGCGCGCTGCCGACCGGCGCGCCGGCCGACTCGCCGTCGCCCGCGGCGTCGCCGGTAGCCGGGGCGAGCGCGGGCTGGCCGGCGCTGCCCGAGGTCGACACTTCGACCGACTGGTTCGCCGGCCAGCGCGAACCTTTGCCGCCGGCCTTGTTGCGTCGCCCGCTGGCGAGCCGTGCCGCGCTCGTCGACGCTGCCGGGCGCCAGCCGTGAACGCGGGCGAATTCCTGCCGGCCGCCTGCGCGGCGCTGGCGGCGACGTCGCAGGCCGTCTGGCTGGTGCCGCTGCTGCCCTTGCTCGCCGCCGGCGCGATCGGCTGCCGGATGCTGCTGCGTCCGCAGGGCGACGCGGCAGAGCCGGCGACGGCCAGTCTGGCCAGCGGCAGCGCGCTTGCCGCGCTCGTCGCGCTGATCGTTTTCGACCTCGCGGCAATCGGTGGTTGCGCGCCGCAGCACGTGCTCGCCGGCGACTGGCTGCGCATCGGCCCGGTGCCGGTGCGCCTCTCTTTCCTGCTCGACGCGTACAGCCTGCCGGCGGCAACGCTGGTGACGCTGATCAGCACGCTGACGCTGCGCTTTTCCGCCACCTATCTGCATCGCGAGGCCGGTTTCCACCGCTTTCACTGCGGGCTGGCGCTGTTCCTCGCCGGCATGCTGCTCATCGCGCTCGCCGGCAATGCGGTCCTGACCTTCGTCGGCTGGGAGATCGCCGGCTTCAGTTCCTGGCTGCTCATCGGCTATGCCTGGCAGCGGCCGGTCGCCACCGGCAACGCGCTGCTCGTTTTCCTGACCAACCGGGTCGGCGACGCCGGTTTTCTGCTCGCCATCGGGCTCGCCGTCTGGTCGGTCGGCACGCTCGAGTGGGCGTGGCTGGACGGCGACGGAACGATGGCAACGGTGACCGCGCGCCTGCTCGCGGTCGGTTTCGTCGTCGCCGCGCTGGTCAAATCGGCGCAAGTCCCGTTTACGCCGTGGATCGCGCGCGCGCTCGAAGGGCCGACGCCGTCGTCGGCCGTCTTCTACGGCTCGCTGATGGTGCACGCCGGCGTTTTTCTGCTCTGCCGGATGCAGGAATTGCTCGTCCAGGTGCCCGACCTGCTGGCCTTGATCGCCATCGCGGGCCTGCTCAGCGCGCTCTACGGGACGCTCTGCGCGCTCGTTCAGAGCGACGTCAAATCGGCGCTGGTCTTCTCCACCGTCGCGCAGGTCGGCTTGATGTTCCTGCTCTGCGGCCTCGGCCAGTTTGCCCTGGCCGCCGGCTGGTCGGCTGCGCACGCCGGCTGGCGCGCCTACCAGTTCCTGCTCGCGCCAGCCTTCATGCACCTCGTTCCGCACCCGGCGCCGCCGGTTCCCGGCTGGCTGGCCGGCCGGATGTGGCTGTACACCGCGACCCTGCAGCGTTTCTGGATCGAGGCGCTGGCGCACAGCCTGCTGACCCGCCCGACGCTCGCCCTCGGGCGCGACGTGCGCGCTTTCGACGAACGCTTCATCGACCCGCTGGTCGGCGCGCCGCGCGTCGACGACCATTCGCCCAGCGGCGCGGCGGACGATCTGATTCGCGGCCACGGATTGGCCGGCAGCGCGTTGTTCGCCTTCGCCAATCGTCTGCAGCGCTGGGAAAGCCGGCTGCTGATGAGCGGCGAGGATTCGGCGCTGGTGCGGCAGTTGCAGCGCATCGTGCACTACGCGGATACCGTCGAGACGCTGCTCGAACAACCGCGCTACCTGATGTTGATGGTCATGGCGACCTTCGTGGTGATCCTATGAACGAAGTGCACTGGACGGCGCTCGCCGGCTATCCGCTTTTGGCGACGCTGCAGTGGCTGCCGCTGGCCGGCGCCGTTCTGCTCGCGATCATGCGCGAAGACGACCTGGCGCTCGTCCTCGGGCGCCTGTTCGCGGTCGGCGAACTGGTCGTCGCCTGCGACCTCTACGCGCGCATCGACGCCACGAGCGAAGTGCTGCAGTTCGCCGAACGCGTCGATCTGTTCGCCTATCACGCGGCCGCCGACGGAATCAGCGTGCTGTTCATCCTGCTCACCGCTTTGCTCGGCATCGTCCTGTCGTTCTACGGCATGGCGCGCCGCCAGATTTCGCCGGTGCACCTTCTCTGCGTGCTGCTCGTCATCGAGTCGGCGCAGATGGTCATGCTGACGACGATGAACCTGCTCTGGTTCGCCGCCGGCTCGGCCGTCCAGTTGGCGCTCGTCGCCTACCTGCTCTGGCGCTGGGCTTCGGCGCGCGAAGAGACGCTCGCCCTGTCGCGCTTCCTGCAGTACCAGCTTTTCGGCTGGTGCCTGTTCGTCGCCGGCGCCGCGGTGCTCGTCTGGAGCCACGCCGACGTGATCGGCGGGCGCTGGAGCTTCGACCTGCTCGACCTGCTGCGCACGCCGCAGATCGGCAAGTACCAGTCGGCGGCTTTCTACCTGCTGTTCTACGGCCTGGCAATTCGCACGCCGCTCTTTCCGCTGCACGGCTGGCTGCCCAACTCGGCGGGTTACGGCCTGATCGCCGTCGGTCCGGTGCTGCTCCTCGGCGTCAAGGTCGGCATCTACGGCATGGCGCGCTTTCTGCTGCCGCTGACCGCCGAAGCGGTGATGGTCTGGCAGCATTACGTCGTCGGCTTTGCCATGGTCGGCGTCTTCTTCGCGGCGATTCTCGCTTTCCGCCAGGTCAATCTGCGCCGCCTGATGGCTTTTGCCGTGGTCAGTCATACCAGCCTGATCGTCATCGGGCTATTCACGCTGCACCCGGCCGGCCTGCAGGGGGCGCTGCTCCTGGCGGTCAATTTCGGTCTGGCGGTCACCGTCATGCTGCTCATGGTCGGCTACGTCTATCGGCGGACCGGGACGACGCAGCTCGACCGCCTCGGCGGCCTGTTCGACCGCGCGCCGTTCATCGCGCTCGCCTTCCTGATCGGCGGCCTGGCCATCCTCGGCATGCCGGGAACGCCGGGTTTCGACGCCGTCCACCTCGTGCTCGAGGCGTCGATCGCCACCTTCGGCGCCTTGCCGACGATCGCCACCGCGCTCGGCAACGTCGTCGCCGCCGGCTTCCTGCTCTGGGCTTTTCAGCGCGCCTTCCTGGCGCCGCGGCCGAAGGACGTGCCGGCAGCACGCCTGGCGCGCACCAGCCGCAGCGAATTCCTGGTCGGCGGCGCGACGCTCGTCGTCCTGCTCGCCGCCGGCTTCTATCCCGAGCCCTGGCTGAAGCTGACCGACAGCGCGACGCAGGCGCTCGCTTCGTTCTTCCACCATGGCTGACGTGCCCTGGCTGAGCATGCTGCTGGCGCTGCCGCTGGTCGGCGCGCTGACCACAGCCTGCGTTCGCCGCGCGCCGTGGGCGCAGCGCCTGGCGCTCGCCAGCGCCGGCCTGACGCTGCTCTGCTCGCTGTGCATCGTCGCGCTCTTCGACTCGGGCGACGATGGCTTCCAGTTCATCGAGCAGGCGGCCTGGATTCCCGGCCTGAACGTCAGCTATCTGGTCGGCGTCGATGGCTTGTCGGTGCTCTTCCTGCCGGCGACCGCGCTGCTCTTCACCGCCGCCATCGTCGCCGGCTGGCGCAGCCAGGGAAACGCCGAGGCGGCGGGCGTTGCGCCCGGCGTTCACTTCGCCTTGCTCTTCGTGCTCGAAGCGGCGACGCTGGGCGTCTTCTGCGCGCTCGACTCGCTGCTCTTCTTTTTCTGCTGGGAATCGACGCTGGCGCCGATCTACTTCCTGGTCAGCCTGTGGGGCCGCGGCGCCGGTCGGCAGAGCGCCGCCGTGCGCTACTTCCTCGTCATGCTCGCCGGTGGCGTGCCCTTGCTCTTCGGCCTGCTCGCCGCCGCCTTCGGGCAGGGCGGGGCAGGCGCACCGGTTTTCGATCTGCCCAGCCTGCTCGCCACGCCGTTGCCGGAAGCCGTGCAGATGCTCGTCTTCCTGCTCCTCCTCGTCGGTTTCGGCGTCAAGGTGCCGCTCGTTTCGCTGCACACCTGGCTGCCGTCGATCGCGCTCGGCGCGCCAGCGGCGGTGACCGCGCTGCTCGTCGGACTGAAACTCGGTGCGTATGGGCTGATCCGCTTCGCCATTCCGCTGGCGCCGCTGGCCGCGCGCGAACTGCACTGGCTGCTCGCCGGCCTGGGGACGCTGGCGATGCTCTACGGTTCGGTCGCCGCACTCGCCCAGAGCAACCTGCGCGGCGTGCTCGCCTACGCCAGCCTGGCGCACGTCGGGCTGGTTCTCCTCGGCTTGGCGTCGTTCTCGGTCTCGGCGCTGCAGGGCGCCCTCCTGCAGTTGCTCAACTTCAGCCTCGCCGCCGGCGGCGGCTTCCTCATCCTCTCGTTTCTGCAGCGGCGCAGCGGCTCGACCGACGCCGCGCAACTCGGCCAGCTCTTCGGACGCTGGCCGCTGCTCAGCGCCTTCTTCCTGCTCTTCGGACTGGCCGGCATCGGCCTGCCGGGAACGAGCGGCTTTCCCGGCGAACTGCTGATCATCGTCGCCGCGTTGCACGACCACACCGGCGCCGGTCTGGCCGCGCTGTTCGCCACCGTGGTCGGCGCAGCCGCCTTCCTGGCGCCGTATCGCGCCGCTTTCTTCGGCAGCGGCAGCGCCAGCGCCAAGGCTCAGTCGGAGAGCGATCCGCTCGCCGACCTGCTGCCGCGCGAACTCGCCATCGCCCTTGTCTTCGCCGCGCTCGTCCTGATCGTCGGCGTCTATCCGATGCCCTGGCTCGAATTGCTCCGCCCGGCGGCGGAAGCCTGGGTGGCTGGACTGGCGGGGCTGTAAGCTGCGCGTCGACGCCTCTCCGGGTCGCGCGCAAAGAGAGGGTACAGGGGTTTCGCCGGAGTGACTCCGGGTGTTGCAAGCGATTCGCGCGTGCCGCTTGCCGCACGCCTTGCGGTTTTTACTCCACCCTTGGTTACGCTGCTCTGTCAGCAAGGACTTTCCGCATTTGCCGGTGCCGGGTGAATGGCGCCGCATCGTCACTTCCATCTTCACCGCTGCCGCAGGCGAGCGAGCAAGCAGGAGCACGTTGCGATGAGCACGATCAAGAAGATTTTTCTGGCTTCCTCGTCTGAACTCGCGGACGACCGTGTCCGCTTTCGCCTGTTCATCGGCGAGAAGAACAACCAGTGGGCGCCGAAGGGGGTGTTCCTGGAGGTGATCGTCTGGGAAGACTTTCTCGACGCGCTGTCGCCGACCCGGCTGCAAGACGAATACAACCGACAAATCCGAGCCTGTGACGTGTTCGTCATGCTCTTCTGGAGCAAGGTGGGTCGCTACACCGAAGAGGAGTTTTCCGCCGCGGTCGGACAGTTCCAGGCCAGCCTTCGGCCGTTCGTCTACACCTATTTCAAGACCGCGCCGCTCACCGCTGACCACAGCAAGCGGGCCGATCTGCAGAGCTTGTGGGCGTTTCAGGACAAGCTGAAAGCGCTTGGCCATTACCAGACCGAATACGCCAACACCGACCAACTGCTGCTGCATTTCTCGCAGCAGCTCGACAAGCTGGTCGATGGCGGCTTCATTCAATTCCCGGAAGAGGGCGATCGAGCCGGCGGCTGCGCGGGAGATCAGCTCGCCACGAACTCGGGCGGCTTGGTGAGCACCGGTTCGGGCAACGGCGCGACCTTTGCCGGCCCGGTGACGGCGGGGGGCGATGTGGTCGGACGCGACAAGACGACCGTGCAGGAGACGCGCAGCGTGTTCGACTTGCCGCACTTCCCACTTACCCTTTAACACGCGGCGCGGCAGTTGAGGACGACCCGATGACCGACCCCGAAACCTTGGCGCTGCAACGCCAGATCGCCGAGTTGCAGGCACAGCTCGCTGCGCGGCAGGCGACGGCCGCTGCGCCGTCGCCGATCGCATCAGCGCCCGGCGATGGCGCGCACTTCGCGCAGGCGGTGAGCGCCGGCGGTCACGTCATCGGGCGCGACTTCGTGCAGATCATCCGGCAGAGCGTCTTCCGCAGCGAAGACCCCGCCGAAGCGCAGTCGGTGATCGCGCACTACCTCGACGCGCTGGCGCGCGAGCTCGCCGGCATCAAGCTCGGCGGCATCGACCCCGCCGCCAGCGACGGTCGGCGCGAGCCGCTGCAACTCGCCGACGTCTATGTGCCGCTCGACAGCCAACTGCGCATACCGGCGTCCAGCTCGCTCGCCGACTGGCTTGCTCGCCGTCGCCGCGGCGAAGGCGAGCGCAACGCCGGCGAACAGCCAGACGAGGAGTTGCGCGCCGTGTCGCTGCTCGAAGCGCTGGCGCAGCACCGCGAGCTCGGCGCGCTGATCGTTTTCGACGGACTCGACGAATGCGGCAGCGAAGCGCGGCGGCAGCGCGTCGTCGCCGCGGTCGACGAGCTGATGCGCAGCGCTGGCGAACGCTGCCGCTTCGTGCTCACCACGCGGCCGTACGGCTGGCCGGGCGGTGCGCAAGCCGAAGCGGGCGTTTACGCGCTGGCCGAGCTCGACAAGGCGCAGATCGCGCAGTTCATCGGCGGCTGGTACGCGGCGCTGGTGCGGCGTGCGTGGCTGCCGCCGGGCGAGGCCGAGCGCAAACGCGACGACCTGCTCGCTGCCAGCGAGCGCCCGGACCTGCTGCCGCTTGCGCGCAACCCGCTGCTGCTCACGCTGATGACGACCTTGCACGCCAACCGCGGTCGGCTGCCGGACGACCGCGCCGACCTCTACGACGAATCGGTGGAACTGCAGATTTCCGGATCTCGAAGGAAACCCGGATGGCACGTTAGACCAGCGCAAAGGTCATTCTGGCTCCGGTTTCCGGATGTGGGAATTCCTGCTGGGTGAGTTCGTCGAGGAGGGCGG
>NZ_JAPUVR010000107.1 GCF_029255125.1 Accumulibacter sp. | reverse complement strand
GCTGCGCCATCAACTCCCGATAGCGAACCTCTTCGCTCTTCTCGATAGGGCGCACACGCAACGCGTCAAGTTCCGCTGCCATCTACCCTTTATACAGACTTCTTCATCCGATGTCCATAGGCTGCCCCTAAGCAACAGATTCTTCAGCTATTAGCCCGAAGGACAATTTCACCCTGTCGCCGCAGCGGTCTGCTACGCCTTGAGGGATAAACTGCGAAGAGATCAGGGCTGGCTTAAGCGGCGCTCTGGCAGCCAGCCCTTGGCTGCGTTACCAGACGACCCGCGTGCCAAACAAACCGAAAACCGGATCGCGCGTGACCAGGCTGGCGGATTCCAGTTCGGCTTGGGCGGCCAGTACCCGGTCGAAAGGATCCCGGTGCTCCAGCCGATAAGCCCCTGCGCGCAGAGCGTGCAAGTAGCTCACCGGCAAGTGCGTAAAGCCGTCGGCCTCCACCAGTTCATGGAAGCGCTCGGCTGCCGCACCGGCCCCCGCCAGCTTGCCGAGGCGGAACTTGGTGGCGATTTCCCAGGCACTGGCCGCGCTGACCAGAACCAGATTGCCTTCGTTCTGGATGCAGGACCGGGCGCGGGAGGAAAGCTGCGGGTCGTCGGTCCACCACCAGAGCAAGGCGTGGGTGTCGAGCAGCAGCTTCATCGGCCTTCCCAGGCCGCCAGTTCGCTTTCCGGCAGGGGCTCGAAGAATTCCGGCCCGACCTGTCCATCGAGGCGGCCGGGCCGCCGCCCGCCTGCCTGCTGCGCCAGCGGCACCATCCGCGCATAAGGCTGGCCGGCCTTGGCGAGGATGATCTCCTGCCCCGCATGGGCCTGCTCCAGCAGCCGGGAGAACTGAGTCTTCGCTTCGTGTACGTTGACGATCACTGCCATTGACCACCTCATATGGATTAACTTACTGGACTAAGGCTACAACGCTCGCGGCGGACGCGCAAGCCTTGCGTCGCGTCGACAGCCGCGGCGCGCGAGATTTCGCGCCGCGGCGCAAAGCCGCTCAATCGTGATAGCGTCCTTGCAGAAATTCGATACGGCCGTGCGTGAGGGTATGGACGTAACGATCTTCCTGGGTCCGCCGGCGCCGCCCGACATCGCTGCCGAGGTCCTTCAAGAACTCGGGCTTGCCGATGCCCGTGTAGAGGTCGCGGAGCGCCGACTCGACGAATCCGAGCATGCGCGAGGCGAGATTGGGCACGCGCTCGCCCGCCCAGGTGAGGAAGGGAGCATTCGCCACGACCTGCCGCAGGCAGCGTGTACCCCGTGCTCGCGCACGAGACATGACGACCTCCCGGATTCGATCCCGAAGGTCAATAGGAAACTCCTCGCCGCACAGGCGCATGCGCCAAGCTTGGCCTGGGCGCTGACGGCCAACGGAGTTGATTGTGCCGGAGCTTCAGCACTGCCAGGAGACTGCGCTGCAACGCAAGCCAGAGC
This sequence comes from Accumulibacter sp., assembly GCF_029255125.1. Taxonomy (GTDB): domain Bacteria; phylum Pseudomonadota; class Gammaproteobacteria; order Burkholderiales; family Rhodocyclaceae; genus Accumulibacter. Next base: position 46,321 of record NZ_JAPUVR010000107.1, on the reverse strand, counting down.
AGCCGACGAGGTGCCGACTGGAAACAAGGTTTCCATTTTGTCGCACAATCGCTAAGCAATCTATTCCTGCGACTTTCATGGTCTCGTCATAGCACGCTCTTTTATTGACGTTTTCCGCTCTGGCACGCTTCTTGTGTGCGCAGAGGTCACGACAAGGAGCGCGCCCTGTCGTCGAGCCGAAACGGCAACGTCCCGACCGACGGTCGAGCGCATCAGGAGGGGGAGGGAAGGATGGCAAACACAAGCCTGCTGAAACTGCAGGGAAGCCGGGTCGTTACGGCAGCAAGCGAGCGGCTCGGGCTGTCGCGGCGCGAGTTCCTCCAGTTCTGTACCGGCATGGCGGCGAGCCTTGGCTTGCCGCAGGGCGCCGATGCTGCTGTGGCCGAAGCGATTGCGACGCAGAAGCGACCCTCGGTGATCTGGCTGCATTTCCAGGAATGCACGGGCTGCACGGAGTCGATGTTGCGCGCCGAGCACCCGACGCTGGAGCGGCTGATCCTCGACGTGATCTCGCTCGATTACCACGAAACGCTGTTTGCTGCCGCCGGGCATCAGGTCGAGCAGGCGCGCAAGACGGCAATGAGCGAGAACAAGGGGCGCTACGTGCTGGTGGTCGAAGGCGCTATTCCGACGCGGGATGGGGGAATCTACTGCAAGGTGGGCGGGCGCACGGCAGTCGAACTGACCAAGGAATGCGCCGCCGATGCCGCTGCAGTCATCGCCATCGGCTCGTGCGCCAGTTGGGGCGGCATGCCGTCGACCGACCCCAATCCGACCGGCGCCGCCGGCGTCGCTGCCGTGCTCGGCAAGCCGGTGGTGACAATCCCCGGCTGCCCGCCGAACCCCTACAACTTCCTGTCGACGGTCGTCCACTTCCTGACTTTCGGCAGCCTGCCGCCGGTCGATGAGCTGGGTCGGCCGAAATTCGCCTACTCGCGCCTGGTGCATGAGAACTGCGAGCGGCGTGCGCACTTCGACGCCGGACGTTTTGCCATGGAGTTCGGCGACGAAGGTCATCGCAAGGGCTACTGTCTGTACAAACTCGGTTGCAAGGGGCCGGAAACCTACGCCAATTGTCCGACGATCCTGTTCGGCGACGCCGGCGCGGGAACCTGGCCGGTAGGCTGCGGCCACCCCTGCATCGGCTGCACCGAGCAGGGAATCGGCTTCAGCAAGCCGATTCACATGCTGGCCAAGGTGAAGAACGCCGAGCCGCCGCAGCAGTATCCGCGCATCGTCGAAGAGAAGGGAAGCGGCGCAACGCTGGCTTCGGCCGCCATTCTGGCCGCGGTTGCCGGCGCTGCCGCCGGCGGTACAGCCATGGTGGCGCGCAATCTCGGCCTCTCGCACAAGCTGGAGGAGGCAGAACGCGCAGCCGCCAGCAAGACGGAGCTTGGCAATGGACAACGATAGATCTGCCTCAACCGCGCCCGTCGGCAACCGGCGCGAGTTCATCCGTGGTTGCCTGGCAGCCGGCGGGGCGGCACTCGCCGCTGCGACGACGAGCCGCCCGGCAGCCGCCCGCGAAACCTACCAGCGTCCGCCGGAAGCGCTCGGTCTGCTCTACGACGCGACGCTATGCATCGGCTGCAAGGCCTGCGTCGCCGCCTGCAAACGCGCCAACGACAACCCGCCTGAGTTTTCGACCGTCGACAAGCTGTGGGATACGCCGCTCGACACCAGCGGCTACACCTTCAACATCATCAAGATGTACCGCCACGGAACGATGCAGACGAAGGACGCCGAAGAAAACGGCTACGCCTTCATGAAGACCTCGTGCATGCACTGTGCCGATCCGTCGTGCGTCTCGGCGTGCCCGGTAACGGCGATGACCAAGGATCCGACGACGGGTATCGTCGCTTATGACGCCGACGCCTGCGTCGGCTGCCGCTATTGCGTGGTCGCCTGTCCGTTCGGCATCCCGAAGTACCAGTACGACTCGCCGACCGGCAAGATCGGCAAGTGCGAATTGTGCCGCCATCGCTACCAGAACGGCCACTATTCGGCCTGCGCCGAAGTCTGTCCGACGGGCGCCACGCTTTACGGGCGAACCAGCGACCTGTTGGCCGAAGCCAAGCGCCGCCTGGCGCTCAAGCCGGGCAGCCTGACCATTTACCCACGCGGCAACCTGAATGGCGGCCCTGATCAAAGCTATGAGGGCTACGTTGGAAACTACAAGCAGCACGTCTACGGCGAAACCGAGTATGGCGGAACACAGGTCCTCAAGCTCTCGGCGGTCGATTTCGAGAAGGTCGGCATGCCGTACCTCTCACCCAAGTCATCGGCGTCGACCTCGGAGACCATTCAGCACACGCTTTACGGCGGACTGCTGATGCCTTTCGCCGTCCTCGGCGCGATGACTTACGTCGCCAAGCGCAACGTCAGTCGCGCCGGTGAGGCGCCGCCCGAAGCGCCGGGAGGAGAAGGCCGATGAGTACGCTACACCCTGCGCCGCCGGCACCCGTCGGTGGCAGCCTGTTTGGCGCCACGACGCTGATCTGCGGTGTCCTGATGACGGTCATGGCGGCGATCATCGTCGTTCGCATGTTTTTCGGCCTCGCCTCGGTGACCAACCTGAACGACGGCTATTCGTGGGGTTTGTGGGTCGTCGGTGATGTCTTCATCGGCTCGGCACTTGCCTGCGGCGGTTTCTCGGTCGCCCTGCTGGTCTATATCTTCAACCAGGGACAGTATCATCCGCTCGTCCGGCCGGCGCTGCTCGGCAGCCTCTTCGGCTATACGCTCGCCGGCGCCGCGATCACCGTCGATCTCGGCCGCTGGTGGAACTTCTGGCACATCTTCTGGCCCGCGTATTTCAACGTCAACTCGGTGATGTTCGAAGTCGCCGCGTGCATCACACTGTACATCATCGTCATGTGGATCGAGTTCTCGCCGGTGTTCCTCGAGAAGCTCGGCATGCGCGAAGCGCGCCAGAAACTGAACAAGGTGCTCTTCGTCTTCATCGCGCTTGGCATCGTTCTGCCGATGATGCATCAGGCGTCGCTGGGTACGATGCTGGTCGTCATGGGCGGACAGGTCAACCCGCTCTGGCAGACACCGCTGCAGCCGCTGATCTATCTCCTCTCGGCGATCATCCTCGGCTACGGCGTCGTCCTCTTCGAGTCGTGCGTCGCCGCCTCAGCCTATCGCCGGCAGATCGAGTTGCACCTGCTGAACCCGATGGCGCGAGTCATGCTGGGCACGATGGCCTTCTACCTGCTCGTCCGTTTTGCCGACGTCATCTGGCGCGATGCCTTCGCGCTTGCTTTCCAGCCGAATTACGTTGCGCTCAGCTTCTGGGTCGAAAACGCCTGTTTCATCGCGCCTTTCTTGCTCATTGGCAGCGTCGAGGCGCGGCGCAATCCGGCGCGCCTGTTCCTTGCCGGTATCGCCGTCATGCTCAGCGGAATTCTGCTGCGCCTGAACGGCTTCCTGATCGCTTTCGATACAGGGCCTGGCTGGAGCTACTTCCCTTCGGTAGCCGAGTTGCTGGTCACCCTCGGGATCTTCGCCGCCGAGGTTTTCGGCTACATCTACATCACCCGCCGCTTCCCGGTGCTGCCGCGCGAACCCGTGCCAGCCCGCGCCGCGCAGGCCTGACGCGCTTTCCAGGAGACCAGCATGTCGCAAAGAGTGACGATTGATCCGGTAACCCGTATCGAAGGCCATTTGCGTGTTGACGTCGAAGTCGATGGTGGCAAGGTCAGGAAAGCCTGGGCTTCCGGTCAGATGTGGCGCGGCGTGGAAAACATACTGATTGGTCGTGATCCGCGCGACGCGTGGGCCATCACCCAGCGCATCTGCGGCGTATGCACGACGGTGCATGCGATCGCTTCCGTACGCGCGGTGGAGAACGCGCTGCAGCTCGAATTGCCGGTCAACGCGCAGTACATCCGCAACATGATCATCCTGGCGCATGCAGTGCATGACCACATCGTGCATTTCTACCACCTCTCGGCGCTCGATTGGGTGGACGTGACCAGCGCGCTGCGCGCCGACCCTGGCAAGGCAGCAAGCCTGGCCGAGAGCCTGTCGACCTGGTCGGGCAACAGCAAGGCAGAGTTCACCAAAGTCAAGGATCGGCTGAGCGGCTTCGTCGGTACCGGCCAGCTCGGCATCTTCACGAATGGCTACTGGGGCCATCCGGCGATGAAACTGCCGCCCGAGATCAACCTGATCGCCGCCGCGCACTACCTGCAAGCGCTCGAAGTGCAACGGCACGCGAACAAGATCGTCAGCATCCTGGGCTCGAAAACGCCGCACATCCAGAACGTCGCGGTCGGCGGGGTGGCCAATGCGCTGGCCGTCGACGCGCAGTCGGTGCTGTCGGTCGAACGCTTGTTGGCGGTCAAGACCTGGATCGACCAGTTGGCCGACTTCGTCAAGAACGTCTACCTGATCGACGTCGCGGTCGTCGGCGGCTCGTACCCGGAATGGACGGCGATCGGCCGCGGATTCGTCGATTACCTGTCGGTGCCCGACATCCCGCTCGACGGGAAGAACACTCGCTTCGCGCTACCCGGCGGACACATTGCCAACGGCGATCTGGCCAGCTTCAAGGAGATCAAGAGCCATGGCGACGCCTACTTTAGGGACGGGGTTGCTGAATCGGTGAAGCACTCGTGGTACCAGGGGGGCAAGGGTCCGCTGCATCCGCACCAGGGTGAAACGCGGCCGCAGTACACCGATTTTCAGGACGACGGCAAGTACTCCTGGCTGAAATCGCCTACCTTCTACGACAAGCCGATGCAGGTCGGCCCCTTGTCGCGCGTCCTGGCGATGGTCGCCGCGCAGCACCAGCCGACGATCGACTACGCTACGCACGCGCTCGACCTGGTGTCGACGGTCGCCAAGACCAAGGTCGGTCTGGAAGCGCTGCATTCGACGATCGGTCGCCACGCGGCGCGCGCCGTCGCCTGTAGCGTGGCCGTCGACCAACTGGCCACCCAATGGGACCTGTTGCTGGCGAACATGGCGAAGGGTGATCTGAAAACCTTCAACAAGCCGACTTTCCCGCGGGGAGAGATCGCCGGCTTCGGCGTACACGAAGCCCCGCGCGGCGTTCTCTCGCACTGGATCGTTATCGCCGACGGCAAGATCAAGAACTACCAGTGTGTCGTTCCGACGACCTGGAATGCCGCACCGCGCAACGAAAAGGACGAACCAGGTGCGTACGAGGCCTGCCTGGTGGGAACGCCGGTGGCCAATCCGGAACAACCGCTTGAAGTGCTGCGCACCGTGCACTCGTTCGACCCGTGCATCGCCTGCGCCGTGCATGTCGTCGACCAGGAAACGCAGCCGATTGTGAGGGTGGAGCCCACCTGATGCTAGCACTCAGACGCAAGCAGACAGCGGGCACCGCGCCATTTTCAGAGCCAGCACGACAGTGACCGAGGAGCCAGAGGGTGCGTATCGTCGTTCTCGGTGCCGGTAACATCCTCCTCGGTGACGAGGGGCTGGGCGTCCGCGCCATCGAGCGCCTGCCGCATGCCTATTGCCTCCCGGCGTGCATCGAATTGCTCGACGCCGGGACCTGCGGCATGGAAATGCTCGAAGAACTGGAGGATCTGGACGCCTTGATCGTCGTCGACGCGATCCGTGCCAGCCGAGAACCCGGCACGTTGATCCGTCTGGTGGGTGAGCAAGTGCCGGTGTTCTTCAGGACAAAACTCTCGCCCCACCAGATCGGCCTGTGCGATGTCCTGGCAACGCTGGAGTTGCTCGCGCGCGCTCCGCGCTACACCGCGATTCTCGGCTTGCAGCCACAGTCGCTGGCGCTCGGCATGGAGCTCACACCGATAATCGAGGCAGCGATGCCCGAACTCCTTCGTCTGATCGTCGCTGAACTCGGCGTGCTCGGCGTCCACCCAGCACCGCGCTGTGCGGCGCTGACGAGCTGAAATGTGTCTGTCCCTACCCATGCAAGTCGTCGCGCAAGCGGACGACAATGGTCATTTCGCCATCGTCGAGCGGCACGAGCACGGCACTCTCCGCCGCGAGCGAGCAAACATGATGCTCATCGGACCGCAAGCCGTCGGCACCTGGGTTCTGGTCGCGCTGGGTCTGGCGCGCGAAGTCGTCGCCGATGGCGAGCGCGCCCTGATCGAAGACGCACTCGCCGCACTCGCCGCAGAGCTCGCCGGCGACTACGATCCTGCCTTGCATTTCACTGACCTGACGAGCCGAGATCCGGCAAGGAGGAGGGAAACGTGAGCAGCGGCTTTCGCCAACCTGCAGTGCGCGACGAACTACCACCAGTGACCGGCATCATCGGCGAAGACCCAGCACCTCGCCTGACCACGATGTATCGTCGCATCTGGTTCGAGACGATGCACGAAATGCCTTTCGTCAACGCCGCGCTGTCGGTCGAGGCACTGGGTTTTCATCGCTGGCAGCCCGACGACTCGACAACGACAGGCCCGGCCGCTACACCGCCTGACGCGCGCAGCACGCCGGCAGCGCAGACTCCCGCTGGCGACTGGATCGGAGCCGTCATCACACCCTGGTTCATCAATCTTTTCGTCCTTCCTGGCGGCGGAACTCTGTGGTCCGATCGACCGCGCGGCGAACGCTGTTTGCTCGAATTCCCGATTGGACCGCTCGAATTCATCGCCGACCATGATCCTGCCGCAGAGATTCCGAAGTTCCAGTACTGTCCGCTCTTTGCCCCACCCAGCGAGTTCCCGTCGCAGACGGCAGCGCGCGCCGCGGCCCTGGCCGCCCTTGCGGCCATGTTTGCACCACCGCCAGGCGTGCGCCGCTCCGCAGCGGCGTCTTTGAGCAAGAAATCCGAATCGTCTCGGCGCGCCTTTTTCCGCCGGATCGCTCAGGGCTGAGCGTCCTACGGCGCCTTAGCAGCGTATCATAGGGGGTGTTCCTCCCTGCGCACCCGCGCTGCAATCCTCTCGCTGCCTTATCCGATGACGCACTTCGTGGCTGACGATGGAGAAAGGATCCACGTCAAAATTTCCGGTGACGGTCCGCCGATCGTCATGTTGCACGGCTGGACCGCCAGCCACCGCGAGTGGGCACCCTTCCTCGAACAACTGACATCCGACTATCGCGTTTATCGCTGGGATGCACGCGGTCATGGCGGCCATCGCCTGCTCTGCGACACCGTACCCACGGTGCAGCGAATGGCGCGCGACCTGCGCAACCTGTTCGATCACTACCAGCTCGACCAGGTGATTGCGGTTGGGCATTCTTTAGGCGCTCTGACCCTGTGGCAGTACATCATGGAGAACGGCTGCCGCAACCTGCGCAAAGTGTGCATCATCGACCAGTCGCCCAAGCTGCTCACCGACGACAGCTGGTTGAACGGAATATACGGCGATTTCGACCGCGAACGCTCGACAACCTTCCTCCGCCACCTGGCGAGCGATTTTGCCGAGTCCGTCCTTCGTCTGGGTGGTATGGGCCTCAACCAACGCGCTCGCGAAAAGTATCGCGACCATCCGCAGAGCCTGGACAAGGCGCGCAAATGGCTGCGCGAACAGGATCCGGCGCCGCTGATCGCCTGCTGGCAAAGCCTGACCGAAGCGGACTACCGCGCAACACTGGACCGCATCGACATTCCCGCCCTGCTGGTCTATGGTGGGGCGAGCAACTATTACCGCAGCGAAACGGCGCACTATGTCAAGAGCCGGATTGCCAACGCCGTGCTGCACGTTTACGAGGACACCGACCACTCGCCGCACCAATGGCAGCGCGAGCGCTTCATTCGCGATCTGCGCGACTTCATCGATTCGCCTTCAGGCGACCGGCAAACCGCTTGCGAAACTTTGCCAGCTTCGGACTGACGACGAATTGGCAATAGCCTTGGCCCGGGTTCTTCCGAAAGTAGCCTTGGTGGTACGATTCGGCCGGGAAGAAGCGTGGTGCGGGCAGCACCTGCGTGACCATCGGCGCTGGCCACAAACCCTGCCGGCTCAGCTCGACGATCACCTGGGCAGCGACTTCGCGCTGCTCGGGCGAATGATAGAAGATCACCGAGCGGTACTGCGTGCCCACGTCGTTGCCTTGCCGGTCAGGCGTCGTCGGATCATGAATCGCGAAGAAGACATCCAGGATCTGACGGTAGCTGCATTGCGCCGGGTCGAAGCTCAGTTGAACCACCTCGGCGTGCCCCGTCGTGCCCGAGCAGACGGCCGCGTAGGTCGGCTGGTCGACATCGCCACCGCAGTAGCCGGAAACCACGGATTCAACGCCGATCAGTTGTTCGAAGACAGCCTCGATGCACCAGAAACACCCTCCGCCGAGCGTCGCAATCTGAATCTGATTCTCCGAACACATGTCCGCTTCTCCTCGTCGTTGATGATTTCAAGCAGCTTCTCGCACTGCACCAGCGGCCAGAGCAGGACGCGCGCCAGAAGCGCAGCCCGCTCCGAGCAGCCTAGCCTACAACAAATCTTGCCAACTGCCACAGCTTCTTCCGACCGCCGGCAGTGGCTCGCGCCCTGAGCGAATGAGCGGCAATCCGCAGGTCGCCGGAGTCGGCTTCGGGCTGCTCGCCTACGGGATGTGGGGATTCTTTCCGCTCTTTTTTCGCCAGTTGTCGCACGTCCCGCCGCTTGACATCCTGAGCAATCGCGCCGTCTGGGCCTGCGCTTTCGTCGCTGTGCTGCTCACACTACGGCGCGATTGGCGCAAGATCCTGACCGTGTTCGGGACAAGACGACAGGTTCTGATGCTTGCTGTAGCAGCGCTCCTGATCGGCAGCAACTGGCTGGTATTTCTCTGGGCGGTAGCGAACCAGCAGGTCATCGCCTCCAGCCTTGGTTACTTCCTCACGCCGCTGGTCAACGTCGTGCTCGGTCTGCTCGTCCTGCGCGAGCGATTGACTCGCCTGAAGTGGATCTCGGTCGCTCTGGCACTAGCCGCAATCGCCAACGAGATCGTCTGGCTCGGCAGGCTGCCCTGGGTATCGCTGGTCCTCGCCGGAACCTTCGGCACGTACGGACTGGTGCGCAAACAACTGCCGGTCGATGTCGTCTCGGGCCTCTGGCTGGAAACGCTGGCCATGCTGCCATTCTGCGTCCTATATGCGCTTTGGCAAGCGGAACACGCCCATTTCGTCTTTACCGGGCACGATCTGACGACGATGTGTCTGCTGGTCGGCGCCGGGGCGCTGACCGCACTGCCCCTGCTATCCTTTTCCGCGGCGGCCCAGAGACTCGACCTGGTCACCCTCGGGATGTTGATGTATATCAATCCGACCCTGCAGTTCGTGATCGCGATCTGGGTCTTTGGCGAAGCGCTGCAGGCGGCCCGCCTGCTCAGCTTCGGGCTGATCTGGTGCGGTCTGCTGGTCTTCAGTTGGAGTGCGTGGCGCGAGTACCGCGCGGCTGGACGATCGGCCAAAGGCGACGACCAGCCTGTGGACGAGCGAGCGTGACGAACTGTTTGCCGCCTAGTCGTCGATCTCCTCGACGCTGACGTTGCCCTTACCCGAGCGTTTGATCCGGTACTTCGTCCCGTCCTTGCCGGTCCAGCGCGTTGCTGACGGTGGCACCTTGACCCCGTCGATGGTGACATTCCCGTTGACTACACTGATCCCGCTTGCCTCGCTGTCGTCGTCTTTGCTGGTGGTGACTCTGGTCCCCGGCGAATGCTTGATCGACGAAGAAGTCGTGCCGGGATTGACGTAGGCACCGTTCATCCTTGCCCCCGACGCCGCCTTGCCCGTATTGACGCTCACCCCATCGGCGCCCCCCGTATTCACATTGACGCCGCCTGCGCCACCTACCGAAACGGAAACCTGCGCCGCAACCGATGCGGCGGCGCACGCAAGCACGACAGCGACAAGCTTTGCTTTCATCCGAGAACACTCCTTTCATGGGCTGTGCCGACGTTTCAAGGTCGAAGCGTCGGCGCGGATGACCGTGCCATCCTCTCAAGCTTACAACGCACGAGACGCGGAGCGGAGGACCGCGTCAGCGAAACGCCTGCGACGCAAGGGCCAGGACTGGCCAAAGCAAAACGGGCGCCGAAGCGCCCGTCCCTGCTGCACCTGCCGAACCCTGATCAGAAGGAATGTCGGATACCAGTACCCAGCGTATAGTTGCTCTCGCCGACCGCGCCAATTCCTGCACCGCCATTGGCCACCTGGGTCTGAATCGCGATCGAATTGCGGTCGTTGTCGATGAAGGTGTAGGCGACATAAACAGCCGTCCGCTTGGACAGCGAATGGGTATACATCGCGCCCCAGCCGGTGCTCGCGCCATCCGGCGCGTTCTTCCGATCGATCGACAGTTTGCCGTAGCTCAAACCGATCACGCCCGACTTGAACACCGGCACGCTGATCCCGACGGTCCACAGCGTGTTGTCGTCAATGCCCAGGGTCGTGGCGTTCTTGTTATCCAGTGCCTGGTAGCTGGCGTAGGCCTTGACGAACTGGAAGTCCCAACTACCGCCGAGATACCATTCGTTGATGTCCTTGCCGAGTCCGGCCGGGTTCGGATAGCCAACGGTGACGTTTTGCCGGCTGTGATAGACGGCGTCGAGGTTGAGCGGACCGCGCGCATAGTTGACGCCCAGGCCAAGCAGGCCGTTGTCGCTGGTGCTCGTGTTGTTCAAGCCACCCACTGCATTTTCGCCGAAGCCGTAGATGGCCTTCAGCGTCAGGCCGGACAGGTTCGCGCTGGTGTAGGAGATTGAATTGTTATAGCGCGATGGGCTGTTTGGCGTGATCGTGTTGCCCGCATAGACGCTGAAGTTCGACTGGATGCTCATATCGGTCGCTTCCAGCGCATCGTTGTTCGCCGTCGCATCAAAGCCCGGAGCGTACTGCCGCCCCAAGGCTACCGTACCCAACTGGCTTTGCAGCCCAACAAACTGCTGCCGCGCGTTCAGCCCGCCGGTGCTCCCGACGCCCGCGTTCTTGTCCAACTCCAGGGCATACTCCAGCGTAAACACCGCCTTCAGCCCATTTCCGAGCGCCTCTTCGCCCTTGAAGCCGAGACGGTTGCCTGCCGTGACGCCACCACCGGCAAGCCCACTGAACTTGTTCGTACCGGGAATTCTGACGCCCAGACCGTTTCTGCCGGCATCACCTGCGCTATAAACATAGCCCACATCGGCAACGCCATAAACGGTGACGTTAGTTTGCGCGGCGGCAGTTCCCGAAGCGAGACCAGCAATGGTCAACGCGATGAGCTTCTTTTGCATGAGGACTTCTCCAATAGTTAGCAAACGGAAAGTCTAAAGACGGCCCGCCGCGGGCTGGCCAGAACGAACACCACCCGGGCGCTGGAAACAGATTCTGACAGACGCTCGGCTGACGAGCAAGGCTTCCCGCGCTCAACGCCCCGACAACGCACGATCTGTCTCATTTGCGTCACAAACGCTGACCAGCACATGCGCGCCAAACCATTGCTGGAGCGCAAACAGGACGCCCGCCAAGACGAATGTCCTTGACCACAAGGCTTGATTTTCCTATTCTGCTCAAATATCCGGCAGACGTTCAAGGCATCTTTCCAGGCGCCCAGCGAACGTCGACACGAACACCAGACAAACAGGAACAGCGCACGATGGAAGAGAAGACGACGAGCAGGAGAACATCGGCCAGAAAGGCTCCAGCGAGCGACAGCGTCGCCAGCCAGCCCACGCCGAGCAAGACCACCACCCGCAAGACCGCTGCCGTCGGGGCGGAAAGGAAAGCCCCGGCAAAAAAGGCTGCTCCAGTGCTGAGCGAGTCGGCCAGCCCGATCGTCGGCGAACCTCAAGCCGAGGCTGGCGCTGATGCGCCTGCGGCGAACATGCCGAGTCCGGAAGAGCGCTACCGGATGACCGAGTCGGCGGCCTACTTCATTGCCGAGAAAGACGGTTTCCGCAATTGTTCGACGCACTACTGGGCGCTGGCCGAACAGGAAGTCGCTCAACGGCTTGGCGAAGCCGCCAGCTGAATCGGCGGCGACGCAGCCCCCACTTGGCAGCGAGGCGAGACACAAATGCGCAAGCGATTTCTTTCCGCTCCGGCAGCGATCCTGCCGACCAGCGATGGCGGGTGGCTCGACCTCGAAGATGTGGCGGAAGCCGAGCTGAGTTCCGAAGATGTCTTCCACCCGATCGAAGCCGCGCTGGTGCCCGGCAGCACCGACGGTTGGCGCGCCGCCACACCCGGGCGGCAGACGATACGGCTGCTCTTCGCACCCGCCCGTAATCTGACGCGAATTCGCTTGCGCTTCGTCGAGCTCGCCAGCCGACGGACACAGGAGTACGTCCTGCGCTATTCGGCGGACCACGGCCAATCGTTCCGCGAGATCGTACGCCAGCAATGGAATTTCGACCCCAACGGCTCGACGTGTGAAAGGGAAGAGCATCAGGTTGAACTGCCCGGCACGGATACCCTCGAGTTGATTATCACGCCGGACATCGGCGATGACCGCGTGTTCGCATCCTTGGCCGAACTACGCGTCGCCTGAGGTAGGGGTAGTGCAAGCGCGGCAGGTCGAGCGACTGGCCGGCGAACGACTCGCAGCAGACGGGCGATAACGGCGTGTCCTGGTGCCAGGCGACCGTCGTCAGTCAGGCCGCCTCGCTCACGCCATCAGGATCGGACGAAGTTCAGGCCGCAACGGGACGCCATGTGCTGCGGCCCCCCGTATGGCTCCGCTTGGTACAATGTCCGATTGACCGTCTCACAGGCCTTCAACGATGAAACGCAACCGCTTCTCTTCCCGCAAGCGAATTTCGGCCGACGCAGCAGAGCTGAGCCGCCTCGCCATCGGCCTTGCCGAATCCGGCGGCAAGCTCGAGGACGACTTCTGGCAGAACCGCCTGGGCGAGCTCGTCTGCCGGTTATTTCGCGATGCTGCTGAGGATGACCTGACTGCCGCGCTGGACCGTCTGTTCGATACGCACCCGATGGCCCACGACGACCTGGCTGACGTCATAGAGGCGCACGCCGAGTCATGCACACTGATGGACCGTGGGCAGGAAACCGACATCCTGCTCTTTGCCGTGCCCATCCTGAGCTGGTCGCGCTTCTCGATTCCGACGGCAACCATACCCAGACAAGCGTTGCAGACAATCAAGGTTCAGCTTGGTGCCCACGTCCTCGCGGTGGGCGCCCGGCTGGCCCTTGCCGACTATCTGTACAGCCCGGATCAGTTGCCACACAGCTTTGTCGACACCTGGCAACTGATGCACAGGATCGGCGCCGCCGCACTCGCCGGCGAGGATTTCAGCGTAGAAGCATCGTCGATGCCGCAGACCAATCGTTTCCTCTCGGACACGCGCTACATCCTCGGTGCGCTGGCCGTACCGCGCGCGATGCCCCTGTTCCGCTGGAACGAGGCCGACAAGAGCACCCGAGAGGCGGCGCTGAAGGAATGGGTGCGGCAAGGCGGACCCTGCCTGGAGCCCTTGCTGACCGGCTGCGCGTACCAACCACTGCTCGCCGACGCTTATCATTCGGCTTGTCGAGCGGCGGACAGCGCCTCGCGGCCGTATTCGCTGCATGCTTCTGTCGCTTTTCTGCAGGCCACCCTGGGGCAGGCGCCGGAAACCCTGCGTGCGGTGGTCGGTGGCTTCCATGAACAAAGACTCGAGGAGTACCGGATCGGTTTTGGGCCGGTCGACGGCGACTCCATCTATCACGGAGTCGTCTGGCCACTGCTCAGCGTCGAAGATGACAACAACGATGTTCCCGGCGAGATCGAGGCGGCGCTGCGCAAGGCAGGCCTGACCGAAATCCTTGTTCTCGACCAGCAGTTCCCCTACGAGTTCTGTGACGACTGCGGCGCGCCGCTCTACCCGAATGTGGACGGCGATACGGTTCACGCCGAGATGCCGGAAGAGGCCAGTCTGCCGTCGCAAACCTTGCACTGATACACGGCGCGCCCCGGATGAGCAACAACGAGCTTCTGCTGCAGCGCAGCCTGGCCGCCGTCTGGCACCCGTGCACCCAGATGAAGCAGCACGCGCTGGACGGTCTGGCGCTGCCACTGGTCCCGATTGCCCGTGGCCAGGGGGTCTGGCTGATCGACTTCGAAGGCAGGCGTTACCTGGACGGTATCAGCTCCTGGTGGGTTAACCTGTTTGGCCACTGCAACCCGCAGATCAATGCCGCATTGCGCGCGCAGCTCGACGAGCTGGAGCATCTGATGCTCGCCGGCTTCACGCATCGCCCGGTGATCGAACTTTCCGAACGCCTGTCGGCGCTCACTGAGGGTAAGCTCGGCCATTGCTTCTACGCTTCGGATGGGGCGTCGGCGACCGAGATCGCACTCAAGATGTCGTTCCATTCGTGGCGCAACCGAGGCCGCGAGGCAAAGCAGGATTTCCTTTGCCTGGCCGGCGGCTACCACGGAGAAACCGTCGGAGCCCTGGCGGTAACCGATGTCGCCTTGTTCAAGGACGCCTACGCGCCGTTGCTGCGCTCGGCAGCGACTGTCGCCAGCCCCGACGCGCGCCTGGCCGAAAGCGGCGAGAGTGCGCGCGATGTCGCCCGGCGCGCCGCCGCTGACCTCGAGCTTCGCCTCGCCCGCGAACACGAGAAGATCGCTGCGTTGATCGTCGAGCCACTCGTCCAGTGCGCCAGCGGAATGGTCATGTACGACCCGGAATACCTGCGCCTGGCCCGCCAGCTCTGCGATCGCTACGAGGTGCACCTGATCTGCGACGAAATCGCTGTCGGTTGCGGTCGCACGGGGAGTTTTTTCGCTCACGAGCAAGCCGCGATCCGGCCCGATTTTGTCTGTTTGTCGAAGGGGATATCCGGCGGTTACCTGCCGCTCTCGGTCGTCCTGACGACCGACGACGTCTATCAGAGCTTCTACGACGACACGATCAGCCGTGGCTTCCTGCATTCGCACTCGTATACCGGCAACGCGCTCGCCTGCCGAGCTGCTCTGGCGACGCTCGATCTTTTTGCCGAACATGCGGTGATCGCCAACAACCGTGCGCTTGCCGAGCATCTCGGTACGCGCCTGAGCCCGCTCGCCGATCACCCGCGCGTGCGCTGCTTGCGCCAGCGCGGCATGATCGCGGCCTTCGATGTGCTGACCGACGATCCGGCTTTCGCGCTGCGCTTCTACCGCGCTGCGCTGGCGCGCGAGATCCTTCTGCGGCCGATCGGCAACACGGTCTACTTCATGCCGCCCTACGTGATCAGCCGCAGCGAATGCGATTTCCTTGTCGAACGGGCGATCGCTGCGCTTGAGGACGCGCTGATGCGATGATCTGGGAGGAACTCGAGCAAGAACTCGACCGCCTGCAGCGCGACGGCCTGCAGCGTCGGCGACGCACGCTCGAGGGGCCGTGTGGACCGCTCGCCAGAGTGGACGGCCGCACGCTGATCAGCTTCTGCAGCAATGACTATCTCGGGCTGAGCGCTCACCCGGCGCTGATCGAGGCAGCCTGCACCGGCGCGCGTGCCTGGGGCGTCGGCAGCGGTGCATCGCACCTGGTCAGCGGTCACCTGACGCCGCACGCGGAACTTGAAGCCAAGCTTGCCGACTTCGTCGGTTTTCCCCGAGCGCTGCTCTTCTCGACCGGTTACATGGCTAACCTGGGCATTGTTCCGGCTCTGCTTGGGCGCGCTGATGCGGTTTTCGCCGACCGTTTGAACCATGCGTCGCTGATCGATGCCGCACAACTCGCGCGCGCCGACCACCAGCGTTATCCGCACTGCGACTTGGCGGCACTGGAACGTTTGCTGGCGAACAGCCAGGCCAAACGCAAACTCATCCTGACCGATGCCGTGTTCAGCATGGATGGCGATCTGGCACCCCTGCCCGGCTTGCTTGCGCTCGCCGAACGCTATGATGCCTGGCTCGTCGTCGACGACGCGCACGGTTTCGGCGTGCTCGGTCCGCGCGGGCGCGGTAGCTTGGCGCATTTCGCTCTGCCTGCCGCGCGCCGCCTGCTCTACATGGGCACGCTCGGCAAGGCAGCAGGGGCTGCTGGCGCCTTCGTCGCCGGCGACGAGCGGGTCATCGCCTGGCTGATGCAGCGCGCCAGGACCTACATCTTCACCACCGCGGCCAGCCCGCTGATCGCGGTCGCACTGTCCGCCAGCCTCGATCTGATTGCTCGCGGCGACGCCCTGCGCCAGCACCTTTGGCGGCTGACGGCGCAATTGCGTGATGGTCTGGCCGGCACGCGCTGGCGCCTGCTGCCCTCGGCGAGCGCCATCCAGCCAGTCGTCGTCGGCGACAACCAGACTACCGTTGCGCTGGCCGATGCCCTCTACGAACGCGGCCTCTGGGTGCCGGCGATCCGCCCACCAACGGTACCGCCGGGGACGGCGCGCCTACGCATTTCGCTGAGCGCGGCACACAGCAGCGAACAAGTCGGCTTGCTGGTGGACAACCTGCGTGACTTGGCATGCGGCTGATTCGCGGGAGCGGCCCCGAGCTTGCACTGCTCCACGGCTGGGGAATTGGCGCCTACGTCTGGCAGCCACTGGTCGACCCACTGGCGCGCGGTTGCCGGGTGCACGTGCTCGACCTGCCGGGATACGGGTCGCAGCCCGACGACGGTAAGGACTTCGCACAAACTGCCCAGCGCCTGATCGAATCACTGCCCGCAGGGGTCACGCTCTGCGCCTGGTCGCTCGGGGCGTCGCTCGCGATACGCGCCGCCTTGTCATGCCCTGAGCGAGTCGCCGCCTTGATTCTGGTTGGCGGCACGCCGCGCTTCACGTGCGACGAGGACTGGCCGGCAGCGCAAAGCGCAGAACTGCTCGACCGCTTTGCGAGCCAGGTGCAAGATCAGCCCGAGCAGACGCTGCAGCGCTTTGCCGCGCTGATCAGCCAAGGAGAAGACGACCCCCGCCAGCTCACGCGAGCGCTCCTGCTTGCCCTGCGCGAGTCACCGACGCCCGCAGCGAGCACTCTGCGGCGGGGACTCGACTGGCTGCGCGAAGTCGATCTGCGCCAGAAAATGCGTGACCTGTGCCAGCCCTGTCTGCTGTTGCACGGAGCAAATGACCCGCTCAACCCGCTCGCCGCTGCACAGTGGCAGGAGCGCATGCTGCCACGCGCCCGCCTCGAGGTCTTCCCAGCGGCCGGGCACGCGCCCTTTCTCGCCAACGGCGAACGTTTCGTCCGTCATGTCGTCGATTTCTGCCAACGCGCAAGTGCCGCCTAAGCGGCGCGTGCGCGAATCCTTCGATCGCAGCGCCGCGTCCTACGATGCGGCCGCCGTCCTCCAGCGCCGCGTCTGCGAACGCCTGCTGGCCGGCTGCACGCCACGCTCTGCCCCCGCCAGTATCCTGGATGCCGGATGCGGCACGGGTTTTGGCGCCCGCCTTCTGCACAAGCGCTGGCCGGCTGCGGCAATCGTCGGGGTCGACTTCGCCCCGAGGATGCTGAGCATTGCCCGCCACGAGGCCGCCGTTTGTGTCGCTGCCGACATCGAGGCACTGCCTTTCGCGGATCAGCGCTTCGCCCTCTGGTGGTCAAGTCTGACCGTGCAGTGGTGCGACCTGCGGCTTGCGCTTGCCGAAGCGCGACGCGTCCTGCAGCCTGGCGGCGAAGTGGCGTTGAGCACACTCGGCCCGGAAACGTTTCGCGAATTGCGCGAGGCCTTTGTCGGCGTCGACAGCTATCGGCATACACTCGGCTTCAGCGAGCCGCAAGCCGTCGGCGAGGCCTTGGTGCAGGCTGGCTTTTCGGCGATCAGGGTGGAGCGAGAAGCAGTTCAGCTGCACTATGGCGACTTGCGCTCGCTGCTGCGGGCAGTCAAGGAGATCGGAGCCAATTCGGTGGGTGACGACGGACGGCGCGGCATGCTCGGACGAAAGGCGTGGCAGCAGGTGCAGTCAGCCTACGAACGGCATCGCACGGTCGCCGGCTTGCCCGCGCGTTATGACGTAATTCTGGCCTACGCACGCACATGAACAGCCAAGCCGCCTGGTTCATCACCGGTACCGATACGGAAATCGGCAAGACATTCGTTGCCTGTGCGCTGTTGCACGCCCTGCGCCAACAAGGGCTGACGGCGATCGCCATGAAGCCGGTGGCAGCGGGTTGCGACGCGCAAGGGCGCAACGACGATGTCGAGCGGCTGCTCGCCGCTTCGTCATTCCACCCGGCGCGCGAACTGGTCAACCCCTACGCCTTACGCGCCGCCATTGCGCCGCACATTGCGGCACGCGAAGAAGGGCAGGCGATTGACATCCAACGGATCGGCGCCTGTTTCGCCAAGCTGCGGACAATGGCCGACGCAATCGTCGTCGAAGGTGTCGGCGGCTTCTGCGTGCCGCTCGATGAATCGACCGATACCACCGACCTGGCGGCGGTGCTCGGCTTGCCGCTGATCCTGGTCGTCGGCATGCGGCTTGGGTGCATCAACCATGCCCTATTGACGGCCCAGGCCATTAACGCTCGCGGCCTGACGCTGGCGGGCTGGGTGGCAAACCGGATCGACCCGGCGATGTCGCGTTTCGACGAGAACCTGACGACCTTGCGCAACAGGCTGGACGCGCCGCTGATCGGCGTCGTCGAACACGCAGTGACCAGCCTGGATGCGGCACGCCGGCTTCAGCTCCCGGTTCAGGCGGCTTCGCCTGCCTGGGCTGGACCTCCGGCTGGCCAGCGCTAAGCGCGACGCGCTACAGCCAGCCGTGCTCCAGGCATCGGCTGCCGCCCGAATCCTCTGAACGGAGGCCGGACGCTAGACGAACCACGCGAAGGCAAACACGGCCGCCATAGCCACGGCAAACGCCACCTTGCCGACAGCGGCGACGATGAAGCCGATTCCAGCGGCTGCTCCGGCGCGCACAGCGCGGCCTTCGTCACGGCGCGCCAAGTACTCGCCACAGATCGCGCCGACCACCGGGCCGAGGATGAGCCCGGGCAAACCAGCGAAAATTCCGATCGCCGCACCGATTCCTGCACCGGCGATGGCCAGCCCACTGGCCCCGACGCGTTTGACGCCCCAGACCGAGGCGAGCAATTCGAACAACCACGCAGCCAGCGCGACCAAGGCGAGAACCAGCACGGTGAACGACGAGATGCGCGTGAAATCATCAAGCCACGCGGCCAGCAACATTCCCCCAAAAAGAAGCGGAATACCCGGCACCAGCGGCAGGAAGACGCCCAGCAGACCGCAAATCATCGCCGCCCAGGCGAGAACCCACCAAACATCACTCATCATCTTCCCGCACTATGCGAGGCTGGATTGCCGACGTAACAGATTAACAAACTGCTCAGACGCGATCAACTCGGCGAATTCAACCGGAGTTCGGCGAACCGCCAAAATACCGGGCGGATCGAGTCTCCCGGTTGCCGCGCGCCGAGGGTAGCGCTCTCGCTGGCCCAAGAAGCCACGCCCGGTGGCTCGTCGGCGAACCGCCGTACCACCTGCCTTGCGCTCAAACAACCTAATGTAAAGCGTGACGCACGTCACTTGCCTTCGACCGAATTAGGTCAACAATTCATGCCTGTAACAGCGCGAACGAAAGCTGACGCGGGTTCGCTGGCGAAACGCCGGGCGAGCCGGGACGAAGAGTCTCCAAAACACGGTGTCCTATCGCCTAAGGTGCTGGCGTAGGATTCAAGGATAGAAAATACAAATGGCCTTGCCAAAACCAGAAACAACACTGATGAGCTTCATGTTCACAACTACCCACCCCAGCGAACAACTGCCATGAATACAAAAGAGACCAAAGTGTGTGTCAAGTGCAAGCAGGAGAAATCTGTGCTTGATTTCCACAAGAACTCCCGCAGTTCCGACGGCCTCCACTCGTACTGCAAGGAGTGCAATCGAGCCCAGGCGCTCGCCCACATCCGCGCCGAGAAAGCCCGCAAAGCCTTGCTCCGTGCGGCCAGAAAAGCCAGCGCCATAGCCAAATGACCGTGCCGGCGGATAAAGCCAGACGCTGGGCAAGTGTTTGCCGACCGGCCAACGGCCAGTGGCTCGCCCCTGTCAGGCGGAATTTGGCACGCAAGGCGCCCGTTCGGGCGGGCTCTCGCCTACTTGCCACTCCCCCAGTACTCGGGCTTGCCGAAGATCGTCTTCAACTGATCGATGAACAGTCTCACCCGCAGCGGCAAGTGCCGGCGCTGCGGAAAAACAGCGTAGATGCCAACCGGCGGCGGCGCGTAGTCCTCTAGTAAAGCCACCAGACGACCGCTGTCGAGATCGTCTCCCACCTCCCAGATCGACCGCCAGGCGAGACCTCTTCCCGCCAGCACCCAGGCGTGCAGGACAGCACCGTCATTGCACTCGAAGCTTCCTGCGACCTTTTGATTCGTGACTTCTCCGCCGGGTGTCTGGCGCAAGGCCCAGCCCCGCTGCTGATCGAGCGCTAGGCAGTTGTGCGCCGACAGGTCAGCCGGGGTACGCGGCGCGCCATGCAGCTGCAGATACGCCGGGCTGGCGACGACCACCCGCTGCATCTCGCCGAGCTTGCTGCTCGCCAGGCTCGAATCCGGCATCTCGCCAATGCGTACCGCGCAATCGACGCCTTCGTTCAGCAGATCGACCAGGCGATCGGTGAGATCCAGACGAACGGTAATGCCCGGATTGGCCTGCATGAACAGGGCGACCTGCGGCGCCACATGGCGCCGCCCGAAACCCGCCGGCGCCGACACCTTCAGATGACCAGTGGCACGTACCCCGCCGAGCGAAACAGCCGCTTCAGCGCTCGCCAGGTCGTTGAGTATGCGTTGGCAGTCTTCGAGAAAGGCCTGCCCCTCGAAGGTCAACGAAAGCTTGCGCGTCGTGCGCAGCAGCAGTTTCACGCCCAGGCGCATCTCCAGCGCGTCGAGTCGGCGACCGATCACGGCCGGCGTCACCGCCTCCAGCTTTGCCGCAGCAGAGAGACTGCCGCGGGTTGCCGAATTGACGAACGCTTGAATCTGTTTCACCTGATCCACGCAGGCATTCTATACCAGAAGTAAAAAATACTTTGATTTTCTACGCCCTTCTCTTCCTTTGTGCGGTCCAATAGAATAGCCGTACAGTCCACCCCTCTACCGATAGGAGCCCACGCATGAGCCTCAACCTGCCCGCCGGAGTGCACGTCAACGCGCCGCTCAAGCCCGAATACGAAGCGATTCTGAGCCATGATGCGCTGGCTCTGGTCGCCAAACTGCACCGCGCCTTCGAAGCTCGCCGGCAGGAGCTCCTGCAGGCTCGCGTCGCCCGCCAGGCGCGCATCGATGCCGGCGAAATGCCCGACTTCCTGCCGGAAACGCAGGCCATCCGCGACGGCGACTGGCGCATCGCGCCGCTGCCGAAGGCATTGGAGCGGCGGCGAACCGAGATCACCGGCCCGGTCGAAGCGAAGATGATCATCAATGCCTTCAACTCGGGCGCCGACTCGTACATGACGGACTTCGAGGACTCGAACAGCCCGAAATGGGACAACCAGATTCAGGGGCAGATCAACCTCTATAAAGCCATCCGGCGACAGCTCTCATTCACCAACGAGGCAGGAAAGGAGTACTCGCTCAACCCGCAGATCGCGACCCTGCAGATTCGCCCGCGCGGTTGGCACCTTGACGAGAAGCACGTGACGATCGATGGGCAGCGCGTTTCTGGAGGCATCTTCGATTTCGCGCTCGTCTTCTTCCACAATGCGAAGGAGCAAATCGCGCGCGGTGCCGGACCCTATTTCTACCTGCCGAAGATGGAATCGCATCACGAGGCGCGCCTGTGGAACGACATCTTCATCATGGCGCAGGAACACATCGGCCTGCCGCGCGGTACGATCAAGGCCACCGTTCTCGTCGAAACGATTCTCGCCACCTTCGAGATGGAAGAGATCCTCTACGAGCTGCGTGAACATTCGGCCGGGCTGAACGCCGGGCGCTGGGACTACATTTTTTCCTGCATCAAGAAGTTCAAGAAGAACGCCGACTTCTGTTTGGCCAACCGGGGCGCCATCACGATGGAGGTACCTTTCATGCGTAGCTATGCGCTGCAGCTGGTCAAGGTCTGCCACAAACGCGGGGCACCGGCGATGGGTGGCATGAGCGCGCTGATCCCAATCAAGAACGACCCGGTGGCGAACGAGAAGGCACTCGCCGGAATCCGCCACGACAAGGCGCGCGACGCCAACGACGGTTTCGACGGTGGCTGGGTTGCCCATCCAGGCCTGGTCGAGATCGCCGCCGAAGAATTTCGCAAGGTCCTCGGCGACCGACCGAATCAGTGGGAGAAGCAGCGCGAGGAGACCTTCAGCGCGGCTGACTTCCTGAACTTCCAGCCGTCGCAGCCAATCACCGAGGCCGGTTTGCGCAACAACGTCAATGTCGGCATCCACTACCTGGGGAGCTGGCTTGCCGGCAACGGCTGCGTGCCGATCCACAATCTGATGGAAGACGCGGCGACGGCTGAAATTTCGCGCTCGCAGGTCTGGCAATGGGTCGTCTCGCCGAGAGGAATTCTCGACGATGGCCGCAAAGTGACCGCAGAGATGGTGCGCGCAATGATTCCCGAGGAACTCGACAAGGTGAAAGCAACGGTCAGCGCGCAGGGCGAGGAGACCGCCAGCTACGACCGGGCAGCAGTCATCTTCGACAAGATGTCGCTGACTCCGGACTACCCGGAGTTCCTGACCTTGCCGCTTTACGAAGCGATGGACTGAGGCCCCCGCCCAGGCGAAGGCGCCCGGCACGCGCTAGCCAGCAAGCCCGCAGGCTGGCTGGACAGCAAGCCTGGCGATGATCGGGCGGGCCCAGGCAGCGCATCGGGCGGCAGCGCTCAGCGACCGCTGCCCCATCACAAGGTGGCGCCGTCCTGCCCGGCGCCGCCCGTTTTCCCGCTCGGCCGGACGGCGCGAAGCCAGACGACAAAACGGCGGGCGGGCGGAATCTGTGCGAGAATCCGGGCTGGACGCTGCCGCTTGGCGGCGCCCTTCGTCCGCATTCAAAGTGCCGCCGACCACTCCTGAACAAGGAGTCGAACGGCCGGCACCCGCCTGAAAGACAGACGCGCCATGCCTGATTTCGCTTCAACGGCATTCTGGATCTCGGTCCTGCAAATTATCGCCATCGATATTCTGCTCGGCGGCGATAATGCCGTGGTCATCGCCCTGGCCTGCCGGCGGCTGCCCGAAAGACAGCGCAATCGCGGGATTTTCTGGGGTGTACTGGGCGCCATCGGGCTGCGCGTCGTCCTCATCTATTTTGCCCTGCAACTGCTCACCATCCCCTACCTGAAGATCGTCGGTGGCGTGCTGCTCTTCTGGATCGGCATCAAGCTGATTCAGCCGGAAAACGACGGCGAGGACGGGCACGGCGATGTCGCTGGGAGCACAACATTGATCGGCGCGATCAAGACAATCATCGTCGCCGACGCCGTGATGAGCATCGACAATGTGATTGCGGTCGCCGGCGCAGCGCACGGATCGATCGTCCTGGTCGTCTTCGGAATCGCGGTTTCCATACCGATTGTCGTTTGGGGCAGCAAACTCGTGCTGACGTTGATGGACCGCTTCCCGATCGTGATCACGGCCGGCGGCGCCTTACTCGGCTGGATCGGCGGCGGCATGCTGATCAGTGACCCGGGATTGCCGGCAACAGTGCGCGCGATCATTCCGCATTCTGCATACGCCGCATCGGCTCTTGGCGCGCTGCTTGTCGTCTTCGTTGGCAAGCGACTGGCGGGAAGAAGAAATCTCGGGCTGGTCGACCAGGATCCAGACCCGCTGAGGCAGCGAGAAAGCAAAGGAGACAAGACATGAGCGCAGTCTGGCTCGTCCCGGTCGACGGCTCGCCGGCAGCAGTTCACGCCGTTGAACATGTCATCCGACACGCGGTAGAAGACGCGGTCAGACCGCAGATTCATCTGGTTAACGTACAGGCGCCGCTACCGGCTGATGTGACCCGCTTTATCGATGACGGCGTGGTTCAGGACTATCACCGGGAGGCTGGCGACGCGGCACTACGGATCGCCCGTGCTCGCCTTGAGGCCGCTGGACTGATCTACTCCAGCCATGTGCTGGTCGGCGAAACGGCACCGAGTATCGCCGAGTACGCCAGGAGGCACGCTTGCACGCTGATCGTCATGGGCGCGCGCGGGCTTGGCGCGCTGGCCGGCGTGCTGCTCGGTTCAGTCACGGTCAGGGTCATCCATCTGACCGACCTGCCAGTGATGGTCGTCAAGTAGAGGTAAGCGTGCGCACTGGCAAGAGCTCCGCCACCTGGCCCGATCCCTGGCGATCGCCGCCTGCGCGCCACAAACCCTGTCTCGCAGCAAACCCCCCTTCTTCTGGTGAAAGGAGTGTTCTGCCCATGCCTGCAACGCGTTTTCCCGCCGGGATCGTGCCGTATCTCGCCACCTTCTTCATCTGCCTGCTACTCTCCACCGCCGCCTGGTCGCAATACGGTGGTGACCGCGGTCAATGGCAGATCCTGCAGGCACGCTATGGTACCGCCGAGCACAGCCTGGATGTAACACAACGACTGCGTGACCTGGCGCGTCAGGACACGACCTTCCGCGTCAGCAACAAGACGTTTCAGAACGACCCCGACCCGGGCGTTGTCAAGACGCTGCGCATCTACGCGCGCGGCCCGAGCGGCTCGACGCGAACGTTCGAGTATATCGAGGACGACATCGTCGACGGCAACCAGTTCACCAGTTGGAGCAGTGGCAACTGGGGCCAGGGCGGCTGGGAAGGCGGCTGGGGCAATGCGCCCGAAGACGACCATGGCGACCGCGGGCGCTGGCAAATCCTGCAGGCACGCTACGGTACCGGCTACCGCAATATGGACGTGACGCAGCAGCTCCGCGAGCTCGCCCGGCAGGACAATGCGTTCCGGGTCACCAACAAGCTCTTCGGCCGGGATCCGGATCCGGGTGTGGTCAAGACGCTACGCATTTATGCCCGCGGACCCAACGGCGCGACTCGTACGTTCGAATACGGCGAGGAACAGATGGTGGACGGCGCGCTGTTCACCGGCTGGAGCGGCGGCAACTGGGGCCAGGGCAACTGGAGTGGCGGCTGGGGTCACGACAGCGGTAGCGAAGCGCCGCCGGGCGGCGTCAGAATCGTCAGCGCTCAGTATGGCGAGGGGCACAACCGCCTAGACGTCACCTCGCGCCTGCGCTCGATGGTGCGCGATGGTCGAATCTCGATCCGGGTGGACAACCGCACGATGGGCTCCGATCCGGCCGTCGGCCGGCCGAAAATCCTCTGGGTGACGTACTACGTCGGGGGCCATGGGCAGCGTGAGGTCAAGGTCTATGAGAACGAACAGCTGATGCTGCCTTAGAGCGCGCAAGCGCCCGCCCTGGCCTTCCGCCGCACGCGCCAGACAACGGCGTGTTCGCGCAGTCGCGCGCCAAGCGGCGGAGGAGCGACTTCTCGCGAGGCTACAGGACGTAACGCGACAGGTCGTCGTTTCTGGCCAGATCAGCCAGGCGGTCGTCGACATACGCCGCGTCGATGGCAACGCTTGTCGTCGCAGCGGAACTGCCAGCGGAGAACGACAGTTCCTCAAGCAAGCGCTCCATCACCGTATACAGGCGGCGGGCGCCGATGTTTTCGGTTCGTTCGTTGACCGACCAGGCAATCTCGGCCAGACGCTTGATTCCGTCGGTAGCAAACTCCAGGCGCAAACCCTCAGTACTCAGCAGCGCCTCGTATTGTCGAGTCAAACAGGCATCGGTCTGGGTCAGAATGCGCTCGAAATCGGCAACCGACAATGAATCGAGCTCCACGCGTATCGGAAACCGCCCCTGCAACTCGGGAATCAAGTCCGAAGGCTTGGCCAGATGAAAAGCTCCACTGGCAATGAACAGAATGTGGTCGGTGCGAATCATGCCGTACTTGGTGGACACGGTCGTGCCCTCAACCAACGGCAGGAGATCCCGCTGTACACCCTGACGCGAGACGTCTACCCCGTGCGTATCGCTGCGTGATGCAATCTTGTCGATCTCGTCAAGAAAAACGATCCCGTTCTGTTCCACATTGCGCACAGATTCCAGCTTGACTTCTTCGTCGTTGACCAACCTTGCCGCTTCCTCATCGATCAGCAGCCGGCGTGCATCGGCAATCTTCAATTTGCGCGCCTTCTTCCGCCCGCTGCCCATGTTCTGGAACATGCCCTGAATCTGTGCGGTCAACTCCTCCATCCCGGGAGGCGCGAAGATTTCCGCCTGCATCGACGGAGCGGCGACATCGATCTCGATCTCCTTCTCGTCGAGTTCGCCTTCGCGCAACTTCTTGCGAAATTTCTGGCGCGTCGTCCCGTCCTCCGCCGCTTGCGCATCACTGAAAAAACTGCCCCGCGCGGTAGGCAGAAGTGCATCCAGAATGCGATCCTCGGCAGCGTCCTCGGCACGCCCACGAACGCCTTTCATTGCCCGCTCGCGGCCGGTCTTGACCGCGATCTCGACCAGATCCCGGATGATCGTCTCGACATCGCGGCCGACATAGCCGACCTCGGTAAACTTGGTCGCCTCGACCTTGATGAAAGGTGCACCCGCCAAACGCGCCAAGCGACGGGCGATCTCGGTCTTGCCAACGCCGGTCGGCCCAATCATCAGAATGTTCTTCGGCGTAATCTCCTGGCGCAACGGTTCACCCACCAGCGACCGCCGCCAGCGGTTGCGCAAGGCGATCGCTACTGCCTTCTTGGCCTTCGCCTGACCGACAATGTGTTTGTCGAGTTCGTGAACGATCTCCTGCGGGGTCATCGAAGACATGCTTAGTCCAGCGCCTCGAGCGTGAAGTTCTGATTTGTATAGATGCACAAATCGCCAGCGATCTGTAGCGACTTGCGGACGATTTCGAGTGGTTCGAGATCGCTGTTGTCGAGTAGCGCGCGCGCCGCCGCCTGCGCAAAAGCGCCGCCCGAACCGATGGCGACGATGCCGTGCTCGGGCTCGACGACATCACCATTGCCGGTGACGATCAAGGAATTCTCGCGGTCGGCCACCGCCAGCATGGCCTCGAGCCGGCGCAAGGCACGGTCGCTGCGCCAGTCCTTGGCCAATTCAACTGCGCAGCGCAGAAGATTGCCCTGGTGCTTGTCGAGCTTGGCCTCAAAACGCTCGAACAGGGTGAAAGCGTCGGCCGTCCCCCCGGCAAAACCCGCAAGGATACGCCCGTTATAGATTCGCCGCACCTTGCGCGCGCTCGCCTTGATCACAATATTGCCGAGGGTCACCTGCCCATCGCCCCCCATGGCAACGCGATTGCCGCGGCGCACGCACAAGATCGTCGTTCCGTGGTACTGCTCCATCGCCACCACCCGCTTTCTGGTCTAGTTTCTCGGCAGGACGATGTCCGCCACGTTCTTCAGCCCAACGACACGAAACAGTTCGGCCAGCAGGTAATTCGGATGGCGGAACACGACCTGACGCCCGGTTCGCTTGACGATCGTCAGCACATTGAGTAGCGCCCCGGCACTGAGAAAATCCATGCGAGTAACGGCGGCACAGTCGATCAGCACCGGATCGTTGGTCTTCGCGTAGGCCAGCAGATCGGAAAAACGCGCCGCTTTCAAATCGCCCCGGAGAAAGTAGGTCTCCTCTTGCAGGTGGTCGACGGGTGCGAGCACGAGCGGCGCAGGTCCCGGGTTGGCCACACGATCCGCTTCCCAGGACGGCGGCGAAATCTCGAAGGTCACTGCATAGTCGATGGCCAACTCCTCGAATGCCGCCAACTGGCCGCGCAACTGACAAATCTCCAGCTTCAGAAGCCAGCACCCTTTGTCGCTTGCCTGCCCAGCAACGATGCGGCGGTCAAGCAGCATGCCGACCTGGTCCCGTCCCAGCAGTTCGACCTGGCGCTTGCTTCGCCGCGCCTTCAGCAACAGATCCAGCAGCCGCTCGCAACCGGCGCCGTCGACCCCGCGGACGTTCGACAGGTCAAGACGAACATGCGGATTCCGTTCGACCGCGACGCGCACGGCATCGAAAGCCGCAACGTTGTCGGCCACGAGATCGCCCTTGAAGAGAACCGTCGGCATCGCAGGCGAAGATACCGAGCTTACCGCGGCGTCCCGCCAAATCGGTGGCGACTTTTCGAAGAACTCGGCATACTCGACCTCAAGCGCCTCAAACGGAGCCTTTTGACCGCTCAACCGGTAAAGGTCGAACAACATCAACCACAAACGCTCGCCCTTGGCCGAGCGGTAGCTCCGCGTCGACTGCTCGAGCAAAGCGCGCACGGCGCTGTCCTGCCCGTTGGCATACAGCATCGCCGCTTCTTCAGCCTCGGCGTCTACCGGATCAACCTCCGCCTCGATCTGAAACTCGGGCGCCGTCTCGCTGAACTCGAACGCACTCGGTTCAGCCGCCTTGCTCTCGCTGGCGATCGCCGACGGATACGTCAGATCCGAACCAACGAGCTCGGACGATGGGCTGATCGGTCCGTTTCCGACCAAAGGAGCAACCGTGCCAAGGCGCTGGTCCTCCTTCGGGCGCGGAATGGCGGCCGGCCGGCTGATCATCTTTCTCTCCGGCGGTTTCTGCTTCTTGAAGAACGAAAAGACCATGGGCGATAAAAACTGCAGATGATTGAGCGATAAACTTGACTTGTAACACATCGTCGAACCCACTGCAATTTCCAACTTGGCGGTTTCATGCATTCTGTCACATGCGCCTGTGTTGACCTTCTGCAAGCCGGCTGCCGGCCGCCCAGCTCGCACCAGATCTACCGCGCTCGCCCGCCGTAAGCGACGATCGCAGCCGACTGAACTTCGTCTGAGACAACGGCAAACGGCTCATGGAGGTCGACGCCGCCTGAGCAAACCAGCGTGTCCAGTCTGCCGGCCGCGTAAGTTTTTCTGCCTGGCGTACGACCAACGAGCAGATCAACGTTTGCTGCGAACGAGTGTCCTACACCGAGGTCTCTGCCCAGTCTGCCTACCCGCCACGTACTTGCCATATGCCTGTCATTTGCTTTCCCGAGGAGAAGATCATGAACCGTCGTCAAACGCTCAAGTGGCTCGGCTGCCTCTCAGCTTTCGTCCTGCCGGCGGCCCCGGGTAGCGGTGGGGCAGCCAGCGGGGCTTCCCGTCCACTGCAGAAAACGAAGAGCGAATGGGCCGCGTTGCTACCGCTTGCCGCCTACCGAGTGCTGTTTGAGGACGACACAGAGCGCGCAGGCAGCAGTCCACTGAACGACGAAAAGCGTGCTGGCACCTTCATTTGTGCCGCCTGTTTCCAGCCGCTGTTCGACAGCGCCATGAAGTACGACAGCGGAACCGGCTGGCCGAGCTTCTGGCAAGCCTTGCCAGGAGCGATCGCGACGAAGACCGACTTCAAGCTGATCTATCCGCGTACCGAGTACCACTGCGCACGTTGTAGCGGGCATCAGGGACACGTCTTCAACGACGGCCCCAAGCCGACCGGAAAGCGTTACTGCAACAACGGCGTAGCGCTGCAGTTCATTCCCAGCGGCGAGCCACTGCCGCCCCTGCGCACATGAAGCCAGCGCTGCTCGCCAGCTTGCTGATTTGCGGCCTGCTCGGCTGCGCACCCAAGCCGGCCGAGCACCCCGCCGGCAGCGCCAGCGAAGGAAAGACAGCGATTTTCGCCGGCGGCTGCTTTTGGTGCCTGGAAGCAGACTTCGAGCAACTGCCGGGGGTGATCGCTGCCGAATCCGGTTACACCGGCGGCTACCTGGCCAATCCGAGCTATGCGCTGGTTGGGCTAGGGATTACCGGCCACACCGAAGCCGTACGCGTTACCTACGACCCGCAACGCCTGAGCTACGCCCAACTGCTCGATCATTTCTGGCGTCACATCGATCCGACGGTTGCTGACCGACAGTTTTGCGACATCGGCAGCCAGTACCGCAGCGGAATCTACTGGCAAGACGAAAACGAAAAGCAGTTGGCCGAGGCTTCGCGCGATGCATTGCTGGCGAGCGGCCGTCTGCCGCGCATCGTCACCGAGATTCGCCCGGCGTCGCGCTTCTTCCGGGCCGAGGAATACCACCAGGACTACTACCGGAAGAACCCGCTCCGTTACGCCTACTACCGCTATGCTTGCGGACGCGACGCACGCGTGCAGGAAATCTGGGGCGACGACCAAGCATCGACGCGCTGGTCGGAGACCACCGACAGTCCGGCCACGGAGCCTACTCGACCTGGCAGAGCAGACCCTTCAAGTATTCCCCCTCGCTGAAACTGAGCGCTACCGGATGGTCGGCCGGCGCGCTGAGACGACGCAGAACGCGCGCCTCGCGCCCAGCGGCGAGCGCTGCTTCGCTGACGATCTGTCTGAACAACTCGCTATTGATCCCGCCCGAGCACGAATAGGTCATCAGCAAGCCGCGCGGATTCAGCAGCCTGAAAGCGAAGACGTTGATATCGCGGTAGGCGCGTGCGGCACGTTCTGCGTGCAAAGCTGAGGGAGCGAACTTCGGTGGGTCGAGAATGATGAGGTCGAAGCGCCGGTCGGCGTTCTTCAGCCCGCGCAACTCGGCAAAGACATCGGCTTCGCGCCACTCCGCCCGCTCGGCCGGAAGTTGAGGATTGAGCGCCAGGTTTTCTCTAGCCATGGCCAGAGCCGGACCTGAAGAGTCGATCGAAAGCACCGAACTTGCCCCACCCGACAGCGCCTGCAGCGAGAAGCCGCCGGTATAGCAGAAGCAGTTGAGCGTCGTTCGTCCACCCGCCAGTTGCCGGGTCAGCCGGCGATTGTCGCGTTGGTCGAGATAGAATCCTGTCTTGTGACCGTTGACCACGTCAACTTGCATGCGCACGCCGTGCTCGGAGATATGCGGCATTTCCTCAGGCGCGCTGCCAAGAATCCAACCGCTGACCGGAGCGAGCCCTTCCAGGCGGCGCACGTCCGAGTCGGATCGCTCGTAGATGCGCTGGCACCCGGTCGCCTGGCGCAACGCGCCGACGATCGCTTGCCGCCATTTATCGGAACCGGCCGCGGTCAACTGGATAACCACCGTGTCGCCATAGCAATCGGCAATCAGCCCCGGCAGACCATCCGACTCGCCATGAATCAGGCGCAGGCCTTGCTCCTCGCGCAAGTCCGGGATGGCTCGGCGACGCTCGACACAAGCGTGTACGCGACGCTTGAAGAAGGCATCGTCAACGCTTTCCTCCGAGTCGAAGGTCCACACGCGAGCGCGAATCTTCGACTGCGGACTCCACGCAGCCCGAGCCAGCGGCCGCCCGCTGGCGGCAAGCACCTCGACCGTATCGCCAGACCGGGCGCGGCCGCTCAGACGATCGACCGCGCCAGCAAAAATCCACGGGTGGTGAAGGGCGAGCGAGCGGTCCTTGCCCGGCAGGAGAATAAGTTGGGCCATGACGAGGAATCGACTACCGGCAGTCCGCTGCCGGGACACGAGTGAAGCGAAGCGCGCAGTCTACACCACAACTCCGCGGCCGCCGCTTGGCAGTCGGCCATCGCGGCCGGACGCCTGGCGACTGGCATTCTTGAGCCCGATCAACGAAGGCAGGCGCGAACTCCGCAATAATTTGCCACTCCACCCTCGCACGAGCCATCGGACCTGGCATGTACCACTTTCCCAATCACCTGATTCGCGCTGGTCTGCTGGCCCTGCTGATCGGCGCTGCGACACCACCGACCGCCCTCGCCGACAACGACGGCGATCCCGCGCCAGCCGCTGCAGCGACGCCGCTCAGCGGTCGCTACCTGCTGATGGACACCAATGGCCGCGCGGTCAGCAACGAGGACTTCCGCGGGCGCTGGCAACTCCTGTCCTTCGGCTACACCTTCTGCCCGGACATCTGCCCGACGACACTGGCACAGATGGCGGTCGTGCTGAACGCTCTCGGCCAGGACGCCGAACGACTACAGGCCTTGTTCGTCACCGTCGACCCGGAGCGCGATACCGCAAGCGTCCTGCGAGCCTACGTTGCGTTCTTTGACCCACGCATTGGCGGTCTGACCGGCTCGCCCGCGCTCGTCGGGAAAGCCGCCGAGAGCTTTCGGGTGCGCTTCGAGAAGGTGCGGCAAGCTGGCGCCGCCCCCGACGAGTATTCGGTCGACCACACGACCGGAATGTACCTGCTTGGCCCCGACGGGCGCTACCTGCGCAAATTCACGTACGGTACGCCACCGACCGAAATCGCAGCGCAAATCCGCGACTACCTGAAGTCGCCAGCACGCTGACCTGGCTGGCGCATACCGCCAAAATGGGCGCGGCGCGCCATCCCGGTGGAAGGCGCGCCGCACACCCGAGCGACGACGGCAAAGTCAGCTCAGCGCAAAACGGGCTCAGCAACTTTCATCGCGCGCTTGCCAACGCCGCCGCGAATGCTCGCGCTGCGGCTTTGGCTATCGCGTGTCATCAGCAAAGCTTGACGACGATGTTGTCGAGCGAGTGCGCTGCGTCGGACACGCGGTCGGCGGCGTTCGACAGATGGCGATAGGTTTCCCGCCGTTTGAACATGTTCAGGTAGTCGTCGCCCTGGAAGAGATCGGCAATGGCTCTCCGGTAAGCCTTTTCAACCGTTCTCTCCGCCTTACGCGCCGCCGCCGCGTCGCCGCCAGCAGCAGCCGGGTCGGTCGATAGGCGGGCAAAGCCGCGCGCCAGCGCCTCAGCCCCCTCGCGCAGGTGCAAAGCCATTTCCAGACTGTGCTTGTCGGGCGCAAGGCCGAGAACGTCCATCTCGACCACGGTCGACTTGCAGTAATTGACGATGTCGTCGAGCGTCATGATCGCGCTGTGAATATCCTCGCGGTCGATCGGGGTCGAGAAAGCCTCGCTCAGCACGTTCAGATTGCTTGCCTTGACGCGGTCGGCCTCGTGCTCGTCGGCACGCACCTGCTGGCTGACCGTCGGGTCGGCCGTTTCCATGAACTCGACCAGCAGGCGGGTGGTTTCCGCGGCGTTCGCGCTCTGCTGGGCAAGCATGCCGAAGAAGTCGGCAACCGTCGGGAAAACGCGTTCGTACAGGCGACGAAAGATCGGCGTGTTGTCTTTGGTTTGGTTATCGTCCATAGTTATCTCCTGAGGTGGGTTTTGGTCTAGCCGATGACGACTTTGGCTATGGCATAGATGACGATTGCAGTAATCGCCGAGGCCGGAATGGTATAGAGCCAGGTTTTGCCGATGTCTTTCGCCTTCTTCCAGCGCACCGCCCGCGGCCGCTCCGAGTAGCCGATACCCATGATCGAGGTGGCCACGACGTGCGTCGTCGACACCGGCGCACCCAGATAGGACGCCGAGAGGATCAGGATGGCCGAGGTCAGTTGCGAGTCGAAGGCGTGCAGCGGACGAACGCGGTAGATGGCAAAACCGAGCGTGCGGACGATCCTCCAGCCACCGGACAGGATGCCCAGCGTGATGGCTATCGCGCACGCGAGCATGACCCAGAACGGCACTTCGAATTTCGGAATGAAGCCGCCCAGGAGAAGCACCAGGGTCAGCATGCCCATGCTCTTCTGCGCGTCGTTGGCGCCGTGCGAGAACGCCAGGCCGGCTGCGGTGACGAACTGCAAGCGGCGCAGCGTCGTGTTCGCCGTTGGCCGGGCGCCCGCAAGCATCCGGCGACCGATCCGGTGAATGGCAAAGCCGACCCAGAAACCGAGCAAAGGCGAAACGAAGAGCGAAACGAGAACCTTCATCACGCCAAGCAGCTTGCCTTGTTGCATCAGCGGGTCCCAACCCCAGATGACGTACTGCGAACCCACCGCGGCGACCACCGCACCAGCCAGGCCACCGACCAGGGCATGCGATGAGGACGATGGAATACCCAGCCACCAGGTCGCCAGGTTCCAGACGATCGCCCCGAGCAGGCCGCAGAAGAGGATCAGCACGGCGAGCTGCTTGTCAATGGTTGATAAGTCGACGAACTTGCCGATGGTATTGGCTACCGCCGTACCGCCGAGCAAAGGACCGAGAAACTCGAAGACGCCGACGACGACGACCGCCTGCACCGGAGTCATGGCGCGCGAAGCAATCACCGTCGCCACGATGTTTGCCGCGTCGTGAAAGCCGTTGGTGTAGTCGAAAAACAATACAATGACCACAGTGGCTACGGCCAACCAATAGAGAGTATCCATATGCCCCCTTCCTGTGTAAGGGCCTCGACAGCCCCTTCTTGTAAAAAGTGCGCGGATTATGCACGAAAATCAGACTTTGTGCACATTCAGCCGGTGGTGACCACACACAGCACCGGATTGGGGCGACAATTCATGCGTCCTCGCTAGTTGGCGCCGCGTGAGGACGAACTGGGTTCTGTTAAGTTAAGATTGGCGCTCATCGACAAGGGTCGTAAGGCGCTGAAAGGATGAAGAATGCGTTTGGATGATCAGGAGCAAAGCCAGAACGTCGAGGACCGACGGGGGGGCGGCGGCGGTATCAGCGTGGGGCGCGGCAGCGTCGGCATTGGCACCTTGGTCATTGCCCTCGCCGCCGGCTATTTCTTCGGGATCGATCCGTCGGTGATTCTCGGCCTGGCGTCAAATGCCCCCAGTTCCACGACGCAAGGTCGCCCGGCGACGCGACCGCCGGCCAACGACGAGATGGGTGTCTTCGTCGCGAAAGTGCTCGGCAGCACCGAAAGCACCTGGCAAGCGGTCTTTGCCGAAGCGGGAAAGCGCTACCAGGAACCCCGACTGGTGCTGTTCAGCGGGGCAACACCGACCGCCTGCGGCACCGGGCAGTCGGCCATGGGACCTTTCTATTGTCCATCAGATCAGAAGGTCTATATCGACCTCTCGTTCTACCGTGACCTGCGCGAGCGTTTTCACGCGCCGGGCGAATTCGCGCAGGCTTACGTGATTGCACACGAAGTCGGCCACCACGTGCAGAACCTGCTCGGCATTTCCGAAAAGGTCCACCGGGCGCAGCAGCGCAGTGGCAACCAGGCCGCCGCCAACGCGCTGTCGGTGCGGCTGGAACTGCAGGCTGACTGCTTTGCCGGCGTCTGGGGACACCGGGCGGACAGCATGAAAAAGATCCTCGAACCCGGTGAAGCCGAACAGGCGCTGACCGCCGCCTCGGCCATTGGCGACGACCGCCTGCAGCGGCAAACGCGCGGCCAGATCGTCCCGGAATCCTTCACGCACGGTTCGTCCGAGCAGCGTGTTCGCTGGTTCAAGCGCGGCATGGAAAGCGGCGATGTGCGTCAGTGCGACACCTTCTCGACCGCGGCACTGTAACACTTCTGCCGTGTTGACAATGCGCTCACACGCGGCGTTGCTCGCTCCTCTGATCATCCTGGCGCAGATTCTGACGGCTCCTGCAGCAGCCGCGCTGCCCCGGGCCGCCAGCGTGCCGGGAGGTGTCGCGCTGGTTGCGCTCGGGCCGCTCGCGCCCGGCATTCCGCAACCGCGCGCGTGGCTCGGCGAACAAGCGGTTCTGGTTGCCGCTGACCATGGCCAATGGGTTGCGATCGTCGGTCTGGCGCTTGACACGCCAGTCGCCACACACGAGTTGCGCGTCGTCGAAGCCAGCGGAGAAGCGCGCAGCGTGCATTTTCCGGTGGTCGGCAAGCGCTATCCGGAACAGCGCATCACGCTCAAGGACACGCGCAAGGTAGACTTGTCGGCCAGCGACCTGGCGCGCGTCGAAGGTGAGATGAAGACCATCCAGGCACTCAAACAGCATTGGCGCGCGACCCCGGAGACCGATACTGACTTTGTTCTGCCCGCCGAGGGACGGCTTACCGGCCGGTTTGGCGTGCGCCGCTACTTCAACGGCGAAGCGCGTTCGCCACATGCTGGTTTCGATATCGCCGTTCCCACCGGATCGCCGGTGAAGGCCAACGCGCGTGGCACCGTGCTCGCGATCGGCGATTTCTTCTTCAACGGCAAGACCGTTCTTGTCGACCACGGCAACGGCCTGCTCAGCATGTACTGTCACCTCGATCGGATCGACGTAGCACCCGGCGACCCGGTCGAAAAAAATCAGGTGGTCGCGCGTTCCGGCATGACCGGTCGCGCCACCGGTCCGCATCTGCACTGGAGCGTGATCCTGAACGGTGCGATGGTTGATCCCTGGTTATTCGTCTCGCCAAACGTGCGGACACCGTGAATCGGCGAGGGCCGACAGCGCTCGCCTAAGGCTTTCATGGTGGGTCCTGGCGATCGCTGCCAAACGAGCGTAGGCGCGGCGTTTGCGCACCTTGTACGCGATACGGACAATCGGTCTTGCTACATTCGGCGAAAAGATGCAGCGCATGGGCACGAATGCGAAAACCACGCTCGCTGGCAACCTTCGCCTGTCGGCACTCGATCTCGTCGTCATAGAACTCCTCGACCCGGCCGCAGTCGATACAAACGAGATGGTCGTGATGCTCGCCTGCGCTCAACTCGAAAACCGCCTTTCCAGATTCGAAATAGTGGCGGTCAAGCAGCCCGGCATGTTCGAACTGGGTAAGGACGCGGTAGACGGTAGCCAGGCCCACGTCGAGGTTTTCTGCCAGCAACAGCCGGTACACGTCGTCCGCCGACAGGTGGCGAACCTCACTCTTCTCAAACAGAGCAAGGATCTTGAGGCGCGGCAATGTGGCTTTCAACCCGATGGTCTTGAGGTTCTCGGAACTGCTCATCGGCTTGCCTTGAGGGACTGACAATAAAGAAAAGGTTTTCGGTTATGATATACCTCCAGCAGCTGGCATGCGGTGCAGGCGCGTGAAAACGCCGCCTTGCGACCTGCACGCGAGCCAAGTCAGGCGAGCGCTCGGCCAGCAGCCGACCTGGCAACCGAGCGCGTTTGTCATGCAGATTCAGAACCTAGCCCAGGCTTTCGCCCGATTTGAACAAGGTGATTCTTTTGCGACTTGCTAGTGCGGCCCTCATTGCTGGTCTGCTCGCAGGGTGCTCGTCAGTCCCGCGTATCGTCACCGAGTACCGCATCGATGTCCAGCAGGGCAATGTCTTGACTCAAGAAATGGTCTCGCAGTTGCGCCCCGGTCTGAGCAAGGATCAGGTGCGCTTCATTCTGGGCACGCCGATTCTGATGGACATTTTCCACGGTAGTCGCTGGGACTATGTCTACTGGCTGAAGCGGGGGGCGAGCGGCGCGGTCGAGCAACGTCGCCTCTCCGCCTTTTTCGACGGCGAGGGAAAGTTGGCTCGCGTCACCGGTGATGTCGCGGCGGCCGAAACGAGCGGGCAACTGCTTCTGGTCGAGAGCCGCAATCGGGAGCTCGACCTCGGTAGCCTGGATGCGGACGGTCTGACCAGCACACAGCAATCCGACGGGAAGGGTTTTTTCGGGAAGATCATGGACTTTTTTGGGCTCTAGCAATGAATGCGTTGAGAATTGCCGTTGCCGGTGCCGGCGGTCGCATGGGACGAATGCTGATTGAGGCGACGCTGGGCGACGCGGGTGCGACCCTGGTTGCCGCCGTCGATTGCACCGATTCGCCCGCGCTTGGTCGAAACGTCGGCGAAATGGTCGGACTGCCGTCGAGCGTCGTCGTGGGCAGTGATGCTGAAGCGGCGATTGCCCAGGCGGATTGCCTGATTGACTTCACCCGCCCCGAAGGTACGCTGCAGCACCTCGCTTTCTGCCGCCGGCATGGCGTGGCCATGGTCATCGGAACGACCGGTTTTGATGGCGCAGGCAAGCAGGCAATCAGCAGCGCAGCGAGCGACATTCCGATTGTTTTTGCGCCGAACATGAGTGTCGGCGTCAATGTCGTGCTGAAACTCCTCGAAACGGCAGCGCGCATCATGCACGAGGGCTATGACATAGAGATAGTCGAGGCGCACCATCGGCATAAGGTGGATGCGCCGTCGGGAACAGCTCTGCGCATGGGCGAAGTAATTGCCCGCGCACTCGGACGCGAGCTCGGACAGTGTGCTGTTTACGGCCGAGAAGGCGTGACCGGCGAGCGTTCGCCAAACTCGATCGGCTTCGCCACCGTCCGTGGCGGTGACATTGTCGGCGACCACAATGCCATGTTCTGCGGCCTCGGGGAGCGCGTCGAGATTGGCCACAAGGCGAGCAGCCGTTTGCCCTACGCACTCGGAAGTCTGCGCGCAGCGCGCTTTCTTGCCGGCCGGAAGGAGGGTCTGTTCGATATGCAGGATGTGCTCGGTCTGCGCTGAAACCTGGCGCGCCGGCTGAGCGCACCGGCGTAAGCGATGAAAGCCCATCACCTTGCCCGACAGTTGGTCGGCGTGCTCGGCGATGACCCGGAGAATGCGCTCGTGCAGTTGATGCGCTCGCTGGCCGCGCACGATGCACAGGCCGCCGCGCGCCTTACGCGTGTGCTCGAAGCGGCCGACGACCTGCTCACCCGCTATGCGCGCTTGCGCACCGTGCAGGCCGATCTGTCGGGCGATGCGTTCTCCGACTGGCATCTGGACAGCGGGCGCATCGAGTCGGGACGCCGTTGGAAGAAGCTGCTCGCCTTCTCCGAAGGCGAGATCCCCGACACCATCGTCGCCTGGCGCAGCCTGGCTCACCCAGAAGACCTCAGACGCTTCGATGCAGCGGTCGCCGCCCATAACCAGAACGCCTCCGCGATCTTCCAGACAACGTGCCGCCTGCGGACCAAGAGCACTGCCTGGAAATGGCTGCTGGTCAAAGGACGCATCGCTGCGCGCAATGAACGCGGCGAGCCCTCGCGGCTGCTCATCCTGCAACGCGACATTACCGATTTCAAGCAGGCCGAGGAGGCGGCGCTGGTCGCCAAGGAATCGGCCGAAGCAGCGAACCGCGCACGCGGCACCTTCCTCGCCAACATGAGCCACGAGATTCGAACACCGATGAACGGAATCATCGGCATGACCGACCTGGCGCTCGACACCCGCCTCGATCCCGAACAGCGACACTATCTGAAGACGGTCAAGTCGTCCGCGGAATCGCTGCTTGCGATCGTCAACGACATTCTCGACTTCTCGAAAATCGAAGCCGGCAAGCTGCATTTCGAGGAGGTTCCATTTTCCCTGCCCAGCCTGGTTTTCGAGGTCGCGCGCGCGCAGGCGGTGACCGCGCACCGCAAGGGTCTCGAACTGATCGTGACGCTGGCGTCAAACCTTCCACCGAGAGCGATCGGCGATCCGGCACGCCTGCGCCAGGTGCTCGCCAATCTGGTCGGCAATGCAATCAAGTTCACACAGGCAGGTGACATCCAGGTTTCCGCCACGCTTGACAGCAGCGCAGCGACCTCTGCCGTTCTCCGCTTCACTGTGCGTGACACCGGTATCGGCATTCCGCTGGCCCGGCAGAGTGCCATCTTTGATGCGTTTTCTCAGGCTGACGACTCGACTACCCGGCGTTTCGGCGGCACCGGACTAGGTCTGACGATCTGTACGCATCTTGTCCAGTTGATGGGCGGCCGTCTCTGGCTGGACAGCGTCGAAGGACAAGGCTCAAGCTTCTATTTCACCTGTCGGGTCGGCGTCGAACCGGCGACGGCCAACCCTCGCCGCATCGAGCGCTACCGCGGTCAACGCGCCTTGCTGCTCGTCGGGCACCCGATCGTTGCCCAGCAGTTGGCCGATGTCCTGCAAGAGATCGGCATCGCAGCATCGGTCGTCGGCGACCCACCGGCCGCACCGGCGGCAATCGAGCAGGCACGGGCAGGCGTGCAAGCTTACGATTATGTCCTCGTCGACGCCTCGATGCGCGCACCCGCTGGCCTGACGCTCACCGAAGCGTGGCGAGGCGGTTCATGTCGCGAAAAGCTGATCGTCCTGTTGACGACCGAGCAGCAACGCCAGGATCTCGAGCGTCTACGCCACCTGTCGGGGGTCACCCATCTGGTCAAGCCGATCGCGCCCGAGGATCTGATCGCGGCGCTACAACTGGTTGCCGGTGCAGGCGATAGCCAAGCTATCCTTGCCCCGTTCGACTTCGACGCGCACCTGGTGGACGAGCAACCGCGCAGCCTCGAGGTCCTGCTCGTCGAAGACAATCCGGTCAACCAGGAACTGGCGCGCCGCTTGCTCGAGAAACGCGGCTACCGGATCACCTTGGCCAACAACGGCGAAGAGGCGGTCGAGTACTTCGAGCAGAAAAAATTCGATCTCATCCTGATGGACATGCAGATGCCGGTGATGGGCGGGATCGAGGCGACGGAGTCGATTCGCGCCCGTGAAATGAGGCGCAGTTGGGTCATTTCCGATCAGTTCACCTCGGTCTGCATCATCGCGATGACCGCCAACGCAATGGAAGGCGACCGCGACCGCTGCCTGCGCGCCGGAATGAACGACTATGTTGCCAAACCCATCAAGGCGCAGGAGCTCTACGCGGCGATCGATCGCTCGCTCGGCCGGGACAGCAGCCAAGGGCCAACACTCGCTCCACCCGAAAGCTTGCTCTCCGCCACTTCGCTCGACCTTGGGGCGGCTGCCCGCGATCTGGGCGACAACGATCTACTGCTCACCATGGCCCGCATGCTGCTTGCCGAGTGGGACCAGCATCTGGCGCGCATCCGCTCCCACCTGCGCGCCAAGGATGCGGCGCAACTCTCGCTGGCAGCGCATACCCTGAAGAGCCTTCTCGCCATGTTCCACGCTGAGAAAGCAAGACGGTTTGCTCTCGATCTCGAACGGAGCGCAAAGCCACTCGACGGCCAGGTCGACTGGCCCCGCTGTGAGCACCTCGGCGGCATCCTGAGCCAGGAGATGAGTCGCCTGAAACCCGAAATCGAGCGCTTCGTACGCGGCGCCATGGCCGCCTAGGAGCCGACACCCGTGTGCGCCCAGACAGTCTCATGCCCAGCCAGCGCACCCACGTCGGCCAGGGCAAAGTGTCCAACAGGACGCCCTGCTCGGGTATAATCGGCCAGCTTGCCACGACCCGAGCGGGAGGACCATGCGGTCTTCCCGCTTTTCTTGTGTGTCCACAAAATCGGGCAGGCAAGGCATTCAATCGCGGTATCGACAGGAGTCTTGCGTGTCCTTGTTACCCACACTTGCGCCTGCTCTTCTTGCCTTGGCCGATGGCACGGTATTCCAGGGCCAGTCGCTTGGGGCGGAAGGCAATACCAGTGGTGAGGTTGTCTTCAACACAGCGATGACCGGCTATCAGGAGATCCTTACTGATCCCTCGTACTGCCGCCAGATCGTCACCCTCACCTATCCGCACATTGGCAATGTCGGTTGCAATGCGGAAGACTTCGAATCACGCGCCAACTACGCGGCTGGCCTGATCATTCGCGACCTGCCGGTACGCGCCGCCAACTGGCGCATGCAGCAGACGCTACCGGCTTACCTGCAGGCGCACGGCCTGGTCGCGATCGCCGGAATCGATACACGCAGGTTGACGCGAATTCTGCGCGAGCGCGGTGCGCAAGCAGGCTGCATCATGGCCGGCGAGCTCGATGCGCAGCGGGCGATCGAGCAGGCGCGCGCCTTTCCCGGACTTGCCGGAATGGATCTCGCCAAGGTCGTCAGTGTGGCGGCGCCTTACGAGTGGAGCGAAGCTGAATGGGCGCTCGGTGATGGTTACCGTCCGCCGCCGCCAGCACAGAAGCATGTCGTCGCCTACGATTTCGGCGTCAAGCACAACATCCTGCGCATGTTGGCTGCACGCGGGTGTCGGGTAACTGTCGTGCCGGCGCGGACTTCGGCAGCCGAAGCCCTCGCCTACCGGCCGGATGGCGTCTTTCTCTCGAATGGCCCGGGTGACCCGGAACCTTGTGACTACGCGATCGCTGCGATTCGCCAGATTCTTGCCGAGCGTGTTCCGGTCTTCGGAATCTGCCTCGGCCACCAGTTGCTGGCGCTCGCTTCCGGCGCAAGCACGGTCAAGATGAAGTTTGGCCACCATGGCGCCAACCACCCGGTCAAGGATCTGCACAGCGGGCAGGTCCTGATCACCAGCCAGAACCACGGCTTTGCGGTCGACAGCCAGACGCTGCCAGACACGCTCGTGCCGACCCACGTTTCGCTGTTCGACGGATCGTTGCAGGGAATCGCGCGTACCGACGTGCCGGCATTTTCGTTTCAGGGGCATCCGGAAGCCAGCCCCGGACCGCACGACATCGCGCAGCTGTTCGACCGCTTCGTCAAGATGATGCAAGACCACAGGGCACCACATGCCTAAGCGTACAGACATCCAGAGCATTCTGATCATCGGCGCAGGACCGATCGTCATCGGCCAGGCCTGCGAGTTCGATTATTCCGGGGCACAGGCGTGCAAAGCGCTGCGTGAGGAAGGGTATCGCGTCATCCTGGTCAACTCGAACCCGGCGACGATCATGACCGATCCGGAAATGGCGCATGTCACGTATATCGAGCCGATCACCTGGAAGGTGGTGGAGAAGATCATCGCGCGCGAGCGCCCGGACGCGCTTCTGCCGACGATGGGCGGCCAGACGGCACTCAATTGTGCGCTCGACCTCGCCCGACACGGCGTACTCGAGCGCTACGGCGTCGAAATGATCGGCGCCACACGCGAAGCCATAGACAAAGCAGAAGACAGAGAAAAATTCAAGGCGGCGATGACGCGCATCGGCCTGCATTCGGCGCGCTCGGCAGTCGCTCACTCGATGGAGGAGGCGCTGCAAGTCCAGGCGATGATCGGCTACCCGGCGATCATCCGCCCCTCGTTCACCATGGGTGGATCGGGCGGCGGAATTGCCTACAATCAGGAAGAGTTCGTCGACATCTGCCGGCGCGGTCTGGAAGCCAGCCCAACCAGCGAACTGCTGATCGAGGAATCGCTGATCGGCTGGAAAGAGTTCGAGATGGAGGTCGTCCGCGACCGGAACGACAACTGCATCATCGTCTGCTCGATCGAGAATCTCGACCCGATGGGCGTGCACACCGGCGATTCGATTACCGTCGCGCCCGCGCAAACGCTGACCGACAAGGAATACCAGATCATGCGCAACGCGGCCATCGCCGTGCTGCGCGAGATCGGCGTCGATACCGGCGGCTCGAATGTGCAGTTCGCCATTTCGCCAACTGACGGGCGGATGATCGTCATCGAAATGAACCCGCGCGTTTCGCGCTCGTCTGCCCTGGCTTCGAAAGCAACGGGATTTCCGATTGCCAAGGTCGCTGCCAAGCTCGCGGTGGGTCATACGCTCGACGAGCTGGCGAACGACATTACCGGCGGTCGGACGCCCGCCTCTTTCGAACCGTCGATCGACTATGTAGTGACCAAGATTCCGCGTTTTGCCTTCGAGAAATTCCCCGAGGCCGATGCGCGCTTGACCACGCAGATGAAATCGGTCGGCGAAGTGATGGCCATAGGGAGAACTTTTCAGGAATCGCTGCAGAAGGCACTGCGCGGTCTCGAGGTCGGCTCTGACGGTTTCGATGAACGCAGCGTGGACCGCGAAGAAATCGAAACCGTGCTCAGCGAGGCGCGTCCGGAACGTATCTGGTACATTGCCGACGCCTTCCGGATCGGCCTCTCGCTGGCCGAGATTCATCGTCTGACGGCAATCGATCCCTGGTTCCTGGCCCAGATCGAGGACCTGCACGGCAAGGCCGAAGCTCTGCGCGGCAGATCCCTGGAATCGCTCACGCAGGACGAGCTCCGCTGCATGAAGCGAGCCGGGTTCTCCGACAAGCGTCTCGCCACCCTGCTGCAGACGACACAGCATGCCGTGCGCGCACACCGCCATCGGCTAGGCGTTCGCCCGGTCTACAAGCGGGTCGACACCTGCGCTGCCGAATTCGCCACGGATACGGCCTATCTCTATTCGACCTACGAAGAAGAGTGCGAAGCGCGTCCGAGCGAGCGCCAGAAGATCATGGTGCTCGGGGGTGGCCCGAACCGGATCGGCCAAGGGATCGAGTTCGACTACTGTTGCGTGCATGCTGCGCTCGCGTTGCGCGAAGACGGCTATGAGACGATCATGGTCAATTGCAATCCGGAGACCGTGTCGACCGACTACGATACCTCGGATCGCTTGTATTTCGAGCCATTGACGCTCGAGGATGTGCTGGAGATCGTCGCGGTCGAAAAACCGGCCGGAGTGATCGTTCAGTTCGGCGGACAAACCCCGCTCAAGCTGGCACGCGACCTGGAGGCCAGCGGCGTGCCGATCATCGGCACCAGCCCCGACATGATCGACGCTGCAGAAGATCGCGAGCGCTTCCAGCAGCTGCTGCACGAACTGGGCTTGCGCCAACCGGCGAACCGCACCGCGCGCACCGAGGACGACGCGCTGCGCTTGGCTGGCGAAATTGGCTACCCGCTGGTCGTCCGCCCGTCGTACGTACTCGGCGGACGGGCGATGGAGATCGTGCACGACGCACGCGACCTGCAGCGCTACATGCGCGAAGCGGTCAAGGTGTCGAACGATTCGCCAGTTCTTCTCGACCGTTTCCTGAACGACGCCAGCGAGGTCGACGTCGATGCGCTTTGCGATGGTGAGCAGGTGCTCATCGGCGGAGTCATGGAACATATCGAGCAGGCGGGCGTCCATTCCGGCGATTCGGCGTGCTCGCTGCCGCCCTACACCCTATCGCCCGACTTGCAGGATGAATTGCGTCGACAGACGCGCCTGATGGCGAAGGGACTGAACGTC
Source organism: Accumulibacter sp. (assembly GCF_029255125.1). Taxonomy (GTDB): domain Bacteria; phylum Pseudomonadota; class Gammaproteobacteria; order Burkholderiales; family Rhodocyclaceae; genus Accumulibacter. The sequence continues at coordinate 2,024 of NZ_JAPUVR010000107.1, read as the reverse complement.
TGCGGTCTGATGAACGTGCAGTTCGCGATCCAGAACGGCGTCGTTTTCGTTCTGGAAGTGAACCCGCGGGCTTCGCGCACGGTGCCTTTCGTCTCCAAGGCGACCGGCCTGCCGCTGGCCAAGATCGCCGCTCGCTGCATGGTCGGCCAGTCGCTGGCCAGCCAGGGCGTCACGCATGAAGTGATTCCTGACTATTTCTCGGTCAAGGAGGCCGTGTTCCCGTTCATCAAGTTCCGTGGCGTCGATACGATCCTGGGCCCGGAGATGAAATCGACTGGCGAGGTAATGGGTGTCGGCATGAGCTTTTCCGAAGCTTTCGTCAAGAGCCAGATGGGCGCCAGTGTTCGCTTGCCGAGTTCTGGCCAGGTATTCATCAGTGTCAAGGAATCGGACAAAGCGAAAGCCGTCGATATCGCGCGCGACCTGCAGGCGGCTGGCTTCTCGCTGCTCGCCACGCGCGGAACGGCAGTGGCCATCGCCGCTGCGGGAATCGCCGTCACACCGGTCAACAAGGTCACCGAAGGCCGGCCGCACGTGGTCGACATGATCAAGAACAACGAGATTGTCCTGATCATCAACACCGTCGACGAAAAACGCAAGGCGATCAGCGACTCACGTTCAATCCGCACGTCCGGACTGGCCGCCCGCGTGACCATCTACACGACGATCTGGGGCGCCGAAGCGGCCGCCGCCGGGATAAGGAACCGCGGCGACCTCGTCGTCTATCCGATCCAGGATCTGCACGCGCAACTCGCTTGATCAACCTCAACCCTGTCCAGGGCCGAGCGTACCCACGGGCACATCGGCTCTGCTGCTGGCGAAGAACGATATGAACAAGATTCCTCTGACCGTCAACGGCGCCGAGCGGCTGCGCGCCGAACTGCACCACCTGAAGACCGTCGAGCGACCCCGGGCAATTTCCGCGATCGCCGAGGCGCGCTCGCACGGCGACCTGTCGGAGAACGCCGAATACGACGCCGCCAAGGAAAGGCAAGGCTTCATCGAGGGACGCATCAAGGAAGTCGAAAGCAAGCTGGCGAACGCACAAATCATCGATCCGAAGTTGCTCGACGCGGATGGTCGCTGTGTTTTCGGCGCAACGCTCGACCTGGAGGATCAGGATTCGGGAGCACGCGTCAGCTACCAGATCGTTGGCGAGGACGAAGCCGACATCAAGGCCGGCAAGATCTCGGTCAATTCACCGATCGCCCGCGCGCTGATCGGCAAGTTCGCTGGCGACATCGCCGAGGTGCAGGCACCGGGCGGAATTCGCGAGTACGAAGTGATCGACGTACGCTATGAATGAGGTGTCCGTCGACCGCCAGCTGGCGAGGCGTCTCGACAAGGTGAACGGCAAGCGCCCGCACGGCCGCCGCTCCCTTTTCCGCGTTGGCTGACCAAGGCTAGACGCGATGCGCCGCTTGGCAGCCGCTCTTTACGAAGTGGCGCTGACCTTCTGGGTCGGTGGTCTCTGGGCGATCGGCTATCTCGCCGCGCCAACGCTCTTCGCGACCCTCGCACATGATCGTCCGCTAGCCGGTGCATTGGCCGGCCGGCTGTTCGAACTGATGGGCTGGGTCGGCCTTGCCTGTGGCAGCTACCTGCTGCTTTTCAGCTTGCTGCGCTTCGGTGCAATAAGCTTCAAGCGCTGGAACTTCTGGCTGATTCTGCTGATGTTGCTGCTCACCGCAGTCAGCCTTTTCGGCATTCAACCGCTGCTCGCCCAGATCAAGGCCGATGCCCTGCCGCGCGAGGTGATGGAAAGCGTTCTGCGCAATCGTTTTGCCACATGGCACGGCGTATCCAGCATCCTCTACCTTGTCCAGAGCGTGCTCGGCCTTCTCCTGGTCGGCAGCACGCTACGCGGCGGCGCCCGCTAGACCGAGCACGCGTGGCGCCAGCCTGAGAGGCTGTGAAAAAATCCCGAGCCTACCCTCCGGGAACGTGGGACGCAGGGTATAATGACAATGTCAACTACGGACGGTTTCTGGCGATGACTGAATCTCTTTTTCGCGAGGAAGAAG